>NZ_CAMZMV010000003.1:0-490499 GCF_947311855.1 Halobacillus sp. Cin3 | reverse complement strand
TTAAATTTCTAGAGATAGAAATAACCCGAATAACGGGGCACTTTTTTATAAGTGTCCATTATTCGGGTTATAGTTCACCAAGAGGTTTGGGCACTTTTTTTCAGTCGGATTTTGTACGATTCAGACAATCTTCCATTCGTCGGCTTTTCGTGCTTCCAATCCGTCCCAGAACAATTCAAATATTGTAAGAAGCGTTGCTTCGTAATCGGGGAAATTTGCATTCACATGCTTTAAGGAAGCCCCTTCAATCAGGCAGTAGAACGAATGAGCCAGTGTCAGGGACGAATGAGGCGTCTCGATTTCACCAGCAGCTTTTCCAGCCTCGAACATCTCTTCGAAATAAGCGAGTAAAAAGTTTCTGGATGCTGAGATTTTTTCGGTCACTACCTGCTCCAGTGACCGTGGCGGAGAAATCTGAGCCATCTGCCAGAAAGCGATCAGCGCGGGTTCTTTGACGGCTGTCTGGATCGAAAAGATAAAGCTGTCCTTCAACCTTTTTTCGTTCGACGCCGATTTCAGACGTTGTTTTTTCTTTATCCAGTACTCTTTGTGAAACGCAATTAAATGATCAAGTACAGCTATGTACAGGTCTTCCTTGTTTTTGAAATAACTGTAAATCCCCGCTTTTGTAATCTGTGTCTCCCGGGCAATCAATGACATCGATGCCCCATCATACCCATAGGAAGCAAAAAACTGCAGGGCATTTTCAAGAATGGTTTGTTTCGTATTCATCTAGTTTCCCTTTCGGAGGATGAACGGCTGTCATCCACATGTTTTTACAAAATAAAGGATGGTAACTAAACGTTCGGTAACTACTGCTCACGTGTAACTAAAGTCAAATGCTCGTTTCTTTGTCTGGCATTCTTTTCTTCGTGGGCACGTCCGGCCTTCAGGATTTTCTGTTCATTCAGGTAACGGCGGAATTCCTCTTTGGAACGCGGTCCATCCATCGCTTTTCCAACGAGATCCAGCCATTTGTGATCTAAGTTCTCTCTCATAAGTCTGCCTCCTCCATCGAATGATCCCTTGTATATTATTTACCATAATTCTACACGGATTTCATATAGGTGTATAGACCTATTTAATGCGGATGGTCCTCTCTACAAAGGAATATCATGGTAATATGAGAGGTAAGAATACCGTTTATTATTCGACGTAATGCGACTAAACGAACATTCACATATTTTTGTACAGCTGGGAGTTGATGTTCCATGGTATCCGATTTTTTTGTCAATATCTGCATCCTGACTGCCTTATTTTTCTCCTACCTCCAATTAAGATGGCACTCCCTTGAAAAACACCTGCCGCTAAAGGCCATCTGCTTGATTGACGGAGTCGCGGCGGGCATTATGGGAAACTTGATGATGTATTATTCCATCCAGGTGACTGATTTGACGATTGTGGATCTGCGGCATGTCCCCGTCCTTATGATTCTATTAATCAGCGGTGTCCGGCCGGCCGTTATCGCTACTATCCTCATTATTGCCGGTCGTTTCCTATACGGATTCAATCTTTCATCCGTGGCGGCCATTATTTTTATGATCGTGACCCTTGCCGGTATCATCGTGATTAATCGAATGAGAAAAAGTCATCAGCCCCGCTATATTTCAGGGTTTTACATGATTTTTTATTCCAATCTCGTCTTTTCTGTTGTGCTATCTGTGATCGTAAGGGATTGGAGTCTTCTCGAAACCCTGCTCCCTGTCTATTGGGTGATCAGCTGTCTCGGCGGTGTGGGGATCATTTATCTCATTCAATACCTCGACCGGTCCCACTCTCTTTTTAAGAGCTACGAGCAAAAAGCTTCCATCGACCATCTGACAGGGTTGAACAATGTGAGGCAGTTCGATTTCCACTGGAACCAGCAGCTTGAAGAAAGCGAGAAGAAAAAGAAGGAGTTGTCTCTTCTCATCATTGATGTGGATCACTTCAAGCATGTGAATGATACGTATGGTCATCCGGCTGGAGATCAGGTGCTCAAACAGCTCGGGAGGCTTCTTCAGGAACATACAAGAGATACGGACATCGTCTCCCGGAACGGCGGGGAAGAGTTTTCCGTCATTCTGCCGGACTGCTCCAATTCCTGCGCCTGTACCATTGCGGAACGGATCCGGAGCGAAGTGATGTCCCATACCTTCTGGATCAACGCCACATCACATATTCCGATAACGGTTTCCATCGGGGCGAGCACGTATCCATCTACAACGGAAGACAGGCAGGAGATCATCGATTTGACCGATCAGTCGTTATATCAGGCGAAACAGCTGGGGCGGAATCGTGTCGTCTCCTTCACTGCCGGCGGATTCGTCCAGGCCGATCACCGGACTTACTCGATTTAGATCAACAAACGGCTCTCTGCCTTTCCGGCAGAGAGCCGTTTGTTGAGAACCCCTGTGTTTTTGTAGTGCCTCCAGAAGCTCCGATTATTCCCTTTCCGCGGACGAACGTCCAATCCTCCTCGGGGAAAGCCGACGGTTTTCCCTGCCATCCCATGCTCTGAGTAAACAACGAACCGGACCCCTAATTCCAGACGGAGACGATTTAGTAATCGTTTAAAATATCAACAACAAACTTTAACAGAGCTATTCTAAAAAGCAGATGTCGCCAGTATCAATCTACAGACGTTTTTTAGAATTTTTAAAGCATAAAGAGGGATCTTCCATTTAACAGAAGATCCCTCTCTCCAATTATCCTTAGGCGGGGTCACGTGAAGTGTTCGGTGATGACGCCTGCGGGAACAGCGCGAGCCGAAGATCCACTTGGGCAGGTGTTCTTCCTGACCAAGTTAGCTGAGGCCGAGCCCGCGGCAAGCATTCACCGATAAACGGAACGTGACCGTCCACAACATACGTGAAAGCTTCACTAAAGGAACAGTAACCCGAGTGAAATTATGATACCGCTTACAAAAAGGATGATAAGACAGAAGCCCATAATGTCCTTCGCCTTCAAGCCGGCAATCGCCAGTGCCGGCAGGGCCCAGAAGGGTTGAATCATATTGGTCCATGCGTCTCCCCAGGCGACTGCCATCGCCGTTTTTGGTATTGATACTCCGAGGTGCTGGGCGGCATCCAGCATAATCGGTGCCTGTACAGCCCACTGCCCTCCACCGGACGGGACGAAAAAGTTGACGATCCCTGCACTTAAAAAGGCGAAGAAGGGAAACGTAAAGGGGGTGGAGATGGACACAAACGCTTCCGACATAAGCGCAGCCAGACCGGAGGCGACCATCATCCCCATAATTCCTGCATAAAAGGGAAATTGGATGATAATGCCTCCCGCCCCTTTCACCGCATCGCTCACAGCGTCCAAAAAGTGTCTTGGCGTGCCGTGGAAAAGAATCCCCATAAATAGGAAAGCAAAGTTGACGATGTTCAGATTCAATTGAAAACCGGTCGTAACAAAATAGTACACGAGAAATCCAACGCCCAGTCCTCCGATGATCATGGAAAGAATCCGGCTGTTTTCCATGCGGACGGCCGGTGTCAGGGCTTCAGCCTCCAGCCCGGCTGCCTCCTGATGACGAGGCTGCTCAAGCAGGGAGCGGTCGATGACAAACCTTTCTTCCTCTGCTGGTGTCATTCTCCTGTTCAAAAGTGGTACAGCAATGAATAAAGCTGCAGTAATCGCAAGGTTGAATCCGGCAAATATCGTTTCCGAAGCGGGAATGATGCCGATGGAATCTGCTGTGAAATGATCAGGTGTGGCGATCGTCAGTGGTATAGAACCGGCCAGTCCTCCGTGCCAGACAAGAAATCCAGAGTAAGCGCTTGCAATTAAAAGCCGGTAATCCACCCGTTCCACCCTTTTGGCAAGCTCTCTTGCAAATAAGGCTCCTATGACAAGTCCGAAGCCCCAGTTGATCCAGCTGGCTGCCAGTGAAACAACCGTCACAATGACAACAGCCTGTCCCGGTGTTCGGGCTGTGGATGCCAGTCGACCGAGCGCCTTTTTAAACACCGGACTGCTCGCCAGAACAAAGCCGGTGACAAGTACGAGCACCATCTGCATGGAGAACGATAAAAGGTTCCAAAATCCTTCTCCCCAGTACTGCACCATCTGGACAGGAGTGCTTGGTGTAAAGATCAATCCAAACCCGAAGACCACCATCGTTAATAGAATGACGAAAAGAAAGGGGTCGGGAAGGTACCGCTGCATGAGTGTATTGGATACATGAATGGCTCGTTTTAACATCAAATCCTCCTTTGGTTGGTAGATAAAGACCCACGGTACCATTTCGTTATGCGACAGCATTTTCCTTCTATACAAATGAATTTCCAATTTCTACGACTGATCAGAATGACTTTTTTCCCAAGACAATATGCAGGATTATTTTTACAAGGTTCTACAAAAATCGTATAATAGAAGTAGTTTGAATGAAAGAGGTGGGGGTATGGAAGAGCGCAGACGTTCCAAGAAGAAAAAGCGCAGAAAGAAAAAACGCTGGAGAATCCTCCTGGCTGCACTGGCATTGATCCTTGTCGCAGGAGGAGTTTATGCATATATGATCCTGCAGGATGTCCGCACAACAGTGAATGAAGATTTACACGAGAGTGTGGCTTCCATTGATAATGAAGAAACAAAAGCAAAAGTAGATAATAAGGACCCGATCAACATCCTTCTGCTCGGCGTCGACGAACGCGAAAATGATGTCGGCCGTTCCGATACGATGATTGTGATGACGCTTGATCCGAACAATGACCAGATGCAGATGGTCAGCATCCCCCGTGATACACGGGCGGAAATTGCCAATGACGGCCGCGTGACGAGGATCAACCACGCCTACGCCTATGGCGGAAGTGACATGGCAGTCAATACGGTGGAAAATTTCCTTGATATCGACCTGGACTATTATATTCGTGTGAACATGGAAGGCCTATCCCAGGTTGTGGATGCGGTCAACGGAGTAACGGTGCAGAACGATATGACCTTTACGTCCGGCAATTACACCTTTGAAGAAGGCGAGCTTGAGCTTGATGGACAGGAAGCTCTTTCTTATGTCCGGATGCGGAAAAACGATCCAAATGGAGACCTCGGCCGTAACGAGCGGCAGCGCGAGGTTATCACCGGTATTATTGATAAAGGAGCAAGCCTTGATGCGGTGAACAAGGTCGGTAATGTGATGGATGTGCTTGGAGATAATGTGAGTACCAACATGCAGTTCTCTGATATGAGGCGTCTGGCGACGAACTACAGCAGCGCCCGTAAAAACACGTCCACCTACCAAATGTCCGGAGACGGGCAGATGGTCAACGGCATGTACCTGATTTTCATGTCTGATGCAGAAATCCAGAAAACCCATGATATGATTGTGAACTTCGGTTCCTGATCAACTATAAGAAAGCCCCGTCTTCACGAAGACGGGGCTTTTGATGTGTTAAAACAAGATGGATTTCACCTGATTCGACTTCAAGGGTAGAGAGACTCTTCCCTGATGGTGCAGCACCGTTTCCTGAGGCACTTCGTTCAATTTCGCCTCCTGGATGTTCTCCGGTTTGGAGGAAAGATAAAATTCCGCTTCCTGTTCCTCTTCTTTCGGATTGAAAAAGCGCAGCAGCAGACGTTCTTCCTCTTCTGCTTTTTTGAGCGTACTTAAAACGGCTCCTTCATTCCCTTCCTTCAGCACTGAATAGGAGCCCGGGGTTTCGAGGCCGGATTCATTCAGCTTCATGGCATTGTAAGGAATTCTATTATAAATCTCCACAGGAGTTGTATACTCTTTCGCGATTCTCCCTGCTCCGGCATCTGAAAGTGATCCTTCATGAAGCACAAGCGCAAAATCGAGCTGCAGGCGGCCGATCATCTGGGAATCCGGTGTTGGAAGTTTAATTCCTGATGGACGTCCCGGACGCCTCACCAGTTCCTCTTTTCCTAAAACACCCACACTTCTGAACAGCGTGACTGCGATGGTATCAAATGACTCACCGATAATTTCATATTCACGAACACTGTTCGTAAGTAAGGTGACTCCACGTTTATCATCGGTCAAACCGACGTAGGAGAGCATCGGATAAATGGAATCCGGGCGTTCATCCCAGTCTTCCTCTTCCCAATAATCCATCGCGCCGTCGACGACATCGCGCTTGATCATGCCGAACTGATTATCCGACCACGAGAAGGCTGAGGCAATCTGTGTAGGAATGAGGGCGCGGAGACGATGATCACCGGCCTGGTTATTGATATCTGCCTTCACCTCAATGACAGGCTTATGCTTCGCAATGTTAATGTTCCATTGAACAGATACGAAGCTGTCGATCTTTCCGGCTTTCCGGCATTCCAAGTTGGCGGGTACAGGTAATTCTAAGGCGATATCCAGCTTGGCGCTGTAATCATTTTCATACACTTGAATGTCCGCTTCCATCGAACGACTATAGATCAACGTCTCATCCTCAAGCGGGGAGTAGTCATATTCATCTCCATCATCACCTCCATTTTCTAAAAGCAGGACATCTTGGATTTCGACGTTGTTCATTTTGTCATAAATCGTGAGTGTACCATTGCTGTTCACTTGAATTCGGTAATAATCGGTATCGACTTCCGTTTTTCCGCATTTCTTCAGACCATCGGCAGCAAGCGTCCCTTCTTCCGGTTTCACTTCATACGTTTTATACCCCATGGGTGGGAGCGTGTCCTTCCATTGGATAGTGTATTCATAAAACGGATCATAGTTGCCGTAGTGAACAATCTGACGGTCAATGAGACCTGGGTCAAGAACGTTTTTCTCCAGGACTTCAAAAGGAACTTCCCGGCCGTCGTGGCCTTCCATGACGAAGGATTCCAGTTTTGTCACGACTTTATCTGTAATGACTTCCTCGCGCTCATAAGGAAGGAAGTTGAAAGCGGATACGACATCATGCTCCGCTTGGACGGAATCCGTAATTTTACGCTTATAGAATTCAATCAGCTGATCCGTTTTCTCCTCTGCAAGGAACAGGCGGTTAACGATTTCCCTGTGCACCTTATCGGAGCAGCAGCAGCCGATACTGTCATGGGCATGGTTTTTCATCATTTCCTTCCAAATTAGTTCAATCAGCCCGTGATGATATTCAAACCCGAGCGAATACGCTATGGACGCCAGCGGCTCCAGCACGTTGGTCAGCTTATTTTCCACCCGTGTATTCGCCGCTTTAATATCATTTCTTGTGGAGTAGATGCTGCGGTGTACACGCATATACTTTCCATCAAGAAACTCTCCGGATAACAACGGCAGATCGTCATTCTTCTCCAGCTCCTCAAACACGTGCTCAAAACGGCTTAAGAAAAATTCACGGTCAGGATAAAGCCGCTGCAGTTTTTCGATGATGGTATGAATGTTTTCCTGGATCGGCATCTGGTCATGTCCGTTCGGAAGGAGAATGTGATCGGTCGTCGCCCCGCGGTCCAGAACACTGAAATACTTATCGATCCGCTTCTGGAGTGCTTCTTCCTCCTCCGGCAGGTATTTCCCGATGGCATATCCGAGCGGAAAAAGCTGGACGAGGACGCTTGATCCGTCTTCACTTTCCCAGTGGAATTCTGTTTTATCAGTTCCGTGACGCTCGGATGTGCCGCGCCAGAAAATCGAATATTGAATGTCAAAACCGTTGAAAATCTGCGGCATCTGGGCCGACTGACCGAACGAATCCGGCAGGTAACCGATTTTCATCGGGGCACCGAATGCTTCTGAATCCTTATGGCCATACAACAGGTTGCGGACAATGGATTCAGCTCCGACCACCATTTCATCGGTCTGCGTATACCACGGCCCGATGATCAGCTTCCCTTCCTGGACGAGCTTGCGGACCCGCTCTTTATTTTCCGGCTTCACAGCAAAGTAATCTTCCAAAATGGACGTTTGTCCATCGAGCACATAATACGGATAGTCGGGATCGTTCTCAAGCTTCTCCATAATTTCTTCCATATTGTTCACCAAGAGGATACGGGACTCCTCTGTTGTAAAATACCATTCTCTGTCCCAGTGCATATGCGGTACAATGTGGGTCTGCTTCATTTCGACATCCTCCTTAATCATTCGCACTTCTTTATTAGGCGGCAGCAGCCGCTTCTTTCGTAATCTTTCTTTTTCTTGTCAAAATCAACAGCACCATAGAGATCAGCGCTCCGAGCAGAGCCGCGCCAAACCAGAGAGAAGCGGCCAATAGAATCGGCTGTCCCTGAAGTAGAGCGAGGGAGAAGATGCCGGCGCCCGGTACATTCAATCCAAGGTCGAAGTAGGCGACGATGGCTCCTGTAACCGCAGATCCAGCTACAAGGGATGGAATGACACGAAGCGGGTCGTTGATCATAAATGGAATTGCTCCCTCCGTAATGCCGGCAAGGCCGAGGAGCCACGTCTGTTTTCCGATTTCCTGTTCCTGCAGGGAGAAATATTTCTTCCCTAGAATCGTAGCTCCAGTGACAGCAAAAGCGGATACCATCTTGACCGAAGCAAAGGCCGCATACGGAATAAAGTTACCGCTCGCCATCGCTCCGATACAGAACGTGTAGGCGGCTTTGTTGACTGGTCCGCCGAGATCAAAGGAAACCATGGCTCCAAGGATTGCTCCAAGAATCAGCGCGTTGGCTCCCGACAAGCTTCCAAGCCAGTTGATCAGCCCGTTATTGAGCCAGGCCAGTGGTTCACCGATGACAAACAGCATAATGGATCCGACGACAAGCGTTCCAAGTACGGGATAGACCCAGAAGCTGATGAACCCGGCAAACGTACCTTTCGGCTTGATTTTGCTTTTCAAGAATTTCAGGAAGAAACCGGCCAGGAAACCACCGAGCATCCCGCCGAGAAACCCGGAGCCGATCAAGTTCGCAGCTACACCAGCAGCAAAACCAGGCCCAAGCGCCGGTTTATCCGCAATCGAGTAGGCCATATAGGCGGCCAGAATCGGCACCATCAGTTGTCCAAGCAGGCCACCACCGAGCTGACGGAGCATCCAGAGCCATGAACCTTCCGTATCATAGAGCGTCTGCAGATCAAAAGCCTGAGAGATTAAAACAGCCGCAGCAAGTGTCATACCGCCGGCAACGATAATCGGAATAATGTAGGAAATCCCGGTAAGGATGGAATCCTTGATTTCCGCTTTAAATCCTTTTCCGTCCTGTTCCTCATCCGTATCGTCAGCCGCCGCAGCTTCGGACTGCTGTTCATCCTTCACATAACCGGCGGCTTTTGCTTCCGCCTTTTCCAAAATTCCACGGGCATCCCTAAGCGGTGCGGCTACCGACGTTTTCACTTTCGGCAGATGGGTGAAGCGCTCTTCGTCTTTGACAGCTACATCGTTGGCAAAAATGACCGCATCTGCTTTTCTTAAGTTCTCCTTCGTGTGACGGTCTTCAATTCCGTTGGCTCCCTGCTTTTCTACAAGGACTTTAAATCCCAGCTCTTTCCCTGCCTTCATCAAGGCTTCCGCTGCCATATACGTATGGGCAATCCCGGCCGGACAGGCTGTAACGGCAAGAATCAAGAGGCTTTCCGCAGGCTGTTCTGCCCTTTCCTCTTCCTCTTCCTCTTCCCCGAAGGCATCGAGGCGTTCGAAAAGCTCTTCGCTTGAAGAAGCGTGCAGAAGGCCCTGTTTATACGCATCGTCTGATAAACGGGTAACAAATTCAGATAATAAGGATAAGTGCGTGGATCCTGCTTCCTGGTCAGGAATGGCTAACAGGATAATAAGCTCCACCTGATTGGAAGGGTCGATGCTTTCCCAGTCCGTCAGCGGTTTTTCAATTGTCGCAACGGCGAAAGCCGCTTCCTTAACAGCCGTCGACTTCCCGTGTGGAATCGCAAGGCCTCCTTCAAATCCGGTCGGTGACAATTCCTCTCTGTCCTGAACCGCTTTCAAAAACTCGTCTTTGGAATGAAGCTTTCCCTCTTCGTCCAGCTGTTTGACTAAATACTCAATGGCTTCCTGCTTTGAAGCAAGATGTATTTTCGTACTTATCAAATGGGGTGAGGTCAATTTCCTTAATTCCATTCTGTTCCACCTCCGCTTTGTAAGTGTTTTCATCACTTGGCTTTATCTTAGCAAAAAAAAAATAAGAAGACGGATTCTTCTTATTTTTACACACCATTTCATAGATAAAGCGTTTTCTTGTGTATGCGGAAACAACTTCAGTAATATTTCCAAAAATACTGGGATAATGTTTCTAAAACAACCATGACCGGCGTCCGCCCTGTTATGTTGTAGCCATTTTTCGTTTTTTTCGGTGCATAACAATAGAGGTTGATGGACGCCATCGCCTGCAGCGGGTTCTTCGTAAAATGAGTCAAGGAGATAATAGGAATGTTCTTTTCCACAGCTTTTTCTGCCGCCTCCAGCACAAGCGGGGTTTCGCCGGAAAGACTGATTAAGAAAAGGATGCTCTGCTGATTGGACTGATCCAGACTGTGGAGGATTTCATGCCGGTGAATGTGATGGCTCGTCGGCTTGCCGACCACCCGGAGGTTCCTGGCCATCATTTCGCAAAGATCCGAAGAGTCCCCCAGCCCGAAGAGGAGCACCTGTTTCGACTCCGCCAGCTGGCGGGCCGCTTCCATCATCCGATCCTTATCAAGGATCTCAAAGGTTTTCTGGATCAAGGAGTAGGAATCATCATCCGGCACTTCATAGGGTTCCTCAAGCTCTACTTTCAGACTGTTCTTCATGTGGGAGAATCCGTCGTAGCCGAGTTTTTTCGAAAGTCTTGTAATAGTGTTCGGCACGGTATAGGCCTGTGACGCGAGCACCTGGATGGATTGGCCGGTCATATCTTCTTTATATTGAAGGATGTAGTCGATGATCTGATCATCGGTATCATTCAGCTTATATTCATATTTATGGACACGTTCTTCAAATCTCATGTCAGCTCACCTCGTTTTTGATGCATCTATTATAGCAGACATAAACGGCGGTTTTTCACTATATCTAGTTGGAGGGAAATGTATGAATATTTTAGTAGCCTTGGATTCATTTAAAGGGAGCCTGTCCTCGAGGCAAGCGAATGCAGCGGTCAAAAAGGGACTATTGAACGCATCAGACTCATTCCGTGTCGCTACCATCCCTGTCGCAGATGGAGGAGAAGGGACTCTTGATGCCCTTGTGTCTGCCTTGGGGGGAAGAGTGGTTTATAAAACCGTCTGTGGCCCTCTCAGACGCCCGGTCAAAGCAGCTTATGGTATCATCCATCAGGACACCACTGCTGTCATTGAAGTGGCAGAAGCATGTGGACTTCCGCTGGTCAATGAAGAAGACAGAAATGCCTTATCCGCCACCTCCTATGGCGTCGGAGAGCTTATGGTTGATGCTCTTGAAAAGGGATGCCGGGATATGATCATCGGACTGGGTGGAAGTGCCGTAACCGATGGGGGCACAGGGATGCTCCGCGCCCTCGGTTTTCAGTTTCTGGACGCGGATGGCCGGAGTATCGGTGACGGGGGTGGTCAATTATCACGACTGGCTCACATCGATACAACCCATGTCCATCCACGGTTGAATGATGCGGTGATCCAGACGATGTGCGATGTCTCAAATCCGCTCTATGGACCGAACGGGTCCGCTCACATTTTTGCACCGCAGAAAGGGGCATCCCCAGAGGAGGTCTCTCTCCTTGATGAAGGACTGCAGCATTTCGCTGCGGTCGTACAAAAACAGCTGGGCTTGGATCTCCAGGACATCGCAGGAAGTGGTGCGGCGGGTGGGCTTGGTGCCGCCTTTTCAGGATTTCTCCAATCTTCCCTGCAGTCTGGTGTCCAGTTCATTTTGGACGAGGTAAAGGTGGATGAGCGCATAGCCGAAGCCGACCTCATCATTACCGGAGAAGGTAAACTCGATGCTCAAAGTTCCATGGGGAAAGCTCCATCCGGTATAGCGGAACGTGCTAAACAGCAGGGCAGAGCCGTCATCGCCCTTGCCGGGGACATTTCAGCGGTTGAAAAAACACTTCATGGTGCAGGAATCGATGCCTGCTTTTCGATTATGAGAGGACCGTCCTCCTTACAGGACGCTTTGAACCCGGATACGGCCAGGGACAATCTAGCGGAGACATCTGAACAGATCGGCCGGCTCTTGACCGTAAAAAAAGGTGGATGGGCTTGAGGTGACGGATACAAAAAGAGGAATGGATGTTCATCCATTCCTCTTTTCCATTTCCTGATACGATTCCCTGTGGGAAAGGACCTTCTCCATATTCTCCGTCCCCCACTCCCGCATCAGGACGACGATCGACTTCAAGGAGAATCCAAAATCCGTCAAGGAATATTCTACTTTCGGAGGAACAACCGGGTACACTTCTCTGTGCACAATCCCGTCTGCCTCCAGTTCTCTCAACTGCAGCGTCAGCATCCGCTGAGTAATGCCGCTGTTCAGCCTTTTCAGTTCATTGAACCGCTTCGTTCCATCCAGCAGATGAAAAATGATGACACTTTTCCATTTCCCGCCGATAACGTCAACCGTTCCTTCTACGGGACAGGAATATTGGTTCAAGAAAGGTTTCACAACCGTCTGATCTTTATTTTCTGCACTCATAGAGATCCCTCCCCTGTTTTATAGGAAACATTTCGTTTGTAACCCCTTTTTAGATACTGTCACTATACCATAATTTCATGTGTGAGGAGCTTCTAATGCACTCCCCTCCTGGTACCCTATTTGATCCTTTTCTTATCAATGAAAAAAACTCGTTGAATGAGCGACTATACTGTCCGATTGGGTCTACGAAGCTGTGCTCAACGTTCTCATTTATCATAGGAACCACCTATTTTCCGCTCCTATATATTCCAACGTCGGCATGAGGAGCGTTCGGTAGTGACAGCTGCGGGATCAGCACGGGCCGAAGATCCACTTGGACGGGTGATCTTTCTGTCCAAGTGGATCTTCGGCCCCGCGGCAAGCACCCACAGACTAGCGGAACGCGCCCCCAATACCACTTAAGGTCAATTCTATTCGGGTAACACGGACTTTTTCCAATAGATAATTTTCCCAGCATTAAAATAGGCGTTCTGGAAAACCTTATAGGTAAAACACCCGGAATGCCGAAAGAGGGGAATTCATTATGGATCACGTTTTATGGGAAGAAATCACATCCACACGCGAGCAGTTACGTGACCAGTATTGGGATTACTGGGTCAGCGAAAATGTCTTCTCTTATCAATGGTGGATCCTGATTGCTGTTAACGTCGGATGTATAGTGTTGTGGCGGTTTTACATAGACCGGTCGAGACTTTTTGAAGTCCTGACCGCTGGTTTTCTTGTTGTTGTGATAACGACCGTTCTGGATACGGTGTTGATTCAATATGTCTTCACTTCTTATCCGATCAGTCCGACTCCCCTTTCTCCATCCTTTTTCGTTTCCACCTATCTTGTTCTACCCGTCATATATATGTGGATCTATCAGCGGTTTTCAACGTGGAAACGATACTTGACGGCTTTACTTGCGGCCTCCTTCGTTTCCGCTTATATCGGAGAGGGGATCCTCCGGGTCCTTCATATTTATGATTACATCCATTGGAAATCTTTTTATTCTCTCCTCGTATTCACAGCCATTGGCGTAATCGTTAAACTTACGATGATTGGATGGCGTGCGTTTGAAAAAAGTTAAGTGCATGTTCATTCAATCTCTCCATTATGTTCCTATATGAAAAATGGATGTTTATGCTCCAAAAGGAGGGGTATACCTTTTATGGAGATCCCCCTTTTAATCCTATGCCATTACATATCATCACTATCTCAACACCGGTCTCCCGTGGACGTTCGTTCACGGGATTTACATTTTCGCCCTTAATATTTGTCTGCACGCAGGATTCATTTATTATTTTTATATAATTTATAGGAAAATCCTGCATAAGAAGCGGATCCAAAGGGTATTTCATAGTGTACAAACCCAACCTACAAACAGGAGATGACCATATATGAGTGAACATCAGCGATCACTTGGGATTGTCACACCGCCTGGTTATCCCAAGGAGCTCAGTAAAACAATCAGCGAGCAGCTTCCTGACATGCTCAAATATTACGTGAAGGACGACTGTGAATGGCAGGTCGAAGCCCTAATCGATCCTTTGACCGGCGTCACGGAAGACCCGGAGGAAGTATTCAAGGCCGGCTTAAAAAAGAAAGAAGAAGAAGACTGGGATTATATCGTCTGTCTGACCGATCTTCCTTTCTTTCATGATCGGAAGCCGATTATGGCTGAAGCATCAACCAATGACAAAATCGCCATCATTACACTCCCCGGGCTCGGATCCACGCCTCTATTAAAACGGGTCCGGCAGTCCATTCTGCAGCTCGTCAATGAAATGTACTATGGAAGCGATGAAGAAGACAGAGAAAAGGCGCAGGAGAGGCTGCAGTCAAAAGAGGATGGCGAACATGAAAATTTAAAGAAAAAAGGCTCACGCCGGCTTGTGGAGAAACGTGGAATAGACCGATTCTCCCCCATTAAACGGGTAACACCGGATGAAGAGGATACGTATATGGACGTTCGGTTCATCGTCCAGTCCCGGATCAGTGGTGCGTTAAGGGTATTGACCGGCATGGTGCGGGCCAACCGCCCATGGGCGATTTTCCCCGCCTTTATGAAGGTCATCATCTTCGCCTTTGCCACCGGTTCCTACGCCCTTGTGTTCCCAACGTTATGGCGGTTGAGTAATAATTACAGCTCATGGCGGATGCTTCTGCTTACCATTCTGTCCATTTCGTTAATGGTCGGCTGGATCATCCTTGCTCACAATTTATGGGAAAAACCACGGAAAGACCGGGCTCCTTATCTCCGGAAACTGTACAATATGACCACGCTGCTGACGCTTGGGGTAACCGTCGTCATATATTACTCCATCCTCTTTGTAATGTTTTCGGTTGCCGTTGTGGTCTTCATCCCAATGGGATTGTTGGAGTCGGAAGTTTCCGGCGCCGTTGGTTACGATAATTATTTCTACATTGCCTGGACAGCTACCAGCATATCCATCATTATCGGCGCGCTCGGTTCAGCCCTTGAAAATGAAGAAGTCGTTCTGTCCTCCACCTACGGATACCGACAGCAGCAGCGCTATAAAAATGCCGATACAGATCAAGAAAAGGAAACGGAAACAGCCAGAAAACAAGAAACGAAGAAACAGAGAGAGAAGAATGATAAGCAGGAAGTTTCGCCGGAAAAGAAACGTCCTTCCGGTGAGGATCAGGAAAAAGCGGCGCAGTAAAAAGGCCGTGTTATCCAGTTAAAGAAAGTCGTAGACCATGTTGAAGGGCACGTTCCGCTTATCGGTGGATGCTTGCGGCGGGCACACCCTCCGCTCACTTGGGCAGGAAGATCACCAGCCCAAGTGGATCCCGCAGGCGTCACCACCGAACGCTCCTCGCGCCGATGTTGGTATATAGATACCAAAATAAATGCCCCTCTTATAAAAGAGAACGTTGAACGCAGATTTAAAAGAAGACAAGAAAAAAGCTTGCGGAAAAACAGGGGTTTCTCAACAAGCTGACCGTTCTGGTTAACTAGAGCGGTTTCTTTAATGCTGGAGGGCGTGCAGTTTGGCAAAGAGGCCGGCTTCCCGCCCGAGAAGCTCTTCGTGACTTCCTTCTTCAGCCACTCCCTCTTCCGTAATCACGAGAATACGGTCGGCTTTTTTAATCGTCCCGAGACGGTGGGCGATGATCAACGTCGTCCGGTCTTTGGAAAGCTCGGTGAGCGCCTTTTGGATCTGCGTTTCGGTTTCGGTATCCAGAGCGGATGTTGCCTCATCCAAAATGAGAATGGAAGGGTTTTTCAAGAACATCCGTGCGATGGCCAGCCGCTGCTTCTGACCGCCGGAAAGCTTCAATCCCCGCTCTCCAATCTGTGTATC
The DNA here is from genome assembly GCF_947311855.1 of Halobacillus sp. Cin3. NCBI lineage: Bacteria > Bacillati > Bacillota > Bacilli > Caryophanales > Bacillaceae > Halobacillus > Halobacillus sp. Cin3. The sequence goes on along the minus strand of NZ_CAMZMV010000003.1, from coordinate 474,697 downwards.
ATATCCATCGGCCAGGTTTTCAATCATCTCTTTCAGATGGGCCTTCTCCACAGCGTCTTCAATTTCTTTCTGGCTGGCATCCAGACGTCCGTACGCAATGTTTTCCCTTATCGTTCCGGTAAACAAAAAGACATCCTGCTGCACAATGCCGATCTGGGAACGGAGCGATTCTTTCGTCATGTCACGAACGTCGATGCCGTCAATGGTAACCGCGCCATCCTTGACATCATAAAAACGAGGAATCAACGAGCAGATCGTCGATTTTCCCGCTCCGGAAGGTCCGACAAAAGCAATCGTCTCGCCGGACTTTACGGACAAGCTCAAGTCCTTCAGAATCTCCCGGTTTTCGTCATAGCCAAACGTGACCTTCTGAAAACGGATGTCACCATGAAGATGAGAAACGTCAACGGCTTCCCTTCGGTTTTGGATGTCAGGAATGGTATCCATCAACTGGGTAAAGCGCTTGAAGCCAGCCATTCCTTTTGGATACAACTCCAGCAGCGCACTGATTTTTTCAATCGGTTTAAATAAAATATTCAAGTACAAAATGAACGCCACAAGCTCTCCGTAGCTTAAAGCACCGGAAAAACTAAGCCAGGCGCCGTAAACGAGAATGGTGATAGTCATCAGTCTCGTTGTCAGGTAAATGCCCGTCAAATTCAGACTCATCACCTTGTAGGCGGTCAGCTTCGCTTTTCGGAACAATTGGTTGTTCGTGTTGAAGCGTTTGATTTCATACGCTTCATTTGTAAATGACTGTACGACACGGGCACCGGATACACTATCCTCGACCCGCGCATTCACTTCTGCAATATTGCCGAACATTTTCGTCCAGGCTGCATTCATTTTAATGTTGGAAAAATAGATGAGCCAGATGAGGAACGGAACGATAATGATGGCGACAAGCGCGAGCTTTACATTGATGGTCAGCATAATCCAGAACGCACCGACAAAGGTCATGATCGCTATGAAAAAGTCCTCTGGACCATGATGGGCAAGCTCCCCAATGTCCATGAGATCGTTGGTGATCCGGCTCATAATATTTCCGGTCTTTGTATTATCAAAGAAACCGAAGGACTGCCGCTGCACGTGCAGAAACAAGTCCCTGCGAAGATCTGTCTCGATATTGATTCCAAGCTTATGCCCCCAATAGTTGACGACAAACTGCATGCTTGAGCTCAGCATATATAAAAGCAGCAGACCAGTACTGACCGCCACAATCGTTCCCCAGTTCCCCTCAGGAAGCAGATCATCAATAAACCAGGAAACAGCGATCGGAAACCCCAATTCAAGCAGTCCAACAAAGACCGCACAGAAAAAGTCGATGAAAAACAGTTTTCTATGCGGACGATAATAACTGAAAAAGCGTTTCAGCATCTTCCTCCCACTCCATCCTAACGACGCTGCTGCAGCGTTTTAATCTAGTAAAAAAACCGCACGCTCAAGCGGCGGTTTCATCTTCTTTATTCTTCCTGTACCGCTGGATTCCCTTGGTAATCAAGCGGAAAATCATGTAGAGGCTGCAAAAGAAAAAGAAGCCGAGCACACTGACGAGTGCGTCCGCAAATTCCATGTTGCCACGGCCTGTGATCTTCTGCTGGATTTCCACCGCAAAAACGAAGACAAGCACCATAGCAAATGTGAAAAGAAAGGAAATAACCGTAATACTCCATTTCGCAAGAGCGTGAAACAGGACATCTACAAAAATAAGGCCGATGATTCCTAAAATTCCAATCACCCAGAAATGCAGATCCTTATCTGAGAGTTCCCACCCCATCATTCCGGAGAATTTTGCGATCACGTCATGCCAGAGGTTGACGACTTCCGCTAACAAGAGAATGATTTCTTTCATTGCATATGTTTCTCCTATCTTATAAAAATCAATGGTTCAGTTCTTTCTCACTATATCACACCCGCCGTTTTCCAGTAAGTCCCTTCTGATTCCAGTATTGCTTCCGCCACGGTTCCGCTATAAAATCCTTTATAAGACCATTGTTTAAAGGAAGAAGAAAGGGATGACACGATGAACCAGACTCGATTCAACCGATTTTTCAACCGCCTTTCCCCCTTTCAGATCATCGTTTTCTTCTATTTTTCCGCAGCCCTCATCTCTACGCTGCTGATCAGTCTGCCTTTTCTTCATAAGGAAGGCGTAAACGTAAGCTTGATCGACAGCTTATTTACTGCCGTCAGCGCCGTGAGTGTGACAGGACTGGGTGTCGTTTCCACACCGGACACCTTCAACACAGCGGGATACATTGTGCTGATGTTCGTCCTCCAGTTCGGCGGTATCGGCGTAATGACGCTCGGCACATTCATCTGGATTCTGCTCGGTCAGAAGATCGGGTTAAAGCGCCGCCAGTTAATCAAAACCGATCAAAACCGTTCCACATTCGCCGGAATGGTCCGGTTGATCCGGCAGATCCTCCTGATCATCCTGCTTATTGAAGGGATTGGAGCCATCGTTCTCGGGATCTATTATACCCGTTATTTCCCGAGCTGGGAGGAGGCTTTCATCCAAGGAGCCTTCGCTTCCGTGAGCGCAACGACGAATGCCGGGTTCGATATCACCGGGTCTTCCCTCGTCATGTTCCAGGACGACTATTTCGTCCAAGTCGTCACAATGCTGCTGCTGACTCTCGGAGCCATCGGTTTTCCTGTTTTGATTGAAATCAAAGATTATGTAACCAATCGAAGGAAAGAATTGTTTCACTTTTCCTTGTTTACGAAATTGACATCTGTCACGTTCGGACTTCTCGTTCTTACTGGTACTCTGCTTATCTATTGGTTTGATCGAAACCACTTCTTTGCAGGGAAAAGCTGGCATGAATCCCTCTTTTATGCCCTTTTCCAATCCGTTACGACGCGGAACGGGGGACTGGCAACGATGGATGTGGCTGATTTTTCCACACCTACTTTGCTGGTGATCTGCCTGTTGATGTTCATCGGTGCTTCTCCGAGCAGTGTAGGTGGAGGGATCCGGACGACCACCTTTGCCATTATGGTGCTGACCATCTTTTCCTATGCCCGTGGGAAAAATCATGTGCGTGTGTTCCGCAGGGAGATTCACGAGGACGATGTTTTCCGCTCTTTTATCGTGATTTCAACCGCCATCGCCATTACTGGTGCGGCGATTGTGCTTTTGAATTACTACGAACCACAGTTTACGTTGATGGAAGTGATTTTTGAAGCCTGCTCCGCATTCGGAACGACCGGCTTGTCCATGGGCATCACCCCGGAGCTTGGCACAGCCGGCAAGCTGATCATCATCGGGCTGATGTTCATCGGACGCATCGGCATCTTCTCCTTCCTGTTCATCCTGAGACGCCGGAACATTCAAGATACGTACCGCTATCCAAAAGAACAAATGATTATCGGTTAACAATCAAAGACAAGGGCTCCACGCAATCGTCCGTATTTCATCAGAAGTGGGACGAGCGGCTCTTTTAAAACCGGCCCCCTCCTGCACTCATTCTCCAAGCTGAGTATGGGTGGGGATTTTCCTATTTCGGTACGTACACATTTGAGGTCCTCTGTCTTATAGCCTCCTTGTTCCCAACTCGTCATTTGGCAGGTCACGAGGAGCATTCGTTGGTGACGCCTTCGGGAACAGCGCGAGCTGAAGGTCCACTTGGGCAGGCGGTCTTCCTGCCCAAGTTAGCTGAAGCCGTGCCCGCGGCAAGCATCCACCGAAAAGTGGAACGTGACCCTTTCCCTGAACTATGGACAGCTCAAAAGCAGGACCTGGGTAGGTCCTGCTTTTGGATTATCCTCTTTTATTGATACATGTACCGCATCATGACATGAGCGGCAAGGCGGCTTGTCATATCCCGGACGTCCTTGGACGGATCGATCTCGACGATATCCATGGCTTTAACGATGGGATCGCCGGAAGCTTCCTGTACACTCACCAGCAGTTCCCGTGACGTTAACCCACCAGGACCGATCGCTGGACAGCCGGGCGCATAAGCCTGATCCACGACATCCATATCGACGGATAAATAGATCAGGTCCACCTTCTCCTTCAATCGCTGGATCTCTTTCTTCACGATGGATGCAATGCCTTCTGCATCTACATCCGTCATCGTGTAGACAGCCACACCATGGCGTGCACAATATTCCGCATAGGCTTGAGCATTGGAATAGTCCCGGATGCCGATCTGGACCAAATCCTCCCCCCTTACAACACCCGATTCGAGCAGGCTGCGAAAAGGGGTGCCGTTCGTCCGGCCGCCGTCATCTGTGTTCCTTACGTCATGATGGGCGTCCCATTGAAGCACGCCGACACGGCCCCACCGCTCATGAAAAGCAGTGATGGAAGGAAAACTGACCCCGTGATCTCCTCCGAGGAGGACGTAACGCGAGCAGGCCTCTTCCTCAAGCATTTCCTTCACACTCTTCTTCAATAGATCGTTCGTTTTTTCCGTATCTGTCGGATGGGCCGGAGCGTCTCCGAAGTCAAGCATCGTCACATCCGTATAGTCCTGTTCTTTTTCATGGGAATACGTCGTATAAAACCCTAGAGCCCGTCGGATGCTCTGCGGGGCTTCCGACGCCTGGGAGGCAGAGATGGATGATTTCGAGTAAGGCAGACCGAGCAGGCCTATTTTTCCGGATTTTCCTTCTTCATACCACTGCTTCGTTTCATCCACTTTCGTCGTGAACCTGTCTTTGAACCCCCGTGTCGGCCCGGGGTTAAGATATTGGAAAGACATCCGCCTCCCTCCTTTCCCAGATTAACCGCCCCCGCTTCCATACCGCACGGGCATGATTCACGCCGTAATGATAAGGAAGATACTTGTAATTCGGAATGTCCCAGAAAACAAGGTCGGCCTGCCCGCCCACTGTGATTCTTCCAGCCACTTTCTCCATGCCAATCGCATGGGCTGCATTGACCGTCACAGCGTTCCAGATTTCTTCCGGCGTCATTTTCATTTTCAAAGCAGCCAGTGCCATGATCATCTGCAGATTATGGGTAACACAGCTGCCCGGGTTGAAATCCGTCGCCAGGGCTACGGCCGCCCCTTCTTGTATCATCTTTCCAGCATCCGCATAGGTGTCTTTGCCTAAATAAAAGGTCGTACCCGGAAGGAGGACAGCAATCGTTTCGGAGGCTGCCAGTTGTTTGATGCCTTCGGCAGATGCCGCCACCAGGTGGTCGGCCGACACCGCACCGTATTGAACAGCCAGCTCTGTGCCGCCGAGCGGGTCGATTTCATCCGCGTGGATTTTCAACTGGAATCCGTGCTTCAGCGATGCTTCCATGAATCGGGCTCCCTGTTCGGTCGTAAACACCCCCGTCTCACAGAATATATCCGTGAAAACCGCCGATGTTTTTTGTTTAATGACTGGAAGCAGGTCGATCATCTGGTCAAGAAAAGCGTCTTCCCGCCCTTTATACTCTGGAGGTATGGCATGAGGGCCGAGAAAGGTGGCTGCGATATCAAGCAGCCCCTCGTCGTTCAGCCTGTCAATGACAGCCAGCTGCTTCAACTCTGTTTCTTCATCCAATCCGTAACCGCTTTTCGCTTCCAGCGATGTCACCCCATAAGCCGCCATACCGCTGGCGAAGCTACGGGCTTTCCCATACAAAGAACTTTCATCCGCCTGCCGCGTTGCGCGTACCGTCGAAAGTATGCCTCCACCGCTTTTCAAAATATCCAGATACGTTGTACCTGCTTGTTTAAGAGCCAGTTCTTCTTCTCTTGATCCTCCAAAAACGAGGTGGGTGTGTGGGTCCACCAACCCCGGTGATACGACTTTGCCTTCAGCATTGAAACGATGACGGGCCTGCCGTGCACAGGCCTCTTCTGAAGAACCAATCCAGACGACTTTCTCACCCTTTATGGCTATGGCCGCCTGATGTCGGACAGGCAGCTCCTTCATCGCCTCTCCCTTCAATGGTCCGGCGCCTGGAAGGAGGAGGGTACCGATGTTTTCAATGATTTGATCATCCATCATGCTTATCCCTCCCCAGCATCGGAATATCCAGATTGTGCCTTCGTGCTTCTTGTTCCGCTTTTTCGTAGCCGGCATCCGCATGGCGCATAATGCCCATGCCGGGGTCCGTCGTCAATACCCGTTTCAGACGCTCCTCTGCGAGATCCGTCCCATCGGCCACAACAACCATACCAGCGTGAAGCGAATAGCCCATACCGACCCCGCCGCCGTGATGGAAGGAAACCCACGAACCTCCGGCGGCCGTGTTGATCAGCGCGTTCAATACCGCCCAGTCTCCGACAGCATCACTGCCGTCCTTCATCGCTTCCGTCTCACGGTTGGGAGAGGCTACCGAACCACAGTCCAGATGATCACGACCGATGACGACCGGTGCTTTCAATTCTCCCTTTCGTACCAGTTCATTGATGCCAAGCCCCATCTTCAACCGTTCCCCGTAACCGAGCCAGCAGATTCTTGAAGGCAGCCCTTGAAATTTAATTTTTTTCTGAGCCTCGTCAATCCAGCGGAGGAGTGGATCCTGATCCGGGAATAGATCGCGTACGAGCTGATCGGTGCGGTAAATATCTTCCGGATCCCCCGATAACGCAGCCCAGCGGAACGGCCCTTTTCCTTCGCAGAATAACGGCCGGATATACGCGGGAACAAATCCCGGGTAGTCAAACGCTTCGTTGACGCCGGCATCATAAGCCACCTGGCGCAGGTTGTTGCCATAGTCAAAGACAATGCTTCCATGCTTCTGAAACTCCAGCATGGTCCGGACATGCTCCGCCATGGAATAGGAAGCCTTTTCCACATATAATTCCGGGTTCTGTTTTCTCAGTTCATCTGCATCGGATATGGAGAGGTCAGTCGGAATGTACCCATTCAGCGGATCATGGGCGGATGTTTGGTCGGTCACAATATCAATCGGAAATCCTTGAGCAATGATCTGTTTATGAATGTCTTCCGCATGACCGAGACAGGCAATGGACAACGCTTCCCCCTCCTGCTTCGCCTCTTCTGCCCAATGAAGGGCTTCTTTCAGACTGGCGGCCTGTCTGTCACAGTAACCGGATGAGAGCCTTTTTGCTATGCGCTCCTGATCGACCTCAACAGCAATGACGACGCCTCCGTTCATCGTCACGGCCAGCGGCTGGGCGCCTCCCATTCCACCAAGTCCTGCGGTTAAAGTGATGGTTCCTTTTAGCGAGCCGTCAAAATGCTTCTCAGCCAAGGAAGCGAACGTTTCGTAAGTGCCCTGCAGAATTCCCTGAGAGCCGATATAGATCCAGCTCCCAGCCGTCATCTGGCCGTACATCATCAATCCTTTTTTGTCCAACTCGTGAAAATGGGGCCAGTCCGCCCACTTCGGAACGAGAACAGAATTAGAAAGCAGCACACGTGGAGCAGCCGGGTGGGTACGGAAAACACCGACCGGTTTGCCGGATTGGATAAGGAGCGTTTCGTCATTTTCCAACCGTTTCAACACGCTGACGATGGCATCAAATGCCTCCCAGTTCCTCGCTGCCTTCCCAATTCCACCGTAAACGACCAATTCCTCCGGCTTTTCTGCCACCGCTGGATCAAGATTGTTGGAGAGCATACGCAGTACAGCTTCCTGTTCCCACCCTTTACATTCAAGCGTCTGTCCAGTTGCAGCTTTTATGTTACGGCTTGTCGACATAAGCATCTCCTCCTTCGTGAATCGACCGCCACTCTTCCCAGTCAAACGAATCGGTTTTCATCCATGCCGTCATCTTTTCAATATCTGTAGAAAGGATTCTGTCCTCAGTCAGCGGTTCAACCACCGTCCGGGCTTTCATCCACAGCTTGCGGATCCGTGGAGATGCCCGGTCAATGCCGCGCCATTCGAGTGCCTGCAGGCCGCAGATCAGTTCGATGGCCGCGACTTTTTCGACATTCTCAAGGATAAGAGCAGCATGGCGGGCTGCTGTCGTTCCCATGCTGACGTGATCCTCCTGGTTGGCCGAGGAGGAGATGGAATCCACACTGGCCGGGTGAGCGAGCGTTTTATTTTCTGAGACCAGAGAGGCTGCTGCATACTGAATAATCATGAACCCCGACTGCAGTCCTGGATCTGGACTTAAAAAAGCGGGAAGATCATTCAACTGCGGGTTGACGAGCCTTTCAATCCTCCGCTCCGAAATCGAAGCCAGTTCACTCAGCGCGATTTTCAAAAAGTCCATCGCCAGGGCAATTGGCTGTCCATGAAAATTCCCCCCGGACACTACGACACTCCCGCCTTCAAGAAGGAGAGGATTATCTGTAGCTGCGTTCATTTCGATGGTCAGCTTTTCTTTCACGTAGTGAAGCGCCTGCCAGGTCGCTCCGTGAACCTGTGGGATACACCGTAACGAATAAGCGTCCTGTACCCGCTTTTCTCCTTGGTAGGTCATCAGCTGGCTTCCATCTGTCAGGTGCCGGATGCGCTCGGCCACAGCTTCCTGCTCCGGATAGCCCCGTGCGGCATGAATACTCGGATGAAACGCATCACGGATCCCTTCCAGCGCCTGCAGGGTTACAGCTGCTCCCCAGTCGCACTGTACGGCTAATTTTCTCGCCCGAAGCCAGGCTGTGACGCCGACAGCCGTCATGGCCTGGGTTCCGTTGATCAACGCCAGCCCTTCCTTCGCCTTTAATGACAGCGGTGGAATCGATAACTCGGTATAAACATCCGCAGTCGCACGTGGTTTGCCGCGAATAAACACTTCACCTTCACCCATGATCACCAGCGCTAAATGGGCGAGAGGGGCGAGATCTCCAGACGCGCCAAGAGATCCCTGTGAAGGAATAACGGGATGAACCCCTTCATTAATCAACAACTGAAGCCGTTGGACTACGACCTCCCGGACACCTGAAAAACCTTTCAAAAGCGTATTCAGTCTGAGTACAAGCATTGCCCGGCTGATCACTTCAGGAAAGGGATCTCCTATCCCGCAGGCGTGCGACCGGATTAAATGCCGCTGTAAAGTATCAACATCCTCAGGGGCTATCCTGACGTCACTCAGCTTTCCAAAGCCTGTATTGATTCCGTAAACGGTATGGCCGTCCGCTACGATTTTTTCAACCGTCTCCCTTCCCACCCGTACACGAATCAGACTGCTCTGGGACACACGAACCTGTTCGTTGTATACACAGATCCTTTCCATTTCCTCCAGCGTCAAATGATCTCCGTCCAATTCGACCATGGCCATCCCCCTTTCAGACTTCTCCCATCGTTCAGGTGGATCGGCTTTAAAAAAAGACGGCAATGGCACGAAATCCCTACCATTGCCGCCTTCTCATATCTAATGACTACAGGCCACCTATTCTTTTATATATGATTGATGCCAAGTCCACATGTCTCATGCTCCAAACCTTTTACAGGAGCTCCGATCGTCCCGTAAAACGCAACAGCCAGCCATTCCCCTTCTCCAGGATGATCATAAGGCCGGCCGCGGACGACTGAAAAGCGAAGCCCTACTGTGCGCATCATCGTTCCTACGCCGATCTGCCCCCGGGTGACACCGTGCAGTGCTTCAAGGATCGCATGATACAGCGCATGGGTCTCCCGGTAGACATGTTCCTTAATGATGTCATTACGCTTCGCCGCCGTTTCTACAGCAGCGATGATTTTCTGGACATCCATGGAACCGACCTTTCCCTGACAGCAGCGGACATGTTCGAAACTGTCGGCAAACCCTGACCGTTCTTCTTCTGTCAAAGAGGCGGCCAGGACAGCCAGTTTACCAATCTTCATCTGCTGTGGCACCCTGTATCACCGCCTTCCTTTATTCTCCGTCTATTCACTAGTCACTAATTAAATTGTAACCGCTTTCTTAAAAAGATACAACAATCTTCCAGGAATGGAGCGCGAAGGGCCGTCCATTCCTGGAGTCTGTTTTATGTATGATCGTCGGACTGTCTACGCTTTTGCACAAACACATAGAGAAGTTCCGTTACGAAAGCGGCGGCGAGTCCAGACCAGAATAATACGGGAGCGGATAACAGGGAACCGGAAGCAAAGGTTTCGTAAGAGAAGTTGATGAACAGAACAAACAGGTACGTATAAAAACCGACGTAAACGCCTTTGTTCCATCCTTTTTTCTCCTGAGATGTCATGGGACGGAAGAAAATCGGCTTACCCATTTCCTTCCTCTTCTTTCGTAAGGCTCATCATGATCGTTTTCTTTTGGAAACCGAGGGATTCATACAGTTTAGAAGCGTCATTCCCGGCATAGACGCTCAAACGGATTTCACGGTACTGCTTCTGCAGGCGGCTGATCCCTTCTTCCATAAGGGCACGGCCGACATCCCGGCCTCTGAATTCCGGAAGAACAAACAACTCATAAATAAACCCGAATTTTTCCCCGGAAAACGTGTCCCTTTTTTCACCGGACAACAGCCAGCCGAGCAGACGCTGTTGTTCATCCTCTGCAATGATATACGTCCCCCCTTCATCAAGAACAGGCTGGACAAAAGTTTTCGCCTCCTCCTGCTCCAGCTGAATCGTTTTCATTGTCCCTTCATAAATCATTTGGTGCGTGAGAGAAAGAACCCGGTCGTATTCTGAGCTTTCCAATTGCCTAATCTTCATAATATCCCTCCATGATCCGTCTATAAAACTTCTATCCATCCTCCTCCATTTTACCTTATGGAAGACAAAAGAAAACCCGGACATCAGCATCCGGGTCCATTCTCTGTATTTAGTTTCCTGTATACTCGATAAAACGCGGAAAATGATAGAAACGCAATGATCGAACCTGTAAAAATCGGAATGATCAGCGGAAAAATATACAAACTGACCATCAGCATAAATCCAGCGCTTACCGCGACAGCCACAAACAGGACAGGACTTGTGATGGTAATCAGCAGCGCCTGCTTCATGACGTGCCGGGCCTTCATATCATAGTGAACCATTACAGAAAAACAGTTGATGGTGTACACGAATAATAGAATGCCGAGAACAAGGAAAACGTTCATAAGAAGCTGATTTACAGCAGAGAAGTAGTACAGATCCGCCACAAGCAGCCCCCATAAAATCGTGAGGAACGTCCCCGCCGCTGCACTCGTTTTATAGTTTTCCTTATAGTAGCTCCAGAAAGACCGGCGCGTTCCTTTTTCTTCATCTTTGCGTACCCATTCGCGTGCCTGGGCAAAGAGAGCAGCCGTTGCTGGAAAGAAAAGTACGGGCAGCAAAACGATGAGAGGTGGGAGCAGGTACCCTGCCTCCTGTAATCCGGAACTGTACAATAAGCTCAACAGCAGCAGACCAACGGGAAGGTTGAATGCTGCCCAGGACAAGTTGGCCAGCGCCAGCCGGCTGATCCATTCACTTACGGCATATAGTCCTCCTCTTACTCCTGATGTCTGTTCCATCGTTTTTCCCCTTTCCAGCGGCCTTATTTGTCCATGTCAGGCAGCCGTCAGGCCCACCACATGTCCGTTGCCGGTTCCTCTATAATCACATCTTTTAAGTTCTTCACCGCAGCTTGGAAGCCTTCTTGAATGGACATGATCGGATCTTCGTGTTCAATACTGACAACATGATCATATCCAAAGGTACGCAGAGCACTGATGATATCAGACCATTCTTTCGTCCCATGGCCGTATCCGACAGAACGGAAGCTCCATGCTCTTGTTTGCACGGCAGCGTAATTCTGCATATCCGTCAGGCCATACATGTTCACGTTTTCCTGATCGATGTACGTATCTTTGGCGTGGAAGTGGTGAATCGCCTGTTCACGACCCAGAATCTTTATCGCTGCGACCGGGTCGATGCCCTGCCACCACAAATGACTTGGATCCAGATTTGCACCAATGGCTTCTCCTGCAGCTTCGCGCAGCTTCAGCATCGTGTATGGCGTATGGACGAGAAAGCCGGCATGCAGTTCAAGACCGATTTTCACACCATGCTCCTCAGCGAGCCGGGCCTGTTCTTTCCAATATGGAATCAGCTTCTTCTCCCACTGCCACTCAAGAATATCAGAATATTCCGGTGGCCACGGAGTCACGGGCCAGTTCGGAGCGGTGTCATTTTCGTGTCCTCCCGGTGTTCCGGAAAACGTATTGACGACAGGTACGTCCATCAGACCTGCCAGTTTGACGGTTTTAACAAAGGTGTCATGACATTCTTCTGCAAACGCTTTGTCAGGAGAAATCGGGTTCCCGTGACAGCTGAAGGCACTGATCGTCAAACCTCTGTCATGGACTTTTTGAAGGTATTCTTTGCGCTTGTCTTCACTTTCCAGCAGTTCATCCAGGTTACAGTGAGCATCCCCTGGATAACCTCCTGTCCCGATTTCAACGGCTTTCAAGCCGGATTCTTTCGCATGATCAAGCATGTCTTCAAATGATTTATCAGAAAAAAGGACGGTAAATACCCCTAGTTTCATTCAGCATCCTCCGCTCTATGGTTTAGTTTAACACTTGTTCCAGTTTGACTGCTTTCATAGATGGCTTCCATCAGTCTGGTGACTTTCAGGGCCTGCTCCGGTTTTACGACAAGCTCTGACCGGCCGAGACACGCATCAATAAAATTCTCCGCCTGAACAACCCCGACTTCCGGCTCTCCTTCACGGATTTTAGCTGAACTGTCAAACAAGGCACCGTATTTCGCCTGGTATAATTCAAACGGATAGACACTTAAGCCGCCTTCCGTGCCTGAAATGGTCAAGGTTGTATGATCTTCCTTAATGTTCGCTGCCCATGAGCACTCAAACTGAAGCGACTCGCCATTTTTAAACGTGATATAGCTTGTTACATGATCATCTACGTTAAAGGTTTCATGATCAAAGCTGCCCCAGTCATTGACGAGTCCCGGTGTCCTGCTCAGCCGGTCATAGGTCCGTCCCGTCACTTCAACGGGTTCCGGGTCATCCAGAAGCCAGAGAGCAAGATCAAGGAGATGACAGCCGAAGTCGATCAGACTTCCTCCGCCCTGGAGGTCCTTATTTGTGAATACACCCCAGCCGGGAACTTTACGACGGCGCATAGCCTGGACTCTCGTCACGAAGGCCTCCCCAATTTCATTGTTCACCAAAACTTTCTTCGCCAGCTGGGCCTCTGGAGTAAACCGGTAGTGGTAGGCAATGTCAAGGATGCAGTTATTCCGCTCTGCCGCCTCGATCATCGCCTCTCCCTCTGCCGTTGTCATGGCCATCGGTTTCTCACAGAGCACATGGACCCCGGCTTCCAGAGCCGCAATCGCAATCTCTGCATGGAACTTGTTCGGCGTACAGATCGTTACAGCATCCACTTCCTGAAACATGTCTTTATAATAAGAAAAGACGTAGGGGATATCGAACGCCTCCGCCACCTCTTCCGCCCGATCACGATTCACATCCTGAACGGCGGTTATTTCGACTTTTCCGCTTAATTCAAGGAAAGAGGGAATATGCCTCCCCTGGGCAATTCCCCCCGCTCCAATGATTCCCATTTTCAACCGAGTCATTGAAGAGCACGCTCGATACGACTGATTTCCTTTGTTTCCCCTGAACGGACCGCAGCAAGGATCAGTTCGAGTGATTTCAGACCTTCTTCCCCTGTAATTAATGGTTCTGTGTCATTAAGGATGCTGTCGACAAAATGATCGATGACCTGCGTATTCGTCTGACCGCCTTCATCATTCGACTGGATTTTCCCAAGCTGATAATTCACAATGTCCCCATTCGTATACTGGGCAATCAGGGAGTACGTAGGATCGTCCTCCAGACGAAGCGTTCCCTTCTCTCCATAAATGACTGTGCTGTTATCCTCGTGGGTATTGTAAGCCCAGCTTGCTGTCATTGTTCCGACGATGCCGTTTTCTGAGCGGAGGATACAGACCGCATTGTCGTCCACCGAGATATCTTTTTTCGCATTGTTCTCGACAAAGCCGGCCGCTTCAACAAATTCCTGACCGAGGATGTAACGGAGCAGATCGGCTTTATGTACACCTAAATCCCCCATGGCACCGATGAAAGCCTGATCTTTCTTAAAGAACCAGCTGTCCTCCCCTTCGGCACTCCAGCCTTCCGGACCGCCGTGCCCGAAGGTCGTACGGAAGCTGTACACTTTACCGATACTGCCGGACTCAATCAGCTCTCTGGCTTTCTGATGAGACGGCACAAAGCGCTGGTTATGGGCAATCATCAATTTCTTACCGTTCTTTTCTGCCGCAGCGATCATGTCCTCCGCTTCCTCTCTTGAAGTAGCCATCGGCTTTTCACAAAGCACGTGGGCCCCTTTGTTCAAGGCAGCAATCGACACAGGCGCATGCAGATAGTTCGGCAGGCAGACGCTCACCGCATCAATATCTTCTTTTTCCAGCAGTTCTTCATAATCGGTATAAATCGTAGCCCCATACAGCTGCCCTACTTTCCGGGCGCGTTCCTCGGCAATATCACAGACGGCTTTAATCTCTACGTTTTCATTGGCTTCATATTCCAGCAGGTGACGGTTCTGTGCGATACTTCCACATCCGATTACAGCAACTTTCAGCATTGTCATCGTTACAGCTCCTTTATGATTTACTCGTAATATTTTCTAAAGGCTGGGCGTTTCCATAAACCGGCTTCGGCGTGTCTGCGTTACGGACATAGTTCACACCGTTGCGGATGACTTTCTGTATTTCTTTGTTGTAATAGGTTGGATATGTTTCATGACCTGGACGGAAATAAAAAATCTTTCCGCGTCCGCGTTTGAACGTCGCACCGCTGCGGAACACTTCGCCGCCTTCAAACCAGCTGAGGAAGACCAGCTCATCCGGCGCAGGAATATCAAAATGCTCTCCGTACATCTCCTCTTTTTCCAGTTCGATGTATTCCCCGATCCCTTCAGCGATCGGGTGGGTGGGATCGACGACCCATAGACGTTCTTTCTCATCGGCTTCCCGCCATTTCAAATCACAGGAAGTCCCCATCAATTTTTTAAACGGTTTGGAAAAATGGCCGGAATGGAGAACGACAAGGCCCATCCCGTCAAGGACACGCTGCTTCACCTTCTCAGCAATCTCATCCTGGACTTCGTCGTGGGCTTTATGGCCCCACCAGACGAGGACATCTGTTTCGGCAAGGACTTCATCTGTCAACCCATGCTCCTCTTCATCAAGGGTGGCCGTTTTCACCTGGGCATGATCTTCGCCCAGAAATTCTGCAATTGCGCCGTGAATTCCGTCGGAATAAACATCAGCAACGACCTGGTTTTCTTTTTCATGTCGATATTCGTTCCATACTAGTACATTCATTCTTTCCATCTCCTTTTCCTTTATCTCTGTTTGATTTTCTATGGATCATGCTTTTTTCTGTGTGTTACGCTCCAGCCTGCAGGACGACTCCCGTTCCACGATTCTCGTAGGGATGATCATGCTTTTCTTGACCATATCCGGACGTTTGAGCAGGTCGATCAAGCTGGAGGCTGACTCATGTCCAAGCTGGATCGCCTGAGTATCCACCGTCGTGAGCGGGGGATCAGCGAGTCTCGAAACGACTGTATTGTTAAAGGCTGCGATACTCACCTGTTCCGGAATGGACACTCCCCTGCGGGACAAAGAACGCATAACTGTGAGCGCATTGTATTCATCGGTGAAGATTAAAGCTGTCGGTATCTTTTCGAGGACCAGGAGCTGTTCAACGATCTGATCAGGATCCTGTTTGTCTGATGGATCATTCTTCAGCCATTTTTCATCAATAGGCAGCCCCTGATCCTTCATAGCTGCACGATATCCTTCCAACCGGTCGCGGGCGACTTCGAATTGGGAGTTGCCTCCGACATATCCGATTCTTTCGTGGCCAAGTCCAATCAAGTACCGGGTCATTTCCTTACTGGCCTGCACGTTATCGTTGTCTACATACATCGTCTCTCCCGGTCGATCGACAGGCTTCCCAAGAACAACAAAAGGAAAGCTGGATTCTCTTAAAAACGGAACGACTTGATCGTCTTCTCTGGAATAAAGCACAAGCACGCCGTCCACGCGTTTTCCCTGGACCATTTTGACGACTTCCTGAAAAATCGCTTCCTCTGTATTCCCTGTTGTCAGGTACATGCTGTAGTCCTGTTCATGACAGGCATCACTGATTCCCCGTAACAATTCGGAGAAAAACGGGTTTTCGAAAAAGTGATCAGAAGAAACTTTGGTTACGATGCCGATGGTCTGCGTGGACTGGCTGACAAGGACACGGCCGTTGTAGTTCAGATGATAGCCAAGCTCATCCATGACTTTTCGAACTTTGCGCTTCGTTTTTTCACTGATCCTCGGACTATCCGAGATGACACGGGATACGGTAGATGGCGCGACGCCGGCCTTTTTGGCCACATCCTTGATCGTTACGGACACGTTCATCTACCTCCCTTCTCTTTTATTTAACAGCACCCTCTGATACACCATTGATGATCTGCTTCTGTGCGAAGAAGTATCCGATGATGACCGGCAGGATGGCAATGGTAAGTCCAGCCAGCGCCAGGTGCCACTGTTTCGTATATTGACCGAAGAAATAGAACATCTTCAACGGTATCGTTGCGTTGGATTCGTTAAGAACAAGGGATGGAAGCAGGTAGTCGTTCCAGATCCAGATGACATTCAAAATAGCTACCGTAACGGAAATCGGTTTGAGCAGCGGGAAAATGATGTACCAGAATGTCTGGAAGCGGTTCGCTCCGTCGATGATGGCCGCTTCATCCAGGGATTTCGACACCCCTGTCATCGCTCCGTGATAGAGGAAGATGGAAAGGCTGCAGCCGAATCCGAGATACATGAAAATCAATCCGCCGGCGTTCAGCATGTCCGCCTGTCCAAAGATCGATACAAGCGGAATCATGACAGACTGGAACGGAATAAGCATGGCGGCCACAAAGATGAAGAAGATCACACCGCTCAACTTACTTTTATTTCTCGCCAGCGCATAACCGGCCATGGACGAAAACAGGATGATGATTGCAATACTGAACCCTGTGATCAAGAGCGAGTTGAAGAGTGACTTCAGGAATTCAAGATCAATAAACGCTTCGACGAAGTTTTCAAAAACCGGTTCACTCGGGAATCCGAGGACCCCGCTGAAAATGTCCCGCTTCGTTTTGAACGCGTTGACAATCATCAGGTAAAATGGCGATATCCAGATCAATCCAAGCAGAAGGCCGAGAATTTCTATCGATAGTAAATTTCTTCTCTCTTTGTTCTTCTTCATTACATCTCAACCTCCCGCTTCTTGTTGTAATACACCTGAGTCAATGCAATCACAGCAACGATCAGGAAGAAAATAACCGCTTTTGCCTGGGCATAGGCCATATCATTGTCGGAGAACGCTGTACGAACGATTTCCATCGCTACCATCTGCGTGGAGTTGAATGGTCCACCGTTGGTCAGAGACAAGTTCTGGTCGTAGATCTTAAAAGCCATGGACAATGTAAGGAACATACTAACCGTAAAGGCTGGTGCGACAAGTGGGAACGTAATATTTTTGAAGCGCTGGAAACTGCTTGCTCCATCAATTTTCGCCGCTTCAATCAGTTCTTTCGGAATGTTTTCAAGGTAAGCGATGTAGATGATCATAATGTAACCAGCCATCTGCCAGGCTGTCAGAATGACAAGACCCCAGAAGCCGGTATTTGTGGTGGACAACCAGCCGTCAAAACCTTCAATCCCTGTAATTCCGGCAATATCCCCGAACACACTGATGAAAATGAACTGCCAGATAAAACCGAGGATCAATCCACCGATCAAGTTCGGCATAAAGAAGACGGTCCGCAGAAGACTGCTTGATTTAATATTCCGTGTCACAAGCAGGGCCAGACCCAGACCCATAACATTAAGCAGGATGACCGTAATAAGGGCGAATTTTACAGTGAACCATATGGAATCCACGAATTCACTTTCCTGAAACAGGTTGATGTAGTTCTCAAACCCGATAAAAGCTGTAGCCGTAATTCCATTCCAGTCTGTAAATGAATAGAAAAGACCGTAGAAGAATGGGATGACGACGACAATCCCCAAACCAAGAATAACCGGTGTCAAAAACAGCCAGAATGATAAGCTGCGGTTCTGCATGTACAACTCCTCCAATACATGATGCGGTAGATGCCGCTGGTTATGGTATCGATTTCATAAAAGAATAGGATCAAAACATCCCATCTATTAACATACTTACTTCGGCAAATATCCTAATAGAGGAGAGTTTTATAGTTCCGGCAGCGGCATGGCCGCCGCCGGTCACCAACATCCATTTACTGTCGGGCTTTTTCCCAGGCTTCTGTTGCTCTCTGCTCCACTTCTTCCCAAGTGATATCGCCGGCAATGTATTCCTGCATCGCTACACCCATCGCGTCTTCTGTCCAGCCTGTAGGAGCGCCGAGGAAGACCCATCCAAGTGTGTTACCTTCACTTGCATACTCGTAGATCTGCTGGGAAATCGGATCGGCAATCTCAAGATCCTCGTAGCCTTCGTAAGCAGGAATGAATTTGAATTCTTCTGTTACGAATTTCTTACCTTCTTCAGATGTGTACATCCAATCAAGGAAGTCTTTACTTGCTTGAACCACTTCATCTTCAGACTCTTTGTTTACAACCCAGTAGTTTGGTACGCCGACAGGGATACTGCCTTCATAACCTTCCACTGGAATTGGCAGGATGCCTACGTTGTTTTGAGCAAATTCTTCATCCATGGATTCAACCGTGTTGTATACCCAGTTCCCCTGCTGGATCATGGCTACTTTTCCAAGGGAGAAGTTTTCTTCCACCTGTTGGGAATAATCCAGGCTCAAAACAGGTTGGACGGAATATTCTTTCTGGAGATCCGTGAAACGTTTCATCTGGTCACCCATTTTGAATTCAACTGTATCGGCTTCATAGGCTTCCGTCACACTGTGATTGAACTCATCAGCTAAGTATGCGTTGGAAAGGTGGTTACCAAGTACCCACTTTTCTTTTGCTGCGAAGGCGATCGGTGCTTCGATTCCAAGCTCATCCTTTTTGGAATCCAGGGTTTTCAAGGCTTCTTCGAAGGCATCAAAGGTTGTGATTTCTTCTGCGTTGATTCCGGCCTCTTCAAAAACTTCCTTGTTATAAAGCATGCCGTAGCCTTCCTGGTTGAATGGAAGTCCCAGTACCTGATCATCGCGGGATACGCCTGTCAGGGTTCCTTCCAATGCAGCTCCAGCGGCTTCTGTATCAGATAGGTCAGCAAGGTACTGCTCGTATTCGTCTACATCCGTCGGCCCACCTACGTTGAAGATGTCAGGCTCTTCCCCTGAGGAGAAGGATGTTTTCAGGGAAGCCCCGTAATCATTTCCTCCACCAACCGTTTTTACGTTGATATTTACATCAGGATTTTCTTCTTCATACATGGAAACAAGCTCTTCAAACTGATCCTTGAATTCTACTTTGAACTGGAAAACATCTACAGTTGTCTGATCGCCGGATGCACTATCAGAGGATCCTGAATCTCCGCTGCTGTCAGAACCGAAGGAACAGCCTGCAAGAGCAACAGTTGAAGCGAGTACAGCGGTAGCAAAACCCGAATAAAGTTTGTTCTTTTTCATTACATCCACCCCTATTTTCTATTAATCATTGAATCCGCTTTCATATCACATGAAAAAAAGAGAACCATTCCGGCGATTTTTGTGCAACGAATCGTGCATACGTTTGCACAAATGGTATTAAAAAAAGCTCGCCGGCTTGTCCATTGAATATAAAGAAGAGTGCTTGATATTCATGTGAATACGTTTGCATAAAATTCAATGACCACTTGAGTTGATTAAATCATAACATGTGCCTGTCTTAAACACAACACAATTTTTCAAATAATTCCTGAAACGGGCAGCGCTTTCAACAGACGGTTTCCTTCACGGTTATGGGAAGCCCGTCCTCCACATAAACTAATGAAATGAGGTGATCGATATGAAGAAAAAGAACAATTCCATCAACTGGGAAGCTTTCTCTGAAAATGTTGAAAAAGTTCTGGGAGAAGACTTCTGGAATGATATGCACCATGTCATTCCCAAACGCGGACCATCGTATGATTTATTTGAAACAAAGGATCAGGGCGTCATTGTCGTTGAACTCCCCGGGTTCAGTAAAAATGATCCACTCCATCTTTCCCAGCAAGGGACACACCTCATAATTCAAGGCGAAATCACCCCTCATTATCCAGTACCTGTAGAAGAGCTCCATCACAATGAACGAATGAAAGGAAAATTCAAAAGAGTCATTCCAATCCCTTTCCATTTTGCATTTGAGGATGTTGTCACTTCCTATAAAGAGGGCCTGTTGATTATTACTATTTTCAAACGTCCGCACCGTCAGGAGATGAAGGTCATTTTTGAAGATCAATAGTGGAGAAAAATTTCTTTTTCATCGGTTTGTTTTTTCTGCAGACGGATCTCAATCCTGCCTTCCCGATATTGGGCGTAGACGTTTCTTCTGCTGGTTGCCGCCGGAAGTTTAATGGTCATCCGGCCGGCTTCCACGCCCTCCACATACAAATATCCGCTGCCGACGCTCAGTCTGATCATATCCGGATCCACCGGGTGACTGAGGGCTACTGTAACCACAACTTCATTCATCAGTTCCACAACTTTAACCTGATCCAGCTCCTGTTCTTTCTTCAGGTGTGGTTCATGATGAAAAGGAGTGGAAGACAAGGCTTCCTTCATCGACTGCTGGAGAAAGTCATTCATTTTATCGCCATTCATCCAGTTGGGAACGGGACCGTTCCAGCTGCCATCTTCACCACCAACCGGATTGAACCATTTCATAAAGTCCATCATGCTTATCTTTCCCTTTCATACATTAGTCATAGGAGGTGATTTCATGAGCCGCATCCATTTTGGTCAGCTGTCGATCCACCAGGTTTCCAAATCCTCAGGAGTTTTTTCAGGTACGAATTTCCAGTCCGGCTTCAAGGCACACGCCCGTGTGTATGAAGGGAATGGAAAAGTCGTCGGGCATCGCAACTCCCTCCTCCATAATAAACACTTAATAATGAAACGCCCTTCTGCCGATGGGGATTAACCGCTATGTTTTTTTCACGAAAGCGGCGGGATTCCACTAAAAAAACAGACGACTTGGAAAAACAGATTGAAGAATTAAAAGCAGCTCTGCAGCAGGTCAAAGGACGTCCGATTGAATACCACATCCATATTGACCATGTAACAATCAAAGAACCTTCTCTGGAACAACTGACCTTTCAGCTTGATCAACTCGATATTGAAGAACTGAGCGGTGCATTGAACATGGGGAATAACTTCGGGGTCCATGTAAAACCCAAGGCCTCTCCCGCCCCAAAGCTCAGACAAACCAATGACGGATTGAAATTCACCTTCCCTTCCAAGGAGGAGTAGGATGGCTTATTTATCACCGAATTTTTTCATCGGAAGTATCCGGATCGGAACTATAGAAAATGCTTCCTGCTTAAACATGGGGAATAACGTACCTACAGGTTTTGAAGGGCATCAGAAACTCAACCAAGGGTTCGGAACCATTCACGGGGACGGAAATACACTGGAAGAACTAAGATCCATCCTTAGCGACTCGGCACTGCTTGATTTCATGTCCAAACAAGAAGACACGGAACTGCCGGAATGGATTCAAAAAATGATGGAAGAAAAAATGAGAGAGGCTCAGGAAGCTGAATAGTTCCCGGGCTTCTCTTTTTTCTTATGATCTGAACTGTAACTGGTGACAGGCATATCGATCAGATCATTGTCATACACCACATTGATGTTGCACGAAAGAATGTTGCCGTCTCCGATCACGCTGCCGAGCGCTGCATTTAGTTTTTCATGACTACTCCAGTTTGACTGGGTATTGGGTCCGACGAAGATGCCCGAGTTCTCAACAATCTGATTGACGTAAATAGAATCGAAACGAATGTCGATATGCGTCCCTCCTACACTTGAACGTTCGGTTGAGGGTTATTCACTGTAGGGTTATTAATCGGAGTATCTGTGAAGTCATTATCAAAAATCGTATTCACATTATTGGTAGCAATGAAAAATCCGACAGGAATACCAGCTGCGTTATTGTTCTTGCCCTGCCACGACCAGTCCGGCTGGTTATTCTGACCAGTGGATATCAGGCCATTCTCGCTTAGTGAATTGACAGCAATCTGATTAAAGACGACGGATACAGGCATTTCTATTCACCTCACCTTTTCTAAACTATCCTATTCCCCAGTCACCGGAATGTGTCACTCCCTGGAGTCATCGGTCTCCATGTTATAACAATCGAAACATAAGGGTATAGAAACGTGAGCGTCCTGCTTGAAGACCACATCCTCTTCCAACAGTTCCTGCTTGCAGCTCCAGCAAAGGGAACGAAATCCATTCAAGGTTTTCAAAGTATGTTCAACCGTTGTCACCTGGGTCACTCCTTTCTGTTCGGTTGTAGTATAGGGGATTTTTCCAACGGTGACGAATGCCCATTCATCATCATTCAAAGAAGCTCCCGCTTACTTTTTTTCGTTTGGGTTATCGTTTTTTCATTTTTGGAAGGATTTTGGAGTGTAAAACGCAAAAGTGTTTATATAAAAAGCTCTGTTAAAGTCTGTTGTTGATATTTTAAACGATTACTAAATCGTTTCCGTCTGGAATTAGGGGTCCGGTCCGTTGTTTACTCAGAGCATGGGATGGCAGGGAAAACCGTCCGCTTTCCGCCGGGAACGATGAGCCTCCTCGAACTTCGTTCTCCGGGGTCTCACCTTGTTCCTTTTTCCCGCAGGAGTCTACCTGTTTTCCCTGCCATCCCTTTCGTAGTGGTGGAACGGACTTCGGTTATGTCCTTTCTAACTACCCTTCTTTGAAGAGGCGACCTCGGGAATGGCGGGACTCCTGTGGGATGAAGGTACATCGTTAGACCCCGGAAGGCGCTGCCTGAGGAGGCTCACGGTACACCACGGAAAGGGAGTCATTCCCAAGGCCGCCTCATACGAATCCCATGACAGAAAGGGGTGATCTGAGCTCACATGTTAATTAACAACACCAAGCAATAACAGAGCCATATAAAAAGAAAGGGGAATGAAATCATGACCACCATACCATTCGCTGTCCAGCTTTATACATTAAGGAACGAAACAGAGAAGGATTTTGAAGGGACGTTAAGGAAAGTAGCAGATTTAGGCTTCCAAGGCGTTGAGTTTGCCGGTTTCGGTGGACTCTCCCCTGAGAAAGTAAGAGCGCTTCTCGACGAGCTGGGACTGAAAGCAGCTTCCAGTCACGTTCCCCTTGAGGAACTGAGGGGCAATTTGACCCAAGTGATTGAAAACCATAAGATCATTGGAAGTCCTTACATCGTGTGTCCTTACATCGAGGACAGGGAGCCCGGGGATTACGAGGCACTGATTGAGGATTTGAAAAACATCGGGGCTGTCTGCCGTGATCATGGCCTTACATTGTGCTACCATAATCACGATTTTGAATTGACTCCGCTTCCCGATGGAGCCGTTCCTTTGGAAAAAATCTTTCAGGAAACCGGTCAAGAGGACGTACAGGCGGAATTTGATATCTACTGGATTCAAAAGGCCGGTGGGGATCCCGCAGCCTGGATCGACCGTTACCAGGGGCGCACACCGCTCATCCACTTAAAAGATATGACACTGGATGAGGAGCAGTTTTTTGCGGAACTGGGAACAGGAGGCGTCGATCTGGATACCATTTTCACCCTTGGAGAGAAAAACGGTGTGAAATGGTGGGTGGTGGAGCAGGATGAAAGCCGCCGGACCCCGATGGAAAGTCTTGAGATCAGCATGTCCTACGTCAAAAATAAATTCCCATCTTTACTAACAAACTGAGTGTTACCAGAAAAAAACCTGACTGAGCGCATCCAGTCAGGTTTTTATTTATTCTGATGAATTCTCCATTTGTTAAATTCTAAAAATTCACGGAACTGCTCTTTGGATATCCCTGAATTCATGGCTTCCTGGACAAGTGTCATCCAGTCCTGATCCAGTGTTTCATCCATCGGCTCTGATTCGCCGTGAAGGAGAAAATTAATAGAAACATCAAGCTCCTGTGAAATTTTTGTCAGGAATTGTATCGATGGATTCGTCTGGATGTTCCGCTCGATCGAGCTCAAATAAGACTTTGCGACCCCTGCTCTATCCGCCAGTTCTGACAGCGACATATGTCGGTCTTTACGTATTTTCTGTATGCGTTCACCGATCATATTTTCACCTTCTTTCTATGTACTACGAGTATAGCATACTTACGTTCTTCGTTCTATTTAAAGCACGTTTTTGCTTTGAAACGTGTCGAAAGTAGTAAGCCGCATTCCCCCACTTTTTCATTCTACCTATTATTATCGGCTTCGACAAAAAATTCTTTAATTTTTTGTTCTTCATCATATCAGGAATTGATACCACCGAAAACAGAAATACTATAAACAAATCAAAAAAAAGGTGATTTGCATGCATGATATTGTAGAAGAGTTTGAAATAACCTTCAATCAAATCCACCAGCACCTGAAGGAACTGAACGGATATCCTAAAAACGACAATTTCGTAGAGCTGCTTCAGCATTCCAAACTGAAGCACAGTGTCGTCCGTGTTCATTTTGACCAGCTTAAACAATATGCCAAATTAAGAAACGCCATTGTCCATGAACGGATCAGCGGGGATTATTATATTGCCACGCCGCATGAAGATGTCGTCCATCATTTGAAGAGCATCCAAAAGATTCTTGAGCAGCCGCCTGAAGCTCTGACCTTCGCTACGCGTCCTGTCCTGTTCTTTAAGACGAGCACGAATCTGCTTCATATTATGGAGGCATTCAGCAAGCACGGCATATCCCAGTTTCCCATCTATGATGACAGCCATCACTTTGCCGGACTCCTGACTAATGACGGCATTGTCCGTTTCCTTGCACAGACGGCTGAAAACGGAGGTAATCCCGCCCTTCACGTACAGGCCTCCGATATTCTTGGCTATGAGAAACATGCCAATGTTCAATTTCTCTCCGCGACCGCCTCAGTATTCGACTTGGAGGAAAGGTTTGAGAAGAGCCTGAATGAAGATAAGAAACTGAAAGCGGTCATTCTTACGAAAACAGGACAATCGGATGACCTTCCTATGGGAATCGTTACGACATGGGATTTGATTAAAGTCGATAGGAGGGAACAGGATATTTCGTAATTCGGAATTTTTAACTTATTAAAGATTGAATCCATGTATTCAGGAGTATATGATGGACTTAACTGACCATATAAGAAAGAGGTGGCCGACGTTGCACGAAAGAAGACAAGAACCTTTCAGATATCCATTCCAATCACCTCTCCCTGGTTTTTATAACAAGAAATTCAGCCCACAGGTATCGGGGCCGCTTGAGGTCAATGATATCAGTCTGAACGGGATGCGCTTTACCTCCTCCCCGGAGCCTCATTTGTCGATGAGAGATGAAGTGATGATCTCGTTTATGATGGACGGGGAAACCTTCACCTTTGAAGGCCGGATCATCTGGCTGAAAACCAATGAAGAGAAAACAACGTGTGGTTTACATGTCTTTGATTACCCGGGCCGTTTGAAGAATAAAATTCAAGAGCTTGGAGATTCCCTCTCAGAACATCAAAAGACTCAAATAGAATCGAAGTCTCCTTAACATGAAGGTTTATTTAAATTCTCCTTTTTCCATCGTCCCTTTCAAGAATTCCGGAAGATCCTGGGGGCTACGCACATGTAGCAGCAGGGGTGGATGAAAACGTCCCGCTTTCCCGTGGTGGAACCAGGACCTTTCCTCGGTCAGGACCTTCATAATCCCGCCTCGTATCTTCTACTGTGGAAGTTCAACGTTTCCACCACCCTTTACGTAAAGTGCTCGTACTATTCTTTTCACTTGAATTGAGGCTGTTGTCATACAATGAAAAAGGGTCTTCCCTGCGTGGGGAAGACCCTTTTCGTTTATTCTTTCGCCGATCGTTTTCGGAAGAATCCTGTAATTTTTGCTGACAGGTCATCAAAATACGTATAGACAACCGGAATCAAGACTAATGTGAAGAAACTGGAGACGGTAAGTCCGAATATAATGGTGACGGCCAGTGGTTGCTGGGCTTCAGCTCCACGTCCGATACCGATGGCCAGAGGGACCATGCCTAGAACCGTTGTCAGCGTCGTCATTAAAATTGGACGCAGACGGCTTGGTCCAGCCTCCAGAATGGCTTCATACCTGTCGTAGGATTTTCTGCGAAGTATATTTATATAATCCACTAGAACAATGGCGTTGTTCACGACAATCCCCGCCAGCATGATTATCCCGACAAAGGCCGGCAGACTGAATGGAAGTCCTGTAATGAACAATCCACCACTGATCCCGATAATGGTAGCAGGGAGTGAGAACATAATGATGAATGGGAACAAGAAGTTCTCAAACTGCACAGCCATGACCGCATAAACGAGAAACACAGAGAATAGCAGCGCCAGGGATAAATCACCGAAAGCTTCCTGCATATCCTGCGCCTGGCCGCCAATCGTGTAGGAGTATCCATCCGGGAAATTCAAGGAATCCAATTCTGCCCGGACTTCCTCGGTCGCTGTTCCCAGATCAACATCTGAGATTTCCGCTTCCACGTTTACCTGGGGCTGCTGATTTTCTCTCAACAGCGAGACCGGCCCCTGAACCTGGTCCAACTCGGCAATTGTCGCAAGCGGAACCAAGGCTCCGTTCGGTGTTTGGACCGACATCCCCTCCAAGTCCGCAATCGTCTGCCGCTCCTCCTCCGGAAGCAGGAAGCGTACGTCTTTTTCATCCGTACCATCCCGGTACCGGGTAGCAATCTGTCCATTGAATCCAAGCTGGACCTGGCTGATCACCTGCTGCTCGGTCAGCCCATATTGAGACGCCTTCGCCTCATCGACGGTAATATTCATCTGCGGGCGGCCTTCATCCGTCGAAGAAGCGGCGTTCTGAACACCGTCCACTTCATTCATCAAGTAGGCGACCTGCCCGCCAAGTTCATCAAGCACTTCATATTCCGGACCGTTCAACTGCACTTGAAGAGGGGCTCCTGTCCCCAGTCCTGCATCCAGTTCACTGACTTCAATTTCAGCTCCCGGAATATCAGACACAGCATCGTCCATTTCCTTCATCACCGTCTGGGTCGTTTTCTCCCGTTGATCAGGTTCGACCAGTTGAATGGTGTAGGAAGCAAAGTCGGAGGTACTTGCGCCGAAGCCGCCCATATTACCTCCTCCGATAGACAGGTAACGGACATCCACGAGATCTTCGAAAGTATCCAGCTGCTCGTCCACCTGAGCGGTCACAGACTCTGTTTCCTCCAGCGACGTCCCCGCCGGCATGTTGACCCTTATTTCGATCTGACCCTGGTCGGAAGGAGGGATAAATTCCGTGCCGATCAGAGGAACCAGAGCAGCACTTCCGACGATCAGAGCTCCTGTAATTGCGATCGTCGTTTTCCGGAACTTCAATACCCAGCGCAGCATCGACCGGTACCCATCGTTCACTTTATCGAGGAATCGATCGAACCAATACCGTCGCCCGCTTTCTTTCAAGGACTTTGTTAACAGCTTCGAGGACAGCATCGGAATTAACGTGACCGACACAGCCAGCGATGCAATCAGAGCAAACATGATTGTCAGCGCAAGCGGAGTAAAGAGTTCCGAGGCAATCCCTTCAACAAAAATGATCGGTAGAAAGACAACGAGCGTTGTCGTAGCTGAAGCAACAACAGCGGGAGCAAGCTCTGAAGCTCCCTGTTTAGCTGCTTCCACCATCGAGTACCCCCGCTGACGGTAGCTTACGATATTCTCCAAAATAACAATGGAACTGTCCACCATCATACCGATCCCAAGAGCCAGTCCTCCCATCGTCAGCACGTTCAGCGTCTCTCCTGTGAAGTACATTAATGTGAAGGTCGAAATGATGGCGATCGGAATGGACAGACCAATGACAAGCGTCGCCCGGATACTTTTCAAAAATAGCAGCAGGACGAGCACGGAGAAGATTCCTCCGAGGATGATGTTCAATACGACACTGTTAATGGATATTTTAATAAACTCCGATGTATCCAGAACGATATTCGTGCCGACTTCCTCTGGAAGGTCGCCCTGCACTTCATCAAGGGCTTCCCTGACGTTGTCCGCCGTTTCCACTGTGTTGGCTTCCGATTTTTTCAAAATGGAAAGAACGACCGATGAATCACCGTTTACTTTACTCACCGTATCAGAGTTCGTCAGTGTTTCACTGACATCTGCGATTTGATCAAGGGTAACCTGGGCACCTGTCTGTGATTGAATTCTCGTATTCTTCACGTCGTCAATCGAGCTGAACTCACCGTCCACCCTGATCTGAAGGTCTTTCTGCCCTTTTTCGATTGTTCCGGCAGAGGCGGATTGGTTGGAGGCATTGAGCGCCTGGATGACCGTTTGTGAATCGAGTCCATACTGGGTCATCTGCGCACGGTCGACAAGCACCTGGATTTCACTCACCTGACCGCCTTCAATACTTACGGAAGCGACCCCTTCCTGCCTTTCCAGAAACGGAACAATCCGGTTTTCCGCTACCTGCTGTAATTCATCCGGAGTATCTCCCGATAGACCAATGGTCATAATCGGAAGCTGCTGTGGATCAAATCGCAGCACACTTGGATCCGAGGCTCCTTCAGGAAGGACCCCGGTGATTTGATCCACATTTTCTCTTACCTGTAGAAGCGTGCTGTCCAGATTGACTCCTGTATTAAACTGAAGAAGGACAAGAGACGCTCCAGCCTGTGATTGAGACTGAAGCACCTCCAATCCTTCAATACTGCTAACAGACGATTCCACCGGCCGGCTGACCAGCTTCTCCACCTCCTGCGGGGCCGCCCCCTCGTATGAAGTAGATACGACCGCAATCGGAAGCTCAATTTCAGGATATAAGTCGATGGTTAAACTTCTTAATGAAACGAATCCAAGGCCTAAGATGGCGGCCACAATCATAATGACACCCACAGGTCTTTTGACGGATAGATTAACGAGCTTCATCAGAATCCTCCTTCATGATGGTCACCTGTGCACCATCTGAGAGGGTCAGCTGTCCTGTAGTAATAACCTCATCCTCTGCGGAAAGGTCACCAGAAACGGCAGAGAAGTCACTCTGTGATTCGATCACTTCCACATCCACACGGACGGCCTTCTCTTCTTCTACTTTATATACGAATGTCTCGTCATTTTGTTCAACAAGACCGTCTGTAGGAATAATCAACGTGTCCTCTACGACATTTTCGGGGAGCAGGAAGGAAGCCATCATCCCCGGCTTGATTTTCTCCTCGGCATTGTCGACCGTCGCTTCAACTGGATAAAGGCCGGTATCGTCGGGAACAGAAGAGATATAATCGATGACTGTCGCTGCTTCTTTTTCCAAAGCAGGAAGATCGACTTGCAGCTCCTGTCCCTTTTCAAAAAGATCCAGCTGTTCAGGAGTAATGGAAGCAGAAATAGTCATCGGGTTCAAACGAACAATTGTTGCAAAGGGCTGCTGGTTGGTCACCGCGTCCCCTTCTTCTGCACTCAGACTTGCGACTTCACCTGTCACAGGGGCTGTGATCGCCTCATTCGCTGCCTGTTCTTCAGCCTGGTTCAACTGCACATTCGCCTGTTCTACTTGAAGTTCCGCCTGGTCGACAGCCACCTTAGCCTGGTCGAGCTGCTGCTGCGCCTGATTCACTTGAGCTTCCGCCTGAGCAACGGCTGAGGAAGACTGTGACTTCTGTCCTTGTAGCTGCTGGTACTGAGCCTGAGCTTGATCAGCTCGACTCTGCGCCTGGTTGTAGAGAGCTTCTGGGATAGTCCCTTCATCCACCAGTTTTTTCGTTTCATCGGCAATCTGCTGCGCCTGCTCATATTGCTGCTCTGCAGCCTCTGCCGCTTGAGCGGACTGGCTGGCTTCTGACTGAGAGGCCTGTTCTGCCAATTCCACCTGGTCTTCTGCGTTCTCAACGCCAAGATGGGCCTGTTCTTCAGAAATCCTGGCATTCTCAAGCTGTTTTTCTGCCTGGCGGACAGCAATCTCCTGAAGTTCTACCTGATCCCCCACATTTCCACCGGGTCGAACGACGGCTATCGTCTCCCCTTTTTCCACACGGTCCCCTTTAGCGATATTCAAGGTGGCCACTTCCCCTGGTGTCTCGGGCATCACCGGGGAGGAATCAGGCGAGGCCGCGCGTCCTGTAATTTTCCGTTCAATAACGAAATCCTCGTTTTGAACACGATCCACCTTCACCGGAGTCACCCGTTCTTCTGTCTCTTCCGAGCTTTCCTCCTGCATACAAGCGGTTACAAAGAAAAGCAGTATAAGTAGTAGCAACAACCGTTTCATTAAAGACTTCCCTTCCGTAGTAAGACTCCGCGGTCCCATCATTTTCCTATCTATATTTTCCCTAATACCTTCCGCAACATACGACAAAATCCCACTGTTTTTGTGGGAGTGACCAAATAGTCACAATTATGAATTATGTTACTAAAGTGTGAAATGTATTGCAACTTGTAGTGTTTTAGCGAAAATGACAATATTGTGAAAGGCATCAAGATTATTAGAGGGGGACTTGCCTTACACCGTAGTTATCCATATGTGATGCGGTTGGTCACGTTCCGCTTATCGGTGTATGGTTGCTGCAGGTGTCACCATCGAACGCTCCTCGTGACATCCGCGGCCGGAACGGCTCAGTCCCCTCCTTCTAAGAAATCATAAAAAAAAGACTGCCGAGAGTGTTCTCGACAGCCGGACACCTTCCTTTTCAGGAGGCTTTTTTTCATTGAAGCAGGTTGCCGAGCTGGGCAACCATAAGATCCAATTTTTTAATCTTAGGCAGGTCGTATTCAGGGAACCGTTCATCGAAATGGTTGAACATCGGTTCAAGGGCTTCATCCTGGATCAGCTCTTCATACGTTTTGAATGTATGCTGATACTGTCCGATATAACGTTTCATTTTCTTCTCAAATCCGGACAGGTGATAAGTAGAGGAGAAATCAAAGGATTTCACGATATCACTGTCATAGGAAGGAAAGCTCGGATTGATGGTATGAAGCATGGAAGCCGCCAGAGGAAACTGCATCGTAGGGTTTCCCTTATGATTCTTCACTTCATATAAATCCCTGGTGATCTGGACGATATTCGGCCGTTCATATCCCCTTTGTTCTTCCATCAGTTTAAAATAGAAAATCTCGAATTCCTTCGTTAAGCTTGGATTATCGAGCCGGAAGAAATGGCGGAAGATGAATTGGTACAAGGTGTCGTCCGGCACATAAGTATCATGGAAGACGGTTTGAAGGTAGACATAAACATCCAGTTTTTCGAGCGGGATGTGGTTCACTACTTTTTCATAGTCTTCCAACAGCAGGTCTTTTAAGTCGTTCGCCGTTCTATACTTCATCATTAATCACCTCAATTCGCTTATTCCACACAACCCAAACGTGGAAACACGTATTTGTAAAGTCTGCATGAACGTTTATACTTCCATTTTACATAACACGCATGCTTTTTCCAAAGGTTTTCAACGATTGATAGATGGGTTCCTTATGTTTTCTCTTCATTTTGCTCCGGAGCCGCCGATGGTAATACGAAAGGAGGGATATTATGGATGCTGCCGCTTTATCGATGGTCCTTGGTCAGACTCAGCTCAAACAGCAGACTAATCTTGCATTAATGGACAAAGTGAAGGATGATGCCGAGGCGAAAGGGAGTCAGATGGTGGAGATGCTGAACCAGTCGGTTTCCCACCCCGATCTTGGTAATCGTGTAGATTTAAGAGGGTAAAGTTCAAGCAGGGAGAGAACTCTCCCTGCTTTTGGTTATTCGTTATTTTCTTCGTCTTCAGGAGCATTTTCGTCTGTCATGTCTTCCTGCTCCTTCTCTTCCTCTTTCATTTCTTCGTCCATATTTTCTTCTTCTTCCATGTTTTCTTCTTCCTGCATGTTTTCTTCTGTGTCGTTTTCCTCTTCCGCCGGCTCCTCTTCAGAAGCGCAGGCGCCGAGTAATGTGATGGCAAATAGAGCTGTCATAAGTTTAAGTAATAAGGATTTCATTTCATTTCCTCCTTTTCTCATCTTGAGTGTTAGTATGTCCAGCGGATGAATATCCATCCATCCTTCCTGCTTTTTTTCATAAAAAAAAGACCCGCATACAGACGGGTCTTTCAGCAGTTATTTCAAAGCGAACATAATTTCCGCTTCGCAGGCAAGCTCACCATCCACGGTGGCTTTCGCTTTCCCTTTACCTACAGGGCCTTTCAGACGAACAATTTCCACTTCCAGCTTCAAGCGGTCCCCCGGTTTGACCTGGCGTTTGAAACGGCATTTATCAATACCTGTGAAAAAGGCCAGTTTTCCCTGGTTTTCTTCTTTCTTCAACATCGCCACTGCCCCCATCTGGGCCAGGGCTTCAGTGATCAGAACACCCGGCATGACCGGGTAATCCGGAAAGTGCCCTTGAAAGAAGGGCTCGTTCATCGTTACGTTTTTATAGCCTACCGCACGCTCCCCCTCCACAAGCTCTTCCACCTGATCGATAAGAAGAAAGGGATAGCGGTGGGGAATGATTTCTTTAATTTGATTAATGTCCAACATGTTCAAAGCTCCTTTCCTGCGTTCTTTTCTAATTATAAGGGCAGGAGCTCTCTGGAACAAAATTTTTTCGGAAATTGTACGATTCTGCAGTCGGCAGGGTGCTTATGAACTTCTGGTCAATTCGGCGGTACGGGCGTTTGATTTCAGGGATTGTGAAGATTCTCCTGAATATCCGGTCTGGTGGATTTCCTCTACCGGGCTTGCCGGGCTCAGCCAGAACGTATACCACGAGCCTTCTTTAACGATTGGACTCAGATCGAAAAGATCAAATTTACAGTTCTGCGATACTTCCTGCAGTTCTTTTTTCGTTGGAAGGGCAAAAAGGTTGGAGTGAGCCACGAAAAAGCTGTTGAATGCGGAGGAAAAGGCTTCACCATGCTCGGTTTCATTGATCGGCGTAATGACCGATATCAGACCATCGGTGCGCACATACGAGTAGAGGTGGTCCAACAGCGGCGGCCGGTCATCCGGATGAATGTAATGAAAAATATTGTGAAGGAGAATCACATCCACGGTTTCATCCTCTGGAGTCCAGCTATTGATGTCGCCCACTTGAAAGGTGACATTCGAATAATCCCCCGACATTTCCCGTGCCTTATCAATGACCTTCTGGTTAATATCGACACCAATCATCTGTACATCTGGAAACTCAGCAGCCAGCTTCCTCAAATATCCTCCATGGCCACAGCCTAAGTCGACAATGGAACGGACCTGTTTTTCACGGATCATCTTCTTAATTTTCTTAATCGCAAAATGTTCAAGAAGGGCTGAAGTCTCAGCCACTACTCCTCCATGACGTTCATGATCGAATTCCGCCCGCTCCTGGGATGTGATGATATCGGGATACCTGAGCATCGTCGGGATATGCAGTTCCATCATTTCTTTCAGCAGGGCTTTGACACCTGGAGACGCATCATCCCCCATAAGAGCAGCACACCGCCGTTTGGAAGTTCTGAATCGGTTGTTCGGCCGTTTTTTCAAATGTTTGACGGCGACACCGACTTTCACCCAGGATGAGAGCAGGTCATAAGGATAGCCGGTTTTCTCGCTGATCGCTTCCACCGTCCTCGCCGTCCTGAACTCATCGAACAACCCGAGCTCCGCTCCAACATATGCATGCCAGCTCGGTAAAAAGGATTCATTATTCTTCATCCATTTTCTCGCCTGCATGGCTGTGACCCACTCATTCATTGTCATCTTCCTTTCTTTGATCTTTTCCAAGGATAATCCTCAGCTTCAGAAAACAAGAAGTGCTGCTGTTCCTGATCCGATACTTTCTTCTTTCTCACGGGCAGGACATTTCCCTGAATGCCCCTGTCAATGAAAGTGAAATCCCATTTCCCCAATCCTGATATGTTCAGCATTTGTTTGACATGAAGGTAGTCATCATCGAAAATCCGCTGAACGGCCTTCATCCGAAAACGTCTCCACCACTCGTATCTAAATGAATAGACGAGGGCGGACATATGACTGAGATTCAACAGGAATTCGACTCTCGGCTTTCGAACCTCTTCGTAATAATGCAGATGATCCGCGTAGGATTTCCCTTCCTCCCAGCACCACGCCAGAAGCTCACCAAGCACATCAGCATCCTGAACAGCCAGGTTCATTCCTTCTCCTGCCATCGGATGAACCGTGTGAGCGGCATCTCCTAAGATCGCCAGATTGCCTGAGTAGTATTTGTCCACGTGATACGTAAAGGGAATCATCAATTGGACCGTCTTCCAGTCTTGAATGGCCCTGACACCTTCAGCGAGCTCAGGCTCCAGTTCACTGTAAGCTTTGTACAGATGTTCAAGTCCCAGCTCTTTTATTTTTTTGTAGTCTCCGGCCTTGATCAGGAACACCGTTCTGACTTCGCGGTCAGGAAGTGGAAATAAGCCGAGGAAACAGCTGGAGGTCGTGATGATCTTCCCTTTTGTGAAACTTTCCGGCCGGGGGATGGTGACTGTGAGAAAGTGATGGTTGTAGTCTTTCCGCTTCACTTCCACGTTCATGGCATCCCGTGTAGGAGAGCTCCTGCCTTCAGCTCCTATGTACACGCCGGCTTGGATGTAGAGGATTTCCTTCTTCTGTTTGACTTTCGCCATCCCATTCTCAAACCCTAAGAAGCGGGCGCCCGGAAGGTAATGAAAATACTCTTCATATTCCATTCCCTTATTGCGGAGAATTTCCTTCGTCTTTTCGTGAGGGACCATCAAGGAATGGTCATAGGTCGTCGCCACACGGCTGTAACTCAGCTCAGTCAGATTGATTTCCTCCGGGGGCTGTCCTTCCCGTCGATGAACTTCCTGAAACCGAAGTTCATCCAAAGCATGGCCGTTCGCCTCTATTTCATCGAGCACCCCGAGGCGTTCCAGTATCGCCAGCGTCTTTGGCTGCAGAAGCTCTCCTTTATAGGCAGGAGATTCTTTTTTCAATTGTTCTGCGATAATGACGTGTACCCCTCTTGAAGCAAGCTTGGCAGCAAGTGCAAGTCCGCCGACACCGCCACCTGCGATAAACACTTCTGCTTTCACCTGTCACCCTCCCCGTTGTGATTCATGTCCGTATGGTTTTCTTTCCCTAATTCGGAACTTGAAAACCTTTCAAACGACAACGATATACCAGAACATGGTAAAAAAAGCCGAGCATTGAATCCGTTTCTTAACCGGTCGGGACATCTTTAATCGTCCATAACGCTGGAAGGAAAATAAAAAAAGAACGAGCTGCGGGCCCGTTCTTTTTTACTGAAAGAAAGCATAGAAATTAGAGTACAAGCTTTCTTTTATTCGGTTTTCATTACAATATCCAGGATGTGCTTCCATGTATCCAGCTTAAGAGCATCCATAGGGTTTCCATCTCCAAGAACGCCGTAACCGACCATTAATCCAATGATCAAAGCGGCCGCACTGAACAGCACAACAAGAATAATACGCAGCCAGATCGGTAGAATACGCCGGCGCCCCTGGAGATTTTTTTCTTTCTTATCTGCTTGAGCTCCTGCTTTTTTATCCGTTTCTCTGCGCTTGTTTTCTTTCTCTTGTTTCTTATTCAGTTTTTTACCTTTTGATTTCGGATCTGTCGCCATGGTCGTTCTACCCCTTACGTTTATGATCTCAGCTGGTTTACCAGTCCCATCATCTGGTCTCCTGTTGAAATAGACTGAGCATTCAATTGATAGGCTCTTTGAGCTGTCATCATTTCCGTCATTTGAGCACCGATATCCACGTTGGATTGCTCCAATGCTCCTCCTTGAAGCTTGATATTTCCTGCTTCAAGCTCCTCGATCAGTCCGGCTTCCCCGCTTCCTTCCGGGATTCGGAACCGGCTTCCACCTGCGGCCTCCAGTAAGTGAGGGCGGGACGCTTCCACAACCTGGAGCTTCCCTTCCACTTCCTGGGTGCCGTTTCGCTGTACAAGCAGTGATCCATCATCAGCGATGGATATTCCGTCAAAAGTATCTTCGATCATGATCGGATTACCATCTTCACCGAGGACCGCATGCCCATCAGCGTTTGTAAGCATCGCTTGATTGTTACCCAAAGGGTTCAAATAAAAGTGACCAGCTCTTGTAAACTGGGTTTCTGAGCCGCCACTCTGATCAGAGACATCGAGGACAAACAGCTGATTTTCCTCCAGCAGGGCAGCATCCAGGGCTCTGTCTGTCTCCTTCAGGCTTCCCCGGCTGATATCCACGCGCTTACTTCCCAGTTTAGCACCTGTCCCGACCCGGATGCCATCAGGAGTCAAACGCCCTGCTTCGGCTTGTCCATTGGATTGATTGTTCAACTGCTGAACGAGGAGGGAGGAAAAATCCGCTCCGGTACTTTTGTATCCTGTCGTCTGGCTGTTCGCCATATTGTTTCCGATGATATCCAGTTTCTGCTGCAGCTGCCCCATCGTTGCAGCTGACTGAATCATGGACCGATTAATCATGTTGATTCTCTCCCTCAGCGGATGCGGCCGATTTCAGATACGGCCTGCTGCATACTTTGATCATAAGCTTTCAGGACACGCTGGTTCATTTCAAACGAACGATAGGTGTTCATCATTTCTGTCATCGTCTGATTCATATCAACGTTCGACCGTTCAATGTAGTTCTGGTGAACGGAAAAATTCACACCTTCGTTTTCCAGAGCGTTCCCTAAAGGCTGGGCATTTTCTCCAGGAACGTAAAGGTCGCTGCCTTCAGGTACAAGCCCATTGGCATCTGGTGTATAAGAAACGGCCAGCTGAGTGCTGCCATTGTCTGTCGTGAGCATACCGGTTTTAGACACAAGAAACGCTTGTCCTCCCGTATTGATTGGATTTCCGCTTTCATCAAGAAGTCTGTACCCTGTATTCGTGGTCAGAAATCCTTCCCCATCCACCGTAAAGCTTCCATTCTTCGTGTAACGGGCTTCACCATCGCTGTTCTCCACTTGAAAAAGAACAGCACCGTTTTCATCAGGCAGCTCACCTGCGACAAGTGCCATATCTGTAGAGACTCCGGTTTCTTTTAGAGCTCCCTGGGAAAAGTCAGGCGTTGTCTCCTGAAGGTATACACCTGTATGAAGGGATCCCACCTCACCTTGATCCGGAACGACAGGAGCCGTTGACGTCGGCAGTGTTTTCGATCCCATCTGCTGCAAAAGCAGCTCGGGAAAAGCCCGTAAACTTCCCTGGGTCTGTTTATAACCCGGCGTTTCTACGTTAGATATGTTATTCGATAACATTTCCTGCATCCGCTGGTTGGCCATCATTCCTGATGCAGCGGTATAAAAACCTCTTAACAACGTCCGTTCACTCCTCCCGGATATCTCAGCCTTTTATAACTTTGTAGAGATACGCTTGTCTATATTTTCAAGCATAATTCCCGTTCCTGTAGCCACACAGTCCATCGGGGACTCGGCTACAAGAACAGGAACCTTCAATTCTTCTGCAAGGAGCTGATCAATACCATGAAGGAGGGCACCGCCGCCGGTCATGATGATCCCTCGGTCAATAATGTCTGCGGATAATTCAGGTGGTGTGCGTTCAAGCACCTGCTTCGCAGCCTGAACAATCATCTGGACAGATTCACGAAGTGATTTTTCGATTTCTTCGGAATTGACCGTAATGGTTCTTGGAAGTCCGGAAACCATATCGCGTCCGCGGATTTCGATTTCCTCGCTTCTGGAACCCGGGAACACAGTGGCTACACTGATTTTAATATCTTCAGCCGTCCGTTCACCAATCAACAGTTTGTATTCCTTCTTAATATACTGAAGGATTTCATGGTCGAATTTATCACCGGCCATCTTGATGGAGGAAGCCGTTACAATATCCCCCATGGAAAGCACCGCAACATCCGTTGTACCGCCACCGATATCAACGACCATATTACCGCTCGGCTGGAAGATATCCATGCCGGCACCAATCGCCGCTACTTTTGGCTCTTCCTCAAGATATACTTTCTTTCCGCCGGATTTTTCCGCTGCTTCCTTGATGGCTTTCTGCTCCACTTTCGTAATGTTCGTCGGGCAGCAGATCAACATCCTTGGCTTCGAAAGGAAACCTTTCACATTCGTTTTTTGTATAAAATGCTTCAGCATCGCTTCTGTCACATCGAAATCAGCAATCACGCCATCTTTAAGAGGACGGATCGCTTCAATGTTCCCCGGTGTCCGTCCGACCATCCGCCGTGCTTCTTCTCCAACTTCCAATACCTTGCCTGTATTCCGGTCCATTGCAACGACCGATGGCTCATTCAAAACGATACCTTTACCTTTTACGTGGATAAGTACATTGGCTGTACCCAGGTCTATACCTATATCTCTCGCAAACATGTCCTGTAGATCCTCCCTATTGTAAAAACATCATTACCTCACCACAAAACACATAACGGATGGCCGTTATCCGTTATGCTGTCAGGCAATGCCATACAAATACTCGATAACTTATGTTTTCCCTATTTGAGTCAGTCTATTTTGTTGAAATGATCACACATCTAATTCTATATTCTATCACAAAATTACGACATTCGTCTCATGGGAGTTGAAAAAAGTTACCAAGTGTCGAGGGATTTTGACAATGGGAGGGACTGTTCACAATTGAGGCTGAACCGGCTGCTCTTCAATGATCTGCGTTTTATACTTACGCCTTGTTGCTTCCCCGCCACGGAGATGTCTGATTTCCTTATGATGATCCAGGATTTTTTTGACTTCCTTGGCCAGCTCCGGATTGACCTCAGGGAGCCGCTCCGTTAAATCCTTATGAACCGTACTTTTTGAAACGCCAAACTCTTTGGCGATCACTCTCACCGTTTTTTTCGTTTCAATAATGTGCTCTCCAATCTTGATGGTCCTCTCTTTGATGTAATCATGCACTCCACTCGCCTCCTGTGATTGACTATCCAAGGAGATGGGGCGTTTAGGAAAGCGTCCGTTATAACATGAGGGGGCACTTGCTTCTGGATGTCTATTCATGGTGTTTCACCCTGGATGTTACCGAGTGCTCGGTTAACTCATTGTATTAATAAAACCGCCTCGATATGCCTTCGCATGCGCATGATGTTCGGATTTCTTAATTTTATGCCCGAAAAAATAAAAAAATAAGGCTGACAAGAATGTTCTTGTCAGCCTTATCTGCTATGCCTGTGTTGTAGAGATGGAAGATGCGCTTTCTTCATCAGGCGCCTGTTCTCCGCCTTCTGTTTCTGCCGGGTCTTCCTCATTATTCATTTGTTCATCCGATGGCTCCCCGTTTTCTTCTTCAGGGGTGTCGGAAGGAGTTCCTTCTTCTGTCTGCTCAGCTTCAGCGGGCTCTTTTTCTGCACTTTCCACAATCTGGCTGACCGGCTGACCGAAGAATGCCTCCGGGTTCACTGGCTGACCGTCATTACGGACTTCGAAATGCACATGCACACCGCTTGCCTGTCCGAAGGAATTACGTCCTGCTGATCCAATGACATCTCCTTGAGCGATATCAGATCCAGCGAGTACATCGACACTTTCTAAACTAGCATACACGGTAGAGAGATTCTCGTCGTGCTGAACTTCAATAACATTGCCGTACAGCGGATCTTCTTTCACTTCGGTCACTGTTCCTGATAGAGCAGCCGTTACTTCAAAGGCTTCTCCATCTTCTCTTGTAATATCTACGCCTTCACTTTGGTAGTATTTATTGTTGTATAGGACCAGTGCACTTTCTTGATCTTGCTCAGAAGCTTCGTAGTCGTAGAATTTTGTTACGATGGAAGCTGTCTTTTCGTCAGCCACAGGCATCTGCAGATTTTCCTGGTGGTCCATAACGGGTACAGACTCTCCATCTTCATTGACAAGGAATTCATCCTGACTCTGCGATTTCTGCTGGTCAGCAGTCTGGTTTTCTACATCATTGGCACTCTGCTGATACCAGAATACGCCTACAAGGACTAAAGCAGCTACGGACAAATACAAAGCTGGATACAACCACTTCTTGCGCATCAAGCGTTTGAACTTTAATTTAGTCACGCTTTTTTTACCTTCATCTTTCATGTTCATCACCTCAAAAACCATTCTGAACAGATCTTGTCCAATCTATACATCGGTGATGAAAAATTTTACAGATGAAGGCAAAACCACCATGGTGATGATTTACTGTATAGGACGGTCCATGAATATCTGATTTCGAGAATGGGATGTATATGAGGGGCGTTTGGGGAGGAGTCGCTTTCCGTGGGCGTTCGGTGAGCTTCCTCGGACGTGTCGTCCTGTGGGATCTCACCTTGAACGCTGCTCCCACAGGAGTCTCCCCCTCCCCCTACGCCCCTTGCCATATAAAGTTCTCAAAATCACTTCGAAACCCACTTCTATCATCATTACAAAATGAATAAGAGTCCTATACTTCATTTTTCTTCAACCAGGGGGTAAAAGGAGATAATTCCTTAGTTTAAAAAGAAAAAAAGCCGGGGAACCGGCTTTTTCTTCGTGCTTATTCAGCTGCTGAGCTGAGGAGGGCGGTCTGGGTGCTTAAGGGGCTGATTTCAGTGTCCTGATAATAATGGTGGATGATGTCTTTATAATTCTTCCCTGTTTTCGCCATCCCGTTGGCTCCGTACTGACTCATCCCCACGCCGTGACCGTACCCTTTGGTTGTAAAAATGACATGATCACCTTTTTGTTCAATTGTGAAATCACTCGAGGACAAACCGAATTTCTCCCGGATTTCCCTTCCTGAGAAAGTCTGGCTGCCGAAATGAACTTCATCCACCCGATTGCCTTCTGTTTTGGTCATCGTAGACGTCTGAATCGATCCATTCATGGCTATGCCGAGCGTCTGCTCTAATTCCGCTGTGGAAACAATTTTCTGATCAGCGAATTTCGGAGAATCTTGATCCCACGGACTTTCTACGCTCTGCAGGTATGGGATGTCGTGCTCCCAGTAATCCCCTGCGTTTTCCGTGTAGCCATTACTCGTGGAAAAAAAAGAAGCCGTAATCGGTTTGTGATCATAGGTGATGATTTCTCCCTGAGTGGCTTTTACCGCCTGTTCAATCTTTTCCATGTTGCTGTTAAACTCATCCTGCCACTGGCCTCTGAGCTCATCCTCATTTTTATACACCTGATGGGTAACCGTGTCTGACACATCAGCTGCTTCTGACACCTGAGCTCCTTCAATCATATGGCGGGTGATGTACGTCCTAGCTGCGAGTGCTTGAGCCTTTAAGGCTTCCAATTCAAAGTTGACCGGCATTTCTGAAGCCACCACCCTCGCTACATATGTCTCCAAAGGGACTTCTTCCACCTGGTCTGTCTGAGAACGCAGAACCTTCACAAGGAATGGGGACTCCTCCTCTCCCTGTTTCTCCTGCGGTTCTGCTTCTTCCACCTCTGATGTATCGGCAGGACTCGTGAAGGGGATAACAATTAAAGTCGGTAGGACAAGTATGGTGATCATTAAGGCGAGAACAACCATCAGACCTGTTCGATTGTTTTTTTTCATCCGCACCCTCCTGGCTGTATACATAGTAAAATCCTCTACTAAAAATGTATCCAGAAATGGAAGATGATAGAACAAAAAATGCCTGCCTATTTCAAATATATTGAAACAGGCAGGCTGTAAAAATGTATATTATAAGGTCGATACAGATTCACTTGGTTCGTGCTCTTCGCTGTAGGCATCTTCTTCTTTCACGCGTTCGATGTCAGCGCCGAGTTGAGCTAATTTTTCTGCGAAGTCTACATATCCACGGTCCAGGTGCTTAAGCTCTGTCACTCTTGTGTATCCTTCAGAAACAAGACCCGCAAGAATCAAGGCTGCACCTGCACGCAGGTCTGTCGCAGCTACTTCTGCGCCCTGCAGTGAGGATGGTCCTTCAATGATTACACTGCGTCCTTCTATTTTGATACTTGCGTTCATGCGGCGGAATTCCTCCACGTGCATAAAACGGTTCTCAAAAACAGTTTCTGTAATGACACTTGTGCCAGTAGCATTCAGCATTAAAGCCATCATTTGAGACTGCATATCTGTCGGGAATCCAGGGTGCGGCATCGTCTTGATATCCGTCGCTTTCAAAATATCAGGGCCGATAACACGCAGACCTTCATCCTCTTCTTCGATGATAACACCCATTTCCTCCATCTTAGCGACAAGGGATCGCAGGTGTTCATGCATAGCACCTTGTACAAGAACGTTTCCGCCGGTAATAGCTGCAGCTACCATAAAGGTTCCTGCTTCGATACGGTCCGGAATAATGGTGTGTTCGGCTCCGTAAAGCTTTTCCACACCTTCGATACGGATGGTTTCCGTACCTGCGCCTACAATGTGGGCGCCCATTTTGTTCAAGTAGTTGGCAAGGTCAACGATTTCAGGTTCTTTGGCACAGTTTTCCAGAGTAGTCGTTCCTTCTGCAAGAGCTGCCGCCATCATGACGTTTTCTGTCGCCCCTACACTTGGAACATCAAAATAGATTTTTGCACCTTTGAGACGGCCTTTTACTTCCGCTTCGACATACCCGTTTCCTACAGTAACATCAGCTCCCATGGCTTCAAAGCCTTTAAGGTGCTGGTCGATAGGGCGTGATCCGATAGCACAGCCGCCAGGCATGGCTACCTTAGCATGGCCATAGCGGGCCAAAAGTGGTCCCAGTACAAGAACAGAAGCACGCATTTTCCTTACATATTCGATTGGAGCTTCTGTCAGCAGCTCACCTGAGGCGTCTACCGTGACAGTGTTGCCCACCATATTGACATCTGCGTTCATATGTCGAATCACTTCGTTGATCGTATATACATCAGCTAGAGTAGGTACTTC
Source organism: Halobacillus sp. Cin3 (assembly GCF_947311855.1). Classification (NCBI taxonomy): domain Bacteria; kingdom Bacillati; phylum Bacillota; class Bacilli; order Caryophanales; family Bacillaceae; genus Halobacillus; species Halobacillus sp. Cin3. Next base: position 432,005 of record NZ_CAMZMV010000003.1, on the reverse strand, counting down.
GTGTAGTACGCTCTTTCCTTCACTTGCGATAATACTTGCTGCGATGACAGGCAGTACGGCATTCTTAGCACCTTCAGCTTTGACGGTACCATTCAGCTGCCTCCCACCACGGACGATGATTTTTTCCAAGGTTCATTCTCCTCCGCGTCCATATTCACTATTATTAATATTCAGCAGTAATAATGGGTGTGCCAATAGTGATGTTTGTCTCCCCGCCCAAAGTTCTTGTAGCGAATTGAACATTCATTGATTGTTTACCTGAGGGTATTGACTGAGCCCATTTGTCTGTCCAGCCGGATCTGCTCGTCCAGCCATTCTCGTCGATTTCATCTATTGTTGCTACGTCTAAAGTTTCTTTGAATTTTTTATACACTAAAACATCGTCTATAATACCATTGCTTACGGCCTTTAGACAAGAGAAAATTGTAGCAGATTTAGAGAAATATCGACTTTTTACATCTTCCACACTAAGGAACAAGTCCTGTGTCAGAGAGGATGTTCCCTCTCCCTGAATAGAATAAACCAATTCTGCCTTGTTCTTCATATTTCTGGGAGAAATCATACTATATGTTTCGACGATCTTTTTATTTTTGTGACGGTTTGTGACAATCCATTTTTCCGCCTGTGCCGTTTCCTCATGGGAAACCTCCTGATGCTGCCCCTGCTCTAAAATCCTTTCCATGATTTCTCCGGATTGTTCTGCGGGAACCTTCCGTTTCATCATCATGGTCCATTCTTCTACGTTGAGCTGCTTATCCTCAGCAAATGACGCAAACATTATCAGCGGTTCCTGCTCCTGTGTCATTTCCTGTGGATAAGCACCTGTTCCTACAATGGCAGCTGCCAGCACACCGGCCAAAATATTCTTCCACATGTTTATGCCTCCCCAAGCATCGTCTTACTTTCAGTTTGACCAGGGACAGGCACAATCATACGATACAATTCCTAACAGCATTAGACATTAAAACAAGTACACAAGACTGTTTGACCACGACAGAAAGTCGAGGAAAAAATTACTGACAGTCGTTCCAAGGGCAATCGTGATTATAATAAGGAGAGCTCTTGCTTCAAAGACGCGGTTTTTTCGGAAGAACGCATCAAAGTTAACTGACTGCAGGGCTCGCCATGTAATAATGATGAATATCAAATGGGAGGTCATGCTCATCAGTGCTTCTTCGGCAAAATATTGTTCCATGTCTATTCACCCTCCTTCATCTACCAGTCCTTAAATCATACGGACATAACGACAAAAAAGCCGCAGCCATCGTATTTCCCGGGGAATATCGAAAATATCCCCTATATTCCATCATAGTTACAGGGAAATGACAACCCATCTGACTGTCTTAAGCTTTTCACAAAAAAACTGCTCTCATAATGAAAGCAGTTAAAAATTGTTTTCAATAACATCTAAACGATTAATGGCTCGCTTAAGGGCCATTTCAGCCCGTTGGAAATCAATGTCGGCCTGCTTATCCTGAAGGCGTCGTTCTGCACGTTCTTTAGCCATACGGGCACGATCGGCATCTATATCCGTTGGTTTTTCAGCAGACTGCGCAAGGATGGTTACTTTATCCGGACGCACTTCTAAAAAACCGCCGCTGACAGCAATTCGTTCAGATCTACCTTCGCCTTTTAGACGGACAGCACTGATGGTCAAAGGCGCCACCATTGGAATATGTCCCGGAAGGACTCCAAGTTCACCGCTCTCTGCCTTACAGCTTACCATTTCAAATGCATCTTCCAACACCGGGCCGTCAGGAGTGACTACACTCACCGTTAGTGTGCTCATACGTATTCCTCCTTGGCGATCTCATGAAAAGGTGTAAGATGCTCCATGGGGAGCACCTTAACCTTCAGAGTTGTTTATTGCATTTGTTTTGATTTCTCAACGACTTCTTCGATGCGTCCAACTAGTCGGAAGGCATCTTCAGGAATATCATCGTACTTACCGTCGAGGATTTCCTGGAAGCCTTTCACCGTTTCAGCAACAGGGACATAAGATCCCGGCTGTCCGGTGAACTGCTCGGCTACGTGGAAGTTCTGAGAAAGGAAGAACTGGACACGACGTGCACGGGACACGGTCTGTTTATCTTCATCAGAAAGCTCATCCATACCGAGGATGGCAATGATATCCTGAAGCTCTTTGTAACGCTGAAGCGTACGCTGAACTTCACGGGCTACATTGTAGTGCTCTTCTCCCACGATATCCGCATCAAGTGCGCGGGAAGTAGAAGCCAGCGGATCCACCGCCGGGTAGATTCCCTGCTCGGAAAGCTTACGCTCAAGGTTCGTCGTCGCATCAAGGTGTGCGAATGTTGTCGCAGGGGCCGGGTCTGTATAGTCATCGGCAGGAACATAAATAGCCTGGATTGACGTTACAGAACCTTTATCCGTTGATGTGATACGCTCCTGGAGCTGTCCCATTTCCGTTGCCAGCGTCGGCTGGTAACCTACGGCTGACGGCATACGTCCCAGAAGGGCAGACACTTCAAGACCACCCTGCGTGAAACGGAAGATGTTATCAATGAAGAACAGTACGTCCTGTCCCTGCTCGTCACGGAAGTACTCAGCCATTGTCAGTCCGGAAAGGGCTACACGCATACGTGCACCAGGCGGTTCGTTCATCTGTCCGAATACCATGGCTGTTTTCTTAATAACTCCAGAATCTGTCATTTCCCAGTAAAGATCGTTTCCTTCACGGGTACGCTCACCAACACCAGCGAATACAGAGATACCGCCATGTTCCTGAGCGATGTTATTGATCAGTTCCTGAATCAATACGGTTTTACCTACACCGGCTCCACCAAACAAGCCGATCTTACCACCTTTAACATAAGGGGCAAGAAGGTCAACGACTTTAATTCCTGTTTCCAGAATTTCAGTCTCTGTGGCAAGGTTTTCAAACTTAGGAGCTTCACGGTGGATTGGGTCACGACGCACATCAGCAGGAAGCGGCTCATCTAAATCGATGGTTCCGCCCTCTACGTTGAATACACGTCCAAGGGTTACTTCTCCGACAGGTACAGAAATCGGTTTACCGGCATCTGTTACTGACGTTCCACGCATGACACCATCCGTTGATGACATGGCAACGGTACGAACCGTATTGTCACCTAGGTGCAAGGCAACCTCTAAAGTAAGGTCGACGCTTTTTTCGTTTTCATTTTTCGCTTCGTAGCGAACATGAAGCGCGTTATTAATATCTGGGAGATGTCCATCATCGAATGTAACGTCAACAACGGGTCCCATAATCTGGGTTACGCGTCCATTACTCATCGTTTTCCCTCCTAACTTACTTTTAAAAATCCGAGAGTTTCTATTCGAGGGCTGCGGCTCCGCCGACAATCTCGGTAATTTCCTGGGTTATTGCAGCCTGACGGGCACGGTTATAGGAGAGCGTCAGATCCCCGATAAGCTCATCGGCATTGTCTGTCGCACTCTTCATGGCTGTCATACGGGCTGCGTGCTCACTTGCTTTACTATCAAGAAGAGCCCCGTAAATTAAACTCTCAGCATACTGAGGAAGCAGTACTTCAAGAATTTCTTCCTGATTCGGCTCATACTCATAAGAGCTCCGTCCTGCTTTTCCTTCTGTATTCAAATCCGTCAATGGCAGAATTTTCTTCTCCGTCACTTCCTGAGTGATCGCACTGACGTAGTGATTATAGAAGATATAGAGCTGATCAATCCGTTCGTCGGTATACAATTGAACGGTATTGGATGCAATGTCCTTAATGTCGGCAAAGTCCGGCTGATCGGACACGCCTGTAATATCCATATCGACAGGCATATTACGTTTACGGAAGAAATCACGGCCAATACGTCCGATTGTAATCAACGTATATTCATCAGCGGATGTATGCTTACTGCGGATCTGCTGGTAGACACGGCGCAGAATGCTGCTGTTGAAAGCACCTGCGAGTCCCCTGTCCGATGTGATGACAAGGTAACCGGTCTTCTTCACATCACGCGCTTCAAGCATTGGATGACTTGCGTCTCCACCACCCTGGGCGATGCTTGATACAACTTCCTCAATTTTTTCACTGTACGGAACATAATTTCTAGCATTCTGTTCCGCACGGTTCATTTTAGAGGCTGAGACCATTTCCATCGCCTTTGTGATTTGTTTCGTCTTTTTGGTAGACGTAATCCGGCCTTTAATATCTCTAAGGGACGCCACGCTGTTTCACCACCCTTTCCTGCTATGATTCATTTATTCAGAAACGACGAATGTTTTCTTGAATTCATTCACAGCACCGCTCATATCATCGTCTTCCGCAAGCTTACCTGTTTCACGGATCTGACTAAGCAGTTCTTTGCGGTTGTTATCCAGCCAGTTGTGGAATTCCGCTTCAAAGCGTGTGATGTCTTCGGTTGGAATTTCATCCAAGAAACCTTTTGTCAGGGCATAAATGATCATAACCTGCTTTTCAACTGCCAGTGGCTGGTGAAGACCCTGTTTCAGAACTTCTACCGTACGGGCACCGCGGTTCAGCTTCGCCTGTGTGGATTTATCCAGATCAGATCCGAACTGGGCGAAAGCCTCAAGTTCACGGAAGGAAGCAAGGTCAAGCCTTAGCGTACCGGCTACTTTCTTCATCGCTTTGATCTGGGCTGAACCACCTACACGGGATACGGACAAACCAGCGTTGATGGCTGGACGTACACCTGAGAAGAACAAGTCCGACTGAAGGAAGATCTGGCCATCCGTGATGGAGATAACGTTCGTCGGGATATACGCCGAAATATCACCGGCTTGGGTTTCAACGAAAGGAAGGGCTGTCAAAGAGCCGCCGCCTTTGGCATCACTAAGCTTAGCTGCACGCTCAAGCAGACGGGAGTGCAGATAGAAAACGTCTCCCGGGAATGCTTCACGACCCGGCGGGCGGCGAAGAAGCAGGGAAAGTTCACGATAAGCAGCTGCCTGCTTGGATAGGTCATCATAAACAACAAGAACGTGCTTGCCGTTGTACATGAATTCCTCACCCATGGATACACCAGCATATGGAGCAAGGTACAAGAGTGGAGCAGGCTGGGAAGCACTTGCTGTAACGACAATCGTGTAATCAAGAGCACCATGGCGGCGCAGCGTTTCTACTGTTCCGCGGACAGTGGATTCTTTTTGTCCGATGGCTACATAAATACAAACCATATCCTGGTCGTGCTGGTTAATGATCGCGTCGATCGCTACAGATGTTTTACCTGTCTGACGGTCTCCGATGATCAGCTCACGCTGGCCACGCCCAATAGGTACAAGGGCGTCAATCGCCTTGATTCCCGTTTGAAGCGGCTCATCTACGGATTTACGATCCATAACTCCTGGTGCAGGAGATTCAATTGGGCGGGTTTTGCCAGTTTCAATCGGGCCAAGACCATCGACCGGCTGGCCAAGCGGGTTGACGACACGGCCAAGCAGTTCCTCACCTACGGGAACCTGCATGATACGACCGGTACGGCGTACTTCATCGCCCTCTTTAATATCTGTATATGGTCCAAGAATGACAAGACCAACGTTACTTTCTTCCAAGTTCTGTGCCAGTCCCATGACACCGTTTGAGAATTCAACGAGCTCACCAGCCATGACATTATCAAGGCCATGAGCACGGGCAATACCGTCACCCACTTCGATAACAGTCCCCACATCATTGACTTCTATATCTGATTCATAGTTTTCAATCTGCTGTTTAATCAGCGCACTGATTTCTTCAGCTTTGATGCTCATGCGATTTCACCCCTATCATCTATTGTTCGTGGAAAGAAGCTTCCGTTCTATACGGCGCAGTTTTCCACTGACAGAACCATCAAAAATGCGATTCCCTACACGCAGGCGGATGCCGCCGATAATGGAGGGGTCTACGATATTTGTCAGGTTCAAGGATTGCTTCCCGACTTTCGGTGCAAAAGATTCGGATATACGCTGTTTTTCAGCTTCGGAAAGCTGACGAACAGAGTAGACATCCGCATCTGCAATTCCTTTGGCATCATTCATCATCCGAATGTAATCCTGGATCATATCCAGAATAATATCCTCACGGTGTCTCTCCACCAAAAGTTTCAATAAGTTCACGATCTCTTCAGAGAAGGACTGAAAAGACTCGGCGATCATTGTCTTCTTTTGATCGATGGAGAAACGAGGGTGCTTAAGAAAAGAGATGATCTCTTCACTGCTTCGGAATACTTCTTTCAGCGTCTGCAGTTCTGTTTCAAACTTCTCCAGCTTGGATCTTTCCTGTCCCAGCTGAAAAAGAGCATCGGCATAACGGTGGGCAATGATCGACTGACTCATCGCTTCTCGCCTGCCTCATCGATATACTGGTTGATCAAAGCTTCCTGATCTTTTTCAGAAAGTTCTTTTTCAATCACTTTGGAAGCGATCATGACAGACATGCCTGCCACCTGATCTTTAAGAGCCTGAACGGCTTTTTCTTTCTCCTGCTCGATTTCCTGACGCGCTGATTCCTTCAGGCGCTCAGCTTCCGCACGGGCAGAATCGAGAATATCACGTTCCTGCTCTCCCGCCGTCTTGCGAGCATCTTCGATAATCTTCTGTGCATCCTGACGAGTGGCCTTCAGTTCATCTGAAGCTTCACGCTGCATACGGTGAGCTTCTTCACGGCTTTTCTCAGCCGTATTTATTTCATTGGCTACATAATCTTCACGATCTTTCATCATTTTCATCAATGGTCCCCAAGCAAACTTCCCTAACAGGGCAAGAAGACCAAGGAAGAAAACAAGCTGAACGATCATATCACCGATTAACAGTCCTCCCTCAGCACCGAGGACCAGATTAGCTGCGAATCCTTGCACAGTTTTCACTCCTCTCCACACCAAATCATCACGAAAGCTGCCTGTCCCCATCCAGTATGGCTGAGGCTAGACAAGCGAAAAACCCGGCTTCCGCTGGCTGTACAGCTTCCGTCGAAGTTTTCCTCCTGTGACTTGCGGGTATAAAGTTTTCATAAAGTATAAAGGAAAGGCGAAGATCGATTGAGTTGAACTTCGCCAAAAGCGTATATACTCGTCCTGATTATTGTCCCATTACGATGAATGCAATAACTACGCCGATGATAGGAATCGCCTCGACTAGTGCAACACCGATGAACATCGTTGTTTGAAGAGCACTGCGGAGTTCCGGCTGACGCGCGATACCTTCGACTGTACGACTTACGATTAGACCGTTACCAATACCAGCACCCAGTGCTGCTAAACCTACTGCAATTGCAGCTGCTAAAAGACCCATAATGAAAATCCTCCTCAATATTTTAAAAAAATTTGTTTATGATGCTTTATATTAATGATCTTCGCTCACCTTGTGAGACATGTAGACCATCGTTAACATAACGAAAATAAACGCCTGGATGAAACCAATAAACGTACTAAAGCCCATCCACGCAACCATCGGTACCGTAGCACCAAGGAAACCGCCGACGCCTGTTGTTGCCAATCCAACCAATAAGCTCAACAGAATTTCACCAGCATAGATGTTCCCGTAAAGACGCAGACCAAGTGTCAGCGTGTTGGAGAACTCCTCAATAATCTTAAATGGCAATAAGAATGGCAGCGGACGGACAAAGCCTTTGGCATATTCCTTCCCGCCTCTCAACTTAACGCCATAATAGTGGGACAATACGACGACGAGGGTAGCCAGGGTTAATGTGATACCCGGATCTGCTGTCGGAGATTTCCACCAGAGAGTGTGTCCTACTACACCATTCGTGACGACCCCAAGCATGTTGGCCACAAATATGTAGGCGAATAATGTCAACCCAAGCGGCAGGAATAACCTACCTGTCCTCCAGTCCATGTTGGACCCTATGATCCCTTTAATGAAATCGATGAGCCATTCCATGAAGTTTTGGTAACCTTTAGGATAACGCTTCATGTTACGTGTTGCCGCTACGCCGAGGATAAAGACAATCAATGATGCGACAAACATCATCAGAACGTTTGATAAGTTAAAATCCAGCCAACCAATACCAAACGCATCCTCTAAAATCGGTGCTTCATGATTCAAACTGTTCACCTGCCTTCCATCATGCTATACTGTTGATTTATTGAACAGATAATCTATCAAAATGACAATGTAGGCTGTCATTAAGCCCAGAACTACAGAAATTAAATGGAAATATTCTTCATATTGAAGGGCGATGACTGCAGCTAAAGCGCCGGAAGCCAGTCGCGTAAATGTGCCAATCCCTCTTACGGAGCGGTTGTCTGAGGAAGCTTCTCCTAATTTGCGGATCTTTCTCTGCATGAGCCAGAGGTTGTAGTAGCTCAATGCACTTCCAAGCAGAAGTCCAAGGAAAATTGGCTGCCAAGGGGTAATCCCCCAACCAAGTACAAATAATGCCAGAAGGTAGAACATCCATTTTCGCTGACGGGTAATCATCTGATGATATCCTTGCATGTTAATCGTCTCCCGTATACGTCCGTACTAAATGAATGGTTCCATATGTACCTGCACCTAACCCAAGGAATAATCCAATGATTAAGAATGTGGGTTCAGTGGAATAGTGACTGTCCACCCATTTCCCTAAAAAAACACCTGCGAGCGGACCGCCTGCAAGCTGGGAAAGGATACTGCTGGTCAGCGCCATCGCTTTAAAAGGAGGATCGTATTTTTTCAATCATTTCCTTCCCTTCCACTTTCAGGATGGCATCTGCAAGTCACCTATGAAAACCTTATCATTCCACACTATGTAAGAATACAATAGGGGTGGTTTCATGTCAATGTGTTTGTGATTAAAAATACAAAGGATTGACACCGTTCGATCACATTTCCGTCACAATTGTGACACAATCTTCCTGCATAAAAATAACCACGATTCCAAAGCCACAGATAAGCACCACAGAACCTCGTTCTGCGGTGCTTTTTTTATCGATTCCCTTCTATATATACAGGGAAAGCATAGCTTGCCTTCTCCCCGCCATGCACAATTTCCACCACTGCTGTATACATCCCTGCCAGATCCTGATTCTTGACAGAGACTTCCCCTTCCACCATGCCGGCTTCCTGTTCCCCCAGCTCCACAAGAGTGGCTGCCCACATCATCGTCCCCGCACGATACAGGTCAATAACAATACCATCCACGGGATCCGAAAGGTGAAAACGGTATTCGGCCTTTTCCCCAGCCGGCCACCTTTGGGTGAACTCAAATCCTGAAACCCATTCATAGGTCGATTTCTGATTCACGTACATATAAGGAACATGATAAGGCACCCCACCTGCTTGAAAGGACACGTACCCTTCCTGCACGCCGTCGTCCAGGAACGATCCATTCAACCCAAGTCCTATGCTGACTTCCTTTGTTTCATTTCCTTCAAGACGGAATGGCAGCGGCAGCTCCCATGTCTCCCCCTGTTTTCTCTCCGGTTGTTGAAACCGGACCTCTACAGCTTCGTCGGTTCGGTTTTCCAAGGTTAATGCAAGGTTTTTTCGCTCCAGTCGCCCTTCAACTTTTCCAATGACCATGTCCTCCTGATGAAAAAGAAGCGGCGGTTGAAGAGCTTCCTTCATATTAAATACACCTGCGCCCTGTTCCGTCGGAAGAAATGACTCTCCTTTTCCCTCCATCACATCCGCTGTACTTACCAACGCACTCTTGATTTCTTTCGGCGTCCAGTCCGGATGCGCTTCCTTCAACAAGGCTGCCGCACCGGCAATGTGCGGGGCGGCCATACTCGTACCCTGCAGAGATGTATAACCGCCCGGGATTGTACTCCATACAGCTACACCAGGTGCAAGGAGATCAGGTTTGACCTCCCAGTTTGTTGTAACAGGCCCGCGTGAACTGAATGGAGCCACTTGCTCATCCTCCGGAAGCATGACGGTTTCGACCCATTGGTTCTGCTCGACGGCCTTTTCCTTCAGCCACAGCCCTTCCTTCTTTGTCAACGACGCTGCCGGAATCGGGATCCTGCTTCCATTCAGCCCGCCACTGAATGAACCCTCTTCATGATTGTAGATGAGCACAGCCTCCGCTCCCGCTTGATACGCCTTTAAGGCTTTTTCGAAAAAAGGCAGCCCTCCACGCTCAAACAAGACGATGTGCCCACGGGCATCAGTCATCTCTTTCTCCCCTGTCCCTGCATAAACGACCGGATACTTTTTTTTCAGCGACCAGGGAACAGAGCCGGAAAGTGTCTGGATGTTTATACTCTGTTTTTCACCAGGGATCTTCAGGGCTGGGACTTCTGTTTTCATAGAGGAGGCTCCGACGGTTACGGCAAGGCTGGAAGTGGCCGGTGAACCGACTGTCCACGCATCCGGACCTGAATTCCCTGCGGCAGCTACAACGACAGCCCCCATTTCAACGGCTTTGTTGACAGCATGCGTCGTCGGCCAATCCGGACCGTTCACATCATTCCCGAGTGAAAGGTTGATGACGTCCATACCATCTTCCACAGCTTCTTCTAGTGCGGCGATGACCTGGACAGACGTTCCCATCCCTCCTGGACCGAGTGCTCGATAAGCATACAGATCAGCATCAGGAGCCATCCCCTTCATCTCTCCATCAGCAGCAATGACTCCGGCTACATGTGTGCCGTGGATCGTCGCACCCTCTCCTTCTGTTTCCATTGGATCATCATCAAAGTCCACGGTGTCGTAGCCTCCCTGATAATTCTTCGTTAAATCAGGGTGGGTGTAATCCACACCGGTATCAATCACCCCCACTTTCACGCCCTTCCCTGTATAGGAAGTCTGCATCTCGTTACGAAGAGTGTGGGTGGAGTAGGGGATTTCGTCTGTGGCGAGGGTCTGATACTGGGTAACAGCGTGCTGGTTCCTGACCGTTTCCATCCTCGCTGCCTTTTCAAGTTCATTCACCGGGCCCTTAACGGCTGCGGCATTCAACAAAGTGTCATATCGGGCGACAACTTCAAGCCTCGGAAACGTCCGCTCCAGTTCATCAACAAACTCTGCCACGGGCTGTTCCACCTCTATGATGATGGTGACCTCTTCATCGGGCTCCGGAGCACGAAAGCCTGAAACCATCAGGAAGACAGACATTATCGGAACCAAAAGTTTCATAACGGTGCGCTCCTTTTTATGATAGCTTCTGCCAGTAAAGAACGATTATACTTCCATAAAAAAAGCTGAGCTCGAATGAGCTCAGCTTCCAGCTTGTAGAGAAACCTTTCTTCTAGTGACTCCAAAGGAGCGATCACCAATACTTGGTCATGGATAGGATTTCCTCAAAGCGGCAGTAACGCAGCTTGTACTGTTCTTTTGAAATGGCGAAGGAGCTACGCTCAACGTTCTCTTTTATCATAGGATAAAGCTGTCTCCCCACAGGCATCGGCACGAGGAGCGTTCGGTGGTGACGCCTGTGGGAACAGTGCGAGCCGAAGATCCACTTGGTCTAATGGTTTTCTTGACCAAGTTAGCTGAGGCCGTGCCCGCGGCAAGCATCCACCGATAAGCGGAACGTGCCCTCTCAACATGACATACGGACAACTCTAACTGGATAGGACGAACTTTTTCTACAGACTGAAAGCTGAGCCCGAATGAGCTCAGCTTCCTTTTTTATTCGTCAATTTCAAAAGCTGCCGGCTTTTCCTGCCTGCGGCCGAAATAATATTGGATGGCTTCTGCAATGCGCGCAGATGCTTGTCCATCTCCATAAGGGTTGGACGCCTTCGCCATCTGTTCATGCTTCTCATCCTCAGATAGAAGTTCATGAGCAAGGTGGAAAATATGGTCTTCATCTGTTCCGGCAAGTTTTAACGTACCTGCTTCAATCCCCTCCGGACGTTCAGTCGTATCACGAAGGACAAGGACAGGTACACCGAGAGACGGTGCTTCTTCCTGCACACCGCCGGAATCGGTCAGAATCAAATGTGCACGGGAAGCAAAGTTATGAAAGTCGATGACATCAAGAGGATCAATCAATTTAATCCGGTCATCATCACCAAGAATGCTGTCCGCCGTTTCTTTGACAACTGGATTCAGATGAACTGGATAGACGACTTCAATATCTTCGTGTTCCTGAACAAGGCGCTTAATCGCTCTGAACATCTGCTCCATATTGTTACCGAGGTTTTCCCTGCGGTGCGCCGTCATTAGCACAAGACGCTTGGAGCCGACTTCATCCAGTACAGCCGATTGATAATCTTCCCGGACGGTCGTCTGCAGTGCATCGATGGCCGTATTTCCGGTTACGAAAATATGGTCCTCTGATTTATTCTCAGCGATCAGGTTATCCCTGGACTTGTTCGTCGGAGCAAAATGAAGATCTGCCATGACACCTGTCAGCTGTCTGTTCATTTCTTCCGGGAACGGCGAGTACTTATTCCACGTGCGAAGTCCAGCCTCCACGTGCCCGACAGGAATCTGATTGTAATAGGCTGCAAGGGAAGCAGCGAATGTTGTGGTCGTATCTCCGTGCACCAGAACAACATCCGGCTTTGTTTCCTTCATGACGTTATCCAGACCTTCCAGCGCCCTCGTCGTTACCTGGGCGAGTGTCTGCCGGTCTTTCATAATATCCAGATCATAATCAGGAGTGATGTCAAAGATCGTCAGCACCTGATCCAGCATTTCGCGGTGCTGAGCGGTTACTGTTACAATCGGCTCAAACTCGTCACTGCGTTTTTTCAATTCCAATACAAGCGGAGCCATTTTGATAGCTTCCGGTCTTGTGCCAAAAATGGTCATTACTTTAATTCGCTCTGCCATGGTGCTCCCTCCTTCTTTTGAGGAATAGTAGCCGTACGTTTACTTTGTGCCATATAGACGGTCGCCGGCGTCGCCGAGACCAGGGACAATATAGCCTTTTTCATTCAGTTTTTCATCAAGGGCTGCCAGGTAGATATCAACATCCGGGTGCTCTGCCTGAACAGCTTCTACACCTTCAGGCGCCGCTACAAGGCACATCAGGCGGATTTGGCGTGCTCCACGTTTCTTCAAGGAGTGGATTGCTTCATTGGCAGATCCGCCTGTGGCCAGCATCGGATCGATGACAATCAGTTCACGTTCTTCGATATCACTTGGAAGTTTGACATAATACTCCACCGGCTTCAGCGTCTCAGGATCACGATATAGTCCAACGTGACCGATTTTCGCAGCTGGAATCAATTGTATAATTCCATCCACCATACCCAAGCCTGCACGTAAAATAGGAACAAGGCCGATTTTCTTCCCTGTCAGCACTTTCGCTCTCGCCTGTTCCACAACAGGCGTATCAATTTCAACTTCTTCCAATGGAAGATCGCGTGTGATTTCAAAAGCCATAAGAGCAGCTACTTCATCCACGAGCTCACGAAAGTCTTTCGTCCCCGTCTCTTTTTTACGTATGTAGGTCAACTTATGTTGAATCAAAGGGTGATCCAGTACATAAACGTTTGCCATTGCCATTCACTCCTTCTCAAAATTTACATCCTTTAAATTGTACTGAAAAAGCCTCTCTCCTGCAACCCGGATTTCATTTCGATTTCCTTACAAAATGTTAATTTCCTTTATGAACAGCATAGGATAATCATTCACAGATGGATGGAAAAGGAAAAGAATCCATAAAGAAAGAGCTGCCTGTATACAGGCAGCTCTTCGTGTCAGATGGACGAATAATTTAACGTCTGGTATAGAGGAAAGCGGGAAGTGAGTGCACGAACGCGCTTCTCTGCTTCTTTCATTTTCTCTTCATCTTCATGGTGGTCAAGGGTGAAGGCAATCAGATCTGCGATTTCTTCCATTTCCGCTTCCTTGAAGCCACGGCTTGTGACGGCAGCTGTTCCGATCCGGATGCCGCTCGTAACGAAGGGACTCTCAGGGTCAAACGGAATGGCGTTTTTGTTCGTTGTCAGTCCAATGGCATCCAAGGATTTCTCAACGACTTTCCCGGTCAACTCCTTGCCTCTTAAGTCCAGTAACAGCAAATGGTTGTCCGTTCCGCCGGAAACAATATCCACACCTTTATTTACTAGAGCCTCTCCAAGGTGCTTGGCATTAGCAATCACCTGGCGGGAATACTGTTTGAATTCAGGCTGCAGCGCTTCTTTAAAGGAGACCGCCTTCGCTGCGATGATATGCATAAGCGGGCCGCCCTGCATACCAGGGAAAACGTTCTTGTCAATTTTCTTCGCAAACTCTTTTTCACAGAGGATCATTCCACCACGAGGACCACGAAGAGTCTTGTGGGTCGTAGTTGTTACAAACTGGGCGTGAGGAACAGGGTTTGGATGAAGGCCGGATGCTACAAGTCCTGCAATGTGAGCCATATCCACCATCAGGTAGGCACCCACTTCATCAGCAATCTCCCGGAATTTTGCAAAATCGATTTCTCTCGGATAGGCACTGGCACCAGCAACAATCAGCTTCGGCTGGACTTCTTTGGCTTTTGCAAGCACAGCGTCATAATCGATTTTCTGATCGTTTTCATCAACGCCGTACTCTTCAAAGTTGTACAGCTTCCCACTGAAGTTCACTGGACTGCCGTGTGTTAAGTGACCACCATGGCTGAGGTTCATGCCGAGTACAGTATCGCCGTGCTCCAATACTGTAAAGTAAACAGCCATATTTGCCTGAGCTCCGGAGTGGGGCTGAACGTTTACGTGTTCCGCTCCAAACAATTCTTTGGCACGATCGCGTGCAAGGTTTTCCACGACGTCCACGTGCTCACAGCCGCCGTAGTAGCGGCGCCCTGGGTACCCTTCTGCATATTTGTTCGTGAGTACAGAACCCATGGCTTCCATGACGGCTTCAGAAACAAAGTTTTCAGAGGCAATCAGTTCAATATTATCCTGTTGGCGTTGTCTTTCATTCTCCATCGCGGCAAAGATTTCTGCATCTGCTGTTTTTACATGATTCATCGTATTTCGTTCCCCTTTCATGGCTCTTAGTCACAAAACGATCCTTCTGTATCCCTTTCATACACCGCCCGTGCTCCACCGATGAGTGGAGGCCGGGTTTTAGCTGCTGTCATGTGGGCTTGTCCCACTGTTTTCTGCTTTAATCGGACAGGAACAGCCACCCGCTTCAAATGCATGCCGATCAGCGTGTCTCCGATATCCAGACCTCCCGCTGCCTCTACGGCTTCAACAAGGACTGGGTCCTTCAAATGCTTAAAGGCATAGGCAGCCATCGATCCTCCCGCCTTCGGAACAGGAACCGCCGCAACTTCCCGCAGCCGCTCACGCTCAAGTACGGAGCGTTCCACCACCAGAGCCCTGTTCAAATGTTCACAACATTGAAAAGCCAGGTCGACACCGTCGACAGACTGAATGTCCAGCAAAGCATGAAAAACAGATTCGGCGATCGCCTCGCTGCCGGATGTGCCGATACGCTCCCCGGCAATTTCACTGGTCGAACAACCGACTACAAACACACCCTTCTGAAGAATATCAGATTCAAGCAGCTCATCTGTCAGCTGCTTCATATCATTCTCCACATGATTCCATTGCGCCATTTCCCCGCACCTCCTTTGGTAAGTACCCGGAACACCGGTAACACAGGCTTTATGATAAAAAAGGAGAAGCTGATTCTGCTCCTCCTTTTTTATCGCAGCGAAAGCTGTAAGACCTCCGCATTTCTATATCCCATTGTATTACTTATTTTCATATTCGGCAATCTTACTTACACGTCTTTCGTGACGACCAGCCTCGAAATCTGTAGATACCCACGTTCTGGCAATTTCCCTCGCCAGGCCTGGCCCGATGACGCGCTCTCCCATGCACAGGACATTGGAGTCATTATGTTCGCGTGTGACCTTTGCCGTAAATAAATCATGCACCAAGGCAGCTCGGATACCTTTCACTTTATTTGCGGAAATGGACATCCCGATGCCCGTCCCACAGATTAAAATGGCTTTATCAAATTCACCGGCCGCTACGCGCTCCGCTGCCGGTATCGCGTAATCCGGATAATCCACCGATCCTTCACAATCACAGCCGGCATCCTCAAACGTCACGTCCAGTTCTGTCAGGACCTCTGCTACTTCTCTACGTAAATTCACACCGCCGTGATCGGAGGCAAGAATGACTTTCATTTACGGACACTCCCCTCTTCTACATTCCACTATATCGTGCCAGTTTCCTATAGGACTGTCAATGAATAGAAAGAAGGGAAATCCTTATGTATACACGTCCCCCGAAGGGGCCCGTTTTTTTATGACTGCTCATCCTTCAGCTTGTCTACGAGAACGTCGATGTGGCGGCTGAGTTCATCCCTGGTCCTCCGATATACATTCAGGCTTCCCCCGAACGGATCCGTAATATTCACATCCGGGAGTTGTCTTTCCAAACGTTCAATCCGTCTGATCTCATCGTCCAGCTCTTCACGGAGTCTGGATTCGAGTTCTTCATCATTAAGATGATGGTATTTGGCGAGCAGGCTTGCTCGCTTTTCTTCAAAATGGCTGTACAGTTCTTTCAATTCCCCCCACTGATTTTCATCAATGAGTACGTATTCCTTCAGGGTGAAGAACCTGTCCTGATGGTCAGGATACTGAATCGCAAGCGTCTGCTTATGGCGGTCTGTCATTGTAAGGACTAGGTCTGCCCATTCAAGGGTTTCAGCTGAAACCGGACTCGTCTGGTGGTTCAGTGACAGGTCGATTTCACGTAGAACGAGGCTGGAGTTTTCCGCTAACGGTTCTCCTTTTCCGGCAAAAATCCCTGCAGAACGCACCTTGTCCTGATCGTATTTTGATTTGAGAATCGCTTCTGCTATCGGACTGCGGCATGTATTACCTGTACATACAAATAAGATATTCATTTCCAATTTCTCCTCATATAGAATCCGTTTTATTCCATCATATCACAGAGGATTCTCTTCCTGAAAGAATGCTCAAAAGATGGCATAGAGGCCGAGGGCACACAGGATACTGCCTCCCAGGAGCTCGCTGTAAATCCCCATGAAAGCTCCGGCCCTTCTTCCTATAAGAAAGCCCGTCCACGTCAACAGCATGCTGAACAGGCCGAATGAGGCAATTGTTATCATCACATCCGCCTCCCGCAGCCCCAGACTGAAGCCGACAGGAAAGCTGTCGATACTGACACTTAATGCAAACAACCAGAACCCGACTCCGCTGAGACGATAGGACACTACGTGTTTTTCCGTAAATGAAGCAAATACGGTATAGGCACCGAGACCGAACAGCATGAAGCCTCCAGCCATTTCCGCCCACTCGCTCGCACCGGCAGACAACCACTGTCCGAGAAGCATTCCCAATCCAGGCATGAAAATATGAAAAAGCCCGATGGCCATCCCTGTCAGCAGGACATATCTCATACGCACCGCCTGCATTCCTATCCCTAACGACACAGAGAAAGCATCCAACCCCAAAGCGATGGAAAGCAGCAGCAGTGAAGATAATTGTTCCAACGAAAAACCCCCTCCCCGGACATGCTGTATCATCGTATGCGCGAGGAGGGGGAGCTATGTCATTGGTCTTTGACCTTTTTCTCAGCAGCTTTATTCAGACGGTTCATCACAGCAGCACCTACCCCGGTTTCCGGGAAGGACTCGCACAAAATAACATCAACATCCGCTTCCTTGAACTCACGGAGAGCACCGTACAAGCCTTCCGCCACTTCTGAAAGATGGCGGCGGGATCCACAGCGGATGATCCGGTCGTGATCAAGGAAATCCGCCAGTTCCCGACTTGCAATGATCCCGACCCGTTCTCCACGGGATTTACACGCAGTCAGCGTTTCAGCAAAAAAGGAATCGTCCCCTTCCACAAGCCAGAGCGGAGCTTCCGGTGCATAATGCTTATATTTCATACCGGGAGACTTAGGGGCTTCGGCACTGCCGGCCAAAGCCGGATCCACTTCAACGCGGGGGATTACAGTCTCTAAATCTTCCTTCGTCACTCCCCCGGGCCTTAAAATGACCGGAACCTCCGCAGTAATATCCAGCACTGTTGATTCCAGACCGACTCCTGTCGGTCCCCCATCAAGGATACCGGCAATCCGCCCATCCAGATCCTGATAGACGTGGGCAGCGGTCGTCGGACTCGGACGGCCGGAGCGGTTGGCACTCGGAGCAGCCAGCGGTGTATCGGCCGCTTCCAAAAGAGCCAGAGCCAACGGATGATCCGGCATACGGACAGCGACCGTCGACAATCCAGCCGTCACATTTTCCGCTGCAGACCCATTGCTTTGAAAAATCAAGGTAAGCGGGCCTGGCCAGAAAGCATCCATAAGTTCAGCTGCTACCGGAGGAATTTCCACTGCCAGACTTTCCACCTGGGCACGGTCCGATACATGGACAATCAAAGGGTTATCTGAAGGACGCCCTTTGGCTTCAAAAATTTCCTGGACGGCTTTTTTGTTGGTTGCATCAGCACCCAGTCCATATACCGTTTCCGTTGGAAAAGCTACCACCTGCTGATCCAGCAGCAGCTGCGCCGCTTCCCGGACAGCTTCGTCGTTTTTCTGTGGATGATTCAACCTTTTCCACATCTTCGTTTGCATACTCATGTTCCGTACTCCTTTGTTCTAGGTAAATATCTACATATATTATGATGAATTCTACAATATATCGCAAATTTAGACATTATTCACAAGATGTCCTCAAGTTATCCACAAAAATACCCACATATCCAAAGAATCCGTTAGTAACTTGGAAGATGAATCCACCATTGTACACAGGTTATCAACAACAAAAAGGCCGATTGTGAATAAACCGCTTAGTTATTCACAATTCAGCATGGGACCCTTCATATATCCACAATCTTTTTTCGACATCTTCCAGACGGAACCCCTGATGCTGTAAAAGAAGGTCCAGCGTTTGGGAATGACTCTCCACATGGAGCGGCCCCATGTTCTTATCCTGTACATAAACCTGGATCAGCTCAAAAATCTGCAGGATTGTTCCAGGCGTCACCGTATCCTGCACATGCAGTTTCTCCATTTTCCGACCGACAGACACAGGCGTCAGACAAAAAGAGCCTACAGCCGTTTTCTCCTTAACCAACCGGAAGTTTTGATCGTCTATTTGTTTAATAAACATGATAGAATCCACCCCTTTGGTTCACTCTATGAAAAGAGGGGTGGATTCTATGCTAGGAAAATAGACTTTCCCATATCTCTACAACGAAAAATTTCACTTCTTTTTCTTCCTTCTCTTCTTTCACATCTTCCTCATTGTCCGAAGGTGTTTCTTCAGCTTCAGCTACACTTGTACCGTTTGAAAAATCAAGGAAGCATAAAGGAGGAAACAGAACACACCACCAGTTGTCGCCATTCCCTTTTCCGAGCGTAATCAACACCGCTTCATACTCTCCGGCTGGATAAATATATGAACCGTAGAGCTTTGTTGGAAACTGGACGTTTTCCCCGTAATCCACCGTAAAAGAGGAACGTTTCCCCTCGGCTTTCAACGTCTCCTCAACAATGACTTCCAATTCAGGGAGCCGGGCTTCGATTAACTGTCTGGCGGATTCTACAGATGTGAGATCTTTCACCCATTCTGTAATTTCAGCATTCACTTGGTCGCGCACCTTCCGTTTGATACGCTGATCCTCCCCGTCATTGCTGTCTGCAAGAATCCGGAGACGAATCGCTTCATCAGGGATCACCTGATAATCTACATCGGCTTCTGAGCGCTGCCCCCACGGCAGAACGGTAATAAGAATAATTAAACTGAATAATAGCAGTACACTGTTTTTCATTGTCCTCTTCCTCCCCGTCCCTTACTAGTTGCTAGTATGGACAGGGAGGAAATATCTTAAACCATTGACCTATGAATCTATTAAAAAACCAGAACCTTATTCTGTTTTCCTCCGGCTGGCAAAAACCATCCGGTCCCGTCCGTTGATATCCGTTCTGACCTCGGCCTGGAAGCCGGGCAGCAGTTGTTCAATCATAGAGGAGACCTGTTCTCCCTGAAGCCAGCCAATTTCAAAGGCAAGGAGAAGAGGCTTCTGTTCCGCATGCGCGACCTGAGTGAGAATACGTTTGTAGGCGGCCAGCCCTTCTTCTTCCGCAAATAACGCAAGGGAAGGATCAAAATCAAGAACGGTATCATCCATCAACGCTTTTTCTTCTTCAGAAATATAAGGAGGATTTGAAACGAGAATATCAAAAGGTTCATGCTGTACAGGGGATAGGAAATCACCCTGGTAAAACTGAATATCCACCTCGTGGCGCCGCGCATTGGCTGCCGCCACTTTCAGGGCTGCGTCGGATATATCCACAGCGGTCACTTCACTTCCCGGTATTTCCAATGAAGCTGTAATGGCAATGATCCCGCTTCCTGTTCCAAGATCCACAATCTTTGGCGATGCTATTTTTTCGGCACGTGCCCATTCCATGACACCAAGGACAAGTTCTTCCGTTTCCGGACGTGGTATGAGAACATCCGGCGTCACTTTGAACTCCCGGCCAAAAAAGGAAGCAGAACCAAGCAGGTGCTGAACGGGCTCTCCTGTCTCCGCATGCGCCCGGACAGCTTTGATGAAGTTCTTTTTCACTTCCTCATTCAATGGCTCATCTTCATAGGCAAGCATTTTCGAAAAGTTCCACCCCAGATATCCTTCGAGTAAAAGCTGGGCGGCCTGTGTCTCCCTGTCATGCTCCTGCAAAAAAAGAGAAGCCCAGCGGCGGGCTTCCCGAATCGTCGTAAAAGTAGGCTGCATACTATTCACCAAGCTGTTCCATTTTTTTCGTCTGCTCTTCGATCAACAGGGCATCAATGATTTCATCCATGTTTCCCTGAAGAATCTGGTCAAGCTTCTGTAACGTCAAACCGATGCGGTGATCGGTCACACGTGTTTGCGGGAAGTTATACGTACGGATACGCTCGGAGCGGTCCCCTGTACCTACGGCAGATTTACGGTTTTCATCGTATTCTGCTTGTGCTTCCTGTTGGAATTTATCATAAACACGAGCACGAAGAACTTTCATCGCCTTCTCTTTGTTCTTGATTTGTGATTTTTCATCCTGACAAGATACAACAGTTCCTGTTGGTTCGTGAGTCAGACGTACGGCGGACATGGTCGTGTTGACACTTTGTCCTCCTGGACCACTTGAAGCAAACGTATCGACTCGGATATCTTTATCGTGCAGCTCTACTTCGACTTCTTCCGCTTCAGGCATAACTACGACAGTCGCGGTAGAAGTATGAATACGTCCGCCTGATTCCGTTTCAGGTACACGCTGCACGCGGTGAGCGCCGTTCTCAAACTTCAGCTTGGAAAAGGCCATGTTTCCAGACACCATAAAGATAATTTCTTTATAACCGCCGACATCACTTGCATTTGCTTCAATGACTTCTGTCTTCCACCCCTGAGCCTCTGCATAGCGTGCATACATGCGGTAAAGGTCACCAGCAAACAGAGCCGCTTCATCCCCACCGGCTGCGCCGCGCACTTCCATGATGACGTTCTTGTCATCGTTCGGGTCTTTCGGAAGCATAAGGACCTTCAAGCGCTCTTCAAGATCTTGTTTGCGTGTGGAAAGTTCATGAATTTCTTCTTTGACCATTTCCACCATATCCGCATCCATTTTGTCGTCAAGCATCGCTTTTGCATCATCCAGCTGCTCGGTCACTTCTTTATATTCACGATAGGCAGTCACGGTATCCTGCAATCCGGATTGCTCTTTGGAATACTCGCGCAGTTTATTCGTATCAGAAATTATTTCAGGATCACTAAGTAATTCATTCAATTTTTCATAACGATCTTCTAATGTTTGTAAACGTTCGATCAATGGTATGCACCTCTTTCTCCATAACAGTCTAATTATATTATAGAGCGCCTGGAGATACAACAACCCCGGAGAAGCACCAAACAAAACCGGCACCAATACGGGGCCGGTCCACGAACGTCACTTTATTTTGACATGGATATCATAACGGGGGACAGCTTTGTAAACCGCTTCCCCAACCTGGTCCTTCCACTCCTGCCGTTCTGCCTCTGACATGTCCTCTTCACCAGCTATATCAACGGTAACCCAAACCTGGTCCGCCTCCATAATGACGCGTTTAACCGCCACCCCTTCCAACTGCTGGGCGGCTGTCTTGATCAATTCACGATCCTGTTTCAGCCCCCATGTATGACCGACTTTATTTACAGATCGCGGGTTCTCATCTTCCATAGTCACTTCATTGTTCAATCCCATGTTCTCTACATCGTCACGGCTCGTCTGCCCCTGATATTTTTCCACCTGTGTCCCACAGCCGGCAGCAAGCAGGCACAGCACAGCGGCTGGTATCAATACGTGCTGTTTCAAGGTATCACCTCTTATCCTTTTAGGCCTAGTATGACCAGAAGAGGTGAGGGTATGTAAAAAGGTGCCAAGCCGGTTTGCAACATGCTGAAACAAGCGGTTCACCTTGATGGGGCCGCCTGCTGTTACACAAGTTTCCTTAACCGGCGGGGATCCTCCTTCATGTGATATTCCAGTTCTTCACACAATTCCGCATAGTCAAGGCACATCTTGTATGTCCTGCTGGATCGGCTGTCCCCGAGCTTTAGACATTCGTCGGCGCAGGAACGGCACACTTCTGCACACGATTGAGCCAAATCGCGGCTCAAAGGACTGTTTTTTTGAACCACTTCCACCGCATACTTATAGGCATTCATGCATTCTTCCAGCAAATTGGATTTCTCCATAAGATAAGGGCCTGTTTTCATTTTTTCCACTCCTTTTCCAAGGGGTAAAGACGATAGAAATCCTCTACTTTTCCATAGAATACCACATCCACGCCAATGAAAAACCACCGTCAGCACATCGAACCACACCCATCCCATTTGAAGCATAAAAAAACAGCCGGTATCGAGACCGGCTGTTTTCAAACAGGTTACTCCGCATAAGCGGCTTTTATTTCCTTCTGCCTGGGTTTGTTCGGCACTTCATGATGATGACGGCAGCGTGGCTCGTAGGATTCTGATGCTCCCACTAGAATAACCGGATCATCATAAGAGGCCGGCTCCCCATCAATTAAACGCTGCGTACGGCTTGCCGGCGATCCACAGACAGGGCAGATCGCGTTCAATTTTGTCACACTTTCACTAAGAGCCATCAGCTCAGGCATCTTACCGAAAGGTTCTCCCCTGAAGTCCGTATCCAAACCAGCGACGATGACGCGTATGCCTTTATCTGCGAGGCATTCGACTACTTCTACGATATGTTCGTCAAAAAACTGCACTTCGTCAATTCCTACAACATCCATTTCATCCGTGACATGCTGCAGAATATCCAAAGAGTTTTTTACCGGCCGCGCCGTCACTGAAGTCCCGTTATGGGAAACTACAGCATCTTCCTTATAACGGTCATCGATCGCAGGTTTGTACACGCGCACATTCAAGTTTCCAAAGGTTGCCCGTCTTACCCTGCGGATCAGCTCTTCTGATTTTCCACTGAACATGCTTCCGCAGATCAGTTCAACCCATCCGCTCTGTTTCATCACATACACGTCCACTGTCGCTCCCTTCTCCATCAATCAAGCTCAATCCAGCAAAATTGTTTCGTTTATCCTGTATCTCATCAAAAAAGAGCTTCCTCGGCAGCCCCGGATCCCACCGCGGCTCAAACACCAAGGACAGCTCCCTAATATTCATACTTCCCCGGGAATCAGATGTTCAGTCTTTTGAACCTCTTTTTCCGCATTTTTTTGACAAAAAAACAGGCAAACCTTTGAGACAATTTGCCTGTTTTTGTTCAAAATGATGATGTCCCCTTCCGTGGAAGACGGATCATAATTATGAAAGGTTATATTTCTTCTTGAAGCGATCCACACGGCCGCCAGCTTTGTCAGCTTTCTGCTTACCTGTGTAGAACGGGTGAGACGCAGAACTAATCTCTACACGGATCAATGGGTAAGTGTTTCCATCTTCCCACTCGATCGTTTCTTCAGAAGTCTTAGTAGATCCTGTTAGAAACTTGAAATTAGAACTTGTGTCTAGGAATACGACTTTACGGTATTCTGGATGAATTCCTGATTTCATGTTCTTCCACTCCTTTTTGCCCTGAATCCTTGAGAGACAGAGTTATTGTAAGAGCCGTCGAAGGTTCAACATACACCTTGTACTGAAACTCACATAGAATGATTATAACAGGGGGGAGGCCCCAATGCAACAACCAGTTTTTATGAATGGTCAGAGAAGATGATGCATCCACCGGCAGCCCCGCCAAAAGTCTGGCGGAGGGATCAGCGGCGTGCCGGTGAAGCTTTGCCTTTCATATCCTTATCCATGAGGTCGAAAAATTCGTCGTTGTTTTTCGATGCACGGAGTCGACGGAGGAACCGGTCGGCAAAATCATGGGAATCGGACATCGTTTTCCGGATGGCCCAGATTTTATCCAGCTGTGTCTGCGGAAGAAGAAGCTCTTCTTTCCTCGTACCGGACCGTACAATATCAATGGCAGGGAAAATCCGGCGTTCTGCCAAGCTGCGGTCAAGGTGGAGTTCCATGTTCCCTGTTCCCTTGAACTCTTCGTAAATGACATCATCCATCCGGGAGCCTGTATCGACAAGCGCCGTGGCGAGAATTGTCAGACTTCCACCTTCTTCAATATTTCGGGCAGCGCCGAAGAAACGTTTCGGACGATGGAAAGCAGCGGGATCAATACCACCGGATAATGTCCGTCCACTTGGCGGGATGACCAGGTTGTACGCCCGGGCAAGACGAGTGATGCTGTCCATCAGCACAATCACATCACGCTTGTGTTCCACAAGGCGCATCGCCCTTTCCAGTACCAGCTCCGACACTTTGATATGGTTTTCCGGGACTTCATCAAAGGTGGAACTGACGACATCCACATCCGGGGCAACAGACCGTTCGATATCCGTAACCTCTTCCGGACGCTCATCAACTAACAGAATAATCAGCTTTGCATCCGGGTGATTGGTGGAAATACTGTTCGCCATCTGCTTCAGCAGCATCGTTTTCCCTGCTTTAGGAGGGGCGACAATTAAGCCACGCTGTCCATAACCCACGGGAGCCATCAAATCCATAATTCTTGTGGAAAGCTTTTTCGTTTCCGTCTCCAGCTTCATGTGTCTGTCAGGATAAAGCGGCGTCAACGCCGGGAAGTGGACACGCTCTTTGGCGGAATCCGGGTCCTCTCCGTTGACCGCGTCTACGTGAAGCAGCCCATAATATCTTTCGTTTTCTTTCGGCGGACGGACTTTTCCGGACACCTTATCCCCGTTACGCAGGTCGAAACGGCGGATCTGGGAGGCAGAAATGTAAATGTCCTCTGCACTTGGAGAATAATTAATCGGACGCAGGAAACCGAAGCCTTCAGAAGGAATGATTTCCAGAATGCCATCCATAAACAAAAAGCCGTCTTTTTCTGCCTGAGCTTTCAGAATGGCAAAAATCAATTCACGCTTCGTCAGTTTTGCATAATAAGAAACTTTATACTGCCTGGCTTTTGTATAAAGGTCCTTTAAGGTCAATGTTTCTAAATTGGAGATTGTTAAATCTGCCACGTAATCACCACTCTTTTCATATCTTATCGCTTGGATCCGCGTACCTGTCCCACTAAAGGACCGGGCGTTCATGGGTCACCATCTGCATCAATAGGCCCTTTCCGCCCCTGAACCAGATCAAGGCATGGATGGACCCGTTGTATAGGTTCTTGGAATTAAATGTGAACGGAGTCAACGACTTCTCAAAGTGAATACTTGCAAAGAAGAAAAAGGAGAAGTTAAGTGAAGTAAAAAAAAGAAGCCTAAAGAAGCAAGTGACATGATCCTTCTAACTTATAAACAACATTCATTGTACTCCTGTCACTCAAGAGTTTCAATGTTATTTTTTTCAGAAGATGCTGTGATGACAGGAAAAGAAAAGGAAGCCGCCATTTCCGGCTCCCTCTTCCTCTCCTTTCCACCCACAGCGCGTACTATACACGGGATGCGGTTCTCCTGCAGTCCCCTCTGAAGAATAACGCCCCAGATGAGAACTTAAGAGTTTTGGAACTGTTCGATTTCCTCTTCCGACATTTCCTCGTACCAGACGTCGGCGCCTAAATCAATCAGCTTATTGGTTATATTTTCATACCCTCGTTCGATATGATCTACTCCAGTGATTTCTGTAATTCCATCTGCCATTAGTCCGGCAATCACAAGAGCGGCACCAGCTCTTAGATCGGTGGCTTTCACCTTCGCGCCCTGAAGCTTGGAAGGACCGGTCACAATCGCTGATCCCCCCTCCACTTTTATGGAGGCATTCATTCGTCTGAGCTCATCCACATGCTTGAAGCGGGCCTGATAGATCGTATCTGTGACAACCCCCGTCCCTTGTGTCTGTGTAAGCAGGGAAGTGAACGGCTGTTGAAGGTCTGTCGCAAACCCTGGATAAACGAGTGTCTTGATATCAACACTCCTTAGTTGTTTCCCGGGACGTACGTACAGCTGCTCATCATTTTCTTCAATGGTCACGCCCATTTCCCTGAGCTTGGCAAGCAGGGACTCGAGATGCTGGGGAATGACGTTATCAATGACCATTCCGTCTCCCTGAGCTGCTGCCATAATGGTGTAGGTACCGGCTTCAATCCTGTCGGGGATAATCGTATGCAGACATCCCTGCAGCTCCTGCACCCCTTCAATGCGTATGACGTCTGTACCCGCACCTTTGATTTTGGCGCCCATGCTCGTCAACAGGGTGGCCACATCAATGATTTCCGGCTCTTTTGCGGCATTTTCAATGACGGTTTTCCCTTTTGCCCTGACGGCAGCAAGCATAATATTGATAGTCGCTCCAACACTGACTACATCGAGATAAATACGTGCGCCGCGAAGTTCTTTCGCTCTTAGATAAATGGCGCCCTGTTCGTTCGTCACTTCCGCCCCAAGAGCCTCGAAACCCTTGATGTGCTGGTCGATCGGACGCGGGCCCAGGTGACAGCCGCCGGGAAGCCCGATGACCGCTTTATTGAAACGGCCGAGCATAGCTCCCATGAAATAATAGGAAGCTCGAAGTTTTTTCACCTTCCCGTTCGGGAGCGGCATGTCCACCATATTGGACGGATCGATATGTACGGTTCTGCCTTCCTTTGCCACCGTGCCACCGATCTCTTCCAGAAGATCAGCCAAAATACCAACATCCGATATATCCGGCAGGCCTTCAATCGTTACAGGGGATTCAGCTAAAATCGCAGCTGGAAGAAGAGCAACCGCACTGTTTTTGGCGCCGCTCACCCTTACCTGTCCCCGCAGCGGGGCCCCGCCTTTTACTAATAGTTTACGCATGGAAAACTCCTCGCTTTAAAGGTCAAGATTTTCACTTATTATGTGCAATTTTTACCAAATCACACATTATTTTTGGTTGTTCCAGTCATTCAGGAATTTTTCGATTCCCTGATCCGTCAAAGGATGCTTCACGATTTGATTCAGAACCTTAAAAGGAACCGTTGCAATGTGCGCACCATGCAGTGCCGCTTCCGTGATATGAACCGGATGGCGGACCGAAGCAGCGATGATTTCTGTATCAATTGCATGACGATCGAAGATTTCTGAAATTTGAGCTACTAATTCCATGCCGTTCTGGCCAATATCATCAAGACGGCCGAGGAATGGTGAAACGTAGGAAGCGCCTGCTCTGGCTGCCATCAGCGCCTGATTGGCTGAAAACACAAGCGTGACGTTTGTCTTGATATTCAAGTCACTGAATGCTTTTACAGCTTTTAACCCTTCCATTGTCATGGGAACCTTTACGGTAATATTCGGCGCAATGGCTGCAAGTTCCTTCCCTTCCCCAATCATTCCTTCTGCGTCTTCAGAAATGACCTCCGCGCTGACAGATCCGGCCACTTCTGCCGTAATTTCTCTCAAACGGTCGTGAAAAGAAACGCCTTCCTTGGCGACGAGGCTCGGGTTTGTCGTTACACCTGCAAGAATGCCCAGGGCATTGGCTTCGCGGATATCCTCAATATTGGCTGTATCAATGAAAAATTTCATAATCTCCACTCCTCTTCCCTTTGTGTTGGATGCTCAACCATGAAAAATGTCGAATGATTGCGTTTTCATTCATGCTTAAAAGGAAACCGCTACAGGGGTAGCGGCTTCCTTAATACAGAGGTTCTTACGCTTTGTTGGAAGAACCGAATTCGCGCATCTTGCCGATAACCGTTTCTTTGATTGCGTCACGGCCTGGTCCAAGATATTTACGAGGGTCGTACTGTTCTGGCTGGTCAGCAAGAACTTGACGTACGGCTTTCCCTTGTGCGATCTGGTTTTCAGTGTTCACGTTAATTTTAGCTGTACCGAAAGAAATAGCTTTCTTAATGTCAGCAGTCGGGATTCCTGTACCACCGTGAAGAACAAGCGGCTTGTCTACAAGTCCCATGATTTCTTCCATGCGGTCAAAGCCAAGGTTCGGTTCACCTTTGTAAGGGCCGTGGACAGAACCAAGTGCCGGCGCAAATACGTCAACGTTTGTTTCGTCAACCAATTGCTTACACTCAGAAGGAATAGCGTAGGCAGCTTCTGCATCGTCTACGATCAAGTCATCTTCCTGACCACCTACACGGCCAAGTTCTGCTTCAACAGATACGCCGTGGATGTGAGCAAGCTCAACAACTTTTTTCGTTACAGCGATGTTCTCTTCCAATGGATCGTGAGAAGCATCGATCATGACAGAAGTGAATCCGGCGTGGATCGCTTCTGCACATTTTTCGAAGCTGGAACCGTGGTCAAGGTGAATCGCAACCGGTACAGTTGTACCGTAGGCTTTCATAAGGGCCTTCACCATGTCAACGACTACGTTGAAGCCGCCCATGTAACGTCCAGCACCTTCAGAAACGCCAAGGATGACCGGAGACTGCTCTTCTTCTGCAGCCTGCAGGATGGCCTGGGCATATTCTAGGTTATTAAGGTTGAACTGACCTACACCGTAGCGTTCTTCCTTCGCTTTTTCCAGCATTTCTTTCATTGATACTAGTGGCATGAAAGATATCCTCCTTTGAATAACGTGCTTTCCCTATTTACAAGTCTGTTTCCATACGAAAACACACCATGCAAGTTTGGTTACAGTAATAGAATACCAATACCCTTCTTATGGTGCAACAATAGGAGGATTATATAACGCTTACATTAAGAAAAAAGTCATGAGCGGCTGTGAACAAGCGTCCCATTTACCATTTCCTTCAAGTTATGGATGTCAAAAGGTTTTGTTATGATATGCGTTACAAAATGGAAATCGATGTCCTTTCTCACTGATTCCTCCGAATCCCCTGTGATAATCATAACTGGAGAAGAATAGTTCATTTCCTCAAGAAATTGGAGAACGTCTCTTCCATGCATGACTGGAAGATTATAATCCATGATGATAAGGTCAAGGTTCTCTTCCTTTACCACCTGGCATGCTTCTTTTCCTGTTTTAGCCGAAAGAGTCTCATGGCCTTCTGCTTTCAGAATTTCTTCAAGCAGTAACCGGATGCCCGGCTGATCATCGACAATCAGGATCTTATTCGTCATTCTTTCTCCCTCCCTTTCCATGATCGTGTACATTTTCTCTCATTCCTTTAGTTTCGAGGCGTCCCCTGTCATTTCCTGCATACAAATGGATGCGTTGTCATATTTTCTGGAATCATACTGGAATTCGACACCGTTCTCCTCCCAGATATGAAAAGGGACCTTCAGTCAGATTGTTTTTTGAACAAAAAAAGCCGGCGCGGTCTCCCGCGACAGCCTTTTTTCAAGCTTTTTATTGGTATGTCTTCATAGCTGCTCCGATAAAGCCGTAGAACAACTCCTGCGGACGAGTCGGGCGTGACTTGAATTCCGGGTGGAACTGGCTCGCAACGAACCAAGGGTGATCTTCCACTTCGATGATTTCAACAAGACGGCCGTCCGGGCTTGTTCCTGAGAACTTGAATCCGGCTGCTTCCATCTGTTCACGGTAATGGTTGTTAAACTCAAAACGGTGGCGGTGACGCTCGTAGACGACTTCTTCCCCGTATGCTTCCAATGCTTTGGAGCCTTCTTTGAGGCGGGACGGGTAAATGCCCAGTCTCAACGTCCCTCCAAGATCAGATACCTCTTTCTGCTCAGGAAGAAGGTCAATGATCGGATGCGGTGTAGATGGATCGATCTCTGCGGAGTGCGCTCCTTCAAGGCCGAGTACGTTCCGGGCAAATTCTACCGTTGCCAGCTGCATACCAAGACAAATGCCGAGGAATGGGATGCGGTTTTCGCGTGCATACCGGATGGCGTCGATTTTGCCTTCGATGCCACGGTCACCGAATCCGCCTGGAACAAGGATGCCGTCTACTCCATTCAGCTCAGCTTCTACGCTGGCTGCATTCAGCCCTTCTGAATTGACCCATTTCACTTCGATATCGGAATCGTAGCTGTATCCTGCGTGTTTCAGAGCCTCTACAACGGAAATATAGGCATCCGGAAGCTCTACATACTTACCAACAAGAGCAATCGTCGTTTTATGCTGCAGGTTTTTCACACGATCGATCAGCTTATTCCATTCCGTCATATCGGCCGGTGCACAGTCCAGACCGAAATGATCGCAAGTCAGCTGGTCCAGCTTCTGCTCCTGAAGGTTGATCGGAACATTGTACAGCGTATCAGCATCCGCCATTTCAATAACCGCTTCCTTGTTGATGTCACAAAACAGGGCGATTTTCTCCTTCATATCTTCAGAAATCTCCATTTCTGTACGAAGGACAATCGCGTCCGGCTGAATCCCGAGGGAGCGCAGTTCTTTTACACTGTGCTGAGTCGGTTTTGTCTTCATTTCCCCGGCCGCTTTCAAGTAAGGTACCAATGTACAATGCAGGTACATGACATGCTCGCGTCCGATATCGCTCTTGATCTGTCGGATTGCCTCAAGGAATGGCAGGGATTCGATATCCCCGACGGTTCCGCCGATTTCTGTGATGACGACATCTGCATTCGTCTCATGACCGGCACGGAATACACGGTCTTTGATTTCATTCGTGATGTGCGGAATAACCTGAACGGTTCCGCCGAGGTAATCGCCGCGGCGTTCTTTTTTAATAACGGTGGAGTAGACTTTTCCTGTTGTCACGTTACTGAATTTGTTCAAATTGATATCAATGAAGCGCTCGTAGTGACCAAGGTCCAAATCGGTTTCTGCGCCGTCATCTGTAACGAAAACTTCCCCGTGCTGGTACGGGCTCATCGTACCCGGGTCCACGTTGATGTATGGATCAAATTTCTGGATGGTTACTTTCAAGCCTCTGTTTTTCAATAATCGTCCTAATGAAGCAGCTGTTATCCCTTTTCCTAGAGATGAAACCACTCCGCCTGTTACAAAAATGTATTTTGTTGCCACGTCAAATCCCTCTTTCTCTATTTGTATTAATTAGTTATTTACTAAAGCTTCAATTTGATAAGGGGATGTAAAAACAAAAAACGCTCCCCGTCATTGCCGGGGAGCGTTTGGATTCCGTTCAAGGAAATTAAAGAGCCCAAATAAGATTTTACTGATATGACTTTTGAAAGTCAACCTCCTTATTTATCTTCGTCGTCATCTCCAACGAAGCTGAGGTCATCTTCCACGATCTCTTCCTCTTCCTCATCCAGGTCATCTTCTTCATAATCACCATCGTAATCATCGTCATCATCAAGGTCAAGGTCTTCATCAGTAAGCTCAAGATCATCCTCGAGATTCTCATCTTCATCGTTGTATTCATCTGCGCCAAGCTCATCGTCAAGCACCTTGGAAGGTTTTTTCTTTTTCTTCTTCTTTTTGCGTTTCTGAGGCAGGTTGGCGATTTCTTCTTCCATCTGCTCCACTGGGTACCACTTTTTCAAGCCCCATCGGTTCGTACCGATCGTCATGAAACGGCCGTCAATGTTCATATCTGTGTAGAACTGGGCGATGTACTCTTCATTCTGAGCTTCTGTGAAACCTTTCATTTTTGAAATCCGGTTAAAGATTTCATTAAAATCAATGGCTTCGCGCTCCTCTTCCAATATCATGGTCGCCAGTTCGATCATGGAAATTTCTTCAATCTTCTGTGGGCTGAGTTCTTTTACGCTCACGATTCAGCACTCCTTTATCTAGACAAAATAGAATTAATGACTTCATGGGCATACGAATCACATTTAATCATACCATCCATTATATGAGGTGCCTGTACAAAAATCAAATAGAGTCTGCCTCTTCTTTACTTTTCTAGCCAAAGCTGCATGAAAGTAAACCTTGTGCTGAAAAATAGAAAACAAACATAAGCCTTTGTGTTCCTGGAGATATCCTTTAAAATAAAAAGGAGAATGCTCTATGTAAGGAGAGACGATCAATGGAAAACCGCCCTTTTAACTGGACAGCCATCATTCTGACTGCTGCCGCTGTTGGAGTCTGGCTCTACTCAAGCTTCGGAATTATCCACTCCGAACACCTCGAGGAAGCAGAAGTGACGAAGAAAGTCCATAATGATGAAGGCTACTATGTCACGATTGATGACAAGAAAGTATCTGTCAAGGATACGAGCACGTGGATGCTCCTTGAAGAAGGAGGAACCTACAACATTACGTATGAATGGTACGGCATGAAAAAACCGTATGTGACAGAAGTGAACCAGGCCCACGATGACGATCAGGTGGGCGGCCACTAAAAGATGTACCTGAACCTATGTAAAACCCGTCCTGTGAGCTGATTTCCAAATCACAGGACGGGTTTTCTCTTTCAAAACAGCCTACATATTCCTTCTATACTGCCCCCCTACTTCATAGAGCGCATTGGTAATCTGGCCGAGGCTGGCCACTTTGACGGTTTCCATCAGCTCAGCAAAAATATTTCCCCCGCCGGCGGCCGTCTGCTTCAACCGGTGCAGAGCCTCAGAGGCCGTCTGCTCATTCGACTGCTGGAAACGGCGCAGTTCTGTAATCTGATGGTTCTTCTCTTCTTTCGAAGCACGAGCAAGCTCCATCGAGTCGATTTCTTCTTCAGAAGGAGGGTTCGGATTCAAATACGTATTCACACCGATGATCGGCAGTTCACCTGAATGCTTCTTCCCTTCATAATACAACGACTCTTCCTGAATTTTCCCCCGTTGATACTGGCGCTCCATCGCACCCAGCACACCACCGCGGTCGTTGATCCGTTCGAATTCCTGGAGAACCGCTTCTTCCACAAGATCGGTCAATTCCCTTATAATGTACGCCCCCTGCAGGGAGTTTTCATTTTTCGTGAGGCCGAACTCCTTGCTGATAATCATTTGAATCGCCATTGCCCTTCTCACCGACTCTTCGGTCGGTGTTGTAATGGCTTCATCATAGGAGTTGGTGTGCAGGGAATTACAATTATCCTGAATCGCAATCAACGCCTGCAGCGTCGTACGGATGTCATTAAAGTCTATTTCCTGGGCGTGGAGCGAGCGTCCGGATGTCTGAATGTGATACTTCAGCTTCTGACTCCGCTCATCAGCGCCGTATTTATCCCGCATCACCACTGCCCAGATCCGTCTCGCTACGCGGCCGAGTACAGTGTATTCCGGATCCAGTCCATTGGAGAAGAAAAAGGATAAATTGGGTGCGAACTTGTTGATGTCCATTCCCCGGCTCAAATAATACTCCACATAAGTAAAGCCGTTCGCAAGTGTGAAGGCGAGCTGTGTAATCGGGTTGGCCCCTGCTTCGGCAATATGATAGCCGGATATGGAAACGGAATAATAGTTGCGGACCTGATGGTCAATGAAATACTGCTGAATATCCCCCATCATCCGCAGCGCAAATTCTGTAGAGAAAATGCATGTATTCTGTCCCTGATCCTCTTTCAGAATATCTGCCTGCACGGTGCCGCGGACGACATGGATCGTTTCCTCTTTTATCTTTTGTGCTTCTTCAGCTGTCGGCTCCCGTCCTTCTTCCTTCTTAAACTTGGCAAGCTGCTGATCAACAGCTGTGTTGAAGAACATCGCCAGAATAATCGGAGCCGGTCCGTTAATCGTCATCGATACCGACGTCGTTGGATCAACAAGGTCAAATCCGTCATACAGCTTTTTCATATCTTCAAGCGTGCAGATATTCACTCCGCTCTCGCCGACTTTCCCGTATATATCCGGCCGTTCATCGGGGTCCTCCCCGTAAAGGGTGACAGAATCAAAGGCCGTACTCAGCCGTTTCGCATCATCACCTTCCGATAAATAATGAAAGCGGCGGTTCGTCCGCTCCGGCGTCCCTTCTCCGGCAAACTGGCGCTTCGGATCCTCCCCCTTCCGCTTGAATGGGAAAACGCCGGCTGTAAAGGGAAAAGCACCTGGAACATTTTCCTGGAGAAGCCACGTTAACCGGTCTCCCCAGTCTTTGTAGTGGGGCAGGGCGACTTTCGGTATTTTCGTTCCGCTCAGACTTTCGGTTGTGAGGTCCATCGTAATGTCTTTGTTTCTCACTTTAAATGTATAGGTATCCCCGCTGTATCGCTCATGAAGCCCATCCCAGTCCTCCAGTTTGCCGAGGGCATGACGGTCGATGGCCCGTTCATAATCATCCATTAAGCGGCGGAGGTTCTCCCTAACTCCTTCATCCTCCACCATATCGATGGTTCCTTGAAGCTGATAAAGCTTACTCGCCGCTTCCGCCTGTGTATGGGTGTGCTTGTGATAATGGCGGACAGCCATGGAAATATCCCGCAAATACTGCTTTTTTTCATTCGGTATGATCACATTCTGCTTTTCCGCTTTTTGGTTCAGCGAAGAAAAAGAAGTCTCATCCTCCCAGGCATAGGTTTCGTTCAACGTCTCCAGGAGAGCGGCGAACAATGTATTGGTGCCTGGGTCATTGAACTGGCTGGCAATGGTCCCAAAGACAGGAAAGCGGCTGTCATCTTCATGGAACAGCATATGGCTGCGCTGATACTGCTTTTTCACCTGATTAAAGGCATCTTCAGAACCCTTCTGCTCGAACTTATTAATGACGATAAAGTCGGCAAAATCAATCATGTCGATTTTTTCGAGCTGGGAAGGCGCCCCGAACTCCGCGGTCATTACATACATCGACAAGTCCGTAATATCTGTTACAGCGGCATCACCCTGTCCGATCCCACTCGTTTCGACAATAATAAAATCCACCCCGGCGGCTTTAACGACCTGGATGGCTTCTTCCACTGCCGTAGACAATTCTGAGCGGGCATCCCTTGTCGCCATCGACCTCATATAGACACGAGGGTGGAAAATCGCATTCATTCGGATCCGGTCCCCAAGCAGAGCGCCGCCTGTTTTCTTCTTCGTCGGATCGACCGACAGAACAGCGATCTTCTTCTCCGGGACTTCATGAATAAAGCGGCGGATCAGTTCATCTGTTAACGAACTTTTTCCTGCTCCCCCTGTACCGGTGATCCCAAGAACCGGGATCGTTTTATCCTGCGTTTTCTCAACTGCTGTTTCAAAGGCAGCCACGGCCTCGCGCTCTTCCTTGGACGTGTTTTCTACGTAGGTAATGAAGCGGGCAATCGCCTGATGGCTCCCTTCAGATAAATCGGCCACCCCTTTTTCCACATCCAACGGAGGGAGAAAATCGCATTCCTCCATCATCTTATTGATCATCCCCTGCAGGCCGAGTGAACGGCCGTCTTCTGGAGAAAATACCCGGGCAACACCGTACTCGTGAAGCTCCTTGATCTCTCTTGGAATAATCACACCGCCTCCCCCGCCATAGACACGGATATGTCCCGCCCCTTTTTCATTCAAAAGGTCGACCATATATTTGAAATACTCTACATGTCCGCCCTGATAGGATGAGATGGCGATGCCCTGGGCGTCTTCCTGGATGGCGGCGTTGACTACATCTTCGACAGAACGGTTATGACCGAGATGGATCACTTCCGCACCGGTGGATTGAAGAATTCTCCTCATGATATTAATGGAAGCATCATGACCATCAAAAAGACTGGAAGCCGTTACGAATCGAACAGGATTTTTCGGCTTATAGATTATCGGTTGTTCCATTTCCGCTCTTCCTTTCTTTTTCAGCCGATATTACGCATGCCCCGCGTTGTCAGCCGGCTGTATAATTCCTTCTGTCTCTTTCCCCAGTCCTCTTAGAAGCAGATGGATCTGGGTATCGGTATACGTTTGAATCGTAAAATTACGCTGCAGAATCCATCGTCTAAATCCCCACATCTGTCCCTGAACAAAAATATTGTTGGCCATTAAGCGTACTTCCGCCTCAGCGTACTCGCCCGGG
Organism: Halobacillus sp. Cin3; assembly: GCF_947311855.1. Lineage (NCBI taxonomy): Bacteria > Bacillati > Bacillota > Bacilli > Caryophanales > Bacillaceae > Halobacillus > Halobacillus sp. Cin3. The sequence goes on along the minus strand of NZ_CAMZMV010000003.1, from coordinate 395,950 downwards.
AGACTGTTGATGATAACCTGTTCCAGCATGGCGACCATGTCCCGCTCTTTCTGCAGGACATATTCCTGAGCTTCCCGTGACAGCGATTTCACTTCTTGATACATCACCAGAACCTCATCCTGCATATCGTCCATCAATTGAAAATACGAACGGACGGCCTGAATCAGGCTTTTGACGGTTGTCTGTTCCGGGTCGATCGAAGCTTCCATTCTCTCCTTTACACGCTGATAAATAGAATCACAGACAAGAAACAGCACATCCTCCTTCTTGCGGATGTACTCGTATAAGGTTCCAATGCTGAAACCGGAAGCTTTGGCGATCTCACGTGTCGTGGTTTTATGAAATCCCTTTTCCATAAACAGCGTGACGGCACCTTTGATCATCTGATTCCGCCGCTTCACAATCAATGCTTCGTCTTTGATGGTGGATGGTACCTGCTGATCTGTCACATCACTCATCCTTCCCAGCCCATTCCTGAAACCATGATCGGGCCAGCTGATAGGGGTCGGCATCGGGATTTTGGAAGGCCTGTATTTTCTCCGGATCTGTCTCTACCGAAGATTTTACGTTCCGCCATATTTCTTCGCGGATCAGATCATAGACTTCCAGCTGCAGCTGGTCTTTTCTCCGCTTCATCCCTGCCTCGGTTTCGTATAAATACGTACGATGATCCTGCATCTTTTCCCAGGCGTCTGCCATTCCTTTCGATTCCGTGGCCACCGTCTCGACAATAGGCGGCTGCCACCCTTCCGGCTGAATGATCATCAAATATTCCTCGAGGGTCGATTTCAGCTTCCGCACGCCGGGGAGGTCTGCTTTATTAATAAGAAAGAGATCGGCAATTTCCATGATCCCGGCTTTGAAAATCTGAAGGACATCGCCACTGTTCGGTGTCAAGACAAGACCGGTGGTATCCACCACCTTCATCACATCCAGCTCCGACTGACCCACACCCACCGTTTCCACAAGTACGACATCAAAACCGTAAGCATCACAGACCCGGATGCTGTCCTTCGTCGCTCTTGCCAAACCTCCCAGACTGCCTCTCGTCGCCATACTGCGGATGAAAATTCCAGGATCAAGAAAGTGCTGGTTCATTCTTGTGCGGTCCCCAAGCAGAGCGCCTCCACTGAATGGACTTGTAGGATCGACAGCAATGACAGCGACCGTAAGCTCCTGCTTCCTTAAAAAAGTCAGCAGGTGGTTGATCAAGGAGCTCTTCCCTGCCCCCGGGGATCCTGTGATGCCGATATAGTGTGCCTTTTTCTGTATCGAAAAAATATCACTCATCAGTGGAAGCTTTTCCGGATCCTCATTTTCAATGAGCGTGATGGCACGGGCAAGCGCCCTCATATCCTGATTTTGTATTCGTTCCGCCAGCGGGTGCATCATCCATCACCTTCCTACTTCGTTACCATCCGGCCGATAACGAGACGTTGAATCTCCTGGGTCCCTTCATAGATCTGAGTGATCTTCGCATCCCGCATGTACCGTTCTACCGGGTAGTCCTTCGTATATCCATATCCGCCGTGAACTTGAACAGCTTCTGTGGTTACCTTCATCGCTGTATCACCGGCAAACAACTTCGCCATTGCCGACGCCTTGGAATACGGAAGACCTTCAGATTCCAAATAGGCCGCTTGATACGTAAGCAGACGGGAAGCCTCGATTTCAGCTGCCATATCCGCAAGTTTGAAGGATATCCCCTGTAAAGCAGCGATCGGCTTTCCGAACTGCTCCCGCTCCTTGGCGTAGGCGACAGACTCATCAAGCGCCCCCTGCGCAATTCCTACAGCCTGGGCAGCGATGCCGTTCCTACCACCGTCCAGCGTCATCATGGCAATTTTAAAGCCCTGGCCTTCTCCACCCAGCAGATTTTCCTTAGGAATCCGGCAGTCTTCAAAGATCAACTCCGTTGTTGGAGAAGAACGGATCCCGAGTTTCTTTTCTTTTTTCCCTGTGGAGAAGCCTGGAGTGTCCTTTTCTACGATGAAGGCGCTGATGCCGCGGTTCCCTTCATCCGGATTCGTCTTAGCAAATACGACATACGTATCAGCCACACCACCATTGGTGATCCACACTTTGTTTCCGTTCAATACATAGCTGTCACCGTCAAGCTTTGCCTGTGTGCGCATGGAAGACACATCACTCCCTGCCCCCGGTTCGGATAAAGCGTAGGCGCCAAGCTTTTCACCCGCAGCCAGTGGAGCCAGAAACTTCTTCTTCTGCTCTTCCGTTCCAAATGTATAAATCGGCCAGCTGGCCAGGGAAATATGTGCAGAAAGGGTGACTCCTGTGGAAGCACACACTCTGGAAAGCTCCTCCACAGCTATCACGTAGCTGATGAAATCCGAACCGATGCCGCCATACTCTTCCGGCCATGGAATTCCCGTCAGCCCGAGTTCAGCCATTTTGTCAAAAATTTCACGATCAAAACGCTCCTCTTCATCCCGCTCTGCCGCTGTTGGTTCCACCTCATTCTTGGAAAAATCCCGAACCATTTTTCTAAGCATTTCCTGCTCTTCAGTTAATGTGAAATTCATTTCTCCATCCTCCTAATCTCTCACCAGATGATTGCCGATGACGACACGCTGGACTTCGCTCGTTCCTTCGTATATCTCACACACTTTTGCATCTCTGAAAAACCGTTCCACCGCATAGTCTTCTGTGTATCCGTAACCTCCATGGACCTGAACCGCTTCAATGGCTGCTTTGACTGCCGTCCGGGAAGCGATCAGCTTAGCGATCGACGCCTCTTTACTACACGGCTTTCCTAATGCCTGCATCGAAGCGGCATTGTAGACCAGCAGTTTGGAAGCTTCGACTTCCGTGGCCATGTCTGCCAATTTGAAAGAAATCCCCTGCAGATGAGCGATCGGGCGTCCGAACTGCTCCCGTTCTTTTGCGTAGGCGGCGCTATGCTCCAAAGCGGCCTCCGCAATCCCGAGTGACTGGGCGGCGATTCCGATTCTCCCGATATTCAAATTGGAGAGGGCGATTTTATAGCCTTCCCCTTCTTTCCCAAGGAGCTGGGAAGCTGGAAGCTCACAGGCATCAAAGTTCAAAGAAACCGTACTGGACCCATGCATGCCCATTTTCCTTTCCGCTTTTCCAATCGAAAACCCAGGCGTGCCGCGCTCCACAATAAAAGCGCTCAAGCCTTTACTCGGAGACACTTCGGGGTTCGTCCGCGCGAAAACAATGAAGGTATCTGCACTGCCTCCATTCGTAATGAACACCTTGGAGCCGTTGAGGATGTATTGATCTCCCTTTTTCTCAGCACGCGTCTTCAGGCTGCTGGCATCACTGCCGGCGCTCGGTTCCGTCAAGGCGAAGGCACCTAAGTATTCGCCCGATGCGAGTTTCGGGATATATTTGGATTTCTGTTCTTCCGATCCGAAATATAAAATCGGGTGGGTCCCCACTGATGTGTGTACAGATAATATGACACCAAGGGTCGCACTTACTTTAGATAGTTCATGAATCGCAATGATATAGGAGGTATAATCCATCTCAGCTCCTCCGTATGCTTCAGGGATCGGTATCCCCATTAAACCAAGCTCCCCCATTTTAGGAATCAATTCTTCCGGGAAGCGGTCTTCCTTCTCCATACGTTCGACGGCCGGTGCCACCTCATTCTGAGCGAAATCCTGTACCATCCGGCGCATCATTTTCTGTTCATCTGTCCATTGAAGCTCCACGGTCATCTCCCCTTTTCATCAGTTATTCATAGATGTAGAAACCGCGGCCGGATTTCTTCCCGAGCCATCCGGCTTTGACGTATTTGCGAAGAAGCGGGCAAGGCCGGTATTTGCTGTCGCCGAATCCTTCACGAAGGACCTCCATGATATAAAGGCATGTATCCAGTCCGATAAAATCAGCGAGTGTCAGTGGTCCCATTGGATGGTTCATCCCAAGTTTCATCACAGCATCAACATCTTCCGGCGAGGCGACGCCTTCATGGACGGTGTAAATCGCTTCATTGATCATCGGCATCAAAATTCTATTGGAAACGAAACCCGGAAAATCCTCTACCTCTACCGGTGTCTTCTGAAGTTTTTCAGCCATTTCCCTCACAGACGCATACGTGTCATCGCTCGTCTGAATCGCCCTGATGATTTCCACCAGCTTCATGACCGGGACCGGATTCATAAAATGCATGCCGATTACTTGGTCCGGACGCTTCGTAGCTGCAGCGATTTCCGTTATCGGAAGAGAAGAGGTATTGGTCGCCAAAATAGCATGAGGTTGTGTGATTTCATCCAGCTGCTGGAACACATCGATCTTCACCTTCATACTTTCCACGACGGCCTCAATGACGAGATCGCAGTCAGCGGCCTCCTGCAGGTCGGTCGTATATGTCAGATGCTCCAGCATCTCCTCACGTTTGCCATCGGTCATCCGGCCCTTCTCAACAGCTCTTTCCAGGCGCTTTTCGATCCCGGCCTGCCCTTTATCCAATGCTTCCTGCTCTCGATCATTCAATTTCACATGAAGACCAGCCTGGGCAAAAACTTGAGCAATACCTGCGCCCATCTGCCCTGCGCCGATGACCATGACTTTATTTATTGACATCCGTATGTCCCCCTTATTGTTTCGGTACTTCGATGAGAACGGCATCGCCCTGGCCGCCACCTGAACAGATAGCTGCGATCCCTGTGCCGCCGCCCCGGCGTTTCAGTTCATAAGCCAATGTCAAAAGGATACGGGCTCCGCTGGCCCCGATCGGATGGCCAAGAGCAACGGCTCCACCGTTGACATTCACTTTTTCCGGATCCAGACCGGCGATTTTCCCACTAGCCAGGGATACAGCAGCAAATGCCTCGTTCACTTCAAACAGATCGATCTCATCGATGGTTTTTCCGGATTTTTTCAACAGCTTATTGATAACAAGTCCCGGTGTCTGCGGGAAATCCTGCGCCTCCACAGCAATCTCATCATGGGCCAGAATTGCTGCCAGCACAGATGCTCCGGTTTCTTCAGCTTTTTCCTCCGACATTAAAACCATGGCACAGGCCCCATCATTGACACCCGGTGCATTTCCGGCTGTAATCGTTCCTGTCTGGTCGAACACCGGCCGCAGCTTAGATAACGCTTCGATTGTTGTGCTCTTTCGAGGAGCTTCATCCTGATCCACAACGACAGGATCCCCTTTGCGCTGGGGGATTTCCACTGACGTTATTTCTTCTCCCAGCTTTCCATCTTCCGTGGCCTGAACAGCACGCTGATGACTGCGGTACGCCCACTCATCCTGAGCCTGACGTGTCAGTTCATACTGTTCGGCTGTCCGGTTGCCGTAATTGCCCATATGGACGTTCTCGAATGAACAGGTCAATCCGTCATGCACCATCATGTCTTTCACAGACGCATCCCCCATCCGAAGACCCCAGCGCGCTTTCGGCATGAAGTATGGGGCATTGCTCATGCTTTCCATTCCGCCGGCGACGATGATTTCTTCTTCTCCAAGGCGGATGAACTGATCACCCATCGTGACACTCCGCATGCCGGAGGCACACACTTTATTGACGGTTTCTGTTTTCACATCCCAGGGGATTCCAGCTTCACGGGCCGCCTGTCTGGAAGGGAGCTGTCCCTGTCCTCCCTGAAGAACGCTCCCCATAATCACTTCGTTCACATCCTCCGCATGAACCTTCGCCTTCTTCAACGCTGCTTTGATCGCGATACCGCCAAGCTGTGCCGCTGTCAGAGGTGCAAGAGCCCCTCCGAATTTCCCAAATGGTGTCCGTGCTCCATCCACGATGACTGTTTTACGCATTGTCATTCCTCCTCTTATTGATAACGCTTACAAAAATGACGATTGAACGCTCGCTCAACATCGTCCCATAAGGAAAGTGTACATAAAATACTGTACACTTTCCACAATTTTTCAATCATTCTGTCATTTTTTCGTTTTTAAACAAACGTTTAATTAAGCCGTTTTTTCCTCTGTGCTCTCAAAAATGGACTTCGCCAGAATTTCTGCTATATCCATCGTGCTGACCTCTTCTTCCACTTCCTTCGCTTTTGTTCCATCTGACAGCATCGTCAGACAGAATGGACATCCGCTGGAAATCATCGTAGGCTCCACCTCAAGCGCCTGCTCAGTCCTGGCTACGTTCACACGATTCCCTGATTTCTCCTCCATCCACATCATACCGCCTCCGGCTCCACAGCACATCCCGTTTGAACGGTTCCGCTTCATTTCCACGACTTCGACCCCCGGAATCATCTCCAGAACTTCACGCGGCGGCTGATAGACTTCGTTGTAGCGGCCAAGATAGCAGCTGTCGTGATAGGTGATTTTTTCTTTCACCACTCCCTGGGGATTCAAGCGCCCTTCTTTCAACCATTCCGCAAGCAGCTCGGTATGATGGTACACTTCTGCTTCCAATCCAAAATCCGGATACTCATTTTTAAAGATGTTATACGCATGTGGATCGATCGTAATGATCTTCTTCACATCATTTTTCTCGAATTCCTTCATGTTCTTCTCCGCCAGCTCCTGGAATAGGAACTCATTCCCCATGCGGCGGGCTGTGTCTCCGGAGTTCTGTTCTTTGTTTCCAAGGATGGCGAACTTGATGCCTGCTTCATTCATCAGTTTCGCAAACGCCATGGCGATTTTCTGGCTCCGGTTATCGTATGAGCCCATGGAGCTGACCCAGAATAAGTATTCGAACTCTTCCCCTGATTTTTTCAACTCTTTCACTGTAGGAATATGAACATCTTCATCCAGCTCTCTCCAGTCTTCTCTTTCCTTCTTGGAAAGTCCCCATGGGTTCCCCTGGCGCTCAATGTTCATCATGGCACGCTGGCCATCGGCATCCATTTTTCCTTCGGTAAGAACGAGGTAACGGCGCAGATCGATGATTTTATCAACATGCTCGTTCATAACCGGGCAGGCATCCTCGCAGTTCCGGCAGGTCGTACAAGCCCACAGTTCTTCTTCTGTAATGACATCACCGATCAGGCTCTTGTTCTGGACCGCTTCCAGCGTGGCTGCGGCCTCATCTGTCCCGTGGCTTCGGGCCATTTGAGCGAGTGTATTCCCTTCTGTCCCGGAAAATGCGTAGGCTGGCACCCACGGGGACTGACCTGTAACAGCGGCTCCTTTTTCGGTAAGGTGGCCCCGGAGCTTCACAATCAGATCCATCGGTGACAGCATTTTCCCGGAACCGGACGCAGGACACACGTTTGTACAGCGGCCGCATTCGACACATGCATAAAAATCAATCATTTGAAGCTGGTTGAAATCCTCAATCTTTCCAACCCCGAAGGATACATCTTCTTCATCGGCATCTTCATCCATTTCAAAATCAATGGACTTCAATTTCCCCGGCGGCTCCTCACGACTCAAAAAGACATTCACAGGTGCAGCAAGAAGGTGGGCGTGCTTGGACTGCGGCACGTAGACAAGGAAGGTGAGCAGGGTCAATAGGTGAATCCACCACATGACAAAGAATACCGTAATGGCTACAGGTTCCGGCACCCAACCGAAAGCGCTTGCAATAACGCTCGCAACAGGTTCTGTCCATGCTCCTTCATGGGCATGCCAGATCATACTCATGCCGTTTCCAACGAGGACGGTTACCATCAGTGTTCCAATGAAAATCAGGACAAGTCCGGCTTTAAATCCGCGCTTCAGACGGACAAGCTTTTCAATGTACCGGCGGTGAAATGCCCAGATAACGGCGGTCAGAATGGTTAACGTCACCAGCTCCTGGAAAAACGTAAAGCCGGCGTAAAAAGGGCCGAGCGGAAGATGGGCATCCGGCACAAGTCCTTTATAGATAAAATCAATCGCTCCGAATTGGACGAGAATAAATCCATAAAACATCATAACGTGAATGATTCCGGATTTCTTATCCTTGAGCAGTTTCTTCTGCCCGAATACATAAATCCAGATTTTGCGTAATCGTGACTTCAGCTGTTTGTCATACTCGAATTTTTTTCCCAGTTTGATATAAGCGATACGAGTCTGAACCACACGGACAAATAAATAAAGTCCATAGATCAGTACACCAAGGAACAAAATCCAGTTTGCGACCAGCAGTGGATTCATAGGTTTTCCCCCTCTTTGTTGTCATCGCACGAAGCGATTTCCCTTTTCTCCGATCAGAAACTTTAAATTTTCTGAATCTTATAGCTTAACTATAAATTATGAATGAGCATTCAGTCAATATATTTTCTGTAATTTTCCTTTTGAAAAGGTCGAAAAAGGGGAAACTAGGAGGAAGAGTTTTTTAGGAGGCATCTTATGTTCTACATTATTCTACTATTACTAGCAGCCACTCTTATTTTCCTGCTTTTCCTGGATTTTAAATTGGGAAGGTCCCGGCATCATAAACAGGCCCGTACCATTCCCCTGGAGGAAACGACAGGCAGCTATCATTTATATAAGAACGGATCCCGGCTGTATGAGCAGCTTTTCCGGGATATTTCCGAGGCAGAAAAACAGGTGGATGTTTATTTCTTTCTTATAGAAAATGATTATATTGCGGATAATTTCCTTCAGGTGCTCAAAAACAAAGCGGCCGAAGGTGTCCCCGTCCGCCTGATGGGCGACCGTGTGGCCAGCTTTAAAATTACAAAAAAGCGTCGCAGCGAACTTGAAGAGGCAGGGGTGCGCTTCGCTTTTGCGGAAGTACCTGGTTTCCCTTACTTCTTCTACCGCCTTCAACGAAGAAACCACAGAAAAATCACCGTCATTGATGGAAATATCGGCTATGTCGGTGGTTTTAATGTCGGAAAGGCATATATCGGAGAATCGTCAAAATTCGGGGATTGGCGGGATTACCACATCCGTGCATTCGGTCCGGTCGTTCATCAGCTCCATACAATTTTTCTTGATGACTGGTACTTGGCGACAGGAGAACAAGATACCCCCTTCCCCCCTTCGGATACCGAGCATCCGTACCGGATGAGGATTGTAGCGACAGACGGCGTAGAGCTTGAAACAGAATTTAAGAAAATGATTGATTCTGCCGAGCAGGAAATTTTAATCGGTACGCCCTATTTCATTCCCACGCCTACGCTTCAGGATGCTTTAAAGAAAGCATTGAAACGGAACGTCTCGCTGCATATTATGATTCCGATGAAAGCGGACCATGCGTTTGTAAAGGAAGCAGCAGTGCCGTATTTAAAAGAGCTGAAGCAGACCGGTGCTGACATACGCTTCTTTGATGCAGGCTTTTATCACTCAAAGGTCATCATGATTGACGGGCAGTTCGCCGATATTGGAACGGCGAACTTTGACCGGCGCAGCTTTTTCCTGAATAAAGAAGTGAATACCTACGTGTATGACGAAGCTTTCATCCAGGACTTGAGAGATGTCTATTTTGAGGATGTCGCGGATGCTGTTCCTTTCGATGACCGTTGGCTGAAAAAACGCTCGCTTGGAACGAGAATCAATCAAAAGATTGCTGTTCTGCTCCGCCCGTTTTTATAGACGTCATTTAAACAACTCTGTGAACACCGGTCCGATCCACCCATACACTTTAAACCCAAGATAAATGCCAATGATACCGGCCACTCCCGCAAAGGCGGGCGGTGCCGGTATCGGCAGTTTTACAGCAGCAAATAATAACCCGACAACGAAACCGGTCAGTAATGCCAGCAGCACTTCTTTTCCCACATGGATTCCTCCTTCTTCCGTCCTTTTCGTATATCATGTACTTCTTTCTCCACTCCATTCATCATTCCCTTTTCCTTATGACTGCGCACATAAAAAAGAACGCCTCTGCCTGATGATGCAGAGACGCCCTTTTCCTATTCTATGAGATTACATTTGATTTGGTGCAGAAACACCAACAAGTTTCAGCGCGTTGTTCAATGTGATCCGTACAGCCTTCATTAAGGCAATTCTTGCCGCTGTGCGCTCCGGATTGTCGCCATCCAATACTTTCACGGCATTGTAGAAGCTGTGGAGGGCAGAAGCCAGATCAAAGGCATATTGGGTAACCCTGTGCGGGGTACGTTTGTCGGCCGCATCCGCTACAACCTGCGGGAATTCCCCAAGCTTCTTCAGCAGGTCTTCTTCCTTCTCAGCCGTTAACCAGCTGTTATCGTAGTTCTCTTTCATGAGCCCTTTCTCTTCCGCCTGCTTCAACATCGTGCAGATTCTTGCGTGAGCATACTGCACGTAGTACACAGGGTTTTCATTGGACTCGGAACGGGCAAGGTCCATATCAAAGTCCAGATGGGAGTCACTGGAACGCATGGAGAAGAAATAGCGCATCGCGTCGACACCGACTTCCTCCATCAGCTCTCTAAGTGTGACCGCTTTTCCGGTACGCTTACTCATTTTCACCTTTTCGCCGTCCTGGAACAAATTGACCATCTGGATGATTTCTACTTCCATCGTATCTTTTTCATAACCCAGTGCCTGGATGGCTGCTTTCATACGTGGGATGTAGCCGTGGTGATCCGCTCCCCAGATGTTGATGAGCGTATCAAAACCGCGGTCCAGCTTGTTTTTGTGATAGGCAATGTCAGGCGTCAAGTACGTGTATGTGCCGTCATTTTTAATAAGGACTCGATCCTTATCATCGCCGAACTGTGTCGTTTCAAACCATGTGGCATCATCTTTATCATACACGTATCCTTGATCTTTAAGGACTTTCAAGGCGTCTGTAATCTGGTCACCCTGATACAGGGAGGTTTCAGAGAACCATTCATCAAATGGCACACGGAATTCTTCCAGATCGGTCTTGATTAGGTTCAAAAGGAACTTCAAACCATATTCACGGCAGAACTGAAGACGCTCTTCCTGCTCGGCTTCCGCCCATTTTTCACCGGTTTCTTCCGCGAGCTTTTCTCCGAGCTGGATAATATCTTTACCGTGATAGCCATCTTCCGGCATGTCCCAGTCACGGCCGAGCGCCTGCATGTAGCGGGCTTCAAGAGACTTCGCCAGATTCATCATCTGGTTTCCTGCATCATTGATGTAGTATTCACGGGAGACGTCGTAGCCGGCTGCATCCAATACGTTGCACAAGGAATCACCGACAGCTGCTCCACGGGCGTGTCCCAGGTGAAGGGTTCCCGTCGGATTGGCCGAAACGAACTCAATCTGGATTTTATGACCGTCTCCGCTGTTGGTGCGTCCATATGCATCGCCGGCAGACAGTACAGAAGGCACAAGTTCCGTCAAATACTGATTGTTCATGTAAAAGTTAATGAAGCCCGGGCCTGCGATTTCAATTTTTTCAATGGATGCTTTCGAATGGTCGAACTGCTCCACCAGTTCAGTAGCAATCGCACGCGGGTTCTTTTTCGCTACACGCGCCAGCTGCATGGCCATATTGGTGGCATAGTCCCCATGAGCTTTATCCTTCGGCTGTTCAAGCACCACTTCCGGCATTTCTTCTTCTCCGGCAAGCCCCGCTGCCAGCACAGAACGCACAATTTCTGCTTTCAGGTTCTGTTCCATTTGTTCAACGATATTCATGAATCGCTCTCCTCCTCAAACGTCAACGTCAAGCTGTGCGCCTGCGTCACCTCGTGATTTAACGTCATCGTATAGTTTAAAAACAGTCGTCCCTGCACGGATTCTTCCAGCGGGGTGTAGTTCATTTCTTTCGTGTAGGTTTTCATATGAAAATCACCATAGGTGTGGTGATATAGATTCTCTGTTTCCATCAAAGGTTTAAAAACCTGGCGCATTTCCACACCGCCGGTACGCTTGATGCTTACATGCTCCGGTTTGATCGTCACCATTGTATGGACAGGCTCACCGTCTTCCGGGTGCTCCGTAAAGGTCAGCACCTGCGTACTGCCGCGGACTAAAAAACGGCCGGTCTCTTCGATTTCCATGGTCTCTCTGCGATCTTGATCCTGGATTTCGGTAACAAGCTGGACCTGGATGTCTTTTGCATTTGCAGGCATGTTTCTCCACCTTTTCTTTAACAGTTTTACGAACGAGTTATAACTAATCCATTATAAAAATTTCAGTTTAAAAACGCAAGCGCTGGTATCAGGAACTTGTCAGCAGACGAACATACCTCTCTATATCATCCACATAGGAAACGTGTGCCGGAACGGACCATGCGGTGTATACCACAAGGATGGCCAAAACAACCGCCGCGTACCACTTAAAGGCTAGATATTTCTTAAACGGACGCTGTGCAGGAGCAGCGATAAACAACAAGAGAGGCAGAAGAACAGCGGTCACACCAAGGTCCACGCTCCATTGCTGCCTTTCTTCAGAAACCGCCAGCTGGAAGAGCAGGATATTGTTGATATTCCCTTCCCTCTCCACTTCCATTTCTTCCTTATTCCATAATCCTTGTTCAATCGTCAGGGTGTTTTCATTCAATGTATAGCTGTAATTTGATGGGTTCCATTCCCCTGCAAAAGTGGCGGTGAAGAGAGCCACCATCACCAATGCATAGGCCGAAATGAGACCAATCCCTTTCTTTGTCAAAATGAAACGCTCCTTTATTCATGATTTCAGGCCCCGGGCCTGAAAATAGAAAAGCCACCGTGATCATCACAGCGGCTTTTCCTATTCTATCATTTATTGAACAAACCCTAAAAGCATTTCACGCATCAGTTTGCTGGCAGCAATCTGTGTTTTTTCCGAATGATCATAGGCCGGTGCTACTTCCACCAAGTCAGCCCCTACGATATTCATCTCACTTCCTGCCATGGCATGAATGGCCGCAAGCAGTTCCTTAGAAGTAATGCCGCCCGCTTCAGCCGTTCCTGTTCCCGGTGCAGCGGCGGGGTCCAGCACATCAATATCAATCGTGACGTAAACCGGACGCCCGGCCAGTTCAGGAAGAACCTTCTGCAAAGGCTCCAGTACATCGAACTTGTACAAATGCATACCGGATTCAGCAGCATATTGGAACTCTTCCCTCATACCGGAACGGATACCGAAGGAGTAGACGTTTTCCGCTCCGATGAGCTCACACGTCTTCCGGACCGGCGTGGAATGGGAAAGCACCTCTCCCTCGTATTCCTCCCGAAGATCCGCATGGGCATCAATATGAATGACGGCAAGGTCCGGGTATTTTTTGTAAACGGATTGAATGACCGGCCAGGAGACAAGGTGCTCCCCGCCCATCCCGAGCGGGAACTTGCCTTTTTCCATCAGTTCATCCATATAATCCTCAATGATATCAAGGCTTCGGGCTGCATTTCCGAATGGCAGCAGCAGATCGCCTGCATCATGATAGCTTACCTCTTCCAAATGACGGTCCAGATAAGGACTGTATTCCTCAAGGCCGATGGAAGCTTCCCTGATCCGGTTCGGGCCAAATCGGGAGCCCGGACGGAAGCTGACCGTCCAGTCCATCGGCATGCCGTAAATCACAGCGTCCGCTTCTTCCTCTGAAGCTCGGCTCATAATGAATACTTTTCCAGAGTAGGCTTCATCAAACCTCATGAATGTCACTCCTTCGTCAAGTCTTTCACAAATTTCGGCAGCGCAAAGCAGGCTTGATGGATTTCTTCGGTGTAGTATTTCGTATCCAGTTCCGTGAAACGGTCTTCAGGAACCTGAAGGGGATGATGCGTCTTGCTCCCCATCGTGAATGTCCACAGTCCGCTTGGATACGTTGGAATGTTAGCCGTATACACGTGGGTAATCGGAAATGTTTCTTTCACATCCCCGTACACCTGACGGATCAGGTCTGCCTTGAACCACGGGTTGTCTGTTTGCGCGACAAAGATGCCATCCTCTTTCAATGCTTTAGCAATACCCTCGTAAAAGCCCTTGGAAAAGAGGTTCACAGCAGGTCCGACCGGTTCTGTGGAATCAACCATGATGACATCGTATTCGTCACGGCTTTGTGCGATGTGCATGAATCCATCATCTACTTTGACCTCGACACGTTCGTCTTCAAGCATTCCTGCGATGGACGGCAGGTACTTTTTCGAATACTCGATGACCTTCCCATCAATTTCCACAAGAGTGGCTTTCTTCACACTTTCATGCTTCAGGACTTCCCTTATCACACCACCGTCTCCGCCGCCGACAACCAGCACATTTTCAGGGTGGGGGTGGGTGAATAAAGGAACATGGGCGACCATTTCGTGATAAACGAATTCATCCTTCTCCGTCGTCATGACCATATCATCAAGCACGAGCATATTTCCCCATTCTTCTGTCTCCAGCATTTCCAATTCTTGAAAATCTGTTTTCTCTTTATGAAGCGATCGATTCACTTTCGCTGTAATCCCGAAATGATCGGTCTGTTTTTCTGTAAACCATGTACCCATGAAGCATTTCTCCTTTTCATCTATACATCGGCCGGTGGCAGGGCGCCCCCTCCATACCGGTATTTAAAAAGCAAACAAGAAGTTTATTTTACTACGAATTCTCCCATAATAATAGCAGTCTTTCGTTTCGGTGAACACAAAATTTTCTCTTTATAGTTGGGAGTATAAACAAGATGTGGTCATTTATCAAAACTTCTTACAAATGGCTGATCATCAGCCTGAAACTGACGGGAGCCGCCGCCATCCTCGGTCTTATCGCTCTCATTGCTGTAGTTATGACGGCGATTATCCAGGGCCCCCCATCCTTGACGACTGAACAGAATACACTCATCTACGGAAGCAGTGGAGAGGTGATTGGGGAGGACAAAGGGGCTGAGGAAAGGTACTGGATCGCTATCGAGGACATGCCCCAGTCGATTAAGGACGCCACGCTTGCCATTGAAGACCGGCGGTTTTACAACCATTTCGGTTTCGATTTCAAACGGATTGCGGCCGCTGCCTTAACCGATTTAAAACAAATGCGTATGGCTCAGGGAGCAAGCACGATTACCCAGCAGTATGCCCGCAACCTATATCTTTCGCATGATAAAACATGGAAACGCAAACTCTATGAAGCGATGTATGCCCTGCGACTGGAAATCTTCTATAACAAAGACGAAATTTTAGAGGGTTACCTGAACACCATTTATTACGGCCACGGGGCCTACGGCATTGAAGCCGCAAGCCGCCACTATTTCAGTAAGAATGCCGGGGAACTTTCCCTCACAGAAGCCTCCATGCTTGCCGGCATACCGAAAGGGCCCAGCTACTATTCTCCTCTGAACAATGAAGAGAAAGCCGTATCCAGGCAGGGACAAATTTTAGCGGAGATGGAGCGCCACGGATACATTACTTCGATAGAAAAAGAGGAAGCTGTGGAAGCGAGCTTGAATTATGCGGATGGTCAGAATGAAAAGATACAGGAAACCGCTCCCTATTTTCAGGATGAGGTCATTTCCGAAGCAGCCCGGCTGCTGGGCGTCGACAGAGAAAGCATCCAGACCGGTGGATACCACATCCATACGACTCTTAATGAAGAACATCAGGACACATTGGAAGAAATGGCCGCCCGGCATCTTCCTGACGGCCATGACGTCCAAACCGCCGCAGTCGTTATGGACAGCCGCACCGGCGCTGTCACCGCACTGATCGGAGGCAGGAATTATGAGGAAAGTCCGTTCAACAGAGCGGTGCAGGCAAAACGACCGATCGGATCCACCATTAAGCCGCTGCTTTATTACAGTGCCCTGGAGTCCGGAGAATCGCCGGTCACGATGCGCGAAAGCAAGCCGGTTGAATTCCCTGTCGAAGGAAAAAGCGATCCGTATGTTCCCACCAATTTCAATGATCAGTATGCGGATAAGCCGATAACGATGGCTCAAGCTCTTGCTGTATCCGATAACATTTATGCCGTATCCACCCATATGGACATCGGACCGGAAAAGCTTGTCGAAACGATGAAAACGTTTGGTCTAGAGGGGGCTTTTGAACCCCACCCCTCTCTTGCACTGGGCTATTCATCCATATCCTTGTACGATATGATCACGGCGTACGGGAAGATGGTCAAAGGCTCTGACTCTCTCGAAGGGCATACAATTAAAAAAATTACCGACCGGCATGAACATGTCTTATATGAATATGAACCGGTCATTTTAAAAGACGACCCTGTCGATCAGGAAACGGCCTTTACCGTCACCCATATGATGACAGGCATGTTCGATCCAGCCCTTGATGCCTCCTACGCTTCTGTTACAGGCACACCTGTTAACGGAAAGCTGACCCGGATGTACGGAGGCAAATCGGGAACCACAGATACGGACAGCTGGATGATCGGTTTCAGTCCGCAATTCGTTACGGGTGTATGGATCGGCTACGATGAAGGGGGACGCCCTTTGGAAACGTTCAATGATCACCGATATGCCAAGTCCATCTGGGCGGATACAATGGAGGACATTCACGAAACTCTCCCTTCAGCGGCTTTCGTGCCTCCACCAGGTGTGAAGGGGGTATACATTGACCCTGATACCGGATACCTTGCCGGCCCTGACTGCCCTCAGGAACGGCTCGTCTTTATGGAAAAGGCAGACATACCGAAGAAAGTGTGCGGAGGCAGTGAAGAAAAGGATATCAATGATGAATTCGAGGACGACCCATGGTTCAAAGATGTCGTGGACTGGTTCTTCTAACCAAAAAAACGGCTGACCTTCAGCCGCCAATAGAAATAATGCACGGAGAAAGTTCTTGTGGTCCAGTGATGCTTATACACAAGGAAACGTGTTCTATCCCTATGTTTTTGCAGTATCAACAGGGCTGATCTTCTGTTAAACAGAAGGTCAGCCCTGTTTTCAACTCACCATTATGGGAAGGTCACGAGAAGCGTTCGGTGGTGACGCCTGCGGGACCAGCGCGAGCCGAAGATCCACTTGGGCAGGTGGTTTTCCTGCCCAAGTTAGCTGAGGCCGTGCCCGCGGCAAGCATCCACCGATAAGCGGAACGTGACCGTTAACACCACACACTCCTTACTTCAAAGAATAACGTAGCCTGACCCATAACCACGTTCATCCATAAAAAGGAATGGTCGGAGCTGGAACGATAATAAAAAAGGACAGAGAAAACGACCGGTCACAAGCCGGTCGTTTTCTCTGTCCTAGTCAAACATGTACAATCCATGTATTACTTAATATATTACCCCGTCAAAGGTTCGTCAATACGAATCACAGAGATCTGTCCGTATTTTATGAACATTCCGGTAAATCAGGCTCAGGCGATCGTTAAATCAATGATATCCTCCAGGGGAAAGCGGACCTGTTCCTTCGTTTCCCAGTGGATCCCTTTGACAACTCTTTCCCACCGGCTTACCTCCTGGACCTTCAGCAGACATTCTTCATAATCAAATCCATTATGGACCCTCAGACGGACGGTTAAATCATCCTTCACCGCCCTCTGCAGCAAAAAGTCGATTTCCACCGCCTTCTGTTCATCAATGATGCCCTTCTCCACGCGCTGATCCTCTTTCCACAGCTTTTTCACCATCTCCACATGTTCCGGCAGCATCAAAGACGTCCACTTAATGGTTCCTCGATCCCGATTACGATTATCCATCATGCCCCTCCTCAATCACGAACATTTGTTCTTATTCTATCATAAAAAAGGACAGCGTAAACTGGAAGTTACAGGAGAAGTGAAAAAAAGATCCCATTCACCAGAATGCCGGAAAAAACGAGGCATAAAAAAAGCCGCCGGTTGTCCCGACAGGCTTTTTTCTTATGAAACGCCTAACGCAGCCTTCAATTCCTGAGCCGTATTTTCCCAGAGCTCCGGTTTGAATTCACGAAGGTATTCTCCGAGAATTTTTCTGCTCTTTTCATCCACGTGCTCGACGACAAAGCGCCCTTTTAACGATTTGTCCATATGATTCACGTGCTCCGGCATCAGCTTATACCCTCGCTTGATGGAACGATCGACGATGATTTCACTGGCAGCCACTCCGTAGTAGCAGGGATTCCCTCCGCGGTAATCCACCGTCACCCAGGCAATCCAGTAATGAAGGCCATTGGCCACTACGTCTTTATCTGTGATGAATTTGATCCGCTTCTCCACTTTACTGCGGGCATGAAGCGCCCCCATATCCACATAAGCTTCTTCTTCATTGGGATCGACGATGACCGGGGTCATGTTTTCAAGACTGATGGAGCCGACCCCGTAGCCGCCGTGCCCGTCTGTCGCGTCATCTTTAATGATCGTAAATTGATTTTTCTTCTTATCACTGCTGTCACTATTTTTCTTAAACTGATCGAATTCTTTCATGATTCAGCGAACCTCCTTTACAAGCCCGTACGTTTTGCTCCTATTTTAACATAGAACCACCGGGATGGTGGAGTGAAAGGGCAGCGGTCACTCCTCCTTATTGGTCAAACGTTTGTTCAAGACCTGGTATTCTTCCCTCAGCATAGAGAAGACAACCGTATCCTGAAACCTCTTTCCATCAAAATCCGTCTGACGGAGTGTCCCTTCCTCCTGGAACCCATATCGTTCAAGAAGTTTCCTCGACCCTTGATTTTCTGCAAATATATCTCCGACGATTCTGTTCAGCTGCAGCTCCTCAAATCCATACCGGAGAATGACGGCCATCAATTCAGACATGACACCTGAACGCTGATACCCGGCAGAGATGACTACTCCCATCTCCGCTTTCCGATGCCAGTGATGAAGCTTATGAAACCGGAAAAATCCAATAACGTCTCCACTCCGGTCTTCGATCACCCAGGGGATTTCGCGCTTCTCTTCATAAGCCGTCAAGTACGCTCCAACCTGTTTTCTCATCTCCTCAATATTCTGAACCGGATGGGGCGTGATATACTTCATCGTTCCGCCGTCCCCCATGAACGGGAACAAAGACACGGCGTCTTCTTCCCGCAGGCCCCGAAGACGGTAATGCTCGCTATGTAATGAAGGTATGGCCATTTTCTCATCCTTTCCCAGGCAGTCCTGATCTTCCCTGCAAGCTTTTTCCTCCAGGAGCATAAAAAAGACTGCCCTCCACACATACGCTCGGGCCAGGTGAAGGGCAATCTAACGGCAGTAACGCAGTCCCCATCGTTCTTTCCAATCTAAGAAACTGCGCTCAATTTTTTCTTTTCTCGATTCATACATCCATTTCCCTTTCGCACGTCGTCTGCGCGGAGCGTGACCACCCACACGACATACAGACAACTCCAATGGACACGTACTTTTCATTCCTATCTAATGCATACCGCGGATCGTTTCGATGAAGGTCCAGCCTTCTTCAATGTCCTCGTCTGAATAATTCTGGGCACTCTTGACTGTAAACACTTTTTCGGCGACCTCTTCTTTCGGCAGGTCCTCAAAGAAAAGCATCGTTGAAACGAGCTCTAAAAACCTTGAGCTCCGTTCATTCATCAGATCAATGTGCTGATTCAAAGGCGGCAGGTCCATTTCATAATGCTTGAGAAAATCGCGGCCGCTGTCCGTCAGCTGATAGCGGTACTGGTAATAATTCTTTTTTTCTTCTCTCGTTTCCGTTACAAATCCCAGGTTGCACATTTCCTCTACCCGGAGCGTCAGTTCCTCTGAATAGGGGCCGTAAAAGTGGAATTGGTACCGTTCCTCAAATGGGATTTCACACTTTTTCAAGATATAGATCATCTTCTGCAGTTTCTTCCTTCCGACGATTTCTTCCGTGCTTGAAAAAAACTGCATCAACTTCGCATGATTCTCCAACATGGAGGTTCACTCCTTATCCAAACAATATTTCCATAATCCGCTTCTTCGTTTTACTTCGATTGGACATTTCCTCAAGGCGGTCGAGAGGAATATACAGCTTATGATCCGTCCGTTTCTTCCCGGAAATCGACTCGACGATATCTGAAAGTCTGGACAGCTCCTTCAGTTCACCGCTTGGCTGCAGCAGATGAATCGGCAGGCGCTCCCCCTCTTCGCCGGGGCGGTAGAAATCATAAGGCAGGTCGGAACTGGAATCCACGACAAGATAATAATCCGGGTTCAATCCCGCTTTGGTGAACAGCTTATACAGCTCCATCCATTCATTCATCTGGGCATTCGGATTGAATTCGATGTATTTGAACAGCCGCCGGTTCACAAACCGCTGGCAGAGGTCACTCAGCACATCGTCCTCTTCTTCCATCCACATCTGGAAATAGTAAAGCACAACGGCTTCATCTAAAGCTAAATACTCCTTCAAGCTCGGTTTCCCTTCAAAAAAGGAAAGGAAATGGACCGGTTCCAGCTTGAATGTATAGCCATCGTCATACAGCTCTTTTGCCCGGTGCAGAATCTTCGTCAAAATGACTTCTGCACTGCGGGTGACCGGGTGGAAATAAACCTGCCAGTACATCTGGTACCGGCTCATAATGTAATCTTCCACCGCATGCATGCCGCTTTCCTTCACTACGACCTGATCTTCCATCGGACGCATGACTCTGAGAATCCGCTCCATATCGAAATGACCATAGCTGACCCCCGTGAAGTAAGCATCACGCTGCAGGTAATCCATCCGGTCGGCGTCAATCTGGCTGGAAATCAAACTGACCACCAGCTTATTTTCATACGTTTTGTTAATGACATCGGCGACCTTTTTCGGAAATCCTTTTTCCACACGGCGGAGAACTTGATTGACCTCCGTATCCCCAAGCAGGATCGCCTGGGTGAATTCCTCATGATCCAGTTTGTACACTTTCTCAAAGGAATGGGAGAACGGGCCGTGGCCGAGGTCATGCAGAAGAGCCGCACAAAGACAGAGCAGTCTCTCCTCCTGGTTCCAATGCGGGCGGTCCTTGAAGTTCTCAATGATCCGCCTCACAATTTCATACACACCGAGCGAGTGGTTGAAGCGGCTGTGCTCTGCTCCATGAAACGTCAAATAGGAGGTTCCCAGCTGCTTCACACGTCGCAGCCGCTGGAATTCAGACGTTCCGATCAAATCCCATATGACCCGCTCCCGTACATGGACATACCGGTGAACCGGGTCTTTAAATACTTTTTCTTCACTTAGTTTCTCATCACGATAAGCCATCCGCTTGTCCTTTCCTGACGACATTTTTAACTATTATATACCTTTATATCCGACAAAAAAACGTCTTGACAGACAAAAAATGACAGGGGAGAGGTCTCTTCCCTGTCCCTATCCCTTTTTGCCTGAAGACTTTTTTAACCCATCGGAGATTTTACATTGGTTCACTTATTCATGCAACAACCGATATTTGCTATAATAGATGGTGCTGTATGTAAAGGAGTTCGAATGTGCATGAGTACAATCCATACCTTATTAAAAACCAATACCTACCGCTTCATCGATCAAAGCAGTCTTGGACCTTCGTTTTCAGCTCTTCAGTCGTTCGCCATGGACGACACCCTGTCCATCTCCGTCGGAGAGCGCATCAGTCCGACGACGGCCCGCTTATGGGTGCATCATAATACCGTCGTCCTCGGAATTCCTGATGCCCGTCTGCCTTACATCGATGAAGCCATCGAATATTTGAAAGCCGGCGGCTACCAGGTCGTCGTCCGTAACTCCGGCGGCCTTGCCGTCGTGTTGGATGAAGGTGTCATGAACCTCTCCTTCATTTTCCCAGACTCAAAGGAAGTAAACATCCATGAAGGCTACGATGCGATGGTCTCATTTATCCACTACCTGTTCCAGGATGTGACTGATGAGATTGAAGCGTATGAAATCACCCGGTCCTACTGTCCGGGCACCTATGATCTCAGCATCAACGGGAAGAAATTTGCCGGCATTTCCCAACGCCGGGTGAAAAACGGGTCCGCTGTGCAGATCTATCTGGATGTCACGGGGAGCGGAGCTGAAAGAGCCTCCCTGCTGAAGCACTTTTATGAAATTGGAAAAAGGAATGAAGAAACACGATTCACCTATCCGGATATCGAGCCGTCTGTCATGGCTTCTCTCAATGAGCTGCTCGACACCCCCCTTACTGTAGCGGATGTCCGGGACAGAATCTTGACGAAGCTGTACGAACTTTCCGGCCACATTGTGACCGATCCACTGAACGACACGGAAATTGAATGGTTCCAAAAACGGTTCGATCAAATCGTCAAACGCAATGAAAAAGCGCTCGACCACCTCCGCTGAGGATGTCGAGCGCTTTTTACCTATTTCAGCCGAACCAGCTCAGGCTTCTGACTCTCTTCTTCACGTGTCGTACATAAGGAGTCCCAATCATAAGATGCCCCATCCCTCATCGTAACCATACGGTCTGCCAGGGCGCGGGAGTCCTCCCGGTCGTGCGTCACAAAAATGCAGGTCGTTCCTGTTTGCTTAAGAATGGCTTTCAGCTCGTTTCTTATTTTCACCTGCAGATCCGCATCAAGGTTACTGAATGGTTCATCTAACAACAGCAGCTCCGGTGCCGGCGCAAGCGACCGAGCCAAAGCGATCCGCTGCTGCTGTCCTCCGCTCAGTTCATGGGGATACCGTTTTGAGTAGTCTCCCATGTTCACAAGCTCCAGCACTTCCTGCACTCTGCGGCTGCGATCCTTCCTCTTCCACGCTTTCAATCCGAATTTCACATTCTCATAAACCGTCATATGCGGAAACAGTGCATAATCCTGAAAGACAATGCCGATCCCTCTTTTTTCAGGAGCTACAAACGTCCGGTCATCTGTCATCGTGCGGCCTGCGATGTGGATCGTCCCTTTTTCAGGGATTTCCAAACCACATAGGAGGCGGAGGACGGTACTTTTCCCACTGCCGCTCTCTCCCAGGATGGAAATGATTTCGCCCTGTTCAATATCCAGGTTAAAATCGTGGACGGTTCGTTCTTTCGAGTTGGTATACCCAAAACAGAGATCTTTGATTTCAACATACATATCAATTCGACTCCTTTTCTAAGACCTGATGAAAAATAAAGACAGCGGCTGCACTGATGAGGACTATGATAAGAGAAGACAACGCCGCTTCATGAATCTGCTCATCACTGGCATATTTAAAAGCATTGGTCGACAGCGTTCCAAAGTTAAACGGACGCAGGATCAACGTGAGCGGAAGTTCTTTAATGATCTCAATAAAGGCAAGCAGAAACCCGCTGATCAGCGGTGCCCGCAGCATTCTTACGTCCACTTTAAAAAAGGTCTTCGTCATATTCATCCCCAGCATCCGTGAGGCTTCTGTATATTTGTTTCCGATTTTATCAAAGCCGGATTCAACGGAATTGTAGCCAATAGCCAGAAACCGGATGATATAGGAAGATATCAGGATCACTAAACTGGTGCTTAAAAACAACCGGCTTTCCACCCCTGTCATTTCATAGAAACGGGAAAGTACACTGTCGAGATCAATAAACACGGTACTGATGCCGACCGCAATGACCGCTCCCGGGATCGAATAGCCGAGAATCGTCACTTTGGCTGCAGATTTCGAAAGCCGGCTTTGATGCGTCCGGGCAAAGTTGCCGATGATCACTGCAAAGAAGACAATAAGCAGGGCCCCCGTCAAGGATACGAACAGGGAATTCCAGATCAACGTTAAAAATTCAGACGAAGCCACTTTTTCGAAGGTTAAGAACATCCAGTCTACAAGCTGAATCAAAGGGATGAGAAAACCGAGCAGAAAGATGGCCAGACAATAACTGAAAGCCGCCCAGCCTCGCCCCCCGCTTAATGGAATGGCACGGAGCGGCCGGGCTTTTGCCGTCGTAGCTGCGTATTTCTTTCGGCCTCTCAGCAATTTCTCCAAAATCAGGATAGAAAAAACGATAAACATCAATGTCGCTGATAATTTAATCGCTGAATTCAAGTCATTCATGCCGAACCATGTCTGGAAGATGGCCGTACTGAATGTAGGAACGCCAAAGTACTGGACGACACCATAATCATTCAGAACTTCCAGAAGAACGAGACTGACGCCCCCGACAACGGCTCCCCGGGAAACCGGCAGGACCACCCTGAAAAACACTTCCAGCGGCGAACCTCCAAGCAGACGTGCGTTTTCTATTAACGATGCTGACTGATTGGCCAGAAAAGCTCTTGTAATCGTATACACGTATGGATATAGAAAAAGAGTGAAAATAAAAACAGCACCAGGAAGATTGAGAATATCAAAGTATTTCTGTTCCACTTCGATGCCCCACGTATTCCGGAGTGTCGTCTGAATCACCCCTGTGTAATTCAATATCCCGTTATACGTGTATCCGGCAATATAAGGCGGGATGGCAAGCGGTAAAATAAGCGCCCACTTAAAAAACTTTTTCAACGGGAAATCATAAGCAGAAATCAACCAGGCGAGGCTTGTGCCTATGATAATGGTCAACAGCCCTGTGAAAGCAATGAGCAGACCAGTGTTTTTCAATAAATCCGGAAGTATATATTCTGTAATATGGCCCCAATTTTCGGCTTTTTCTGTGAAGAAATTGAATAAGATCGTCACATTGGGGATGAGAATCAAGATGACAATAATGAAACTGAGTATTGACCAGCCATTTCTATAAGCAGGAAGTCTTCGCCGTACATTCAAAGAGGACACGTCCTTTTCCACCAGTCCCTCAGCCTTGAATGAAAAAAGCCTGGAGGCTTGCTTCATTCAAGGTTGAGTCCGTAATAATGATAACAGTTCTCAACTGTTTTGTATAGAAAAAACCGCATCATGACGGGCATGATGCGGTTCGTTCTTATTTCCAGCCGACTTCATTCATAATCTGAATGGCGCGGTCGTTGTTTTCTCCAAGTTCATTCAGGGAAATATCCTGCTCTTTGAACTCACCCCAGCTTTGAAGCAGTTCAGAAGCTTCGACGTCTGGATTTACTGGATATTCGTAGTTGGCTTCAGCAAATTGCTTCTGCGCTTCCTCACCAGACAGGAACTCAATGAATTTCTGAGCGTTTTCAGTATTCTTGCTGCTTGCTGTCACACCAATGCCGCTGATGTTGACATGTGTTCCTGTAGAATCCTGGTTCGGGAAGATGATTCCCAGCTGTTCAGCTACTTTCACTTCTTCCTCATCTTCTGAGTTCAGCATTTTCCCAAGGTAATACGTGTTCATAACCGCCACATCACCCTCACCGGCAGCGACAGCTTTCGCCTGGTCACGATCTCCTCCTTGAGGATCACGAGCCATGTTATCTACGATTCCCTGTGCCCATTCCTTGGCAGCGTCTTCGCCCTCCGTTGCAATCATAGAAGCAACAAGAGACTGGTTATAGATGTTTGAGGACGAACGAATCAAGACTTTATCCTGGTACTCCTCGTTTGTTAAATCCATGTACGTTTGAAGGTTTTCTTCATCAACACGCTCTTTGTGGTAAGCAATGACACGCGCACGCTTGGTCAGACCAAACCAGTTGTTATCCGGATCACGGAATTTCTCCGGAATATTTTCATTCAGTGTGTCGCTTTCCAAAGACTGAAGCAGATCCTGCGATTTCGCACGGTGCAGACGACCGGCATCAGCGGTGATCAGCAGGTCGGCTTCAGAAGCCTCTCCCTCACGATCTAGACGGGCGATCAATTCGTCATCATCCCCTTCAATGACATTGACCTCGATTCCCGTTTCTTCTGTAAATGTATCATAGAGCTCCTGATCTGTATCGTAATGACGACCGGTGTACAGATTTACTTCTCCACCCGTTTCTTCAGAAGCGTTCTCTTCACTTGTTTCTTCTGTGTCTGCTGTTTCCTGATCAGAAGATGTATCTTCCTCCTGTTCTCCCCCTCCGCATGCAGCCAGTACGAATACGGAAAGTAGAAGCGTTAACCCTAACATCAACCATTTGTTCCTCATCATGTCCACCCCTGTATATAAATTTTAAATGATAATGATTTTCATTCCAGGTATTATTTTAATGGAATCCTCTCCAAAGTCAAGCGTTTTCAGCACATTCCCGCTTCCCACTGCAAACGTTTTAAGCAAGTACCAGAAAAAAAGACTGCCGGCCTCCAGGCCGGCAGTCTTTTTTTCTGCGTTCTATTATAGAGATTGAGCTGCTGTAATGATGGCCAGCTTGTATACGTCATCTGCACTACAGCCGCGGGAAAGGTCGTTGACCGGCTGGTTCAGACCTTGCAGGACAGGACCTACCGCATCAAAACCGCCGAGACGCTGAGCGATCTTGTATCCAATGTTACCTGCTTCAAGACTAGGGAAGACAAACGTATTCGCTTCGCCTTTCAGAGGGGAATCCGGAGCTTTTTTCTCGGCAACGGACGGAACGAAAGCAGCATCGAACTGGAATTCACCGTCAATGACGAGGTCTGGATTCTGTTCTTTGGCGATATTCAATGCTTCTGCTACTTTTTCTGTTTCTGGTGATTTCGCAGAACCTTTCGTGGAGAAGCTGAGCATCGCTACTTTAGGATCCACATCGAACAAGGCAGCTGTTTCCGCACTCGCCAGCGCAATTTCAGCAAGATCCTGGCTGTCCGGGCTGATGTTGATGGCACAATCAGCAAAGACGTATTTCTCGTCTTCACGGACCATGACGAAGACACCGGAAGTTTTCTTAATGCCGGGTTTCGTTTTAATGATCTGAAGAGCAGGGCGTACTGTATCCGCTGTTGAATGAGCCGCGCCGCTGACAAGACCATCCGCTTTGCCCATATATACGAGCATCGTACCGAAGTAGTTTTCATCCTGAAGAATTTCACGGGCTTTTTCTTCCGTCGCCTTGCCTTTACGACGTTCGACGAAGCTTGCTACCATCTCGTCATATTCAGGGTAGTCCTCAGGGTTCAACACTTCAGCGCCTGAAATGTCCAGACCCAGTTCATCCGCTTTCTGTTCTACTTTCGCTTTATCTCCGACTAGTACAGGTGTGATCATACCATCAGCAGTCAGCTGGCCTGCAGCTGTAAGAATACGCTCGTCCATCGCTTCCGGAAGTACGATTTTTGTACCTTTTCCGTCAATTTTAGCTTTCATTGTATCAAATAGGTTACTCATGCTTAACCCTCCAATTTTCATTTCTGTTATATATGATAAAGTCTTTTGTGTATAAATGAAAGGAATTCCCTTCAAATTTTCTCCTTCCATACGGTTCTGTCCAGTTTATCTGTACCCGGAAACGCCATCCGTCATTCCTTCATTTAATTGTCACAGGATATCGGCCCCCTCTGTAATGCCTGAAGATCAAAATATGTTATATTGGGAATGTGAAATTTTTAACTAACGACTTGCTATACAAAGGAGCGAATGATCCTATGCCAGAAGCAGTAGTAACGATGGATGGATGGTATTGCCTTCATGATTTCCGCACATTGGACTGGACAGCCTGGAAGTACGCCTCCGAGGAGGAGCGTGGAGAGGCCGTTTCCGAATTCCGTGAGCTGATCGGACAATGGGAGCACACGGAAGAAAACAAGGAAGGCAGCCATGCCCTCTACACGATTGTCGGTCAAAAAGCTGACTTCATGATGATGATTCTCCGTCCGACGATGGAAGAATTGAATGAGATTGAAACAGCCTTCAATAAAACGAAACTGGCTGAGTTTACCACTCCAGCTTATTCTTATGTCTCCGTTGTCGAGCTCTCCAATTATATGGGAAGCGCCAACGAGGAAGATCCTGAAATCCAGGCCCGTCTTCGTCCGAAGCTTCCAAAATGGAATCACATCTGCTTTTATCCAATGGACAAGCGCAGACAAGGCAATGACAACTGGTACGTGCTTGAAAAAGACGAGCGCGCGAAGCTGATGTATGCCCACGGCATGACCGGCCGGCAGTATGCCGGGAAAATCCGCCAGATCATCACCGGTTCCATCGGTTTTGATGACTGGGAATGGGGCGTCACCTTGTTTGCTCACGATGTCCTTCAATTCAAAAAGCTCGTGTATGAAATGAGATTCGATGAAGTCACGTCCCGCTACGGCGACTTCGGCTCTTTCTATGTCGGAAACCTTCTGAAGCCGGAAGCTGTTGATCAATTCCTGAAAATATAAGATCCATGAAACTGTCCGGGGAAACCCGGGCAGTTTTTTATTTCACAGGCTATTCTTTTTTATTGTAGCTCTGTTTTATGAAGCGAGTTTTTACGATATGTTAAGGTTCGATGGATGCACCCGGGTTTATTTCTTTCATATCCAGGGAGGGTCCGTACATATAGTGATAAAGAGCATGCAAGCATGCCTTTCGTAAAGCGAGGTGACAGCGTGGCTGTTATTCCTTCCACTGAGGCTGACGTGAAGTTACTGGCACGGCTGATGCGGGCAGAAGCCGAGGGTGATGGAGAGCTGGGGATGCTGATGGTTGGGAACACAGGAGTGAACCGCGTGCGCGGAGATTGTATTGATTTCACGGATATCAACACCATCCGCGATATGGTCTATCAAAGTCCAGGAGGATTCGAAGCCACCCAGAAAGGTTATTTTTACCAGAGGGCGCGGGAAAAGGATATCCGCCTGGCCAGAAAAACGATCAAAGGGACGCGCTACCACCCTGCCTCCAACTCCCTCTGGTTTTTCAAGCCTTCCGGCGACTGCCCTGAACAATGGTTCGGACAGTGGAATACAGGCCGCTATAAATCGCACTGTTTCTACTCTCCGACCCGGTCCGACTGTCCAAGTGTGTATTAAATTCCTGTAAGGAGTGATTCAATTGGCACAAAAACCACAATCCGGAGGCCAGGGACAGCCGATGTACGGGCAGATGTCCTCCCCTTATTATGGTCAGAGCCCTTATATGTACCATTATCCCAGCGCCCCCTATTCCAACCAGGGGATGCCTCAAGGACAGCAAGGAGGCGGTCTCCAGGTTCCGCCTATGCAGCAGGGAACGTTCAAAGGTGGAGTGAATCCACCGAACATGCTTCCTTCTGAAGAATCCTACATTGAAAATATTCTCAGGCTCAATGCCGGCAAACCGGCAACGGTGTACATGACCTTTGAAAACAACGACCAGTGGAATGCAAAAATCTTCAAAGGAGTCATTGAAGCTGCCGGAAGGGATCACATCATTCTAAGTGATCCACAGACTGGGAAACGCTACCTTCTGCTGATGGTCTACCTTGATTACATTACCTTTGATGAGGAAATCAACTACAACTATCCATTCGGCTCCGGATCCAATCAGGGGATGGCCAACTACCAGTCCCGCCCTTAAGCCTGAACTCGCTATTTCGATAGCGGGTTTTTCACTATGAAAGGAAAAGGTGAGCGGATGAGACCTCCTTATGAGAACTACCAGCGGGCCTTGCTGGGAACCCTCCTTCTTGCGGTCGTCCTGGCGGTCCTGGCCTTGTTTCAGCTGGAACATCAATGGCTCGTTCTTCTTTTATTCTACGTGCTGACAGCCGGTTTTGTATTAGAAGGACTTGTTGCCATGAAAAAGCAGCTGCAGATCGAAATGATCATCCAGCTGCTGCGTGCCTTTATCATTTTTGTGTTTGCAACCATTCTTTATTTCTGACGATTACAGATGCTTGATGATGGCATATCCAAGCAGAATCCAGCCAATTAGGAATGATAAACCACCGAGCGGCGTGATCATGGCAAACGTCTTGATTTCTGTAACGGCATAGATATAGAGACTGCCGGAGAACAAGAGGATGCCAATCAAAAAGAACCAGCCGGCGCCAGTCATCATTCCGGCTTGGATTCTGCCCATCAATAATGCTGTACAAAACAAAGCCATCGTATGGAACATTTGATAATCCACGGCTTTGCCCCACTGATCCAATCCTTTTTCAGATACTTTCCCTTCCAGACCATGAGCTCCGAATGCTCCCAGAGCTACAGACAAAAATCCATTCATAACTGCGGCGATCAGTAAAAACTTCATATTGATCCTTCCTCCCTAGAAATCAAAGATAGACGGCCCGTTGGCCTCTTCATGATCGACGGCCGTATCAGGCTGGGACTGTTTCACAGGTGCCTTGTCCGCCCCCATCATTTTCCTTATTTCTTCTGCGGTCGGTTCATTCACCGAAGGTTCCGGACGACCTCCCTGTGACTCTTCCTCCAACAGGAGTTCCGCCAGAAGCTTCACAGAACGGACATGCTCCCTCACCTTCGGCTCATTTCCATGCTGAAGCATCGCTTCCTGTATTTCATTGGCCATTCTTTTTAGAACACTGTGGTTGGTTACTGCCATTTTATAAACTCCTTTACTTACATAAAAATGGGACTCTGTCGTAGTTTAACACGTCTCTTCCCCTCCTGTCCCATCCCCTTTCCAATGTTCAAACAAAGTTCCAAAACGCTTCCATAAAAAACCTCTCTAACTAAAATGCATAAAGGTGTATACTCTCTTCCTCAAAACCTTTCTCCTCCAAACTCGATTAAGGGGGGATGCTGCTTCTGTGAGTCTAAGTCCTTCTCAAGAAAAAGACGTTGATGAACAGCCATGGATAAAGGATGTCCGCGCCTAGCCCGAATAGCTGTATGAAGATAGGTCTCCCGCACAGCATAACGGTATATAAAAGAGGACTGTCTTTTGTTTAACAAAAGACAGTCCTCTTTTTGCACATGACTTGGTTCGGTCACGAGAAGCGTTCGGTGGTGACGCCTGCGGGAACAGCGCGAGCCGAAGATCCACTTGGTCAAGTGATCTTCCTGACCAAGTCAGCTGAGGCCGTGCCCGCGGCAAGCATCCACCGATAAGCGGAACGTGACCGGAAACACAACGTAAGAACAGTTTCTAGTCAGGTTTATTAAATAACGCCTAATTTGTTCAGGAAAATCAGGAGGATCATCACTGGTGCGACGAACTTCACGAGATAGTACCAGATCTGCCCGATGCTGGATCCGGTGAAGTCTGTGGCTTCCAGAGCTTCCGATTTAGAGAAATACCATCCGATCAGAAGGGCCATGGAAAGACCGCCAAGCGGCAGAAGAATGTTGGATGCAATGTAATCCATGGAATCCAGAATGTTCAAGTCACCGATCGGCGTGACGCCTGACCAGATTCCGAAACCGAGAGAAACCCCGATTCCCATGACAAACATGATCGCTCCCATGACAACACTTGTAGCAAACCGTGTCCATCCAAGAATCCTCATGAAATAGGCCGTCGGCACTTCCAGTATAGAAACCGAAGAAGACAGAGAAGCAAGAATCAAGGCAAAGAAGAAGACAAGCCCTACTATTCCACCCATCGGCATCTGTTCAAAAATACTCGGCAGTGTAATGAATACGAGCGGCGGACCTGAGCTTGGATCGATCCCGAAGGCAAAAACCGCCGGGAGTATGACGAGGCCTGAAATCACCGCAAAGAAAGTATCCATGATCCCGATGCCGAGGGCTGCACTCGGCAGTTTGTTTTCTTTTCTCAAATAGCTTCCGTACGTGAGCATCGCTCCCATACCAAGACTGAGAGAGAAGAACGCCTGCCCGAGGGCGGCGATGTAAATGGACGGATCACTTAGAGCGGTCCAGTCCGGCTGAAACAAGAACTTCACTCCTTCAGATGCCCCATCCAGGGACAAGCTGAAGAAAGCCAGTCCAATAAGAATAAGGGCAAGCAGCGGCATAAAGATCTTGTTGGCTGCCTCAATGCCTTTTTTCACCCCGCTCAAAACAATAACAATCGTAAGAATCATAAATAAGGCTGTCCAGGCAATCGGATGCCAGGAATGACTGATAAACTGACCGAATGCCCCTTCGTAACCGACCTCCGGAGATGTAAAATAAGATCCATTTAAATAATTCCAGAAATAAAAGATCGCCCAGCCGGCTACGACGGCGTAAAAACTCAAAATTAAAAAGGAACTGGCAATGCCGAAAAATCCTGTCAAATACCACGGTGTGTTTGGTGCCAGCTTTTTAAAGGAACCGACAACATCACTCTCTGCTTTTCTACCGATACTCACCTCAGCAAGCAGCAGCGGGACCCCCAGTAAAATGACGAAGGCCAGGTACAACAGCAGAAAGGCTCCTCCACCATTATTTCCTGCTACAAAGGAGAACCTCCAAATGTTCCCGAGGCCCACGGCCGAACCCATGGCCGCCAGCATAAACCCAAGCTTCGTCCCCCACTTTTCTCTTACCATTCTTCCTCAACTCCTCTCCAACTCTTTCTATGATGTTCTGATAAATATTCATCATAATATCATAGATTTGAGAATAGTTGATATAAAATCAGAAATTTCATGAAATTTACAGTTTAAAATCAATTTTAGTTTGTTTCATTTGGACAGAAGAAACGTTTTCCCGATGTTTTTCCTCATATTTCATACAGGGCGAACCAGAGGAATGCAGCACCACCTGAGAGGGCATTTCCTTCGATTTGAAATCGTAGGCACTGCAGGCTCTCGGAAAAGCGGGATTCCATGTCGTCCGGAAATGCCGGCACCGAAAGCAGTTGATTTTCTTCAAAGAAACCCTTCCTTTCTACCATGATGTGGTAAAAGCATAGCATATCCGGTGGGCCCGGGCATAAATAACAGCCCTGCTTCACTCTTATGAATCAGGGCTGTTATTTTAGTACCCGCGTTCCTTTTCAAGACGCTGAATACGCGCTTCCAGTTTTTCATATTCTTCACGGGAGACAAAACCAAGTTCGTTCATTTGATCCTGGAACTTCGCCTTCATCTGTTCATTCCACTGCTGATCCTTTGTTTGACCTTTGGCCATCCACGCCTGCATCCGCTCATTCACCATGCTCTTCGCCTGCGAAGGACTGATCTCCCCGCGCCTGACCATATCATTGACAAGCTTCTCGAACTTCTGTTTTCCACTGACTGCGGCTCCAAGACCTAAATGAAACCCTTTTTTCAATAAGTCATTCATGTTCGATTCCTCCTATTATGAGTAAGCTTCCGCAGCATATGCACGTGATTGATGGAGCTGAAAATAAATCCGGCTGCACCGGTCCCGAAGATGCCCCCACCGATCCACCAGCTGGGAAGGACTTCAATAACGCCTGTATAAAAGAAAGCAGCGGTTCCGATCAGCATGATGATAAACGAAAGCAGTGTCATAAATAAATAATATTGGTGGAACAACTGATTTTTCTGCTGAGTCGTTTTCCACTCTCTTTCCTTGTCCCCGTCCTCCAAATATTCAACCAAAGCCCGCGGGAGAGAGAGCAGCGGTCTCGCTGTCTCCTTCAACACATCCGTGTAAAGCGATGAAGTAGAATCCTTTCCGGATACCCATTCCTTAATGACCGGCCGTCCCCAGGCAATCAAATCCACTTGCGGATAGATTGTACTCAGGACACCTACGACAATAGATGCCGCACGTCCAAGAAACGCATAGTCAGCAGGCAGCTGAATCGGCTGTTCTTTAACAAACTGCTGCAGATCTTCCAGCATGTCATTCATCATATGTGCATCCAGCTTGTCAAAGTTCCCTTCCAGGTACATGTCTGTTGTCTGCTTCAGCAGTTTCTTCACTTTTTCCGTATCCGCTTCCGGCAGAAGAAAATTCATTTCCTGCAAGGCTTCAATCACCCTGTCATAGTCGTCCAGAATGAACCCTTGGATCATTTTACGTATGGAATCGGCATCCTCCTTCCGGATTTCCCCGACCATCCCGAAGTCGAGAATGACCACTGTGCCGTCCTCTTTAATCATCAAGTTGCCCGGGTGTGGATCAGAGTGGAACATCCCGGCATATAAAAATTGTTCGATACACAGTTCAAACAAAATATAAGCAATACGGCTCCGGTCGATCCCCTGCCTCTCCATAAAGGAGACATCCGTAATCTTGTGCCCCTCCACCCACTCCATGACGAGTACGCGTCTTGTCGATAGGTCTTCATAATAATGCGGCACCTCGACATCCTGAAAATCACGGAACCGCTTTTGAAAAGCCCGTCCGTTCTCCAGTTCCATCGTAAAATCAAGTTCGTTGCTGATGACACGGACGACTTCCGTATAAAGGGCCTGGAGATCCGCTTTTTTTCCATAAACGGTGAACCGGTTGACGAGCCAGAATACAATTTTCAAAGCCTTGAAGTCCATCCGGAATGTATCACGGACTCTGTAGCGCTGCACTTTAACCGCCACCGGCGTCCCATCCTTCAAGTACGCTTTGTATACTTCTCCAATGGATGCAGAGGCCACCGCTTTTTCATCAATGGAGTCCAGGTGTTCATCGAGTGAGGCGTTCCAGTCTTCTTCAATCGTTGTTCTGGAATAGGAAAACGGGACGGGCTTCACACGATCGACAAGCCCCTCCAATTCTTTAATGAAGGATGGCGGCAGAAGATCACCACGAGAGCTGAGGAACTGTCCGAACTTTATCAGCAGCCCGCCGAGGGCGACCGCTTTCCTCCGATACTCTTCCGCCATATCCGCCAGCATCATCTCCCATTTCCTTTTCGTCTGCTCATCCCAGATCCGGTGTCTTTTTTCGAACCAGAAAATGCGGAGCAGAAAACGGACGGACATCCAGACAATAACTGTAATACGGTAAATGGCTATGTATTTTAATCGCTGATGCATTCGTCCCGCCTCCTTTCCATGCTTCTGTATCTTACTTTTCCCCGCAAATCCACAGGTCAACCCTGCCATTCGACAATCGCGCAGTCAGACTTCGGCAAATGACGGCCGCCCTGCAGAAAGGCAGCGCTTGCACTTTTCTCTGCTATTGTGTGAAAATTCATGTATAACGAAAGGATGAGTGCAATGATTCAGATTCGCGAGCTGGAAGTCAGGGAACTACATACGGCAGCCGAGTGGCTGTATCAGATGAATGGCCAGGACCGCCATTATGTGGCCTGGATGGCTTCAGAGAAAAATGAAATCTTCGAGCAGATCTGGACGTTAACCCAGTTCACGGAGCCTTTAGCTTATGTCGCTTGGGAAGGTTCCGAAATCGTAGGATTTTTAGGCATGGTCCCTTTTTTCGAGCAGAAATTCTGCCGCCTGCTCGGCCCTTTTGCGCTAAAAGAAGAATCCGACGTCATTGAACGCTTATGGGACAAAGCTTCTCTGACTGCCCAGCTTCATTTTGATGCGGTTAAAGTAGCCTGCTATGGAGCGAACGAAGAGTTGAAAGCTTTCGCTGAAACCCATGCGTTCGAACTTTACAACGTTGAAAAAACATTGGTCCTCTTCCAAGCCCATTACAAGGCCGCGGAGTCCAAAAAGACGCCGTCGATCTTCCAGCTTCAGGAACAGGATAAAGAAAGACTGGACAAGCTGCATCCAGATGCGGCGTATTATACGACAGAAGAAATGTTTCACCTTTCACGCCAGCAGGGGAACTATATATGGGGATATGGCAAGGAGGGAGCGCTCGCCGGGTACCTCTACTTTGAAACGATCGCAGAAGGGGAAGAAGGCGAAATCTGCTTTGTGAATGTCCATCCTTCCCATCGAAACACCGGCATCGGGACAGAGTTGATGGAACATGCCCTGCAATATGCGTTTTATGCCCTTGAACTGCAGGCGGTCACCCTATCTGTCCGCTCCTTGAATCCCCAGGCTGAAAAGTTGTACAAAGCTATCGGTTTTCAGGAGCTGAACGAAATA
The DNA here is from genome assembly GCF_947311855.1 of Halobacillus sp. Cin3. Classification (NCBI taxonomy): domain Bacteria; kingdom Bacillati; phylum Bacillota; class Bacilli; order Caryophanales; family Bacillaceae; genus Halobacillus; species Halobacillus sp. Cin3. The sequence goes on along the minus strand of NZ_CAMZMV010000003.1, from coordinate 360,784 downwards.
CATGCGTATCAGAAGGTATTCACACCGACCCCACCTGCTCCGCTTCATTAATGGAAAGGAGACCTTTGATGGATATCATCGAAAAAACATTGAGCACAATTGGAGATGAAAGCCGGATACAGAAGCAGACCGCCGTCAGTGGTGGTGATATCAACCAGGCGTTTTACGTACAGACCGAAAGACAGGCATATTTTATAAAGACGAACGCCGGTGTCCCCTCACACTTTTTCCAGGCGGAAGCCGAGGGGCTGCAGACGATTCAACAGACCAAGACCATCCGCGTCCCGAGCGTCTATCATTACGACATGCCTGAAAACAGGGAGCCTGCCGCGCTTGTGATGGAATGGATTGAATCCGGGAACCGGAACGATCATGCAGCCCTCGGCCGTCAGCTTGCTCATATGCACAAGCACACAAGTAATTCGTATGGATACGGGGCTCCGACATTTGTCGGACGGCTCGATCAGCCAAATACGTGGGCCCCTTCCTGGGTGGACTATTACCGCACCTGCCGGCTGGGAGCACAGCTTGATATTGGAATCTCCAAAAAACGGATGACGAACAAACGAAGAAAGCGGATGGAAGCATTGATGAGCAGACTCGACCAATACCTCCCCGCTCATCCCGAAGCCTCCCTGCTCCACGGTGATCTATGGGGCGGCAATTACATGATGGATGAGCACGGACAGCCGGTTTTGATTGACCCTTCCATTCTTTACGGGGACCACGCTTTTGAACTGGCCTTCACAGAAGTCTTCGGCGGCTTCCCGGCTGATTTTTACAATCATTATCAAGAGGTGTTCCCTCTGCCTGAACAATACGAGGAAATCAAACCTCTGTACCAGCTCTTTTACCTGCTTGCCCATCTCAACATGTTCGGAGAAAGCTACGGTCCGGCTGTGGACCGCATTCTAAAGCATTATACAGAATGATCATCAGGAGTAGGCCCGGCCCTTCCCAGAGTCGGATATTTCCACCAGATCGACCGGGTAGGGCTGGAAATAACTCTGCTGCTTCAAATACCCACTTTGAAAACGGGCGGTCCAGGAACTCAATACACTGAGAACAGCGCTCAAGGGGATTTTTTCTTCTTTATATTGATGAAGAAGATCAGCAAAACTTTGTTTTTCTCCGCTCGTCAGCTGTTTCTTAAAATACCCGGCAATGTGCTGACAGACGTTGATGTGGGCGCTTGTTTTCGCAGGCTCCTGCATCAGCTCATGAAGCAGATTTTCGTACGTTTCAAGCACCTCACCGATTCCATGATGGTCATGGTTGGCTGTCGTCTGCCCCATTTTCTTCAACAGGCCAGGGTGATAGGCCATGAACAGATATTTATGCCGGGCATGAAACTGCTGCAGCGCCTTCATCTTTCTTTCCTTCTTCATCTCCCGGAAGGAGGCCAGGGTGAACAGTTTCGTCAAAAAATGATGGCGCAGCGTGAAGTTTCTCAACCGCCCTTCCTCCTCCACAGCCAGCCCACTGTGACGCTTGAGTACCTCTGCGGCAAACAACCCGGATGTCTTTCCGATCACCTGGGAATTCTCCGCACTCTGATACACCTTCACATCATGCATCCCACATGTCGGAGAACGGTTCTTCAAAAGAAATCCATCGACATCATCAAGATGATCAAGAAAAGTTTTGGAAAAACCAGTCATTTTACCAGTAAGATCTTCCCCTGTTTTCGGTTGAACGAGACGCTTTTCCTCATCATCCACGAGACGGATGACATCTCTTGGTACGCCCAGTCCGATTTCCACTTCCGGGCAGACAGGAATAAATTCTACATGCGCTTTCATTCGTTCGACGGCTTTATCTGATATGACCGCTCCGTTATACCGCACCTCTGCAAATTCAAGGCACCGGCTTACGACGACTCTTGGCTTCGCATATGACTGCATTCCTTTCCCCCCATTTCCAGTTTCCAATGTATACAAAAGGTTCCCCGTTGTCCTTTTGTGATAAACCACGGGGTCTGTGATTCTCTACAAATTTCCTATTGGTTTTTAGCAGTAATCGTAATAGAATAAATAATGTTGTATATTTATTCTGAGATGTTTATAAATAAAACAGATTAGTCAGGAGAGATTTTGGATGAAAGCGAAAGATTTTAAACCTTCTTCGCATCTGCGTTTTATCATACCGTCCCTCATCGGTATTTTCTTATTTATGTTCCCTATCAGTGGTGATGACGGAGCCGTCACCATTCCAATCGCCGTTTTGGCAGGAGAGGTCGAGGAACGACTGGCCGGCTCCCTGTCTCTCATCATGACCATCATTATTACGATAACAGCGCTTGCCACTGTTACCGCTAAACTGCTGAGATCGGATGGTTCCAAATCTCCGTTTTTCCATTCATTATTTAATGTACCCGCGGTATGGGTCGTTACCCGTGTGCTCGGTATGATTTTCGCCATCATGGTCTATTTCCAGATTGGACCGGAGGCGGTCATTTCCGAAAATACAGGCGGGCTGCTGCTGGATTCGCTGCTGCACGTCCTGTTCGCCGTCTTTTTATTTGCAGGGTTGTTCCTTCCCCTGCTGTTGAACTACGGCCTGTTGGAATTGTTCGGAGTCATCCTTACGAAAATCATGCGTCCGCTTTTCAAACTGCCGGGGCGTTCGTCTATCGATTCCCTTGCTTCCTGGCTCGGGGACGGAACGATCGGAGTCCTTTTGACGAGTAAGCAGTATGAAGAAGGGTACTACACGAAAAGAGAAGCAGCCGTAATCGGAACCACCTTCTCAATCGTCTCCATTACCTTCAGCCTTGTAGTCATTCAGGAAGTCGGGCTCGGCCACATGTTCGTGCCGTTTTATCTAACTGTAGCACTCGCCGGATTTGTTGCGGCATTGATCATGCCACGGATTCCGCCGCTGTCCAGAAAACCTGATACCTATGTAACCGATGAAGCAGGAGAACAGAATGAAGATATTCCCGAAGGACATAATGTGTTTACCTACGGATATGCCAAAGCCGTTGAGCGTGGCAGCAAATCGATAGGCCCCGGAGCATTTATGAAGCAGGGAGCCCAGAATATCCTCGATATGTGGATGGGGGTTGCTCCGATTGTCATGGCCCTCGGAACGATCGCCCTTATCATCGCGGAATTCACCTCTTTCTTCACGTGGATCGGTATGCCGTTCATTCCACTTCTTGAACTCATGCAGGTGCCCTATGCCGCGGAAGCCTCTGAGACCATTCTTGTAGGGTTTGCGGACATGTTCCTGCCTGCAATCATTGGAGCTTCTATCGAGAGTGAAATGACACGGTTCATTATTGCCGCTCTTTCTGTAACCCAGTTGATTTACATGTCGGAAGTCGGTGGACTTCTGCTCGGTTCCAAGGTTCCGGTTAACCTGAAGGACCTGTTCATCATCTTCCTTGAGCGTACGATCATTACCCTTCCAGTCATTACACTGATGGCACATCTATTGTTCTGAATGCATAAAAAAGACCGCCGGGCCATTGGCTCAGCGGTCTTTTAATTGTTCCAGCACTTTTTGCGCGGTTTCCAGACTTGACGAAGGATTCTGGCCCGTCACAAAAGGAAAATCGACGACGACGTGACTTTCATCCGGCTTTCCTTTGCTGAATTCCGCCCCTTCTTCGATTAGACGATCTTCCAGTGAAAACGGGACACGTCCCTCAAGCCCTGACTTCGTTTCCTCTTCATTCGAAAAGCCTGTCAGCTTTTTCCCACTTACAAGAGGCTGTTTATTGTGATCCGTGACACCAATGAATCCGGCAGGACCGTGACAGACGGAAGCCATGACTTTTCCTTCGGTAAGAAAGTGACGGAGAAGCTCTGCCAACTGTTCATTTTCAGGAAAATCGACCATCGTCCCGTGCCCGCCGCATAAAAAGATAGCGTCATACGATGTCGGATCCACTTCTGCGAGAGCCACCGTCCGGCTGATCGGCTCCATCACCCCGTCCCACACATCAGGAAGCTGGTTGCTGTAGCTGTTTTCATCAATCGGCGGGCGCCCTCCCCGCGGGCTTGCGGCGGTCACCTCATAACCGGCTTCCCCGAACTCCACGGACGGTTCGACAAACTCAGACAGCCAGAGCCCTGTTTCATGTCCATCCATGTGGGCAGCATTTGTGACAATCATCAAGATTTTTTCAGACATACAAAAACCTCCTTGCGAATCTCTTACGTATTATTCACAAGGAGGATCTATTCCATCCACCAGGAAAGGCGGATTTATTTATGATTGAAGCGTCGAATCTTTGTCAAAGGTCCGCTGCCACCAACGTTTGATGAGCTGGATACGCCCCTCAATGAACGGCTGCGTCAGCGTGCGGATCAAGCTGCTCGATAACAAGTAGACAATAGCGGCAGAGATGATCGCAAGCCCGATGACATCAAACAGGTTATCCACTTTGAACAAGTCGGCCTGCCGGAAGAACTGGATGAAAAAGCCGTGCAGCAGATAAACATACAAGGTCTTCCCGCCAAGGTATGTGATTTTGTACTGCGTATTCGGAATCCAGGAAAGGACACTGACGACCATGATGCCGGCAAGAGCATAGACAGCCAGCCGGAACAGCCCTCCCATTTCCGGACTGCCGAGAACTTCATAGGATTTCGATCCGAGCAGCCAGCCGGAGTTGATTTCAGGGAGTACGGCAATCACACCTGCTGCTGCAGCCATGATGACCATGCTGATTTCCCGGACACGGCGTGTTCTCCACTTATGCACATGCTCCTTCGTCAGCCAGTACCCGGCAAGGAAAAACGGGAAGAAAACGAAGGTACGGGACAAACTGAAATGGTGCCCGATATCGGTGAAATATCCGACGAGCACACCGATCTGCACAGCGATGGCAACACCGAGTATCGGCGGGATTTTCTTAAACCAATATAACAGAATGTGCCAGCAGAACAGGCTGAACAGGAACCATAATGACCAGTGCGGATAAAAGATCCCGTCAAACCCTTCACCTTTCCCGATGAAAAAGTAATACCCGGTATAGACGAGCTGAAAAATCAAGTATGGGAGAATCAACTTTTTAGCCAGCTGAATCAAATAATCCTTCTCCCCCGATCCTTTAGCAAAGAACCCGGCAAGGAAAATGAACGCCGGCATATGAAAGGTATATATCCACGTATAAAGGGTGTACATCGGTTTGGAACCATCGGTAAACGGCTGGATCATATGACCGAAAACGACGAGAAAGATAAGGACTACTTTGGCATTATCAAAAAAAGCATCACGCTTCATGGGATCACCCTTCTTCGATTCAAGATAATCTATTCTACTTCATATGTACCACAATCTATCCTTATTGTAGACAGGTTTTTGAAGATTTAAATCGTCTGTAACGATAATGTAATTGAGAAGATACAATGTCATCTTTCCACGAACAAAGACACCCTGGGTCAGGGTGTCTCTCAGCTTGTAGAGAAACCTCTGTTTCTTTACAAGCTTTTTTCTTTCTTACCGCCAGGAGCGAAAGGGGCACCGCGCCTTGGGAGTTCTTTAACATCGAAAAAAACTCTCCTTCACCTAGCGCAGCCCATGCCGTTCTTTTGAATCTGCGCGCCTGCGCAGGGGCAGTCTCTCTCTTCTATATTCTAACGTCGGCACGAGGAGCGTTCGGTGGTGATGCCTGCGGGAACAGCACGGGCCGAAGATCCACTTGGGCAGGCGACCTTCCTGACCAAGTTAGCTGAGGGCGTGCCCGCGGCATTCATCCACCGATAAGCGGAATGTGACCCTTTACACGACTAATGGACAACTCTAACTGGTTAACACAGGCTTTTTCTACAGCCAGAATGCCACCCTTGATCAGGGTGTCTCTTCGGTCTCCTCAAAATCCACGGCCCACATACCGTTCCGGAAGATAGGTTCGTACAGGCCTTCCTTCGTTTCTCCATCGATGTTCAATTCGTCCGACCCCATCATGAAGTCTTCATGGACGAGACTATCATTGACGCCGTGTGATTCCATCTGCTCTTTATTAAAGGAGGACCCGCCTTTTATGTTGGTGGGATATGCTTTTCCTAAGGCTAAATGACAGGAAGCATTTTCATCATATAACGTGTTGAAAAAGATGTGACCGGATTGGGAAACCGGGGAAGCGTGCGGTACGAGCGCGACTTCTCCAAGTCTGGCTGAACCATCATCCGATTCAATCAGATGCTTCAGTGTCTCCTCCCCGGATTCCGCGGCATAATCCACCACTTTTCCATCCTTGAATGTTAAGGTGAAGTTCTCAATCAGGTTCCCCGCATAACTCAACGGCTTTGTGCTGGATACTTTCCCATTCACGCCGTATTTATGAGGCATAGTAAAGACTTCTTCGGTCGGAATGTTGGGGTTGAACGTCCGTCCTTCCTCTGATTCCGCCGCTCCTCCATGCCAGAGGTGATTCGAAACGAGCTCAATGGTCAGCTTCGTCCCGGGCCCGGAATAATGGAGCTTTTTATACTGCTTTTGATTCAAATATTCCCTCGCCTGCCGAAGGGCTTCATTATGCTCCTCCCACGCCTGAACCGGATCGTCCTTGTCCACCCGTGTAATTCTGAAGATCTCCTTCCACAGCTGTTCCTGTGCCTCTTCCGGTGAAGCATCAGGAAACACTTTCTGCGCCCATGCTTTCTGCGGATAGGCAACGATGGTCCAGGTCGTCTTATCATTCATTAAATAGTCCCTGTAACCGGAAAGGGCCTCTCCACTGGCTTTCGAAGCAGCAGCCACCCGCTTCTGATCTACATTCTTCATTAAATCCGGATCGGGTCCGTAAATGGTCAGGAGACCATAACCGTCCGCCACCATTGCTTCGAGACCTTCCGCTTTCCATTTAGGAAAATCTTTGAGCACGTCCATCGGGGCATGCTTCATTTTCATATAATTGAGCATTTCGTCATTCCATTCGACATGCACATTCTTCGCGCCCATTCCATAGGCCTTTGCCGTAACAATCCGGACAAAATCTGCGGCTTCAATGGGGGCGTTGATGATCAGACCCTGCCTGCGCTGCAGGTTCACCCCGTTTTTCAAAGCCAGATCTGCATACTTCTCTAAATCACTTCGTTTTATTGACATCCGTATCCCTCTTTTTATGTTTTGTCTTTAAATACTTCAATGGCCCGCTTCCGCATCTTTTTATGGTCCACCACAGGTTCAGGATAATCTTCACCAATCATGCATCCAGCCTTTTCCTGTTCGTTCTCCGGCATCTTCGAAGGGTCATGGATATACTTCTTTTCCACATTGCCAAGCTCCGGAACCCATTCCTTAATGAAGCGGCCGTGAGGATCGAAGCGCTCGGACTGCCTCACGGGGTTAAACACGCGGAAGTAAGGAACCGGGTCCGTTCCCGTAGAAGCCGCCCACTGCCAGCCGCCGATATTCGAGGCAGAGTCATAGTCCACCAGCCTCTCAGCAAAGTACCGTTCTCCTTCACGCCAATCCATCAGCAGATCCTTCGTCAAAAAAGAGGCCACAGCCATCCGGAGCCGGTTATGCATCCAGCCGGTTTCATTCAGCTGCCTCATCGCTGCATCGATCAACGGGAAACCGGTCTGTCCCTGCTTCCATTTTTCCAGAAGATCCTCATCATTATTCCACGGAATACCTCTGTATTTTTCAACAAGCTCTTTATCGTCTGATTCCGGATAATAGTAATAGATCATATTGTAAAAGTCGCGCCACGCAAGCTCGGAAATATACGTTTCCACTCCGGATGTATCTTTTTTGAAGTTCACTTCGTCCTGAATTCTATGATACAGCGTACGGATGGAAACCGCACCGGTACGCAGATACCTGGACATCAAGCTTGTTCCATCAACGGCCGGGAAATCCCGCTCCTCATCATAATCATAGATGGCTCCATCAAGAAACAGGCTGAACCTTTCACCGGCAGCTTCTTCCCCTGTCCCGGGAAAATCAGCTTCTGTTTTTTCCACCAGCGACTGGTACGCTTTTTCTCCTTCTTTAAAGGAAGAACGCTTATCCACAGCCGCTTTTTTCAGCTTATCGTGGTTCACCCGTTGAATACCGGGTTTCTGTTGCTGCTTCCACTTCTTTAAGTATGGAGAGAATACTTTATAATGGCCGCCATCCTGCTTTTTGATTTCCTCCGCTCCGTGCAGGTGGTGGTCCATGTAATGATAGACGTCCACATCAATCGAGTCCAGATACTCCACCATGTGATCATCCCGCTTTTTACCAAACCCGGTTTCATCCCGATTGAAGTAGACCATGTCCACATCCAGTTCCTTTACAAATGCCTGGAAGGACTCTTCGATTTCTCCTTCAATAACATGGACAGGCGCACCCATATCCCCGGCACGTGAAACGAAGTCCTGAAGGGTTTGAAAATAGTAATCATGCCTCATTGTAAAGGAATTGTTCAATTCCGGATGCATATGAAAAAACAATACGAGGCTGTCCTCATCTTTTGTATGTTCAACAGCTTTTGCAAGTGCTGTATGATCATTCAACCGTAAATCTCTTCTAAACCAGACGGCTCTTGTTGTCATCACCGTTCCCCCTTTCCCTTTATCCTTCCTTTTTCCTAATCCCCTTAAACCCTGTCCAACCGGTGGGACAGCCACGAAAAACCAAGGCCATCTTGGGTTTTCCAGTGCTTTCAGAAGCACAAGTCATTCCCTTTTCTCGGGCAAACGCCTGAAAGGTTCCCGGCGCGCACGTTTTTCCGCCGGAAGTGGAATCGTCTCCGCTCCTGACTCCCCTATACATTTGACGTAAAAAAAAAGGGATTTCTGCTTAGCAGAAATCCCCTTCAGCTTGTAGAGAAACCTCTGTTTCTTTACAAGCTTTTTTCTTTCTTACCGCCAGGAGCGAAAGCCCCTTCCCTTTCCGCGGACGAGCGCCCGAGCTTCCTCGCAAAACCCACGCTCGGAGATATCGGACCACTCGTTCTTCCGCAGGAGTGGAAGGGGCATCGCTCCTTGGGAGTTCTTAAAAATCGAAAATGACTCTCCTTCACCCCGCTCATCCTTGCTGAATGGAGGACATTCTTTTTCATATTACGGCAGGCAGCTGTCATCAGCGCCTGTTCTTTCCCTTTTTCTTTTCCACGTGAGCGGCCATAGCTCAGCCCATGCCGTTCTTTTGAATCTGCGAACCTGCTTAGTGCGCAGTCTCTCTCCTCTATATTCTAACGTCGGCACGAAGAGCGTGCGGTGGTGCCTGCGGGAACAGCACGGGCTGAAGATCCACTTGGGCAGGCGGACTTCCTGACCAAGTTAGCTGAGGGCATGCCCGCGGCATTCATCCACCGATAAGCGGAAAGTGACCCTTCACACGACAAGTGGACAATTCTAACTGGTTAACACAGGCTTTTTCTACAGCCAAAAGGGGGGTTCTGCTAAGCAGAACCCCCCTTTTTTTATACTATTTTGGCGAAGTTACGAGAAGTGTTCGGTGGCGGCGCCTGCGGGAGCGAGCCCAGGTCAGCGGAAACCCGACCCCCCCGGAAGACATCCACCGATAAGCGAAGCATGACCGCAGATACCACCTCTGGAAAGCCCTGTTTATTCCAAAAGGTTCTAATTCCAGAAGACCCGTTTTTTTATTTGAAGGCGTTCATCAGTGTTGCCATTTCAATCGCTGCTGTGGCAGCCTCCCAGCCTTTGTTACCGGCCTTCGTACCTGCACGCTCGATGGCCTGTTCAATGGTGTCCGTTGTAATGACCCCGAAGATGACCGGGATTCCAGTCTTCTGGGAAGCCTGGGAAACCCCTTTGGCCGCTTCGCCGCAAACATAGTCGAAATGCGGAGTGGAGCCGCGGATAACAGCCCCCAGGGTGATGACCGCATCGTACTTCCCGGTTTCCGCCATCTTCTGAGCCGCCAATGGAATTTCAAAAGCTCCAGGCACATAAGCGGCCTCTACATCGTTCAGATCGACGCCGTGGCGCTTCAGCGCATCCACAGCTCCTTCATACAGCTTACTCGTAATAAAGTCGTTGAACCTTCCTGTTACAATACCGATTTTCAGTCCTGTTCCTACAAGATTACCTTCAAATGTTTTGACCATATGTCTCTTCCTTTCTAGTAGTGGAATAAGTGCCCCATTTTAGACTGTTTCGTTTTCAAGTAGCTTTCATTTTCTTTGCGGGAAGGCATCTGAACAGCCACCCTCTCGACAACCTCAAGACCAAAGCCTCCAAGTCCGGAAATTTTCTTCGGGTTATTCGTCAGCAGACGAAGTTTTGTAATGCCCAGGTCCTTCAGAATTTGAGCTCCGACACCATAATCTCTTAAATCAGGCCCGAAGCCGAGTTTTTCATTCGCTTCCACCGTGTCATAGCCTTCTTCCTGAAGCTTATAGGCTTTCAATTTATTCATTAACCCGATGCCGCGGCCTTCCTGCCTCATGTACAGCAGAACACCGCTGCCATTTTCGGATATCTGCCGTAGAGCGTTGTGAAGCTGAGGACCGCAGTCACAGCGGTAGGAACCGAAGACATCCCCTGTCAGACATTCGGAGTGTACCCGTACAAGGGTCGGCTCATCCGGATGGATGTCTCCTTTCACAAGAGCGATGTGGTCTTTAAAATCGATATCATTCTTGAAGCCTACCGCTCGGAATTCGCCGTATTCTGTAGGCATCTGCACTTCTATTTCCCGGGTCACATGATTTTCCTGCTCGTGGCGGTAGGCAATCAAATCCGCAATGGTGATCATAGGAATGTCAAACGCCTCGGCCATTTCTTTCAGGTCAGGCACACGGGCCATCGTTCCATCATCTTTAATGATTTCACAGATGACACCGGCCGGCCGGGCTCCCGCAAGACGTGCCAGGTCGACAGCAGCTTCCGTATGACCTGCTCTCCGCAGCACGCCGCCTTCCTTGGCAATCAACGGGAAAATATGACCAGGCCGCTGGAAATCGGAAGCTTTACTTTCCGGGTTCAGCATTTCTCTGATGGTCAGGGCCCGTTCGTCCGCTGAAATTCCAGTCGTTGTCTCTTGATGATCCACACTGACCGTAAACGCTGTCTGATTAGGGTCTGAATTATCATTGACCATAGGCATCAGCTCGAGCGTTTCAGCTGTTTCATTCGTAATCGGGGCACACACCAGCCCACGCCCATGCTTGATCATAAAATTGATCATCTCTGTGGAAGCATGCTCTGCGATTCCGATAAAGTCCCCTTCATTTTCCCTGTCCTCGTCATCACAAACGATGACAAGCTTTCCCTGCTTCAATACATCAATCGCTTTTTCAACCGAATCAAACATGTGCTTTCCCCCTCTTCATGCAAACCCGTTATCAGCCAGCATCTTTTTGGAGATGGCTGATCGCGGGTGCTCTTGATTCTGCCCACTCAGGAAGTGAGCGACATATTTTCCAATCATGTCACATTCGATGTTGACTTTGTCTCCCGGACCTTTCCTGCCGAGAACGGTATGTTCCATCGTGTGCGGAATCAAAGAAATGGTGACACGATCCTCTTCTACACCGAATACAGTCAGGGATGTACCATCGACAGCTATCGAGCCTTTATAGACAAAATAAGGAACCAAGTCGGACGGAAGCTGAATGTCATAATAGACGGCATTGGACTCCGGCCGTTTTGAAACAATTTCTCCCGTACCGTCAATATGACCCGATACAAGGTGACCACCGAAACGTCCATCTGCCGCCATCGCGCGTTCAAGATTGACATCGCTGCCCTGCTTTAATTCATGGATGTTGGTGGCTCGGTACGTTTCCGGCATCACATCAAAGGATGCGGTATCCTTCGTATAATCTGTAACGGTCAGACAGACACCGTTAATGGAAATACTGTCACCGAGCTTGATATCTTCCAGGATTTTGGATGCCGCAATCTTTATCTCCAAAGCTTCTGTATTACTTTTAACGGACTGCAGTGTTCCTATTTCTTCCACAATTCCTGTAAACATTAGAATTCCCCTTTTCTGATCGAAACAATTTTAATATCTTCTCCAAGCTTTTCGGTCGATACAAACTCAAAAGATGCCACCTGTTTCAACTGTTGGATGCCGCGGCCGGCAACCGGGGTCAGTGCTTCTTTTCCACCGATCAATTTGGGAGCAATATACGTAATCGTCTCATTCACCTTTCCTGCTCTGACAAAAGCGTCGGCAATGGTTGCCCCTCCTTCAACAAGGAGAGAGGTAACCTTGTGCTTTCCTAAATAGCGCAGGACTTCTGTAGGATCGATGGTGCGGCCAAGCGGAATAATGCGGACATGGGGATACTCTTCAAGAAGCAGACGCTTTTCATCCGGTATATCCGCTGATGTGAAAATCCACGTTGGAGATTCATTATTTTGTATCAGCTTCGAAGCAGCCGGAATACGAAGGTGCGTGTCGAGGACAAGACGGATCGGATGCTTTCCGCCACCCGGAATTCTTGTCGTCAATGTCGGATCATCCATCATGACCGTATTGATTCCGACGAGAATCGCGTCTGATTGATGACGATAGCGGTGACCGTCCTGCCGCGCCTCTTCTCCTGTGATCCATTGACTCTCTCCACTGGCGGTGGCAATTTTTCCGTCAAGGCTCATCGCTGTCTTTAAACGGACATAAGGTTCACCTGTTTGAATGTAATGAAAGAACGCACAATTCAGTTCATCAGCCTCGTCTTTCAAAACACCCGTCCGGACCTCCACTCCCTGCCGCTTCATCATTTCAATGCCCCGGCCGGAAACTTTAGGGTTCGGATCCGATGAAGCCGTAACGGCCCGGCGGATGCCTGCCTTCACGACAGCTTCGGCACACGGTGGCGTCCGTCCATGGTGGCTGCACGGTTCTAGGGTGACATAGATGTCCGCTCCTTCCGCTTTTTCTCCTGCCATCCGTAGTGCGTGGACTTCCGCATGAGGTTCACCAGCTTTCACATGCACGCCCATACCGACGACTTGATTATCTTTGACCACAATAGCGGCTACTGAAGGATTGGGACTCGTCTGGCCGACCGTTTCCCTGGCCATCTGTACAGCCATTGCCATGTACTGCTCATCACGCTCCATCTTCATCACCTGCTCTTTTTCCATAAAAATAACCCTGAAGAAGACATACTTCTCCAGGGTCTTAAACGTCATTTTTTTGCGTACAGCAAACAAAGGGTACACGTGTTGCATAAACGGTACCTATACGTTTCCATTACCTTCTCCCATCCAGACTTTAACTGTCGGCTTTGGAATTTCACCAAATCAGGGAGAACCGTGCTTAACACTGATTCTCCGTCGCGGGCTGAGAGCAGAAGCTCATTACCGCCGGCTGGGACTTTCACCCGACCCCGAAGGTTTCCATATTCAGTTGAATTACTTTAAATATATATGAAATCCTCAGCTGCCGCAATCCTTAAGGTTTAAACAGCACCCATTAAGGCTATGTACTCATAAAACTGACCACCCCCATCAGGGGTACACGGATAACTGTCCACCCGATTCATAATGCCTTGTTGTGAAATCAACAAAATCCATGACAGTCTTTCAACATCCACACAGAAGATTCACCAAATCGATACCTCTGATTTTAACAATCCAATGATGTGTAAGCCCGCTGTTTTCACGAACCTCCTATTGTAAAGCAGAAGAAAATCAGCTAGTATAGGATTTATCAGGAAAACGTTTGCATAATATGATATATTTCTAGATTTTTATGGTTATGGCTATTGAATAATCAAGCTGTTTATTCAATCATCCACACTGAGAAAACGTTTGCATATCACGAGTGATTTTATTAGGAAAGAGGGGCTGTATATGGAACGGGTATGGTGGAAAGAAGCGGTAGGATATCAAGTTTATCCCAGAAGTTTTCAAGATTCAAACGGAGATGGGATCGGGGATCTGCAGGGAATGATCAGCCGTCTGGACTATTTGAAGGATATGGGCATTGATTTCATTTGGATCTGCCCAATGTATAAATCGCCGAAGGACGATAATGGTTATGATATTTCTGATTATCAGGACATCCTGGATGAATTCGGAACGATGGAGGATTTCGACGAGCTGCTTAAGGAAGTGCATAAGCGTGACATGAAGTTGATCATCGACCTCGTCCTCAATCATACAAGTGATGAACATCCGTGGTTTTTAGAATCCCGGAAATCCAAGGACAATCCAAAGAGGGACTGGTATATTTGGCGCGATGGCAGAGGCGGCCGCGAGCCGAACAACTGGGAGAGTATCTTTGAAGGATCGGCATGGGAATATGACGAGGAAACAAGTCAGTATTACCTTCATGTGTTCTCCAGAAAGCAGCCGGACTTGAACTGGGAGAACGAAGACGTCCGCGAAGCTTTATACAGCATGGTGAACTGGTGGCTGGATAAAGGAATCGACGGCTTCCGCATAGATGCCATCAGCCATATCAAAAAGCGGCCGGGCTTTCCTGATATGCCGAACCCTAAAAAAGAAACGTATGTGTCCTCCTTTGATATGCATATGAACCAAAAAGGGATTCACACCCACCTTCAGGAATTCAAAGACCGCACATACGATAATTATGACGTGATGACGGTCGGAGAAGCGAACGGGGTGAGCGCCGATGAAGCGGATCAATGGGTCGGTGACAACGGAAAAATGGATATGATCTTCCAATTCGAGCACCTGGATCTTTGGGATCAGGATGCTGAACAGCAGCTTGACATTAAGGGGTTGAAAAAAGTACTGACCCGATGGCAGAAAGCTCTTGAAGGTGATGGATGGAACGCTCTCTTTGTAGAAAACCATGACAAGGCCCGTGTCGTTTCGACGTGGGGGGATGATCAAGTCTACTGGCGGGAAAGTGCGACGGCGATTGCAACGATGTATTTCTTTATGCAGGGGACACCTTACATTTATCAAGGTCAGGAAATCGGCATGACGAATATGGCCTTCCCTTCCATTGAAGATTATGATGATGTGGCTGCGAAAAACTTATATCAGAACAAAAAAGCAAAAGGCATGGCTCATGAGGACATCATGAACATTCTCTGGAACACATCCCGGGACAACAGCCGTACACCGATGCAGTGGAGCCGTGAAGCACAGGCCGGTTTTACAACTGGAAACCCGTGGATGAAAATCAACCCGAACTACACGTCCATCAACGTAGCCGATCAAGAACAGGACCCTCATTCCATTTTGAACTATTACAAAAAAATGATTGCTATGAAAAAGGAGCAGGATGTGTTTACGTACGGCATTTATGATCTGCTTCTTCCAGAAGATGAGCAGATTTATGCTTATACAAGGACGCTGGACAATAAAAAAGCCATTGTCATCGTCAATCTGACCGATCAAGCAGCTGACTTTCAGGCGGAGGAACCGCTCAGCTCCAGTCAGCTGATGTTGTCCAATACAATTGTAAACCTTCATAACAACGTATCCAGCTTCCCGTTGAAGCCTTATGAAGCCCGTGTTTACCTTATGGAAACGTAAAGGCGGAAGGCTCATGGAACCATGGTGGATGTATAGTGGTTCTCTCTTCCCGACAAGGCGGATTCATTAGAAACGAAAAGCGGCCTGTATGAAATGCCATACAGACCGCTTTTTTTCTTCCCTTCCTGTCAGTCAGGAAGCAATGGTTACATCTGAGTCCAGCTCCAACGCTACGTTTCCTGCAATCGCTCGTGAGATCATGCAGGACTTTTCAGCTTTTTCAACAAGGCGCTGAAGTTTTTGCAGGTCCTTCTCATCTGCCTCCCGCTTCAACATGACGCGGGGACGGTGAATGATTTTCTTGTAGGTGAAGACTCCGTCGGTCACATCGACCTGACCTTCCGAAGTCATATCCATTTCCTGAAGCGGCAGATCCGCTCTTTCAATCATAGCGGCCAGCGTAATGATGTAACAGGTCGCCGCCGCTCCCAGAAGCATTTCATCCGGGTTTGTTCCTACATCCGGTCCGTCCATTTCTTTAGGGATGGAGATTTCTGTTTTCAATTTATCTGATTCGATCCGGCCGACTTCGTTGCGGCCGCCCGGCCAGTCTGCTTTTAAATGAAAATGATGTAATGCCAAAGCAGAACAACCTCCTTTTTATTTTTTCATAGCAATGAATGGATACGTACCTCCATTTGTCTTCTGCATAAACCGGTGCGTTTCTTTGAATCCGGCTCTTCGGTATACTTCGACTGCCCGCTGATTGAACTCAGCAACGCTCAATGTAAAAAAACGGGCTTCGTAGTGGCGCTCCGCAAAACACAAACCAGCTGCCACGAAGGAATCTCCTTTCCCCTTTCCTGTTAGATCGGGGCGGAGTCCAAGGCCCACATCCACCGTTTCTTCATCAGTCGGATGAATGGTGAAGAAGCCGATCAGCGCGCCTTCCTTATAGGCGCTGTACGTATGCGGGCTTCTTCGATGAGGGTCGATAAACTCATGATAATCTTCTTCATCTGCGGTCATATCGTAAAAATCATACGGCGGCGGATAATGCCACGCCGCCATTTCCTCGGCTTCCTGCTGGGTCATCCTGGAAAAGTTGATGGACATTATGACTCCGGGGCGTCCCAGTCTTTCTTGAAGCGATCCATTTTTATATGCAGCTGCTCCACCATTTGATGGACACGCTGAAAATCTTCCCGATCGAGTTCTTCTGGATCCATGCTCTCAACAACCTGGTGCAGCATATCAATCCGGTTTTTCACATAACGGAATTGATCGGATGTATTCTCTACAGCTTTTCCCACCGTTCATTCCCCCTTTTCTATATTGTATCGTTCTTTTTATTTTCAATAAACCAAACGACACTTCCACGGCCCATGAACGGGTGCGGAAAGTGCCGTTCTTCAACTGAGTGATACATGAAAACCCGTACTGTGTGCGCACATAGTACGGGTTTTCTCCTCAATGCCGGGCTCTTTCGCTTTAAACTCAGGCTTGCTTTTCTTCCTTTTTACCGGAAAGGAACCAGCCGAGCACTGCAATTAGAACAAGAACAAAATAGAATATAATTTTCCATACCGTCGAATGAGCAAAGTGTTCATCGAGGATTTGAATATTCGGGTGGGCAAGCGTTGATACGACAAGCTTTACACCGACCCATCCCACAATGACAAAGGCGGCGATTTCAAGACCCGGACGGGATTGAAGCAGATTGACGAATACGTTGGCAGCAAAACGCATGATGATAATTCCGATCATCCCTCCTGCCAGGATGACACCAAACTGTCCCCCATCCAGACTTCCGACATTGGGAAGATCCGTTTCTGGAAGAGCAACCGCAAGGGCGACAGCAGCCAGAATCGAATCCACTGCAAAAGCAAGGTCTGCAAGCTCGACCTTCAATACAGTCATCCAGAAGCCTTTGCCCCGTCCTGAACCTGTGTCTTCCTCTTCTTCCTCTTCCTCTCCGCTGGACCTCCATTTATCAACGAGGTGTTTGATCGAGATGAATAAGAGGTAGGCGGCACCAAGAGCCTGCACCTGCCAGACATCGACAAGGAAAGATATAATGAATAAAGAACCAAATCTTAAAATGAACGCACCAAGCAGTCCATAAAACAGGGCTTTTTTACGCTTTTCTTCCGGCAGGTGCTTCACCATAATGGCCAGAACAAGAGCGTTGTCTGCGGCTAGAATACCTTCCAGACCGACAAGTACAATCAAAACCCAGCCATACTCAATCAACAATTGAACATCCACAGTTTCACTCTCCTCATTTATACAAGCTGCCATTAAAAAATGGCCCCGACCAAAGTGGTCCGGGCCATTACATAGACCTTTACCACTGTGGGTAAAGGTCTCGCTAACAACGTACGTTGCCAATAAAGCCGGGGATGACTCCCGAAATGACGACTTTATTGTATCAGCTACTCCCCTTTAGGAATGCTATATCTTTCTTAATCATAGCATGAAGCCTTTTTTTGTCAATCATTCCCGCCCACATTATGGAATCACTTTAGTATGGGGACGGGACGGAATCCTTATACGTCGTTCATCAATCGTTTGATACATTCGGGATAACACGCGTCCATCAGGCTTTCTCTTCAAATAAACGGGTGGTTTCGACGATGACCTCTGCCGCTTTTTCCATACTCTCCAGAGATATGTACTCATACTTTCCGTGGAAGTTTTCTCCCCCGGTGAAAATATTCGGCGTAGGAAGTCCCATGTAGGAGAGCTGTGACCCATCCGTCCCTCCGCGGATCGGTTGAATGACGGGCTTGACACCTTTGTTCTGCATCGCTTCTTCAACGATATCAACAATATGGCGGACCGGTTTGATTTTGTCCCCCATGTTGTAATACTGATCCTCCATCTCCACAGTCACCCGTTTTTCTCCAAGGCGTTCATTCATTTCAGCAGCCAGTTCATGTAACCGCTGCTTTTTCTCCTCAAACTTTTCTTTATCGTGATCCCTCACAATATAGGAAAGCTCAGCCCGATCCACATTCCCTTGCAGGCCAAGGAGATGGTAAAAACCTTCATACCCTTCTGTATGTTCAGGTGCTTCTTGGGCTGGAAGCTGATTTTGGAATTCCAGAGCAAGCTTTACCGCGTTGACGAGTTTATTTTTTGCCGTCCCCGGATGCACACTGTTTCCGTTAAATATGAGCTTGGCGCCTGCTGCATTGAAACTTTCATACTGAAGTTCACCGAGCGGACCTCCGTCCACGGTGTAAGCGTAGGAAGCGCCAAAGCGATCGACGTCAAATTTGTGGGGACCTCTGCCGATTTCTTCATCCGGCGTAAACGCCACGCGGATTTTCCCGTGCTTGATTTCGGGATGTTGAATCAGATGATTCACAGCTGTCATAATTTCGGCAATGCCTGCTTTATTATCGGCCCCAAGCAGGGTCGTTCCATCCGTTGTAATCAACGTCTGCCCTTTATAGGCAGAAAGCTCAGGAAAATCTTCCGGGCGAAGCTCCACCTCTTCATTCAAAGGGATCGCCCCTCCGTCGTAGTTTTCAACAATTTGAGGACTTACATGTTCGCCGGTAAAATCGGTGGCTGTATCCAGGTGAGCGAGAAAGCCGATCACCGGCACATCTTTTTCCGTATTTGAAGGAAGAGTTGCCATCACATAAGCATGGTCATCCACACGGACTTCACTCATCCCGATGGCTTCAAGTTCTGCGACAAGCTTATGAGCAAGCTCCCACTGTCCTTTCGTTGAAGGAGTACGATCGGTGGTTTCATCGGATTGGGTATTCATTTTCGCATAAGAAACAAAACGCTCCAACAGTTCTTTTTTCATCATTGATGCTCCTCCCATGTCTCTTTCGGGTTAAACTTTCATACAGGAAAAGTAAATCTATTGCTTCCCCCCCGAAATTTGGTATCCTTATTATAACGAATATGCACGAACGTCTGAAAGCTGGAGCATCCAGCTTTTCTTCATTCTACATAAAAAGGTGTGTCTTATCTGTGGTCCAAAAAAAATGGTTTCAAGCCATCGTAACTGCCATCCTGCTTGCTCTGTTGATTTTACTGCTGCATCAAATTCAGTTTTTCTTTGATCCGATCATGACCTATGTCGGAGCCATCGCCTTTCCTTTAATCGGCGGCGGGATTCTGTTTTATTTATCCCGGCCATTACTAAAGCTTCTGGAACACTACAAGGTGCCGAGAATCCTCGGAATTGTCATCATCTTCCTACTGTTCATTGTTCTCGGTTACATCATCACCCAGTTCATTGCTCCTATCGCCCAGGAGCAGTTCACCCGGCTCGTAGATAACATTCCGGATATGGCTGAAATGATTGGCGAAGGCGTAACATACTGGCAGCAGAATCAGGACATTATACCAAGTCAGTTCAATGCGACCATCGATAATGTGGCCAACAACCTGGAATCTTACCTGCAGGATGCCTCCACGGTGGTCATCAACGTCGTAAGCCAGTTGATCAGCTTTGTATTCGCCCTTGTGCTGATCCCGTTTTTCCTTTTCTTCATGCTGAAGGATGGCGACAAACTTATCCCGTTCATCAGGCAGTTTTTAGGAAAAAGAGCGGGGAAAAGTTTTGCTAAACTGGCTCACGACATCGATCATACGCTTCATTCCTTCATTCTCGGTCAGCTGACGGTCAGTATTGTTGTCGGTCTGCTGCTGCTTGTCGGTTATTTAATCATCGATCTTCCATACGCTCTGACACTGTCTTTATTTGCCATGGTGATGAATGTTATCCCATTCGTCGGCCCCTTCCTGGCCGTGGTACCAGCCATCCTTGTCGGATTGTTCGAAGATCCCATCCTGGCTGTGTGGGTGGCTGTCATTACGATTATCGCTCAGCAGCTGGAAGGGAATTTTGTTTCGCCAAACGTCATGGGTAAAGCATTGAGCATCCATCCGCTCACCATCATTACCTTGATTCTCGCAGCTGGAAGTCTTGCCGGGTTCCTTGGACTATTATTTGCTATTCCCACCTATGCCGTTATCAAGACAATTGTCCGTCACTTCTATCAGGAGTGGCTTGACCGGAGAACAGCTGATCACAGCTGATTATACAAACGCTTTGACCCGCTATTGTTTTCAATAGGGGGTCTCCTTTTTTCATTCCATATCATCGAAGCGAGGGATTTTCTATGCATAAACCAAGATTATGGACCCGTCCTTTTATTTTTCTCATTCTCGCCAACTTGTTTACGTTCATGAGCTTCCAGATGCTGCTTCCCAACCTCCCCCCGTATATCGAGTCGATTGGCGGCAGTACCCTTGAAGTCGGCTTGATTACGACCACCTTCGCTTTTGCAGCGATCGTGATTCGTCCGTTTATCGGTCACCTGCTGATGACCCGGGCACGGAAACTGCTCATCCTCATCGGTGCCGGTGCCCTGCTCCTTCTGACTATGATGTATCCTGTGACACAGGTCGTCTTCTTCCTGCTGGTCATCCGCTTCATCCACGGGCTTGCATGGGGATGGTCGACGACGGTCAACGGAACCGCTGCTGTTGACATCGTCCCAAGACGCCGTGTAGGTGAGGGGATGGGCTATTTCGGTTTATCCGTTACTGTCGGAATGATCATGGCTCCAAGTCTCGGTATTTACTTGTATCAGAACTATTCATTCTCTCTACTCGTATGGATTTCCGCAGCACTTGGAATCATTGCGCTTCTTTTATTTTCTGTCACACGCTTCACCACGCCTGAGCAGGTGTATGAAAACCAAAAAAATCCGCCTCGATTCTCCTTCAAGGATGCTTTGATCGAAAAGCGAAGCTGGTACCCGGCTCTCGTCACGATACTCAACACTTTTGGATACGGGGCGGTCGTCACCTATATCGTCATCTTCGGGAACGAACAAGGTCTTGACGGAACCTTTCTTTTTTACTTTTTCAATGCCGTCCTCGCTACCGTCTCCCGTCCGGTTACCGGGCGGTATTTTGATAAGCGTGGTCCATGGAACTTGATTATTGTATGTTCGGTCATTTCCTTCATTGCGATGTGGGTACTGGCATCAGCCGATTCGAATCTGGACCTTATTATCGCGGGAGCCTTATTCGGTGCCGGCTATGGATCCATGATGCCGGCACTCCAGGCCTGGGTCATCTCCAAGACCTCCATCGAGCGAAGCGGGATAGCCAACGGGATGTACTACTCCTCCATTGACCTCGGCATCGGCGCAAGTGCTCTCGTTCTCGGGTTTATCTATCAATTTGTAAACACAGCTGCCCTGTTCAAAATTTCCAGCTTCCTTTTTTTAGTCGTGATGGTACTGACGGTGATCGACTTAAGAAGACAGACCGAACCGTGGCAGTCGCCGCAATAATAAAAGCCCCGCATCACAGCGGGGCTTTTTCATTATTCTGCAGCATTGATTTCTTCAATCAGCTTATCAAGAACTTTACCATCTACTGTGGATACTTCGCTGCGGTAGAAGTCGCGGACAGGTTCAGCCTTTTCTTTAAATGCTTCACGCTGTTCGTCGGAAAGTTCTACAATCTCTGTCGGGTTTTCCGTATCGTTCTTAATGGTTTCTAAGTATTCTTCGTTCTGCTTCTTCTGTTCTTCAAATACCCAACCCTGCATCTCTGTTACTGTTTCATCCACCATCGTTTTCATTTCTTCGTCAAGGCCGGCATACCAGTCTGTGTTCACAGTAGTCATCGCTACGTAGTTGTTGTGATTCGACATCGTCATATAGTCCTGTACTTCGTTGAAGGAGGCATCCCCAATGAAGAAGATCGGGTTCTCCTGTCCTTCCACTGTGCCACGGTCAAGGGCTGTGTAAAGCTCAGACCAACTCATTGGTGTCGGATCAGCGCCATACGCCTCATAAGACTTCAGGATCAATGGAGACGTCTGTGTACGCATCTTGAAGTTTTCGAAATCCGCAGGTTCGGAAATCTCCTTGCTTGCTGTCCACTGCATCGCACCTTCAGACCAGAAGGAAAGCGGAGAAATGCTGTGTTCTTCGTAAAGCTCGCGCAGATCTGTATTCAAGGCTTCACTGTCGTTGAGGATGTTCTGTGTCTTTTCTACACTTTCAGGAAAAAGGAATTGGAGCGCAAAGATCTGTCCTTCTTTCACCATGTTCCCTGTGAACCCTGGAGACATGACAGCCATTTCCACGGTACCGCTCTGCAGCTGCTCGACCTGGTTTGTTTCACTACCGAGTCCTCCGAATTCATACACGTCGATATTAACAGCACCGTCGGATTTTTCATTCATGCGCTTGGCGAACTCCTGGGCGTATTCATACTGGACCTGCCCTTCCACTTCCTCTGTTACGAATTTCCAATTGTAGGTCTGTCCATCTCCCCCATTGTCACCGCTGCTTTCTTCACCGCCTCCACAGGCAGACAGCACCAAGCTGATCAATCCTAAAATTAGAACTGCTAATCCATTCTTTTTTCGAATGATAATGACCTCCCTTTGTATTTAAACTCTCCTCTCCCTAAAGAAGGAAGAGTGACAGTTCGTCAAAAAATATAAGTAAACCTGAGATAGCAAACAAAATAAGAATATACGGCGGTGTCCCCTTGATCACCTCCAGGTAGGGTTTATTGAAGACCGCACTGGCCGTGAAGATATCCACTCCAAACGGCGGCGTAGCTGATCCCAGAGCCGCCTGGAATGTGATGACCACTCCGAGGTGGACCGGATCTATACCGGCACTCATCGCAGCCGGGTAGAAAATCGGCGTCAGAATGAGAATGACGACGATCGGGTCGACAAACATACAACCGATAAAGAAGAAGAGCGTGACCATCAATAGGACATAGATCGCACTAGGATCGGTTCCAAGAACGGTTTCCGTAATCATCTGCGGGATCCGGGCAAAGGAAATGACCCATGTAAAAGCCTGTCCACCCGCTACAAGAACAAAAACGGCTGAAGTAACAAGACCTGTGGACCTGGCGATTTTCGGAAGCTCTTTGATATGTACGGAACGATAAATGAACACCTCGAGAATAAAGGCGTACAGCACCGAAACCCCCGCTGCTTCTGTAGGACTGAAGAGCCCTGTATAAATACCGCCGATGACGACAATTGGAAATCCGAGCGGCAGAATCGCTTTTCTTGTCATCGTCCACCTTTCGCTCCAGCTCGCCTTTCCTGCCAGCGGAATATCGGCCATTTTAGCGTAGATGATGCTGTAGACCGCAAAGCTGATGAATACGATGATCCCGGGAATGATCCCAGCGATGAACAAGTCACCGACAGAAGTGCCGGAAACGAGACCGTATATGATCATTCCAATACTTGGCGGCACAAGGAGTGCGACGTCACTGGAATTGATAATTAAAGCGATGGCTGATGGATCTTTATAACCGATTTTCAGAAGCCGCTCTCTCATCGGCTTACCGATGGCGACTACTGTAGCCTGTGTGGACCCTGATATCGCGCCAAAAAGCGTACAGGCCGCCGCTGTTGTTACAGCGTATCCTCCACGGATATGGCCGATGAATGAGCCAATGAAATCCAGAAGGCGGTTCGATGTCTTTCCTGTTGTCATAATATCAGCGGCAAAAATGAATAAGGGAACAGCTAGTAATACGTATGGTTCGATTCCTGTAGAGAATTGCTGCATGAGGATCATGGGGTCCAATGTTGGGAAATAAATAAACATGATGACTAATGGGGCTGCCATCAGCGGAATCATCATGGGAAAGTTTAAGAATAAAAGCACCACCATGATAATGAGCATAGTCGCGATCATATCGTTATCCTTTCTTGTATCCGATTTTTATAAATGCGTTCCTTCCAGATCATTTGTATCATCGTCGTTGTAGTCCTTGAC
Organism: Halobacillus sp. Cin3; assembly: GCF_947311855.1. Lineage (NCBI taxonomy): Bacteria > Bacillati > Bacillota > Bacilli > Caryophanales > Bacillaceae > Halobacillus > Halobacillus sp. Cin3. Next base: position 336,642 of record NZ_CAMZMV010000003.1, on the reverse strand, counting down.
ATCGGTTCCCAAGTACACTTCATCCCGGTTCGTAATGTTGATCCACATGTTTCTAAGGAACTGGATGCCTCCCAGCAGAAACCCGATTGGAATGAAGATGTAGAGGTAATAGGCCGGCATTTCCAGTGCTGACGTCACTCTTCCTGACTCATACACATCCTGTACATAAAGGCTAGAATAATAAGCTAGGACAAACAGCACGGCTGCTGTGCCGAAGGGAATGAGAATAGAAAGGAATTTCCTCACCTTAAAAGGGGCCAGATCATAAAAGGCGGACATGCTGATATGCCGTCCTTTACGCGCGGCATAACTGATCCCCATAAAGGTGGCTACGACAATGGCAATTTGACTGACTTCATCAGCGAAGGGCGGCGAATAGCTGAAAAGAGCCCGGCTCAAAGCCTTGCCTACAACCATTAAAGCAATAATAATGACTGCGTAGCTTAATATGAATTCTTCAATTTTTAATATGATTTTGTCTACTGCCTTAAAAACCTTCAAGTATGTAATCCTCCTAAATAGATCGAATGTAGTAGTTTTCAGGCCAATTACTAAACATCATACCGGAACCATAAAATTCACTCAAATCAGTATGAACAGAATATTTTGTACTGATTAACCAAATCAAGCCCTCAGATGGAAATGCATGGGTGAAGGTCCTTTATGATGCGGATAGCTCGTTCTAGATAGAGAATCCTCCTCTTTACCGCTTACATTTACAATATATAACATTTATTTTTAATTTTTGTGAAAATGATAAACGATGGAGTCACTGATTTTGTTATACCCGATTTTTCTATAAATGGAGTTTGAGGTAGGATTGGCGAGATCTGTGTATAACGAGCAGAAGCTGTATCCCTGCTGAAGAAGATCTTTCGTTAAGTGCCAGACCGCCTGGGTGGCGTAACCCCTTTTTTTAAAGGAGTCCGGTGTAAAAACAGCGTTGATGGTTGCCCCGTTTTTCGTTGTTCTGGCCCGGCCTGCCATCGAAACCGGTGTTCCGTCCACCAGCCATAGGAATAAGCGCTGGTCACGAATGAGGCTGTCGGTCAGCTCCTCCGCTCTTTCCACGACAAGGGGTTCGTTCGTTTCTTTTCCAAACTGGGTCATCCATTCTTTTACCATGGAGTGGTGGGACATGTCTGCGGCCTGGAGTTTCCCGCTGCTTTGAGGAATGTCATTCAATTCATCAAGACGATGGACGCCCTGCTGTACATGAACCTGAGGTGTGACAGCAGTCAGCTGCGTCCATTCTTTTACAAATACGGCGGTCGATTTTTCATCTCCGATGACACCCGGCACTTCGTATTCATGGTTATAGAAATGACGGGCTGCTGCTTTAATGTAAGGAGTGGCATCTCCTCGTACGCTCGGCAGAATCCACAAATGAGGGGGTGTGCGTAAAGCCATGTATTCCGTCTTGTCCCCTTCCGTAATACGGAGGGTATAACAGGATCCTTCTTCCCTTCCAAGCACGAAACGCTCCAGAACACCTAAAGGCAGGTTGTTTTCAGCTTCTTTTTCCAAGAGGAGTGGTTCCACCTTGGACAAGAACTCTTTAGGACTTTCGTCATTATGAATGATCATCAATTATTACCCCTTCCCCTTTAACTCTAAACTATTTTTTGTTAAAATTCTGAATATAATATCGTTTTTCCATTATACGTTGTCAATAAATGGAGAACAAGATGAAAAGGAGTGATCCTGTGACTGAACAGGAAATTCGTGACCAAATCGCCTTCTTAAAATCAGACTATGTACGAATCCAAGGCGATCTGGATAAACTGGAAGCCGCCGGTGGGAATATCCAAAATGCTGAACAGCAGCTCGCCCGGATGGAAGAAGAGTTGAAGGTATTAAATAAGAAGCTTGCAGAAGCATAATAAGAAGGAGAAGCCGATATCGGTTTCTCCTTTGACTTTGAAAAAAGTAGATATAATGTTGTGTAGAAGGCCACGTTCCGCTTATCGGTGGATGCTTGCCGCGGGCACGGCCTCAGCTAACTTGGTCAAGGAAACCACTTGACCAAGTGGATCTTCGACTCGTGCTGTTCCCGCAGGCGTCACCACCGAACACTCCTCGTCGCCAGCCTGGTTCCGTTCAAAATAGTAAGAAGAAAAGATTCTTAAAGTAGCATAAAAACCGCTCACGTACAGGTAATGGAGAAAACACCAGCGTACGAAAACCTCTTCACTATCTGTCCCTGTCGGTTTGGTATTTTTCAATTTCTAAAGAACAATCCTTCGGAAAAAAAGACGTCTAAGAACCCACATGGAGGTTTTCCCTGTGAGACTTGGACGTTCGTTCGGGGAAGGGGATGGGTCAGAGCTTCTGAAGACACGAGACAACATTGGATTTCTCTACAAATAAAGGAGAAGCCGGAACCGGCTTCTCCTTAGACTTTGCTGCTTTATGATTTTTTCTCTTCCTGGTTCTTCCTCTGACCTTCGAGCTTTTCCTGAATTTTTTCGAATTCCTTGCTCGGAGGCATTAAGGAAACGATCACATCCCCATTTTCAGGACGGAACTCCACCCCAGGTGTGAAGAATTCAACTTTACCGGATGTCCGTTTGGCGAATAGCAGCATCGCATGTTCATCCATATTTTTTCGATAATCATCAAAAGAATATTGAGCCGTCAGGGTTGTTTTTCTGAACACATACCCATTTTCAACCCGGGCGTTCAGTTCTTCCCACGAAGCTCCTTCTTCAAACAGAACACGGCCTCCAATTGTATGAACAAGATCTTCCAAATTATCCCCTTCCTTATTGGAGAGGCTCAATTGGAAAGAGTTGTTCCTGCCGAATTCCGGCACGAATGTCGTACAGACCAGTGCATTATAGGAATCCAGTTCTGTTGCCGCCACGAGGTATTCATAAGGCGTCATGTCGAGATAATATTCCGTCTGTTCAGAAAGGATCTCCCCGTGATAAGAGGCAATCCCTCTGGAACGCGCCCGTGACAGTCGCTGCCAGGAAGAGTCCGTAAGAAGCACTGGAATTTTCAGTTCCTCCAGCGTTTTTGCCAGGCCTGTTGTGAACGCACTTCCACCTGCAATCAACACCCCCGGCGGTCCTTCCATAGACAAGCCGAGTTTTTTAGCAAGCCAGCCGATGGAAAATCCATGAGCCACAACTGTCGTAAAGACAAGGGCGAAGGTAAGGGAGATCAGTATGGATGCATCTTCATATCCACCTTCAAGCAGGATACTCGCAAAGTAACTGGCAACCGTAAGGGCTACAATACCCCTTGGAGCAATCCAGCCCACGAGCAGTTTTTCTGATTTTGATAAATCCGTTCCGATTGTCGACAGGAAGATCGACAACGGCCGAACGATGAATAACATCAGAAGAACAAAACCGATAATCCGGATATTAAAGATCTCCACCAGTGTATCCACCGTTAAGGAAGCTGTCAGCATAATAAAGATTGTTGAAATTAACAGCAGGGAGATATTCTCCTTAAAGTGCCTCATGTCCGCAATGGATGAAATGTGCATATTGGCAAGAGTCATCCCCATCGCAGTAACAGAGAGAAGACCTGTCTCATGCATGACTTCATCTGCTCCTGTAAAGCAGGCAATGACAACCGCGAATACGACAGGCGACTTTAAAAACTCCGGCACGTAGCCGGTTTCGAACATCCATCCTACGCCTTTTCCGCACAGCCAGCCAAGAAAGACTGCGAAAGCTGAAGCTAAAAAGAACATAAGCAGGGCCGATGGGTCATTGACAGTTAAAAACACAATGATTTCAAACGCGAAAACCGCAAGAAGCGCTCCGATCGGATCGACGATAATCCCTTCCCATTTAAGAATCTTAGCGGGTCTGGGTTTCAGTTTCGCCTGCCTGAGAAGCGGGAGGATCACGGTCGGTCCGGTTACAATAAACAAACCGCCGATCGTAAAGGCCACCGCCCAGGACAGCCCGGCAACATAATGGGCAGCAAAGGACCCGAGAATCCAGCTGAAGAATGCGCCGAACGTAACAATCCGGAACACCGGTCTCCCCAGTCCACGAACTTCCTTGAAGTCAAGATTCAAACTGCCTTCAAACAAAATCACCGCAACAGCCAGGGAGATTATCGGTTTATAAAGATCTCCAAAATCCTGTTCCGGGTTCATTAAATTAAATACAGGTCCAGCCAGCAGTCCGGCGATGGACATGACTACGATAGCCGGCAGGCGGAAGCGCCATGCCACCCATTGAGAGCCGACGCCGAGAAAGCCAACCAGGGTCAATTGCAGTAACAGCGAATCGATCATGTAGTAGTCTCCTTATCTTCTATGTTTATCAACAGCCGTGATTGATGTATAGCCATATTCTATAACCCGGTTTTCCTTCTGTAAACTAACTTATCTTATCAGTTTTATAAAAATATCATGACATTCTCTTCCTGGTAATCTTAACCGTTTAAATTTTCAGACAAAAGGGTTGACATGGTATTCCCACCCTGATAACATTACTCCGGTGCTAATTGAAATTTCTTAAAATTTTTGATGGATCCCACGCCTATCGTCACTTCCAGACAAGCTGTGTTCATGTCTGGATAGGAGCGATTTTTTTTACGCAGAATATATAGACACCCATGAGGAGGAAGCTGCTTTATGAGAGCCAGAGATACGCTGTTTATCGGATTTACACTATTTGCCTTATTTTTCGGCGCCGGCAATTTAATCTACCCTGTTACGTTAGGAATTGAATCAGGAACGTCTTATACACCTGCTATTCTAGGGTTCGTCATAACGGGAGTCGGTATTCCCATCATCACAGTGGCTGCCATCTCCCTTGTTCAAAACGGCGCGGTCCAGCTGGCCGGACGCGTGCACCCTCTGTTCGGAATTCTTTTTACTTCCATGGTGTATTTAGTGATCGGGCCTTTCTTCGCCATACCAAGAGCAGCCAACGTCGCATTTGAAACAGGTGTAGCGCCTTTTGTAAACGGAGAATCCCTGACGCTCTTTATCTTTACCATCGTCTTTTTCCTGCTCGTGTATTTATTGAGCCGCAATCCTTCCAAATTAGTGGATCGAATCGGTCAATTTTTGACACCTGCCCTATTTTTGGCCATCGTCGCCCTTGTGATCGGCAGCTTCTTCGCCCTTGACGGTCCCATACAGCCGGCAGGCGAAAAGTATGCGTCCCAGCCATTCTTTACCGGCTTTGTCGAAGGGTACCTGACCATGGATGCCATCGCTTCCCTCGCTTTTGGAATACTTGTCGTATCATCATTCAGGGAACGCGGTGTTACAGAGCCCAGGCAGGTGACGCTCTCCACATTAAAAGCCGGGCTTGTCACAGCTGCCGGGCTGACATCCGTTTATGTGGCTATCGGCTGGATTGGAGCTAAAATGGCCGTAGAAGGTACGTATGATAACGGAAGTGCGATCCTATCCGGGGCCGCCCAGATCATGTTTGGAGATACGGGTACCGTTCTTCTTGGTGTTATTGTCGGTTTGGCCTGTCTAACCACCTGTGTTGGACTGACCGTTGCCTGTGGACAGTTTTTCTCGAAGCGTGTCGGGAAGCTGTCGTATCATTCCGTCATTGTACTCGTGACCATCGTGAGTCTCGCTATTTCCAACATCGGATTAAACCAGATCATTTCCTATTCTGTACCCGTCTTAGTGTTCGTCTACCCTATTACGATCGTCCTTGTCGGTCTGACGTTCATGAGCCGGCTGTTCAACCACTCTTCCTATGTGTACCGTGGAGCAATCATTCTGACAGCTTTCATCGGGCTTTATGATGGACTGGCAGCATTCGGGGCCGATGTCTCCGCTGTTACCCCGTTTATCAGCCGCCTTCCCTTTTATGAGCTGAACCTTAGCTGGGTGTTCCCGGCCATTATCGGCGGTCTTGCCGGCTGGCTGTATCAAACCTTCAAAGGTCAGACGAGAACGACAGAGAGTTACCAGAAATCTTAGGTATTAGAAAATCCCTCTTTCATGAAAGAGGGATTTTTTATTACTGATCAATGAGCGTGACGCTGACTTTCACGTCCAGGTTCTGGCCGCCCCCACGATAAACTCCCTGCAGCGGGCTGACATCTGCATAGTCCCTTCCCGTACCGATACGGATATGCTGCTCAAGAGCTTCTACATTGTTGGTCGGGTCAAGACCGACCCAGCCAATACCCGGAATCATGACTTCCACCCAGGCGTGTGTAGCGGCATCTCCGACTAAGGCAGAGTCTTCCCCTACATATAAATACCCACTTACGTAACGGGCCGGAATCCCCTGGGAACGAAGGACGCCAATCATAATATGGGCATAATCCTGACAGACACCTGCACGAAACGGCCAGGACTCATACGCTTTCGTACTCACCTGGGTCGTACTTGTATCATAACGGAACGACTCGTGAATGTACTCCATCAATCGCAGGGAATACCGGACAGGGTCCTGCATCGGCCCCAGAATCTCCTTGAATTCTTCAATCTGTTCTTTATATAAAAAGGTATAGGGTGTTTCATTTATATAAGCCAGGTAATGATGCCGGAACAATTCTGAATGGAAAATCGACTGCATCTCATCCGAGCATTCGATCATACGGATGAATGGACTTTTTTGGATACTGACGGTGGAAATCGTTTTGAGAGTAAGGTGTTCATGTTTTTCCGGAATAAAAAATGTTTCCACATGGTTTCCCCACAAATCGATATGTTCCTTTGTCATGGAGGACGGCGTAATTTCCGTCCGGTAGGCAAGCAGACGCTGACATTCATCGGTTCTCGGTTTAAGCCGGATATGATTCATGCTCTGGTCCACGAAATTATCATAATAGAAGGTATTGGTATGTTCGATTTGAAACTTCACTGGGTATTCCTCCTGATTGTTCTCTATTTCACCCGAACAGGTTCGATTAAGTAGTAGGTTTCCGAAAACATCCGGCTTAATGTCATACAGCGGTCCTGGAAGTGGTCAAGGAACTGCATCAGTTCTTCCATGCCTATATCTTCAATCGATGATTCTTCGATTTCATTTTGAATCACTTCCAGCATTTGAAACAGGTTTTCCGAGTAGTGTGAGACTTTCCCATCCTCCAAATTGGTTACAGCCTCAAGGACATGATCCATACAGTACTGAATCGAGCGCGGGAAATTCCGTTCCTTAATGAGGAAGCTCAACACATTCTTCGGTTCCATCGTCGGTGGATGTTCTTTAATATAGGCATCATACCCATTCAGAAAATGGAGAGCTGTCAGCCAGTGGTAATAATGATGAGTGCCCCCGTCGGTTTCCTTACGGTTTTTCTCACAGGTAACGTTCAGGATGCGCGCCATTTTTTCAGCACGCTCCAGCCATTTTCCGATTTTGATGAATGAATAAGGCGTACCACGGCTCATGCTTGATTCAATCACTCCCTGGGAGGTCATGGATGTCTGGATCACCCGGTTTAAATACTGCTGGGTATGATCCCTGGTGTTCGGCAGCTCCTGCCAGTCTTTTTGATCGAGGTGGAACTGATTCAGCACTTCCCATAATTCTTCGGGAAGGATGTCCCTTGTCGCCCTTGCGTTTTCCCGGGCGTAATTCATCGTGTTCATCAGGGAATTGACGTTGAGCGGACTGATCGTCAAATACTGGATCATCGTTTCCCGATCCATCCGTTCATAAAAGCTGTAGTAATCCGCTGTAGAAGCACAGAGATCCAGAATTTCCTCCCATTCCTTGTCCAGTGCCTCTTTGCTGGAAGCTTCCAGCATATGAATCAGCTGTACTTTCAATACCCGGGCATTGTTCTCAGCCCTCTCGATATTTCTGGACATCCAATACAGAGAATCCGCTACCCGGCTAAGCATGTTGATCACCACTTTCTGAAAGAATCCATGTATCCTTGCCGCCTCCGCCCTGGGAAGAGTTTACGACGAGCGATCCTTCCTTCAAGGCTACCCTGGAAAGTCCGCCTGGAAGGACGTTCATCTGCTCACCGCTCATGACAAAGACGCGGAGGTCCACATGACAGGGATAGAAGCGTCCCTCCTGATACGCAGGAGCTCTGGATAATTTAATGGTCGGCTGGGCAATATACTGGCTCGGCTTCTCCACTATCTTTTTCTTGAAGATTTCCTGTTCGCTTTCATCGGACTGTGGACCGATAAGCATATCGTATCCACCGGAAGCACCGACATTTTTAATTACCAGCTGGTCGATATTCTCCAGTACATAATCCAGACGCTCCGGGTCACTGAGAAAATATGTTTCCACATTGGGAATGATCGGATCCTCATCGAGATAGAAGCGGATCATGTCCGGAACATACACATACATGGCCTTATCATCAGCCACGCCGTTGCCAATCCCGTTCAAAATCGACACATTCCCTTTCTTATACGCTCTCAATAATCCGCTCACACCGAGCATGGAGTCGGGACGAAAGGCTTCAGGATCGAGGAAATCGTCATCAATCCGGCGGTAGATGATATCCACTCTCTGCAGACCGCGGGTCGTTTTCATATAAACCATATCATCCTTCACCACCAGGTCACGGCCTTCCACAAGCTCGATGCCCATCTGCTGAGCAAGGAAGACATGATCATAATACGCAGAATTATAGATGCCCGGGGTCAGCAGAACAGCTGTCGGTTTCTTTCCGGGTTCCGCATTCAACGGCACCTGTGTGATTAAGGACTGGTGAAGTTCAGATAATTGATGTTCCAGTGTCTCAATGGAATGCTGGTTGAACAATTCCGGATAGACCTGCCTCATAACATACCGGTTTTGAAACACATAGGACATGCCTGATGGATTGCGCAGGTTATCCTCCAGCACCCGGTACTCTCCGTGCTCATCCCGGATCAGGTCCACCCCGGCAAGGAAGATATGATTATTCAGCGGCACGCGCACCCCGCCGATCTGCTTATCATAATAGTACGGGTTGTTTTCAATCAGATCCCTCGGAATCACACCGGCTTCCACAATACGCTGTTCATGATAAATGTCATCGAGAAAGTGGTTGAGCGCCGTCATCCGCTGTTTCATGCCCTTCTCGATCTTTTCCCAATCTCCGCGCGGGATAATGATCGGCACAAAGTCAAAGGGCATCGTTCGTTCTGTCCCTCCGGTATGACTGTAAACCGTAAAGGTGATCCCCTGCCTGAGAAAATTCAACTGAGCGGTTTCATGTTTATTCATCAGCTCTCGTTCATTAAATTGATGGACCAATTGATAAAACCATTGGTAATGATTTTTAGGCTGTCCATCTTCCTTCATCATTTCATCAAAGTAGACACCCGTTTTATAATTGGTTAACACGACCTCTCCTCCGTTTCCTATGTAATAACTATCCTTTACCCTAAGTTAACAAAGATTAGGCCGAAATTGTAAGAAAATTAGTACATTTAACAAAAAGCCCCAGAATTCCTCAAATTTCGAGGTTTCCTGGGGACACACCCTTATTTCATTGTAATGACGATTTTACCTTTGGCATGGTGGCTTTCACTGATTTCATGAGCCTCCCGAAGTCCTTCCTGAGAGAACGGCAGTTCATGGCCGATCACAGACTTCAAAGTACCTTCCTCCATCATCTTACCCAGCTTGGAGAGCTGTTCTCCACTCGGTTCCAGCCAGACAAAACCAGTCTTGATGTTTTTCTCGACCGCTTTCGTTTCATCTGGTGGCTGGACGACTGACGGAAGCTTTCCTCCCTCTTTCAGGACCTGAAAGCTTTTTTCCTGAATGTCTCCGCCAAGCGTGTCGACAACGATGTCAAAATCCTGAAGGACTTCAGAGAAATCCTCCTCTTTATAATCAATGAAGCGGTCCACTCCCAGCTTCTCTACCCATTCCCGGTTTTTGCCGCTTGCGGTGGCCGCAACGTATGCTCCGAGATGTTTGGCAATTTGGACAGCGTAATGGCCCACTCCGCCTGATCCCGCATGGATAAGCACACGATCCCCTTCTTTAATATCGGAAAAATCAACAAGGCACTGCCATGCTGTAAGGCCGGCCAGAGGAACAGCCGCCGCTTCCTCGAAGGTCACTCCTTCAGGCAGCGGTGCCAGCAGGTGTTCATCCACCGCTGTATACTGGGCATATGTTCCGAACCGTGTCGTATCCGGTCTTGCGAATACCCGGTCCCCCGGTGAAAAATCCTTCACATCTTCTCCTACTTCGGTAATGACCCCTGCGGCATCCCATCCAAGAATAATCGGGAATTCGAAAGGAACTGCATCTTTCAAGTACCCTTCACGCAATTTCCAATCAATCGGGTTAATGGAGGTCGCACGGACTTCCACAACCACCTGCTTGCTCTCAGGTACGGGGTTTGGAACTTCTTTCTCAACGAGCTGCTCCCGACCTCCGTACTGTTCAATTATGACAGCTTTCATGATGAAACCGACTCCTTTTTTGAAGATTGATCCTGGTTAGTTTTCCCCTATATTTTCACGTGAAACATGGTAAGATGTGAGGAGAACGATTACATTAAAGGATGATTCACATGATGGAACAGGCCGAAAAAATTTTAATGCAGTATTACGGATATTCTTCCTTCCGGCCGGGACAGGAGGAAGCGATTGAACAGGTGATGAACGGGCAGAACACTCTCGCCGTCATGCCGACCGGGGGCGGAAAGTCGCTGTGCTATCAGATCCCCGGCCTTGCACTTGAAGGAACGGCTGTCGTCATATCGCCATTGATTTCGTTAATGAAAGATCAGGTCGATGCCCTGCTTTCCTACGGGGTGGCTGCCACCTACATAAACAGCTCCCTTACTGCAGAAGAGCAGCGGACAAGACTGAGAGATATGGAAAAAGGACGCTACTCCTTCATTTACGTCGCACCGGAACGATTTGAAACTCCTTCCTTTCTCTCCGCTGTAAGCCGGATCCCTCTTTCTCTTATCGCTTTCGATGAGGCCCATTGTATATCCCAGTGGGGACACGATTTCCGACCGAGCTACCGTTCCATCGTCCCGACGCTTAATAAAATTCCGAACCTCCCTGTACTCATGGCTTTGACAGCGACAGCCACCCAGGAGGTCGTGGCCGACATCAAACAGCTGATCCATGTCGAAAACGGCCATGTGATTAACACAGGGTTCGCAAGGGAAAACCTGGCTTTTCGTATCGTTAAAGGAAGAGACAAACGGGAGTTTATTACAGAATACATGAGCCAGGTTCCCAATGAGTCCGGTATCATCTATACCGCCACCCGGAAAGAAGCCGACCAGCTGCACTATGTTCTCGAGAAAAAGGGCTACGCAGCAGGCAGGTATCATGCCGGTATGACTGAGCATCAGCGGAAACAGGCACAGATGGATTTTGTACAGGACGAGACGAAAGTGATGGTGGCGACTAATGCGTTCGGGATGGGCATCGATAAATCCAACGTCCGCTATGTCATCCATTACGCCATGCCGATGAATATAGAATCCTATTACCAGGAAGCAGGACGTGCAGGAAGGGATGGCGAACCCGGAGACTGTATCCTTCTTTTTGCGAGCAAAGACATTAATCTGCAGAAGTTCCTGATCGACCAGTCGCCTTCTGAAGAAAAAAAGAAAGAAGAGTATGCCAAACTGCAGGCGATGACGAATTACTGCCACACCCATACGTGCCTGCAGAAGTATATCTTGGAGTACTTCAACGACCCTGTCCCCTATGAACGCTGCGGAAAGTGCTCCAACTGTACACATAATGGGGAAGTGGAAGACCGCACGAAAGAAGCCCAGATGGTGCTGTCCTGTGTAAAACGCATGGGAGGCGGATTCGGGGCAGGTCTGACAGCCAAAGTGCTGAAGGGCTCCCGCGACCAAAAGGTGAAGCAGTTCGGTTTTCACAAGCTTTCCACCTACGGGATCATGCCGAAAATTACCGAGAAGGAATTGACCCAGTTTATTCACTTCCTGACGGCTGAAGGCTATTTAACGGCAGGATCAGGGAAATACCCTTCCCTCCAGCTCACCTCAGAGGCAGCAGCTGTCCTCAAAGGGGAAAAACCTGTAGAAATGCTCGTGGAAACCGCAGCCGTCCAACAGTCGTCTGAATATCATGTGCAGTATTTTGAAGAACTGCGTCACTTAAGGAAACAGCTGGCTGATGAAGCCGGGCTCCCGCCTTACGTCATTTTTTCTGATGCCACCTTGAAAGAATTTTCCAATCACCTGCCGCGGACAAAAGAAGAGATGCTTCAGATGAAAGGGGTGGGAGAGCGGAAGTACGAGCAGTACGGCGAGACATTCCTGGAAGTGATCCGGCCGTGGTCCGAACAAACCGAGTCAGCCCCTATCCCGTCACGCCGGCCGGAACCGAGAGATCCATTTGATGACAGGCCCAGCCACATCGTAACGTTTGAATTGTGGAAAAGCGGCAGCCACTCTATCCGGGACATTGCAGATCAGCGCGGCATGAGTCCGCAGACGATTGAAAACCACCTGTTCCGCTGTGTGCAGGAAGGGGAAGATATTTCGTGGGACTACTGGTTTGATGAAGAACAAGAGGAGCAGGTCCTCCAACAATATCACAAGCTCGAGGAGAAAAAGCTGAAGCCGTTGAAAGAAGAGCTTCCGGACACGTTTACGTATTCCATGATAAAAGCTGTATTAATCAAACACCGTTACCTGAACAGATAAAAGGAGGAATGGAATGATTACCCTGGATGATGTGAGAAAATGGGATAAAAATGATGAACTGAACGAGTATAAATCGGAATTCTTCCTCAAAGAAGACAGCATTTACATGGACGGCAACTCTCTTGGACTGTTGTCCAGGCGTTCCGAATCCGCTCTGCAGCAATCTCTTAATGACTGGAAAGAGCACGGCATCGAAGGGTGGACACAAGCTGATGAACCGTGGTACTACATGTCGGAAAAGCTCGGACGGATGACAGCTCCTCTCCTGGGGGCTTCTCCGGAACAGGTCATTAACACAGGGTCCATTACGACAAACCTCCATCAGCTGCTTGCGACTTTTTACAATCCGGAAAAAGGGCGGACAAAAATTATCGGGGACGAACTAAACTTCCCCTCCGATATATACGCTGTCAAGAGTCAGATGGCGCTCCACCACCTTGACCCTGAAGAGCATTTCATACAAATCGCCAGCGCTGATGGGTATACACTGAAAGAAGAGGACATTATTGCCCAGATGAAGGATGACGTAGCTCTTCTTCTGCTCCCTTCCGTTTTGTACAGAAGCGGGCAGCTTCTTGATATGAAAACCCTCACCCACGAGGCGCACAAGCATGGAATTCTTGTATTGTTTGATCTTGCTCATTCCATCGGCGCTGTTCCCCATCAGCTGGATGAATGGGAGGTGGATTTCGCTGTCTGGTGTACGTATAAATACTTGAACAGCGGTCCCGGTGGTACAGGTGGATTATACGTGAACCGCCGGCATCTCGGGACTCATCCCGGACTTGCCGGCTGGTTCAGTTCTGATAAAGAAAAGCAGTTTGATATGGACCACGAGCTGACCCCCTCTTCCAGTGCCGGTGCTTTCCAGATTGGAACTCCGCATATTTTAAGCTCTGCTCCGCTTCTTGGATCTCTGGAAATGTTTTTGGAAGCAGGTATCGAGGGAATCAGAAAAAAGTCACTGGTCCTCACCCAGTTGTTCATGGATTTAGTTCATCAGGAACTGAAAGGCTTCGGGTTCACCCTGCGTAACCCTGTAGAGAAGGAGCGCCGGGGCGGTCACGTCTGCCTCGTTCATGAAGAAGCAGCCAGTCTTTGTAAAGCACTGAAAAGCGAAGGGGTCATTCCCGATTATCGATCCCCGAATGTCATCCGGCTCGCCCCGGTAGCTTTTTACACCTCCTATGAGGATGTTTTTAATGTTGTCAGGATTTTAAAAGAAATCATGCAGAAAGAAAAGCATAAGTCATTTAAAAATGAACGGGATATTATTGCTTAGGAGGATACCGATGAAGTGGATGGATATCAGTATGAGACTGGATGCAGAAACCCCGCCATGGCCGGGGGATGAACCTTTTACGTACGAAGTCACTTATGCAATGGAAGACACCGGATCTGTCAACGTAGGTCAGTTTAAAGGCAGTTGTCACATCGGAACACATGTCGATGCCCCTTTCCATTATGATTCCTCAGGAGCCCGGATAGCAGACCTGCCTGTCGAACGTTTCGCAGGAAAAGCGGTGGTCGTTCATTTGGACCGACCGGAAGTCATTCATAAAGAACAAGTGATGGATATCGATTTGACAGAAGTGGATAAAATCCTCTTTCGCACAAACAGCTGGCCTGACCGTTCCGCTTTCCCTGCTTCCTATTCAGTGATCGGGAGTGACCTGGCTGCTTACCTGGCCGAACAAGGCATTGACCTGATCGGCGTCGATACCCCTTCTGTTGATCCGGAGACGAGCAAGGACCTCCCTGCCCATCACAGTCTGTGCGCCCATGATCTGCTCATTCTTGAAGGTCTCGTCCTGGAAAACATCCAGCCGGGCATCTATGAACTTATGGCCTTCCCTTTGAAAATGACTCAAGCAGACGGCAGTCCGGTACGCGCTGTGCTGAGAAACCTGTAATTTTGCAGTAAAAAAAGGTGGACGTCAAAGGACGTCCACCTTCAGCTTGTAGAGAAACCTCTGTTTCTTTACAAGCTTTTTTCTTTCTTCCCGCCAGGAGCGAAAGCCCCTTCCCTTTCCGCGGACGAGCGCCCGAGCTTCCTCGCAAAACCCACGCTCGGCGATCTCGGACCACTCGTTCTTCCGCAGGAGTGGAAGGGGCACCGCTCCTTGGGCGTTCTTTAACATCGAAAAAGACTCTCCTTCACCCCGCTCACCCTTGCTGGATGGAGGACAATCTTTTTCATATTCCGGCAGGGAGCCGTCATCAGCGCCTGTTCCTTTCCTTTTTCTTTTCCACGCAAGCGGCAACAGCGCAGCCCATGCCGTTCTTTTGAACCTGCGAACCCGCTTATCTCCTCTATATTCTAACGACGGCACGTGGAGCGGCCTTCCTGACCAAGTTAGCTGAGGGCGTGCCCGCGGCATTCATCCACCGATAAGCGGAAAGTGACCCTTCACAAGACAAAATGACAACTCTATCTGGTTAACAAAGGCTTTTCTACAGCCAAAAAAGGTGGACGTCAAAAGACGTCCACCTTTTTTATCTTTATTTTTTTGAAATTCGTTGTTCCACAGCCATGATCTTCGCCACTTTCGGCGCCAGCCAGATCATAGGAAGCAGAAGGAGGGACACAGGAACGGCAGTCACCACGATAAAGTTCTGCAGCTGTGTAATTCCGCTGTCTCCTGTAATCAGAAGAATGACAGCAATCGCTCCCATAAGCACAGCCCAGAATACACGGAGCCATGTCTGCGGGTTACCTTCTCCTGTCACGGCCATAGCAATGGTGTAGGACATGGAGTCAGACGTTGTGACAACGAATAGAATCGTCAGAATCAAGAACAGCGGCGACACAATTTCCGCCAGTGGGAACTGTCCGGTAATTGCAAACATCGCTGCCGGGTTTCCTGCCTCATTCAAAGCGTTTGAAACCGATCCCGGATTCTCCAATTCGAAGAATATTCCGGATCCACCAAGGACAGTAAACCAGAACGTTGAAATAACCGGAGCAAACACAGAAACCGCGACAATGATTTCGCGAATGGTCCGTCCTCTGGAAATCCGGCTGACAAGAATGGCCATCATTGGACCATATCCGATAAACCAGCCCCAGAAGAAGACGGTCCATAGAGATAACCAGCCTTCATCCCCGCGGTACGTACTCATAGGAATGAATTGGTCCACGTAATAACCGAATCCGGAGACAAAGTGGTCAATAATAAAGCCGCCAGGTCCAAAGATGACGATGAAAATCATAAGTCCAAGAGCAAGGCGGACATTGAAACTACTCAGCATCTGAATCCCTTTATACAAACCGGACACAGCTGAGATCGTAGAGACCAGGACGACAACAAGAATGATTGTAAACTGTGTACTGAATGAATTTGGAATGCCGAAGATTTCCTGAAGACCATAGCTGGCCTGAAGACCAAGGAATCCGATCGGACCGATTGTCCCTGCTGCAACGGCAATTACAGCAAACGCATCAATAATCGTTCCGAAGAAGCTGTTCCGAAGCTTTTCACCAAAGATTGGGTAAAGCAGGGTCCTCGGCTTCATAGGCATCCCTTTTTGATAGTGTCCGTACATCATAACAACGGCACTGATCGTACCTAATATCGCCCAAGCAAGAAATCCCCAGTGCATGAAGCTCTGAGCAAGAGCAGGATCAATTGCCGCCTCTGTGCCCGCTTCTACTCCGGATTGAGACGGAGGTGCAGTAAGGAAGTGCCACATCGGCTCAGCGGCAGCCCAGAAGACGCCTCCGCCGGCCAGTAGTGTAGCCATGATAATTGAAAGCCATTTATACAAACCGATTTCCGGTTTATCCATATTACCCATTTTTATTTTTCCATATTTAGAAAATCCAAGCCATATACCGACGAAGAAGGTCGCCAGCATCAATACCTGCCAGAACGCACCAAAATAAGTGGCTGACCAGGCAAAACTTTCACTTACAACTGTTTCTATAAACGAAATGTCGATAAGAGCAATAATCACGAAGAGTGTCAATAAGCCTCCACTGATTGCAAATACAGGCCAGTCTATCCGGCCTTTCGATTGTTTATCCATTTTGATCTCCTTTTGACAATGGTGTTACTTTCTCGGGGGAAAGCACAATAACTGACTCTAACATTACCCCTATTATGGTGTAAAGAAAAATCTTTTATCCCGCAGATGAAAAGGTCACTATTGTGACCTTTCAATCCCGTTCCTCCACTTTGTGGTCTTCCTGCCGGCGCTGACATTCCCTGCAAAGATTGATGTCTTCCTCTGCCTTGGAAACGAGCGGCTTTCCACAGCGTGAGCATTCATCGTGACGGTTGGGGTTTGCTCCGAAGATGTTCATCTCATATCCGTCGCCCACCATAGGACCCTCTCCTTTTTCGTATGCTGTTCTTTGTATTCCCAACGTTTTTCATTTTAGTCCTTTTGCGGCCTGTTTTGCGGCCATTAATCCTGAAAGCGTTACGCCGAGCGTTCCGGCACCCGGAAAAACGGTATCCCCGCACTGATACAGATCAGGGATGCCGGTTCTTATCGAGTAACTGGACAACCAGCTGTATTTCCCATCAGGTGCATAACCGCCTACCTTTCCATCTTTACGGCGCAGCCATTTTTCAAAAGTGACGGGTGTACCCGGCAGGACAACATCAAGCTGATCGGTGAACCCTCCAAAATAGTGTTCCACGGTCCGTATCAGCTTCTCCTTCATCCAACGCTTTTCGGCTTCATAATGGTCGGACTCCCACCAGGGAGTGATGTCGGTATGGGTTGACAGGGTAAACGACCGTTTCCCTTCCGGAGCCATCAAACGATCTTCAGGGTCCGATAATGACAATAGGAACTGTCCGCCATTATGGAGGTCATCCGGATGATGGGGATCGATAAACTGATGGTACAGCACGTCCGTATTTTGGAAAACGTCTGCGTCTACACCGCCGTGAATAATATACGCCCCCCAGGCTTTTTTTGCTGTTTCTTTCCGGGGGCGAATATAAGACTGCGAGCTGAGATCCTCTGTTAACGTGTCGTGAAGGTTGTGAACAGAATTGTTCAGGATGACCTGACGGGCCTGAAATGTAGACCTTCTTTTGGAATGAAGGATAAACCCTGCCTCTCCTTTTTCGATGGAGTGAACCGGGTGCCTCATAAGAATGGTCCCGTCATGCTCCCGAATATATGCAGCCAGTTTAGCAGCAGCTTCAGCAAGACCACCGTGGACGGCAAAAGCACCTTTATGAAACGTTTGAAGAGCAGCAAACCCTAAAAAGGCAGGACATTTTTCTACACTCGTCTGTACACTGTCCATTAATTCACCATTTAAAAACGTCCTAAACATGCGGTGCTGATCCAGTCCATGTTTTTTAAGCCGGTCCTCCACGGTTTGTGTCATATAGGGAAGCAGCCGGAGAGAATTTTCATTCACAAGCGTCAGAAGGTAAGCATAGTCCCCCATTGTCCTTGGAGGAAACACCGGAAGCTTGTCTGTCAGCTGATCCACCAGCTGCCCTACTTTGAAAACTTCATCGTAGAAATTCTCAAAAGTGCTCCCGGGTCCTTCAAAAACCCGGGACATCTCTTTATACCATTCATGCCGGTCACGATAATAATGAATGGTACGATCCGGAAGGTGGACATCCATAATAATATCCAGCTTTTTCATTGGCGGTTTTTCCAACCCCAGCCGTTCAAATAAGTTGTCCAGTACACCTCCGGGCTCAAAACCCATCCCAACTGTAGCACCGGATTGAAAACGATACCCGCTCCTCTCGAATTTACCCGCGCTTCCGCCCAGTTCGTTGGACGCTTCAAAAACAACGACTTTATACCCTCTATAGGTTAAATCCGCAGCAGCTGCCAGCCCTCCGAAACCAGCACCCACAACAGCAGCATCATAGATCAGATCGGCCACCTCCTTTTTTTATTCTTTCCCCTTATCGATCGATGTTTAAAAAGAAAACAGCCGATTCAAAAACACTACCTAATAAAAAGTTATTCTGAGATCATCTCTTTACCTATTATGGATCTTTTATGTGCACAGGAAGAATCGAAGATATCTACCTGTTTCTTCCTTTTCTTCGTTGGGATGGGAAGAAACAAAAAAAACAGCCGGGGGGTCCCGGCTGTCGTCTTATTCATTATTCAAAAGTAATCGCCCAGCTGCCTTTTCTCATGACGGCTTCGGTTGTACCGTCTTCAAGCACGCCGTCGATATCCAGTTCCCCGGATCCCATCATGAAGTCCACGTGGGTCAGGCTGTGGTTCACACCGTTTTGATCAAGTTCTTCCTCATTCATGTCGGAACCGCCCTGAACGTTATTCGGATACGCTTTTCCAAGCGCAAGGTGACAGGATGCGTTCTCATCATAAAGGGTGTTATAGAAAATCAGTCCGGATTGAGAAATCGGTGACTCATGAGGCACAAGAGCCAGTTCACCAAGGTGACGGGAACCTTCGTCCGTATCCAGCAGGTGTTGAAGGGTTTCGCTTCCTTCTTCCGCCGTAAAGTCCACCACTTTTCCTTCTTTGAAAGTGAGAGAGAAGTTATTAATGACGTTCCCACCGTAGTTCAACGGCTTCGTACTCGCCACTTTCCCATCGACACCGTATTTGTGAGGAGCTGTGAAAACTTCCTCTGTCGGCATGTTCGGATTAAATGAAATCTTACCTTCCGCCGTTTTGGCCGGTCCGCCTTTCCAGACATGTCCTTTTGGAAGAGCCACTTCAAGTTCAGTTCCCGGTGCTTTATAAATCAGCTTCTGATACTGTTTCTTATTCAAATATTCACGAGCCGTAATAAGCGTATCATTATGCTTCTTCCAAGCTTCCACCGGATCGTCCTGATCAACACGGACGATGCTGAAAATCTGCTCCCACAATTTCTCCACGGCTGTATCTTCCTCTTCCCCTGGGAAAATCTTCTGCGCCCACTTTGGAAGAGGAATACTGATGATCGACCATTGTATCCGGTCATTCATCGTGTAGTTACGGAATGTGGACATCGCCTCTGAGCGTGCTTTAGCAGCAGAAGCCACTTTTCCAGCATCAATCCCTTTCAAAAGGTCCGGGTCCGTGGAACGGATGGAAAGGATGGCTGCTCCCTGCTCTGCGAAATACGTGTATTTTTCCTGCTGCCATTCCGGTACGTGGGAGAGTGTTTCCTGATCCGCGTGCTCATAAGCCATGCGAGTCAGCTCATCGTCTCCCCAGTTAATATGTACATCCTTGGCTCCCATTTCAAAAGCTTTACGGGCGACAATGCGTGTGAATTCCGCCCCTTCAATGGTGGAATTGATCATTAAAAGCTGATCGTTTTGTAGATTGACGCCTGTACGAAGCGCCAGTTCTGCATATTTTTCAAGTTTATCCATACTTGGCATTTTCATCTGTCTACCTCCTATATTTAAACAGTGTATCCGTATTCATTATTCCACAAAAAATTGATGACTACAAAACATATGAAAGGAAGCGGGGCAGGGTCGGATGGACCACTGCCCTGCATCTATGAAAAAGAAGGCGAACGTTCTTTCAAGGTTCCAGCCTCTTTCTCCGAGCATTATTCAAGCCCTTCAACTATGAGGGAGAGCTCTTCCCAGCGTTCCATTTTCTGCTCCAGCTCCGCCTCCGCTTCTTCCTGTTGAGCGGTAAGGTCCCTGACCTTGTCATAATTGGCAGCCTCTTGAGCCAGCTGGTCATTCAACTCTTCGATCTTCTCTTCCAAAGCGGCAATATCGTCTTCAATGGTCTCCCATTCCTGTTTTTCCTTATAGGAGAGTTTCCGCTTACGGTTTCCTCTTCTCGTTTCCTCCTGGGCGGACGGCTGTTTATTTTCCTTCAAAACCGTCTGCTCTTCTTTGGCAGCTTCCAGATACTCGGAATAATTTCCATAGAAACGACGCAGTCTTCCGCTCTGTTCGAACGCAAGCAGCTGGTTTACGACGCGGTCAAGGAAATAACGATCGTGAGAAACCGTAATGACGACACCGGGGAACTGCTCTAAATAGTCTTCCAAAACGCCCAGGGTTTCTGTATCCAAATCGTTCGTCGGCTCATCCAGAAACAAAACGTTCGGTTCACTCATCAGGACACGCAGCAAATAAAGACGCCGGCGTTCTCCACCGGAGAGCCTCTTAATGTAAGTCCACTGCTGCGGTCGTGGGAATAGGAAACGCTCGAGCATCTGCTCGGCGGTAATCTCTGTTCCGTCTTCAGTCCGTATGACTTCTGCCACTTCTTTAATGTATTCAATCACTTTCAAGCTTTCATCGAGCTCTCCATGATCCTGTGTGTAATATCCGATCTTCACGGTTTGGCCCGTGTGCACATTTCCTGCGTCCGGTGCAATCCGTTCCGCCATAATATTCAGGAGGGTTGTTTTTCCAGATCCGTTGGGACCGATGATCCCAAGGCGCTCTCCGGGAACGACTAAGTAATCGACGTCCTCCAGCAGTTTATGGCTGCCGTAGCTGTGGGTGACCCCCTTGAGCTCGATCACCTGATTCCCAAGCCTCGATGAGCCGATAGCCATATCAACATTTTCTTTTTTCGTGTGGAAGGTCTCTTCTTTCATCGCTTCCACCCGCTGAATACGTGCTTTCTGCTTTGTGGATCTCGCTTTCACTCCAGCTTTCAGCCAGGCTAGTTCCTTACGCAGGGTATTTTTATGCTTTTGTTCAGCCTGCAGTTCCCACTCTTCCCGTTCAGCCTTTTTCTCAAGGAAGGTTTCATAGTTTCCCTCATACGTATACAGACTACTTTGATCGAGTTCATAGATCAGGTTCGTGACTCTATTCAAGAAGTACCTGTCGTGCGTCACAACCATAAGAGCCCCTTTGTAGGAGGAAAGGTGTTCTTCCAGCCACTCGATGGTTTCATTATCCAAGTGGTTGGTCGGTTCATCAAGCAGCAGAAGATCGGCCGGCTGAATAAGCGCCTTGGCGATGGCTACCCGCTTCTTCTGACCGCCCGACAACTCCGATACTTTTTTATCAAAGTACGTGACGCCGAGCTTGGAAAGGACGGTCTTGGCAACAGTGCTCGCTTCCCACGCCCCTTTTTCATCCATTCTCTGCTGCAGGTCGAGCATCCGCTCCTGGACGCCGGTGTCCTCTGGATTTTCAGCAAGTTCCAGCATGACCTGCTCGTATTTGCGCATCAGCACCATAATTTCGGCTTCCCCATCATAAATATGTTCCAGAACCGTCTGGCTTTGGTTGAATTCAGGGTCCTGTGGCAGATACTCCACTGTAAAATCCTTCGCATGATCCATATCGCCCTGATCCCCTGTTTCCATTCCGGCAAGAATTTTCAGCAGGGTCGATTTTCCGGTCCCGTTCACACCGATCAAACCGATTCTCTG
This sequence comes from Halobacillus sp. Cin3, assembly GCF_947311855.1. Taxonomy (NCBI): domain Bacteria; kingdom Bacillati; phylum Bacillota; class Bacilli; order Caryophanales; family Bacillaceae; genus Halobacillus; species Halobacillus sp. Cin3. The sequence goes on along the minus strand of NZ_CAMZMV010000003.1, from coordinate 314,747 downwards.
CTGGCTGGATATCGTGAAGGATAGGTCGTCAAATAAATCTTTATCTCCATAACTTTTACTCAGTTGATTGACTGATACTAAACTCATTACGCTCATTCCTTTAATAAGAATCTGCTCCCATCATATCACACCGGCCGCTTCTGCTGTGCAGGATGGAATCCAGGAAGGGAAGAAAAAAGCTGCCGACAGGGCGTCACCCGTCAACAGCTTTTCTATCGATTTATGCGTCTTCTTTCTCAGAGGACTGGTCTCTTCTCCAGTATTCCATTCCTTCTACACCGGGCAGGTGATCTTGATAAAAGACAGGGTCTTTCCCGGCTTTTTTCTGTTTCACATAGTCATTGAGAGCTGCATAGGCCACCGATGACAACCGGAAAATGGCATACAGGTTGATTAAAGCCATGATTCCCATCGTTAAATCCGCCAGTGACCAGACAAGGTCAAATTCAGCGACAGCACCGAACATAACCATAGCCAGTACCGCCAGACGATAGATGAAAATGCTGCTTTTACTCGTTTTAATAAATTCGATGTTCGTTTCTCCATAATAATAGTTTCCAACAATCGAACTAAAGGCAAATAGAAGAATGGCAATTGCGATAAATACCGCTGCCCATGATCCAAGCTGGGATTCGAAAGCTTCCTGAGTCAGCTGGATGCCATCAAGGGAAGTATTTTCGTAACCTCCGGCAAACAGGATGATGACAGCTGTAGCGCTACAGATAAGAAGCGTATCCGTGAACACACCAAGCGTCTGAATCAGTCCCTGCTTGACCGGGTGCGTCACTTCTGAAGTGGCCGCTGCGTTCGGCGCACTACCCATACCGGCTTCGTTGGAGAACAGGCCGCGCTTAATTCCAATTAGAATCATACCGCCGAAGGTTCCACCAGCGATTTCACGGAAGCCGAACGCCCCAGCGAAAATCTGTCCAATCATTTCCGGTACTTGAGCAATATTGCCGACAAGGACGTACGTGGCAAGAATGATATAGAAGATAGCCATTATCGGAATGATATACTGCGTCACCTGGGCGATACGCTTGAGTCCACCGAAAATAATTAAAGCTACGAAAACGGTCAGAATGGCCCCCATCAGCCATTTATCAATATCAAAGGAGTTTTCAAAGGCAAGCCTGATCGTATTAGACTGCACAGAACTGAAAACGAGGCCGTATGTAAAAGTGATGGTAACGGCAAAGACAATTCCCAGCGTCCGGTTTTTTAATCCTTTTTCAATATAATAAGCCGGTCCGCCTCGGTATTGGTTTTTATCCGGAACCTTATAGACCTGGGCCAGGGTGCTTTCAATAAAACTGGAAGCTCCTCCGAGGATAGCTACAATCCACATCCAGAAAACCGCACCAGGTCCTCCGACAGTAATAGCCGCAGCGACACCTGCCAGGTTCCCTGTACCGACACGGGATGCCGTACTAATAGCGAAGGCCTGGAAAGGAGAGGTTCCTTTCTTTCCTTCTGCCGAGATTGCCCGTTTATCAAACAAGACTCGGAACATCTCGGGTATGTAACGAAACTGTGCGAATTTCAAACGTATCGAGAACCATAGGCCAACACCCAGTAAGGCGGCGACAAGGATGGTCCCCCACATCCAGTCATTCAAAAAGGATAAGACTTCCTGCACACTGATCACTCCTATAAAATGTAAATGTTTTCCTGTTTTAACACACGTATTCCCTTTCCTTAAAGGAAAAAAACATGAATAAGTTCAACTTTTTTATTTTATCATACAATCGGAGTCCACCACTACTGCCTTTCTAATGAAAGGCTTCCTTCCCAAGCTGGATGTTTCCGTTTCAAAAAAGGATGGAAAGCCCGTTATTTTTCAGGATCCAGCCGAAGTTAAGGCTATCCGGGTATAAAAAAACCAGGAGAAGCTCTGCTTCTCCTGGTCAAGTATTAGGAATTCCTTAGCCATGGAAGACTCGTACCGAATTTTTCAGCGAGTTCCTTGGATTCCTTCCGACGGCTTTTCCGGTGCTCATGACGCTTTTGGGCGTGGTCATGAAGCCACTGTTCTTCCTCTGTTTCGGGGTACACCGGCGGTACTGGTGTCGGGTCATTATTTTCATCAACAGCCACCATGGATAGAAAAGCGGTGGTGCATACTTTCCGTTCTCCTGTAAGCAGGTTTTCTGTCGTTGCTTTCACGAATACTTCCATGGATGTATTATGCGCCCATGTCACAAAGGCTTCAAGGCAGATCGTATCGCCCTCAAATACCGGCTGAAGAAAGTCGACAGAGTCAGTGGAAGCGGTGACCACCGGTTTGCGGCAGTGCCGGACAGCAGCTATCGCCGCCACGTCATCAATGTAAGCCATCAGTTTTCCACCGAAAAGGGTTCCGTGGGTATTGGTATCCGGAGGAAGTACATGTGAATTTTTAACGGTCAGTGAATCTATACAAGGTTTTGCATCCATATCTTTTTCCTCACCTTCATGTGGAATCGTTCTCTGAGATTTATTATATCATGTTAGAGGAGCTCGTCTTTCCTTTGAAAACGGATTTCAAAAACGGCTCCTGGTTGATCATCGCGGTTATAGGCCTTGATGGTTCCTCCGCTCCTCTCGATGATGGCCCGGGCGATAGCAAGACCGAGTCCCGTTTCCCCTTCTTTCCCTTTGATGAACCGCTCAAACATCTGCGGGAGAAGTGCCTCTGGAATCCCTGTGCCATCATCCATGATTCTGACTTTCATCTGTTCGGCTTGTGTTTCGATTTCCACAGTCACATGATGGGTTCCGTGACGGACAGCATTACTTAATATGTTGATGACCGCTTGTAGTATACGCTCTCGATCTACAAAAGAATAAAACGAAGCGCCGCCTTTCAAGGCAATGGTCATATCCTTATCGTTCGCAAGTGGAATGAGTCTGTCTTTCGCTTGTATGACTACATCAGTGATGTTTGTCTGCTCAGGATGGTACACATCCTCACTGCTGTCGAGCTTAGCAAGCAGAATCATTTCATTGACGATTTTTTTCAGTCGTTCCGTTTCACTGACCATCACGTTCAATCCTTTTTCCGCCGCTTCCCCCTGGAAAATACCGTCCCGTATCCCTTCGGCGTATCCTTGAATAGACATGAGCGGTGTTTTCAGCTCATGGGAGGCATTCTGGAAAAACTGTTTCTGGGAATGGATGTAACGCGCAAGCTCCGCAGCCATATGCCGGACGCTCTGCTCGACTTCTTTGATCTCCCCGGAGGCCTGAACCTGTTTAACATCATCGAACCGGCGTTTCTCGATTTTTTTCACTTCCTGCTTCAGCTTCGTCAACGGTGTAACGAGCCGCCATGTTAAAATGTAGCTGACAATCAAGGCCAGGAGGAGGCCGATCAGAAACACCATGATCATCCGGATCGCAAATACGGACTGGACCGCCTGCAGATCATTCAGCGGGGTGGCCATCACGAGAATCTGACTGTTTCCAGCATTGACTGGGAAATCATAGACCACATACTTCTCCCCTTCACTCTCCCACACTTCCTCCCCTTCCAATTCTTCCTCATACCGCTCCATCCAGGAAGCAGCAATAGCGGCCGGCATCGTACGGAACAGGATTTCTCCATTGTCGCTGTCGAACAATAAAATAGGATAATTGCGGTCCTGAATCAACTGAGATAATTCGGGGGTACGGTCTTCATCCTGGTCGTTAATCAAATCGATTAAAAGTTCCGCCCGTCCTTTCAACTGCCGCTGCTCATCCTGAATAAGCATATCCATTAAGAGGGAATAAACGAAAAAAGCTGTAATGGACATGACGATGATGATTAACGCAGTGAAGGCTGCGTTCAATTGATAGAGAAGTTTCATGAGGACTGATCCCTCAACCTGTAGCCATGACCCCAGACTGTTTCAATTGGCAGTTCCTTCATCTTCTTCCGCAGTCGTTTGATTAGATCATCGACGGCCCTGTCGCTGCCATAATAATCATCGCCCCATACTTTAATAAGAAGCTCTTCTCTTGAGAAAGCCCGATTTTCCTGAGAAGCCAGAATGCGGAGCATTTCAAACTCCTTTGTCGTCACTTCCACTTCCGTTCCCTTGAAATAGGCCCGCCTCTCGGCTTCACTCAATTCAAGGTCGCCGGCCTTTATCACATCAACCTTTTCTTCTGAAAGAGGCTTCATCGCTTCCCACCGCTTCAAGTGTCGTTTCACCCTGGCGACCAATTCCCGCGGGCTGAAGGGTTTCGTCAAATAATCGTCACCTCCGAGCTCAAGGCCGAGAATTTTATCGATTTCGTCATCTTTGGCAGAAATGATGATAATCGGAACTTCTGAGGTCAGACGGATTTTCTTGCAGAATTCATACCCATCCATGCCTGGCAGCATAATATCCAGCACCCAGAGGTCCGGAGAAGACGCTTCGAATATTCCCCAGGCCTCTTCTGCCGTTTCCACGCTGATCACTTGATAGCCTTCTTTCTTTAAGTAGGCTTCTACTATATCCCTGATGTTTGGATCATCTTCCACCAATCCAATAAGTCGATTCATCACGTTTCCTCCTGGTTTTTTCTTTTTATTCTCTCACATTTTCAAAACTTCCTCTTCCATTACACACTTTTTACACATTTTCTCCAAAGTCATTCCATAAGTCATTCCTATAATAAGAATTGTCAGAGGGAAACACCAAAGACATCCCAGCAAATCTTCACGAAAGGGGCAGCCGTTACTCTATGTTGGATGATGATAAGAATGTAAGCAGAAAACAGTATAAACGTTCGGGGATGGCCTTCAGCGTCCTCGGTGCCATTATCGCTGTTTTCATCGTAACGACCGTCTTCCAATGGAAAGGAATTTCGATTGAAGTCAACACCGAAGAGCCGACAGCACAGGCTGATGAAGTGAATATCGGACAGAACGAGGAAGATGTCACTCAAGCAGTGAATGAGGTTTCTCCGGCAGTCGTTGGTATAAGCAACATTCAAAGTTCAGCTCAGGGAACACAACAGGCCGGCACAGGTTCCGGGGTCATTTACAAAGAAGAAGGTGATCAGGCATTTGTCGTCACCAACCATCATGTTATTGAGAATGCTTCAGCCCTTGAAGTCATCCTTAGTGATGGGAGCAAAGTAGAAGCCGAATTAAAAGGCAGCGACCCGTTGACAGACCTGGCCGTTTTACAAATAGATAGCGAACATGTCGAGAAAGTTGCTGATTTAGGAAATGCCGATGACGTAGAGATCGGCCAGACAGCCATAGCCATCGGCAACCCACTGGGCATGGAATTCGCAGGGTCGGCCACAAAGGGAATCATCAGTGGATTGAACCGGAATATTCCGGTGGACATCAATGGTGACGACCAGGCCGACTGGCAGACCGAAGTCATACAAACAGATGCAGCCATTAACCCGGGCAACAGTGGTGGTGCGCTGATTAATCTTCAAGGTGAAGTCATTGGTATCAACTCTATGAAAATCGCCCAGGCCGAAGTCGAGGGTATTGGCTTTTCTATTCCTATGGACGCAGCCAAACCTGTCATTGAAGACTTAGAGACCAACGGTGAAGTACAGCGCCCATATATGGGTGTTTCCCTGCAGGATGTAAGCCAGATTCCAAATCCTGTTCTGGAAAGTGAACTGGGTTTACCAACTGATATCACCCACGGCGTCCTTGTCCAGGGCGTCGAGCAAGATTCCCCTGCTCAGGAAGCAGGACTGGAACGCTACGATGTCATCACCGCCATCGACGGGAATAAAGTAGACTCGCTCATCCGTCTACGGCAGTATCTCTACAGCCAAGCACAGAACGGAGATACTGTAGAGCTTGAAGTGTATCGGGACGGGACCCCAACCACCGTCCAGCTCACACTGACCTCTCAGTAAGTATTGAACAGATATGAAGAATACGGATACGAACAGAAAATATGGAACAGTCAAGCCTCGTTCACCGGAACCCAACCCCTATGCCTGTGAGCAGGCAGGGCTGTTTCAGCAGCCAGCCAAAGTAAAGTGGAGTCTCTGCGTCTTAAAAAGACTAACCTCCTTTTTGAGAAACAGGGACAGATAAAGAAACGACCGAACGGACGGTGGCAGGCAGACAGCTGAGATCCCCCCCTCCTATCCTGTTTGCCTGTCACCTGTCCCTCCGTCCTTTCTATGACGATAGTAAAACCAAATCAACCTCTCTCAAAAAACCCCTGCACACGATGTGCAGGGGTTTTTACGTTATAAGATCGGCGACAACAGCCGGGAGATCGCTTCTTTGAAACGAATCCACGTTGACCTTGATTGATAAAGAGGCAGGGTAAGTTGAGTAGAATCCATGATATCTTCATGAAAACGGTCGGACAGTTCTGTCGCTGCGTCAGGATGATACAGAAATGCATTGACTTCAAAATTGAGCCGGAAACTGCGCACATCAATATTGGCCGTCCCGACAGAAGCGATTTTATCGTCCACAACAATCGTCTTGGCATGGAGAAATCCTTTTTGATAAATATAAACCGTTGCCCCCGCCTTCAACATATCACCGATATTCGAATACGTCGCCCAGTAGACAAAAGGGTGATCCGGTTTGTTCGGAATCATAATCCGGACATCCACGCCTGAAAGAACGGCGACACGAAGCGCATCAAGGAGACTGTCATCTGGAATAAAGTACGGAGTCTGGATATACACGTATTTTTTCGCCGATAAGATCATCTTCAAATAGCCGTGTTTGATCTGCTCCCATTCCGAGTCAGGTCCACTTGAAACAATCTGCATGGCGACATCACCCTTCGGCTCTGCCTTGTAGTAGCGTTCTTCATAAACGATGTCTCTGCGGGAGGCATGGTTCCAATCGAGAATGAAACGCGTCTGCATATTGTTTACCGCCTCTCCCTCGACACGGAGATGAGTATCGCGCCAGTAGCCGAACCGTTTATTGAACCCGAGGTATTCATCCCCAATATTGAACCCGCCCGTATAGCCGATTTTTCCATCAATGATGGCAAGTTTCCTATGGTTGCGGTAATTGATCTTTAAATTGACCTTCGGAATAAAGGAAGGAAAAAACGACTCCACCTGGATGCCGGCCTGCTTCATCTTCTTCAGGTAGCCCCGCTTCAAAAGGCGTGATCCCATGTCATCATAAAGAAGCTTCACTTCAAGACCAGCTTTTGCCTTTCGAATCAACGCATCGGCGAGCCGCTGCCCAAGGTTATCGTCCCGGAGGATGTAATAGAGCAGATGGATATGATCTTCCGCCTGTTCAATATCTTCAAGAAGAGCCTGGAATTTCTTCTGCCCATCCGTAAAGATCTGCACAGCATTGTTCTGGGAGAGAAGGGCATCATTGTTCTTCAGATGCATGTATATAAGATCCTCATAAGGAATAATGTCTTTATGCTGAACTTCCAGATGTCCTTCCTTAATGGCCGTCAACTGCTCCTGGACAGCCGTAAGAAGACCGAGACGGCTCTTTTTATCCCATGTGAAGATTTCTTTCCGGTTGAGGCGTCTCCCGAAAATCAGGTACAGCAGGAAGCCTGCAATAGGAATGAATAAGAGCACCATCAGCCACGCCCACGTCGCACTGGCATCCCTTCGTTCAAGGAAGATGATCGCCAAAGCCAGAAGGACGTTTAAGCCAAGAATAATACTTAATAAAATCGGAAATATGTCTACCATGTATACACCTGCCTTTTATTGAACACCATTTCTCTCAATATATCATATTCTCCACCTCACACAGGTTGGGAAAGGAATGAAATCATGTAAAAAATACCATAAAAAAAGACAGGCGCATCTCCTTATGCCTGTCTCATACACGTCTACCCTTGATGCTCCAAGAGAATTCCTGCTTCTTTAAGAGCCTGTTCTGCTTCATCCAGTGCTTCCCTGCTCTCTGCAGCAATCGTATGCGTATGGATGCCGCCCGTAAGCTCCAATAAAAAGGGAGCATTGGTGGAACGGACTTTTTCAATGAACTTCTTTACATCCCGGCGGTTTGCCACTTGAAGCCTTGCGGTCAAATCCCCGTATACCGGGTGCTCTACGACGACGTCCCGGACGTGGACACCGTGATCCACCAGGATATTCAATTCATTTTCTGTCTCGCTGCCTTCGTGCTGACACACAATGGTCCGCTGATAAGCCAGATCTTCTTTCGCCTCTGACATATACATGTAGCCTTGACTGGTAGCCACAATCGGTTCGTTCCCCGCTTTCAAAAGGGAAACGTCGCCGACAATTACCTGTCTCGTTACATTCATTTCTTCAGCTAGAGCACTGCCCGTAATCGGCATCCCCCGCTGCTTCAACAGGGTGAGGATGTACTCCCGCCGTTCATTTGCTTTCATTTTCTTAGAAGATTGACTCATAGACATGACCCCTTCGTGCAAATTACGTATCCTTATCTTACCATACAAAAATAGTGTTCAGGAAGCTTGGCAGGGCCTCACCCCTGCTCAAGCGTCCATCCTGACAAATTCCACTTTTCAATGGAGAAGGTGCTCTCCCCAAGAGAAGTAAACAAAATATGCTCTTCTTCCGGCTGAGGGAAAATCCGTGAGGTGAACACTTCCTCGCCCCCGTTCACGAAAATTTCCAGGCTTGATGTATCCGCAAAGATACGTAAGCTTTCCAACGGACGCTCAAGACGGACTCTCCGGAATTCCGTTTCGGAATGCTCATCCAGACGTGGACGCGATAAGGTAAGGATGCCATTTCTATAACTGAAGGAGGCATACTGGTAGAATTCCAGCGCAAACTGATCCCCGAGCTTTTCAAATTCAAGGTTAAGCTCTATGGACCGCCCTTCTACGCCTCTCACAGCTTTCTGATCATTTTCAATTGTGATGGACGAATGCAGAAGGACCGGCCCTCTCATTTCCTGCAGTTCCTCCACCGGGGACTGAATCAGCTGTCCGTCCCTCCATGTCAATTCCCGCGGAAGGGTCAGGGCATGGATCCAATGGTTATCGATCGTTGGGTGAGCCTCCTCCCATTGATCAGGCACTCCCATCCATCCGACAAGGAGGCGTCTCCCCTGCTCATCCTCCATCGTCTGCGGAGCATAAAATTCAAATCCTCGGTCCAGTTCCTTAAAGGGGCCGTGATCGAAGGTTCCTGCCTCATAATCCAAACTTCCGGTGAAAAATCCACTCTGATAAGTGTTGGCATAATCCATCCCATCCGGGTCAAGCCCCTGTGGAGAAACAATCAATACATCCCGGCCGTTCAAATGAAAGAAATCCGGGCATTCCCACATATAACCGAACGCTTTCAGCGGCCCTTGGAAACTCCCTGCGGCAGGTCCGATAAACTCCCAGTTTTCCAGGTCCGGTGATTGATATAACAACACCTGCCCCTGCCTGGCTTCCGTCTGTGCCCCGACAACCATGTACCACTTTCCCTCATGATGCCACACTTTCGGATCCCGGAAATGACTGGTATACCCTTCAGGACGCTCTGCGACGACACCTTTTTTCGTGAAGGTCATTCCGTCACTCGAAACGGCCAGGCACTGATACTCCTCCTCAGGCTCTCCATCACCATCTATATTCCCTGTATAGAAAAGATGCAGCTGATCATCCGATACGACAGCACTCCCTGAGAATGCCCCGTCCTTATCAAACCATTCGGACGGCGTAAGCGCAGGCTTTTGCTCTGTCCAGTGGATAAGATCCCTGGATGTCCGATGTCCCCAGAACTTGGCCCCGTGGCCTGTATGGAAAGGCATCCACTGATAAAACAAGTGGTAGGTCCCGTTCCACTGGATCCATCCGTTCGGATCATTCATCAATCCTGCTGCAGGCATATGGTGGTACGTGAGGCGGTAAGGGTCATTTTCCACACTCTCTTTGTTATTACGTACTTCCGCTTCTACAAGTTCTCTCAGTTCCTCGTCCCGCTCCGTCAATGTCATCCCCCTCTATGTATAAATACGTCCTATCACCTGATTCTTTCCACCTATTATATAGCGTTTTCTATCTATTTTCCATTCATATCCCAGCAGATGAGCACGAGCCGACAACCATGCTTCTCCCTGAAGCTTGCTTTGTTTCTTCAGGTATTCTGCATAAAAAAGAAAAAAGCCTAAAACACCAGAGTATTTTAGGCTTTTCCTATTACTTCGTCGTTAAGACAGCCACTGTAGACTGACCGGCTTCTGCATGATCACTGTACGATGGTTCAAAAGAGTCGATGATATCGTCATAGTTGGTAATGATGACAGGAGTAATCGTGCTCTTCGCTTTTTCCTTAACCAGATCCATATCAAATGTGATCAAATGGTCTCCAGCCTTCACCTGGTCTCCAGCTTTCACGTGACCTTCGAAACCTTCCCCTTCCATTGATACAGTTTCAAGACCGATGTGGACAAGGACTTCAACACCGGACTTCGTTTTGATCCCTACGGCATGGTTGGTCGGGAACAGTTGAACGATTTCTCCGGATACAGGACTGACCACTTTTCCATCTGCAGGTTCAATGGCAACACCATCACCCATCATACGCTGGCTGAATACAGGGTCGTCCACCTCATCAAGCGCGACAACTTTTCCGCTGACAGGAGCAGTAAGCTGCTCTTCTTCATTTTTTTTACCGAATAATTTTTTAAACATACGGCACCGTCCTTTATGATTTTATAAATGTTAAAGATAGTTTCACGGTTGTTCATGAAGCTACTTTTACTTTTCCCTGCACCGGAAAGGATAAACGCCGAACAAAACAAAAAAGCCGGACAGGTGTCACGGCTTTGACGCGTTCATCAATCTTCCGAGAGGGACTGATATAAATCATACCAAATATCGTCGACGGCTTCGAGTCCGACGGATATACGGATAAGCGATTCGTGAATGCCCATGGCGTTCCGCTGCTCTTCAGGAACGACCGCATGAGTCATGGAAGCGGGATGCTGGATCAATGTTTCGGCATCTCCCAGACTGACCGCAATCTTAATGAGGTTCAACCGGTTGATGAACTGTTCCGCTTCTTCCCGTCCTCCGTTCAATTCAAATGCGATGACTCCCCCTCCGGTCTTCATTTGATTTTGTACAATCGCGGTCTGCCTGTCATCCGCAAAGCCCGGATAATATACGTGCTTCACTCTCGGATGACGAATCAGACGAGCCGCTATTTCAGACGCATTCGCACTATGGCGATCCATGCGGAGGTGCATCGTTTTCATTCCTCTGATCAACAGCCACGCATCAAATGGAGATAAGATACCGCCAATGTCCTTCTGCTGGGAAGAAGCAAGCTTCTCCATAAACGAGTGACCGCCTACGACGACACCGGCTACGACATCACCGTGTCCTCCTATATATTTCGTAGCACTGTGAACGACAACGTCGCATCCAAGTTCGAGCGGTCTTTGAAGATAAGGCGTGCAGAACGTATTATCAACAACAACCGGGATGCGGGACAAAGAGGCTGTCCGTGACACCATCTCCAAATCTATGACTTTCATCGTTGGATTTATCGGCGTTTCTACGAAAATACAGGCCGTACGATTTGTTATCGTCTGCTTCAGTTCCTCCTCTGTCTCCATGGAACAGAAGTCATGAGTAATCCCATATTTCTCTTCCATCATCTTGAGCAGGCCGTACGTACACCCATACAGACCATTGGAGCAGACAATATGGTCACCGGCTTTTGTAAGCGCAATTAGGACAGCCGACACAGCCGCCATACCGGATGCAAAGGCAAGTCCCTTCCCGCCACCTTCCAAAGCAGCCATTCGTTCTTCAAACTGGGCGACGGTTGGGTTGCCCAGCCTGGAATAAATATAGCCCTGCTCCTCACCGGCAAACCTGCGCGCCCCTTCCTGAGCGGAAGCAAATGAAAACGTAGAGGTTTGATAGATCGGGGTGGTCAGGCTCCCTGTTTCATTATGTCCTGCCTGCTCATTGTGAATCATCTTTGTTTCCATATGTGTCTTTTTCATAACCCTTCCCCTTCCCTTTTCTGTAAGCGTTTACATTAATAGTTTATCAAAAAAGGAGGGAAAAGGCTCCCCCCTTACCTACTATATTCATCACAGAGACTCTTGTTCTTCTACATCGTCTCCGTCCTTATATTCATTGAAATATTCATGAAAGAGCCGCTCTGCCCATGCAGCCGCACGACCATAACATTCAAACAGCTGGGAAAGAGTAAGAGGAAAATCAGTCAGCCGCTCCAGCCAATCAAAATCAGCCGCTTCCAGCTTTACAGCAATATCAAGAAGTTTTCTGTATGTATTGTTCTCTCCACGAAAAGCTTCTTTAATCTCTTCTGCAAGCGGCAGCGGTTCGATCGTTTCCAGCGAAGGGCGCTGGGTAAGAACATCGATTAATGACATAAATCCTGTAAGGAAATAACCCTCTGCTTTTTCCTTCGTATAGATTTTCACAGCCATCTGTTCACACATCTTCGCTCGTACAAGACTTGTTTTCACAATAAGCCTGGTATGAGCAGACTTTGCAGGAATGGTCTGGTCCACAGACAGCACATACAGCCACTTCTTCAAGGATTCTGTTCCAAGCAGCATAACCGCCTGTTTAATGGACTGGACTGGAAATTTCGACTCGCGCCGTGATGTGTTTATCAGTCTGAGAAGTTTATAGGTGAGGGCCGGGTCCTGTTCGAGAATTTTCGTAATGCGTTCCATATCGATGTCTTCATCCGCTGTCGATAGTTCCATCAGCATTTGAACGTATGTGGAGGTGAAAAAAGGAATGTCCACCCCTTTTACGATGTCAGGTCTGCTGTAATAAAAACCCTGGAAAAGTTCAAAACCTTCCTGAAGGCACCGCTCATGCTCCTCTCTGGTTTCCACTTTTTCAGCCAGCAGCCGGATGTTGTAATTTCCGGCAAGCGCCATGATCTTTCTGCGGTTCTCTTCTGTAACCATACGGATATCCACCTTAATGATATCCACGTAATGAAGCAGCTCGAAAATAGAGGCTCTTTCCGGGTCGATAAAGTCGTCAAGAGCAATGGTGTACCCTTTTGATTTCAACTCACGGCACACCTGGATCATCTCGAAACTGAATGACACATCCTCAAGAATCTCAACGACCAATTCTTCAGGGGCGAAGTATGCCGGAATTTTTTCCAACAACAGATCCTCCGTGAAATTAATAAAGCAGGGCTTATGATTGGACAACCGTTCCAGTCCGATTGTAACGAAACTGTTCATCAGCACGTCCGATGTTGCCTTGTTCTCATCCATGGGCACAAACCGGTTTTCCTCACTATTCCGGTATAGAAGCTCATAGGCGTACACATCATCCTCCACCGTCAAAATCGGCTGTCGGGCCACAAATACTTCCATCCTGTTTATCACCTCAATCTGATTCCATATACCTACTGATTATACTACAAAAGTTTCCATACAGGGGGGGCAGGTACAAGCCTGCCCCTCCATTTTTTCCTGCGGATTGTCGAAAACTTATCCTTCTTCCAGATACATGATTTGGTAAGGAAAGGAAACACTGAAAGAAAAGCATCTCTCAGGAGGGTTTCTATGACACAATTTGAACAGTGGACACAACCTGAACCACTATGGAGAGAAGATACATCCTTGTCTTCCTATGAACCGTTAAAAGAAGATACATCTGCGGAAGTTGCTGTCATCGGCGGTGGTATTACCGGAATAACGACGGCTTATCTGCTGGCTAAAACCGGGAGAAAAGTCATTCTTCTGGAAGCGGACCGATTGATCAACGGCACCTCCGGACATACGACAGCCAAAGTAACGGCCCAGCACGGATTAATCTATCACGAGTTGATTAAACACTTTGGTGAGGAGTCCGCCTCCCTCTATTACCAGGCACAGACAAAGGCCCTCCAAACGATGAAAGAATGGGTCGATAAGTACAATATCGCCTGTGACTGGGCGGAAGAAGACGCTTTTTTATTCGCAACCACCTCTAAAGGAGCATTGAAACTGGACAAGGAGTACGAAGCCTATCAGAAGTTGGACATTCCCGGCGGTACCGGGAATGAACTCCCTTTCAGCATGGATGCTGAAAAAACACTTCGCATGAGAAACCAGGCGCGGTTCCACCCAGTGAAATATCTGAAAGCCATCGTTGAGGAGTTTGTGAGACTTGGAGGAGAAATTTACGAACAAACGAAAGCGGTCGACGTTACTGAGAAAGACCGTCTTGAAATTAAAACCGGCGGCGGGTCCGTCGTGTCCTGCGAGAAGATGGTCTCCTGCAGCCATTTCCCTTTTTATGATGGAAAAGGCCTGTACTTTTCCCGCATGTATGCGGAAAGATCCTACGTGATCGCTGTCGAACCCGAGCGTGAAGTTCCTGAGGGCATGTACCTGTCCATCGACGAACCGAAACGCTCGATCCGCACGGCTGAGTACAACGGAAAGAATGTACTCATCATCGGTGGAGAAAGTCATAAAACCGGCCAGGGGATCGATACCCGCTTCCATTACCGGGCTCTCGAAGAGTTTGCTGCCGTGACGTTCGGCATCAGGAAGAAGCTCTTCCAATGGTCTGCCCAGGATTTGACGACGCTCGATAAGGTTCCTTATATCGGACCGATCACCCGGAAAAATGACCGGATTTTTATTGCGACCGGTTTCCGAAAATGGGGCATGACCAATGGAACACTGGCTGCCCAGCTGATTACCGATTATGTATGCGGGGAAACCTCCTTGTTCCACGAGCTTTTCAAACCATCCCGTTTCAAGTCAGATCCAAGTATGAAGCAGTTCATTTCCCAGAACTTCGATGTAGCCGCCCACCTGGTGGAAGGAAAAGTCGAACTGGTGGAAGATAAACCGAACCGTTTAAAGAAGGGAGAAGGAATGGTTGTCCAGTGGAAAGGCCAGAGAGCTGGTGCATTCAGAGATGAGGAGGGGCAGCTTCACGTCCTGGATACCACCTGTACCCACCTTGGATGTGAAGTCGAATGGAACAGTGCGGAACACTCCTGGGACTGCCCGTGTCATGGGTCGCGCTTTTCCTATGATGGTTCTGTCATGGAAGGACCAGCCGACCAGCCTCTTCTGAGAATAGCGATCGACAACCATGCGGAACTCCCGTTTCAAAACCTTGATGATGCAGACCGGCCTCAGGATACGCCATAATCAATGACAAACGTGTCACCGCTTGTAGAGAAACCCTGTGTTTATCTACAAGCTTTTCTCATGCTTCCAGATCACCGGAGGCCGCATCCACTGGTCAGCCGCACGTATCCTACGGAGAAACCAGTGTCCGGCCTATTCTTTTCAATCATCTAAAAACCCACGCTTCTTCATTGGTTGCCCTGAAGTGCATTCTTTTCGATTTCAAGTGAAAAGGATGCACTTCAGGGCTTTTCCTTCCATCCTGTTCTGAAAATGGTGCTATAATGATTCGGACGTACATCGATCAGTTTTTTCGTAGAAAGGAGGACAGAGATGGAAAATGATCAAAAACTAGGAATCATTTATACAGCCGGGGCCTATATTTTATGGGGCATTCTTCCGATTTACTGGAAATGGATTCAGGAAATTTCCGCCTATGAGATTCTTGCCCACCGCATCGTCTGGTCGTTTGTCTTTATGACGCTGATCATTTTGGTTCTTCAAAAACAGAAGGCGTTTTTCAAGGAATGCCGCCGCATTTTAACGAATAAGCGGCAGATGATCGGAATTACACTGGCATCTGTGACCATCAGTATCAACTGGGTGACCTACATACTTGCTGTCAATACCAATCACGTGGTTGAAGCCAGTCTCGGCTATTACATTAATCCGCTGGTCAGCATTCTGCTCGGCATGATTTTCCTTCAAGAACGCTTCTCGAAAGCCCAGTGGCTCGCTTTCGCTCTCGCTGGAACAGGCGTGCTTTATATGACACTAAAGTTCGGCTCCGTCCCCTGGCTTGCCCTGCTGCTGGCCTTCAGCTTCGGGACATACGGCCTGCTGAAAAAACTGGTGCCGTTGAACGCCATGTTTGGTCTGACCATTGAAACGTTCATCGTTACACCAGCTGCGCTTTTCTTCCTGCTCCAACAGCAAAGCGGACAGTGGGCATCTGTAGAATGGGGATCGCTCACAGCACTCCTTGTCTTCGGCGCTGGAGTCGTTACCGCTGTCCCGTTACTTCTATTCTCAGCGGGGGCCAAACGGATTCCACTTTCCATGGTGGGTTTTTTACAATATTTCGCGCCAACGATTATGCTGTTCATCGGAGTATTCCTCTATGACGAACCATTCACATCGGTGCATGGCGTTGCCTTTACATTCATCTGGGCAGGACTTGCCGTTTATACGATGGCTCGCATGAAACGCATGAAGAAATACGAACCGAAAGTCACATAAAAAGGTGTTCTCCTATAGAGAACACCTTTCAGCTTGTAGAGAAACCTTTTTTCTAGTGACCCCAAAGGAGCGATCACCAATACTTGGTCATGGATAGGACTTTCCCCAAGCAGGCGGCAGTGACGCCTGCGGGAAAAGGGCGAGCCGAAGATCCACTTGGTGAAATGGTTTTTTTTGATCAAGTTAGCTGAGGCCGTGCCCCGGCAAGCATCCACCGATAAGCGGAACGTGCCCTCTCAACATGACATACGCACAACTCTAACTGGATAGGACGAACTTTTTCTACCAGCGCAGATGCGCGGCGGCATCTTTCCCTGACAAATAGGCACTTTCAAAACGGGTCCGGCCGGCTGTATCGTTCGGGCGGAGAAACGCATCTCCTCCGACGATGAGTCTGCCGTCTCCATTCACATCAAGACAGGACTCCTTCACAACTTTCCTTGCCTGGGCATACCTCCACCGCTTCAACTGCTCCGACTCCAGGTCGTCCCAAGGAAGATAGTTCTCCGCCTTTTCTTTCACCAGAGACATGACATAATCCTCGCCGTAGTATTTTCTGGACCAGTCTCCTGTCATGTAGACACTGACGATCACGTCTTCAGAAATTCCTTTTTTACTATGATCGACAATCCGTTCCACACCTTCGGGAAGGTCTTGATCCAAATGGCCATGCTCAGGGAGCTCTGTAGGCTTGTTGAATTCAAACAACCCCACATACGTTGGCTCAAACAGGATGCCTTTCAATTGTTTTTTCACAGGTTCAGGCATGCTCATGGTACTGTTTCTGAAGAGCTCCAGAACCTGGGGGACAGGCATCGTCAAATACAGACTGTCCGTCTGCCATTCAGAACCGTCTGCACTGTAGACCCTGTATCCCCCGTCATTTTCCAATAATTTTTCGACCCTTGTTTCCAATAAGGTGGGGATACCCTCAGCAAGCTGCTTGGCAAAAGCATTCATTCCGTCTACAGCCGTATACCGCGGGTGGTCGTCACCGAACCATTCCTTTACCCATCCGGCCTCTACCCAGTCCTGGACTTCTTCTTCAAGCTCTTCTGTACGGACCGTAAAAAACTGGGCCCCGTGGTCCGCCCTGCCGCCTGCAATCCGGCGGGTGGCGAGGCGTCCCCCGACACTTTTCCCTTTATCGACAAGCAGGATATTTGTACGTCCCTGCTTCATCAGACGGCGCGCGGCTGTTATTCCTGCAAGGCCTGCACCGATAATCGTCACTTCATAATGTTCCATCCTTGACCCTCCCCTTCTCTTGGGCTTCCTTTTCAGAAAACCACATTCATCCTATATTTTTTCGACTTCAAGAACTTCATCAAGAATCGGATAAACCGCCTCGACTCCTTCTTCTGCCACCAGACAGGCGACACCGAGAGGCGTTTCCCAGAAAGTCTCTGGAATGGCCGGATTCTTCAAGCCGGCCGGCTGATACAACGAACGGTAAATCCGGTTCAAGTGCTCCCTTGTTTCTTCTGCTTCCTTCGGTTTCTCTCCACGGGCGACCAAAAAGACCCAGCGCATCGACTGAAATAGATTATCGCCCGGCATAAACGTGTATTCTTTAAAAAACTTCAATTGTTTTTCAGCTTTTTCTGTCAGACCTGTTTCTACAGCAAGATCGTCAAGATGGCCATGCAGATGGCGGTACACCATTTGAAAGATTCTTCTTTTTTCGTCCTGCATCACTTTATCTGTATAAATTTCCTGCAGCTTTTCGAAAGCTGATGTTTTCGACCATTCCATCTTCTCATCACCTCTCTTAACCATTTCGCCTTCAAAGGAAGTTAATCCTTCCTGAAACCGAAGGAGGAAGCTTCCCCTTCCACCGATTGATAAAAAAGAGGGAAATCTTTGGTGTCTTCTTTCAAATGCCGTCCCATATGAGGCATCAGCTTATTCCACGCCATAGGATTGGCCGCGATGGTTTGAAACAATGCCATTTCGTTGTCTGTCCACTTCCGGAGCGATTGGATATAATCCAATGTCAGCTGAAATCCCGGCAGCAGCTGCTCATCCCTTCGACTCTGAAAACGATCCAGGGACGTTTCCCAATCCACCCCTTCATCCATCTGCTGAAAAGCATCGGCCAGCAGGAAGGACTGCAGAAACGCATCATTGATTCCAAGCCCCGTACTTGGATCTTTGCTGTGACCAGCATCTCCAAGGAGGACCCAGCCCTCTCCATAAGCATTCCTGAAAAAGTTCGGCATTCCGGGGGTTCCGATAATCTTTCCCTGTAGAACTGCCCCCTCCATCCTCTTCTTCATTCCGTAAAATTGATTAAACGTTTGTTCAAATGTTTCCTGTGGCGCTTTCATCATGTCTGCAAACTCCCCAGGGTGTATTTCAATACCGAGACAGTTCCGGTTTTCCTCCATTGGAAAAACAAAGCCGATTCGTCCTTCATGCAGGAAAATCTCCGTTACAGGTTCGCTTAACGGCTCCACGCCTGTGTAATAGCCGTATAACACAGGACGGAGTGGCTTCGTTTCCCGGTACTTCTCTGCTCCCGTCCAGGCAGCGATGTTCGAGTGCTTTCCATCTGCTCCGGCCACCCACGCGGCATAGGCCTCCCACGTTTTCCCTTCCGTTTCAAGGTGAAGTCCGGTAACGCGCCCATCCTCCCTGATCAAACCTCTTGCTGACGTACGCGGCATGAAGGTAACGGAATTCAACCCCTCGGCCTGCTCGATCAGAAGCGGGTCGAGCACATCACGTTTAGGTATAATCGTATAATCCGCTCTCGGTCCTTCCATAAAGCTTTGGCCGATATACGTCCGCATCCGACTCACTTTCCTCAAACCAGTCTCTTCCAGTTTATGAAGGATGCCCAGCTCCTCAAGGAAGCGGGTATGGGACATAAAGTGAGTGGATAGTGTGTCACTTGGAAACGCGGCTTTATCGATCAACAGAACACGCTTCCCCATTTTCCCGAGCAGGACAGCCAGACTCGCCCCAGCTGCCCTGGCTCCTGTAATGATCACGTCATATGTATGATTCATTCCGGTCCTTCCTTTCTTTCTCAACCTGTGTCCCATCATAATCGGTTTCACGTAAAAAAACTACTGCCACAGGAAAACAAGCATAGGAAGCCATAAAAAAATCCCCTGGGCGGGGATTTTTTAAAAGGTACGCTCTTCTTCAACTTCGTGATTCTGGTCAAGGATGTACAAGCGGCTCGGTTTGTTCTGCTTCGCGATTTCTTCAGCTTTTTCTACAGCTGTATCACGCTCATCAAATAAATCTGTCGGAGCTACGTCCTCAATCTTTACGAACCAGCCGGTTACATCTTTATTTGGTACTACACTATATTCCTTCATGAAAACATCTCCTTCAACATAGACTTAATTATCCATTCCCGCCCTAATATAGATTTAAACACCCTTGTTTCAAGCTGAGAATTGACAAGAGAGCAGGACCCCTTTATAATTTCAAACAAGTCAGATAAATTAAATATTGAAAACTCTTATCGAGAGCGGCAGAGGGACTAGGCCCTGAGACGCCCGGCAACCTTCAAGGAAAACTTGAAAAGGTGCTACATCCTACAGATCAGATGATCTGAAAGATAAGGGGAGGTAAACATACATAAAAAACCCTCTTCTTACTTACAGAAGAGGGTTTTTCTTATTCCCTCTACACCGAGGATCAGGATGTCCTGGAAATCATAAGGAGGAATGAACCAATGACCTATTCAAATCATGTGTATGGTGATGAAACACAGCTGCTTCACGGTGGACAGGAAGCTGATCCAGCAACAGGCTCGCGTGCCGTTCCCATCTATCAGACGACTTCATATGTTTTTAATGATACCGATCATGCCCAGAACCTATTTGCCCTGGCCGAACCGGGGAACATCTATTCCAGAATCACAAACCCGACAGTCGATGTATTTGAGCAGCGTGTTGCCCTTCTGGAAGACGGTGCTGCCGCTGTAGCTACAGCTTCCGGGATGGCGGCAATTACGATGGCCGTCCTGAACGTTGCCGGTGCCGGGGATACCATCGTCACCTCTTCCAACTTGTACGGAGGTACGTATAACTTATTCGTGCACACTCTTCCCCGCTATGGTGTGAACGTTGTTTTCGTAGATGGGAACGATCCTAATGCCTTCGAGGAAGCTATTACGCCTGAAACGAAAGCGATTTTCGCTGAAACCATCGGTAATCCAAGCCTGAATGTACTGGACTTTGAAGCGGTGGCGGATATTGCCCACGCTCATCACATTCCATTGATTGTCGACAACACCTTCGCCACCCCTTATGTATGCAAGCCGATCACCTGGGGGGCAGATATCGTCGTCCACTCCGCAACGAAGTGGATCGGGGGCCATGGTACAGCTATCGGCGGTATTGTCGTAGACAGCGGCCGGTTCGACTGGAACCACGAAAAATTCCCGGGTTTTACAGAGCCTGATGAAAGCTACAACGGCATCCGCTTCGGTATTGATGCTGGACCTGCCGGCTATGCGGTTAAGCTCCGTGTTCAGCTTTTGAGAGATATCGGTGCCTGCCTGAGCCCGCAGAACGCGTTCCTGCTCCTGCAGGGACTCGAAACGCTCCACCTGAGAATCGAAAAGCATGCAGAGCAGGCATATGAAATTGCTGCCTACCTGCAGAACCATGAAGGCGTGGATTGGGTGAATTATCCCGGGCTGCCGGATCACCCCACTTATGACCTTGCCGGGAAGTATTTGAAAGGCGGAGCCGGATCCATGGTTGTCTTCGGTATCAAAGGCGGACGTGAAGCCGGTCGTAAATTGATTGACCATTCCACCCTCTGGTCCCATGTGGCCAATGTCGGGGATGCGAAATCATTGATCATCCATCCGGCCTCCACCACCCACCAGCAGTTGAATGAGGAAAACTTGAAAAAGTCCGGTGTATCCGAAGAACTTGTCCGCTTGTCGGTTGGTCTGGAATCTGTGGATGATCTTATACGGGACTTGGACCAAGCCATAGAAAAGGCCAATGGATACAGCCGTCCTTATAAGGAACAGCCTCATCCAGCGGAGACCGTTCTCCGTTCCTCCCTCGACCGGTCCAATGGAAACATCCGCAGGAAAACGATCGGCATCATTCCTGACCAGCCGGGAGGCCTGCAGGAGGAAGCCTCCAAACTGGAGCGGTTCGGTTTTGAGGTGACTACTTTTTCAAAGGCTGAAGACATGCTGGAACTGAACGATCCAGCTTTCGATATTCTTTATTTTGAAACCCTTGGAGAAAACCAGACGGATCTGGCCCAGTCAGCGAATCCATTGGTCATTTGGTCCAAGGCTGCTTCTTCCCTGAAAAATGAACAAATCCTATCCGGAGCCAGTCTTTACGAGACGATCGTTTCAATCCGATCAGGACACAACTTATCTCATACACTCGTCACTGTATAATGGCCAGAAAGGAGAATGAAAGCATGTCTTTAAAAAACCCCGCCAGCCAGACAGCAGCTTTGGAGACGATTGAACTGGGACCCTTCGATTTCGAATCCGGAGGCCGGCTGGAATCTGTTGAGCTGGCTTACGAACGCACCGGCCCCTCTCATGCTCCCGTCATTATCGTCTGCCACGCTTTAACCGGGAACCAGGCAGCTGTGGGTACCCAAGAGCAGCCCGGCTGGTGGGCAGGATTAATCGGTGAGGGGTGTCCAGTCGACACCTCCCTGTTCCAAGTAATTACGTTCAATGTTCTGGGAGGCTGTCATGGGTCTACGGGTCCCGCCAGTATGAATCCTGATACAGGCAGACCATTCCGCCAGCAGTTCCCTAAAGTGACCATCCGGGATATGGTGCGCGCCCAGTATGAGGCCTTAAAAAAGATGGGCATACATCAGGTCAAGGCTGTTGCGGGAGGGTCGCTTGGAGGTATGCAGGCGTATGAATGGGGGCTCCTCTACCCTGACTTTATGGAGAAGCTGCTGATTATGGCTGCGACCCCCTACTTGAGTGATTACGGCATCGCCTTCAATCATATCGGGGCGAAAGCTATCAAAAATGACCCTTTGTTCCAAGACGGGAACTACACGACCAATGAGTCCCTGCAGGGGTTTGAGATTGCGCGCATGACCGGTATGGTGACTTACAGAAGCCCCACTCTTTTTGAAAAGAGGTTTGACCGGTCCAATGGAGGAGACACCTATGAAATTCAATCCTATCTGGATTATCAGGGAGATAAAATCAAAGAACGGTTTGACGCGAACAGCTACCTGTACCTGCTTGATGCAATGAATAACCATGACATCGGGAGGAACCGGGGAGGATGGAAAACGGCCGCCGCTCAGTATAAAGCAGACTTGATCACGTTCAGTTTTGAACACGACCTGCTGTATCCAGAAGAGCTGATTTCCGCTTTTTCATCGGCGGCACCGAAGGCCTTCCACAGGCATATCCCTACGGATTATGGTCATGACGGCTTTCTCGTTGAATTCGAACAATGGGGCCGTTTCATCAAAGATGAGCTGAATGAGGACTAGAAAACATAAAAAAGACGGGTAGACGAACACGATGTCCATCTACCCGTCTTTTTTATGATTGAAGATCACTGACTTTCACAAATTGAAACCCTTGGGAAGTTAACTGTTCCAGCACAAGCTCCACAACTTCAGGGGTCCGGCTCTCTAATTCATGGAGAAGAATTACCGAACCATCCTCTGCCTGTGAAGTGATCTCTTCCGCAATTTCCTCCGGCTCCTGTTCGCTCCACTCCTCAGAATAGAGCGTCCATGGAACCGTATTCCAATCGCCTTTGTAAGCCATTGGAGGCTCCTCGCCAAACGGCAGTCTCAATCCAGCTGTTTCTACTCCAGCAGCCTGCTTGATCACGTCCTGGGCAGCGAGAATCTGCTCATCCACCTCTTCCGGGTTTAACCGGGCGAGGCGGGGGTGATCCCACGTATGATTTCCGATTTCATGACCCTGCTCAGCCACCATCCGGGCCGTTTCCGGGTAATAGGACACCCGTTTTCCAATCATGAAAAACGAGCCTTTGGCGTCATACTTCTCCAGAAGGTCGAGAATATCCACTGTCCATGTTGGATGAGGACCGTCATCAAAAGTGAGAGCAGCTCTCTTTTCTCCGGTTTCCACCCCAAGGTCATCCGTTGAAACAGCCTCCACGGGACCTTCCCGGTCTTGCTTCTGCTCCGAAGAGGATGGTTCCGATACGTCGGAAGCGGATTCCAAAGCTTCTACAAATTCTTTCCGAATGAGATCCTGCCCTTCTTCAAGTTCGACCAGCACATATCCCAACGTGCCGTCCTCCGCCTGAAGATAGACCCTCACCCCTTCTTTGGTAAGGGCCACATCTTCAAATGTCCCCTTGTTCACGTGAAGAGGTAGGCTGTAACGGGTGGAAACTTCTTCTTTCAGTGCTTCTTCTGTCAATGCAGCCAGTTCATCAAGCACTTCCGGGTCATTGTTGAGCAGCTCGTCCAGCTCAAGCCTGCGCCCGTCCTTCTTATCAAAATTCATGACGGTCTGGTTTTGGATAACCTCGTTTCCGCCTACATCCATCGTTTCTATAAAGCGGACCACGAAGAATCGGTGATCCTGATAGAGCATCTCGAAGTCCACGTGAAGCTCATGTGATTCAGAAGCCTCCACGGATTGTTTATTCTGATAGCTGGCCTGTTTAAAGCCGGCCTTCTGTTGATTGACGTAATCGACAATCGTCTGATTCAATTGATTGTTGGTTGTCTGCGGATAGTGGATGGTTATGTGGTATTCATTATGCTCCACAAGTTCCGTCTTCATATCGATATCGTACATTGGTTCTGTTTCATCAGATTGTTTAGAATCATTTTCATTAGCTTTTGCGATAAATGAGCATCCTGATACAACTAAAACGACCAGCAGTGATATATATAAAATAGGTTGTCTCATAATTCTTCCCTCTTTATCTATTAGTCACACAACCTATTGTAACACAAATGTAACAATCATTTAATTAATCAGATATATTCAGTCTATTCTGACATTAAAAGTGGGTGCGGACGTCCCAAAGCTCAGGGAAAAAGCGGTGCTCCAAAACTTTCTTCAAGTAGCCGACCCCTGAAGATCCTCCTGTCCCTTTTTTATGGCCAATGATCCGTTCCACTGTCTTCATATGACGAAAACGCCACTGCTGGAGGCTGTCCTCCAAGTCCACAAGCTTCTCAGCCAGCTGATACAGATGCCAGTACCGATCCACATCTTTGTAGACAATTGCCCAGGCGGCTTCAACCGAAGGGTTCTGCTTATACAAATCGGTATAATCTCTGTTCAGCACCTGTGGATCGAGATCAAATCCTGCTTTGGACAGCTGCTCAAGTGTAACATCATACAAGCTGGGCTTTTTATAGGCCTTTTCCAGTCGATTGTGAAGATCTTTATCTTTCCGGTAAATCTTCAATACGGCATTCGTTTTGTACCCAAGGGCAAACTCAATCATCCGGTACTGGTAGGATTGAAACCCCGAAGCCTGGCCGAGATGATCCCGGAACTCCATGTATTCTGACGGAGTCATCGTCGCCAGTACATCCCATGCATGGATGATCTGCTTCTGAATACTGGAGACTCTGGCAAGCATTTTAAAAGCCGGCTGCATGTCGTCATGTTGAATCGACCGGATGGCTGCCTGAAGTTCGTGCAGCATCAGCTTCATCCATATTTCACTCACCTGATGGATCATAATAAAGAGCATTTCATCATGATGGGAAGAAAGCGGCTTCTGCGCATCAAGCAGCTGGTCTAAACGTAAATATTCTCCATAAGTCATCCGATCGGAAAAATCCGTATGCACGCCTTCACTGCCTTTCGGCGGTTCCTGGGTCAAGAGTGAGACCTCCTTTAGTCAAGTACTCCACGCTGTGGTATATTGCGGAACGTTATCGGAAGGAACTCTGTGTGAACGAGCCCTTCATACATTAAAAGCGTTCCGAGAACAGGATGTTCTGTATGGACGTGCACCCGTGTCGCCCCTTCTTTTTCTTCATAATGTTCATATACGGAAGTCACAGGGCCGGTCATGCCCAGCACCCCTCCCACGTTATTCGTTCTTGACTCCATATACAGTCCGCCCTCTGGAGTAACGTGAAGATCAAATTCTGCCTCCACCAGGCCCGAACGGCCAAGATGATCGACAAGGCACTGTTTTTCTTCATCATATCTCGCAGCAGAATCAAAACCGCGGATGGCATAAGGGAAAAAGAAGCGGCGGATCCAGCTGATGGTTTCTCTACCCTCTTCATCTTCATACACATAATTTTCGAGTGTAAAAGGCACATCTTTTCCACGCTCTCTGAAGAGAAGGTGATCCTTCACTCCCGCACTCATCAATGGCCTTACCAGCGCAGGAGTTCCTCGGATTTCTGTCATTCTGCCCTGTCCAAGGACCATAAGATTCTGCTTACTCGTTAAGCCGTATTTTTTCTGCAGCTCGGGATGAAGGTTATGGAACTGCTCCCCGAGTGCTTTGTGGTAGATGGATTTCATTTGTATGCGGCCTCCTTTAAACTATCCGTTTTCCTGTTCTCCCCGTGCCTCGTGATGAATACAATAGGGAAGACGGAACCTTGGCTGTACATGAATTATAGCATAAGTAAACGCTTACGATTCAGATGCATGCAGAAAAGAAAGACCTGCCCTTAAAAGCAGGTCTTTCTTATGAAAAACGTTGTTCTACATAACTTCCTCTGCATAATCGCTGATTGCATAACCCTTCTGCTGCTTCATCAGCCAGCCCTGCTTTTCCAGCTGGGTGAACAACCGCTGAATATGCTTTTCAGGCCAGCTCGATAACAGACCAAACCAGCGTGTTTCATGAAGATAGAGACTCCTTAATTTGTTCGTCGGCTTGCCGGCGAGCATCTGGACCAGGGTGTGCACCGGGTATTCACTGCCATAATAATAGATGAGGTCAAGAATCTGCTGGGTATCCGCGTAAGTGATGGACCTTCCTTTAATGGTCAGAATGATATCCTCATCATTGTAGCGGACTTCTTCAAGACGCGCCTTCAGTTCCTCAAGGACATGCCGGGTATTCGGGTAGACATGCTCCGGCACGACCTTCTGCCAGCGGTTCAACTCCTTAAGAATACGGACATCATGAAGCTGGACACCTGCCAGCCACAGCAGCTCTGAATCAGACCTCTTCTCCGGAATATGGACACGGCTTAATTTGTCATACATGTCCAGTAAAGGATAGGCGGACAGGTCGTCTTTTCTGCGCTGGTACTTTTCGATGCGGCTGATGACAGCAAGGCTTTCATCAAGGGACTTTCTTGCTGTATTGAGCTGTTTTTTCAAAGCTCTCAACTGTCCAAGCTGCTCGAGAAGCCTGCTGTTCTGTATCGCAATGTCATTGAACTGCTGCTCGATCGTCGCTGTGCGCTTGGCTGCCCGCTCCACATCAAACTCTTCCGGGAAACGGACCCTATCCTCCACCGTGTCATAATAAAGGCAGAAATCACACGTTTCACAGTAGCAGCAGATCGTTTTCTCCCCGGCATCGAACTGTAAACATTTTGAATGAGGGCAGCTGCCTTGTTTCTGCTCCACCCACGCCTGTGGAAGAGCTCGGAACGGGCGCATGACGATTTCGACACGGTGCCTCCAATATGCAATGTCCTCAGGGTAGTTGAGCACAGAAATGAGTGAGGATTGATTCATCGTTTCGACCGCATCGATGACCTCACGCTTTTGATGAAACAGCTGCACCATTGGATGCCGGTGAAACGCATCTGCAATTTTATCCAGCCAGTTTTCACGACTTTCTGTGCTGATGTGAGAAAGAAACAGATATTCATCCAACACTTCCCCGACATGGTCATACAACTGGTCTGCGGACAGCTGAGTGAAATCTGTGTTATATAAATATTGATCTTTTAAAGGTAGTCCATGTTCTTCAGGCAGGGACTTCCATAAAAACAATTCTGGGCGCAGCAAATGTGGATGGATCCTCTCTTCCTTTTGAAAAGCTACAGGCAGAACTGCATCCCCGGTTAGTCCGAGATAATTCTGGATGGACGCTGTGTCCAGAGACTTCCTGCCGATATGATCCACAATTGCATCGTTAAGCCTGGATAATAACCCCCGTTCAAATTTATGTCCGATGGAACGAATGTGTTTGTTCTTCTTCCCAATCGGCGCAAGTACAACATGAGGGTAGCGATGATCCTGGTAAGCAATCCTATTTGGCAGTCCCATAATGAATTCCCCTTTGAATAAGGATTTACTACTATTATAGAAAAAGTATTACGAGTTACCAACAAATATAAGTAAAATGGGCGTCAAACCGTTAAAATTTCCACGGGATACCCAATGAACAGTCCCGTTTCTATAACTCCAGGGATGGCACTGAGCTCTTTTTCCAACCCATCATGGATGTCTTGGAACCGCACTTCCAGCAGGAGATTTCCTGCTTCCGTGAGAACAGGACCGTCTTTCGCCGCCGCCATACGCAGCTGAATGTCCACACAAGGGAATTCCTGCAGCTTTGTTTCCACAAGATGCACAGCTCTCGGATCCACTTCAACAGGAACAGCATACTTTTCACCAAGCTTCTGAACATATTTACTTTCATCCACTAAAATATACGTTTTAGGGGAGCTTGCCATCACGAGTTTTTCAGCGAATAACGCTCCGCCCCTTCCTTTAATCAACCGGCCGGCATTGTCAACTTCATCCGCTCCGTCAAAACCCCAGTCGGGCTTTGCAGCGGTCAATGTCGTCGTCCTTAAGCCGAACAAGGCACAATTCATCTCCGCTTCTTTCGATGTCGGTACTGCATAAACGTCCAGCCCCTCGTTCTTTATCCGTTCAGCGATCTTTTCCAGGGCAATGAAAGCCGTCGACCCGGAACCCACGCCGATCACCTGCTGATCTTCAACATATCCGCTGACTCTGGCGGCGGCCCGTTCTTTGGCTTCCCGATTGGATATTCCGCCAGCCCATACCGGTTTTCCGGCAAGCTGATTGTTCCAATTCATACAAATCACCTCTCTCTTTGTATTCCCGAAAGTCTCATAAAACAAGCACAGGTGTTAGGAAAAGTGTATCAAACAGGTTCCCCACAGATACAGCGATGGGGTAAACTTTGTCATTCTTCACCCCTCCTTCACATAAACTTAATGGAATACGACGGGCCGAAGTAAAGGGGGAAAAGCATGAGAAGACTCTATTGGAAACTGGTCATCTTCTATCTCATTCTGATTACCGCCTTTGTCTACGTCACCTTCCTCCACTGAAAACACCCCGGCCTCCATGGCCGGGGTGTTCATATACTCTTTCATGAATTTAATGGACAAGCTCATGTTTGAATGCATAAATGACGGCCTGCGTTCTGTCTGATACTTGTAATTTCCCAAGAATACTGCTTACGTGAACCTTTACCGTTTTTAAAGCTATGAACAACTCTTCTGCAATCTCCTGGTTCGTCCTGCCATCTGCCATCAGAAGCAGAATTTCCTTTTCCCTGTTCGTCAAATCCTCATGGAGCGCCCGTCGGTCGGGATGACGCATCTTTGTCATGATTTTCCCGGTGACTTCCGGTTCCAGAATGGACCGTCCTTCAAACGTGGCACGAATTGCCTGGGCTATTTCCTCTGCTTTTGACGTTTTCAGCATATAACTGACCGCTCCCGCCTCTAAAGCGGGATACACCTTCTCATCATCAAGAAAACTTGTGACGATGATGATCTTCGCCTCCGGCCACTCGTCCGTAATCCGCTTGGTCGCTTCAATCCCATCCATATGTTCCATCACGAGATCCATCAAAATAATGTCCGGCCGGTGTTGAAAGGCAAGCGCTACAGCATCTTCACCGTCTCCAGCTTCAGCGATCACTTCGATATCCGGCTGCGAGGACAAATACGCGGATACACCAATACGGACCATCTCATGATCATCTGCAAATAACACTCGAATCATCAGGATTGACCTCCTTTAAGTCGGTGGGGCACTTTCACTTCCAACCGTGTCCCCTGTCCTTTCACACTGACAATCTTTAACACTCCGCCCACTTCAAAGGCACGCTCCTCCATATTTTGAAGACCGTAGGAGCTCGTTTTTTTCTCTTCCACATGAAAACCCATACCGTCGTCGATCACTTTTAAAATAACGGTTTGATCACGATCCAGAAGCATAACCGAAAGGGTTGATGCCTTGGCATGCCTGAGCGTGTTGGATACCGATTCCTGCAGAATTCGGAAGAGCTGGTCCTCCACCCCTTTTTCTAAAGGAAATGTTTCGATCGTCCAGTCAATCTGCAGCGGCACCTTTTGGATCAGTTCCTGAAGAAGCTCTGTCATTCCTTCCGCCAGTGTTTTATCTTTCAAGGGAACCGGCCGCAGATGGAGGAGCAGTGCCCTCATTTCGAGCTGGGATTGATGAATCATCCTCTCTACCATCTTCAGCTGCCGGTCCTCACCTTCACGTCCATGGTCTTTCGTCTCATTAATGGCTGACATCATCATCGAAGCAGCAAACAACTGCTGACTGACAGAATCGTGAAGTTCCCTGGCCAGACGATTCCTTTCCTGTATGACTACTTCCTGAAGGCTTTTTTCCCGTTCTTCCGCTCTTTCTGTAACCATACGTTGAGAAAGCTCAGCTTGTTTCACAATCTTATCTTCCAGCTGTTTCATCCGATCTTCAATTCTTTTCACTTCTGCTAGATCCGCCGTGTCCGTCTCCAGAGGGCTGCCTTTCACGACTTCTCCAAGCTGCTGTTCGATATGGGTAAACTGACGCCGCCAGTACCACCCCTGAGCCGTACCGGTTACAAGTCCCATAAACAGGGACAACAGCAGAATCAAAAATCCATACGGAAGATCGAGCACCTCTCTTGTCCAGAGCACTGACCACTGCTCTACCGGAAAAGCGGCGAAGGTTACAGCAGTCAGGAGAACAGCAAATAGCAAGAACGTGAAAAGCCCCGACCAAATCTGCCTCTGCCAAAGGTTCATATCCGCTTCACCTCGAGATCACCGGAAAATATTGACGTAATGACCTTCACCCGGGGCTTATTTTCCTGATAATCCGGTGTTTGGTAAAACGTCATCTGATTGAGCATTCTGGACTTCTTAAACTGAAAAATCGAGCTTCTTCCAATGATCGCACTGTGAAGGATCGTCACTTCCACCTCATACGGAACATAAATCGTGACATTGCCTATAAAATGACGGATGGATATAACGGATTCGTTCGAAGGAAGAACGGTTTCACTTAAATCGATGACCCGGTCGCCTATGCCTCCGTGCACATTCACATCCTGCCACGGATAGGAATGTGAGGGCGTCGACTGCCGCCCAA
Organism: Halobacillus sp. Cin3; assembly: GCF_947311855.1. Classification (NCBI taxonomy): domain Bacteria; kingdom Bacillati; phylum Bacillota; class Bacilli; order Caryophanales; family Bacillaceae; genus Halobacillus; species Halobacillus sp. Cin3. The sequence goes on along the minus strand of NZ_CAMZMV010000003.1, from coordinate 284,196 downwards.
AAAACTTTTGAGTAAATACAGGTTCCTCCGGAGGGTCATTCAGCTCCTGATCCATCCCTTCCAGCTGTACTCTTTCCGGATGCTGCTTCGTTTTATAATAATGACGGACCGCCAGAAAAAGGATGGCCAGCACGAGAAAACGAACAGCAATCATACTTAGTACAGTCAGCCCGAGACCGACCGCCCCGACCCAGAACATGGCTTTTCTCCAAAGCGGCCTATAATTCTTCCAACCGAAGTAAATCAGGACGGCTGAAAAACCGACAGAAAAAATGAGGCCCCCGTTAAAGAACACTATTTCAATGATCAGGAGAATCACCCCTGTGATTAAGATCGTGTTCAGCATATCTGTTGAAATTCTTTTAAACACAGCGGTCATTCCCCCTTCCTCTTATCCACCTGCGCCCTTTAGACAAAGGAAAGACGCAGAGAACTGCGCCTTTATCATACCATGATTTAGTTACCCCGACACTTCCTGCTTATTCCTGACCTTTTTCTCAATCTCTGCCATCTTACTGTCAAACGTATTACGGTAGTAGGCACTGTTCACCTTATACTCCAGGTCCTCCATGTAACGGTCAATCTCAGAGAATCGGGAATACGGCTTGTCTGATCCATCCTCCAGCACACGGTTCATTCTGTGATGCGCACGTGCTGTATTTTCACGCCCCATAATCGACATCCGTTTCAAGTGCATATCCTTTAGTTTATGTTTCATTTCCTCATACTTACGCTCGAGGGCCTCCAGCTGCTCTACACATTCTGCCTGAGACTGCTTCAGCTTTTCTGCACGCGCTCCATATTCTCCCTGCTCTTTTACCGCAAATTCATGCATGGACGTTTCGCCGGCCTGTTCAGCCAAATGGGCCTGATGCCTGCGTTTCTCAGCCAGATCTGAAGCTTTTTGATATTCCCTTCCGAATTCATCCTTCAACTGGTACTGCCGCTCCACCAGCTTCCGGACTTTTTCTGTCTCCTTTTCACTTTCTCTTAAGTACTGATTCAGCATGGCGACCGGGTTCTTCTGTTCCTTTTGGTCCAATGCCTCATGAAGATCTGCCGTAATTGAATCCTTTAATCGTGTAAATAGGTTGGCCATGTTTCCATCTCCTTTGTTATTTGTTCAAGTCCGCCCATTGACGCTCAAAGTTTGTAAATGGGTCGTCTTCTTTTTCAGACGTGGAATCACGTGTACGGCTTGTCCAATTGATATAAATCCAGTAGAGGACAAAAGCAGCAGCCACGCCGACGACAGCGTAAACATTGGAAACAGCGATGCTTAAAACAATCAAGCCGACGACAATCCAGCCGATCTTCCCGGCTGTTGAGTCACTTTTCACAAACTGCTTGAAAACGATATAAAGCAGCCATACACTGACACCAAGCAGAATCATTGGACCAAGGTTCGCAATGAATAATCCAAGGGCAATCAGACCTGCGAGGAACAACAGAAACTTTTTCATGTATTTCCCTCCCTGCACTGTTCTTGTCTTTATCATACCGGTGCAGAAGGATTTCCGTAATGAGCCGGGGATATATCTTTATCTAAGACCAGAGGCTTATATCCCATCCGCCCTCGTTTTCCATAGGAAAGGAAAGATCTATATACCTTTTGGAATCAAAGAAAACCTGTCGCAGACTTTCGCGACAGGTTTCTCTGCCCCCCATTCTTTTTCTAAGATTTCACAGTCAAAAGGAACAATCGTCCGGCCCACACTTTTTCTACAATAAAAGCTCTGTTAAAGTCTGTTGTTGATATTTCAAATGATTACTAAATCGTTTCCGTATGGAATTAGGGGTCCGGTCTGCTATTTACTCAGAGCATGGGATGGCAGGGAAAACCGTCCGCTTTCCGCGGGGAACGATGAGCCTCACGGTACACCACGGAAAGGGAGTCATTCCCAAGGCCGCCTCATACAAATCCCATGACAGAAAGGGGTGATAGGAGCTCACATGTTAATTAACAACACCAAGCAATAACAGAGCCAAAATAAAAAAAGGAAAGGCGCCCTCTGCAGGCACCTTTCCTTTGATCGTCTTACGGCTGCTCTCTTCACTTTATGATGGTCAATTCTTTTGGTGTTTCTGTCAGCGTGACATATCCTTCCGGCGTGACAAGAACATCATCTTCAATACGGACACCGCCGATTTCAGGATCGTAAATGCCCGGTTCGAGCGTATACGTCATCCCTTCTTTTAATACTCCGTCATTCAAATGACTCATAGAAGGGAATTCATGCACATTGATTCCCAGTCCATGTCCAATCCGGTGTGGAAACTTATCGCCGTAGCCGGCTTCTGTAATAACCTGACGCGCCGCTTCATCCAGATCACCAATCCTTGTTCCAGGACGACTGATGGTCAGGGAAGCATTCAATGCTTCAAGAACCGTTTCATAGATAGCTTTCTGCTTTTCGTTGACAGAGCGGAAAGCGAAGGTTCTCGTAATATCAGACGTGTATCCTTTCCAGACGACTCCAAGATCAAACAGGACAAGGTCTCCTTCTTTTAACCTGCGGTCTCCGGGGTTTCCATGAGGATGGCCGGATTTCTCACCAAAAAGCACCATAGTGGAGAAGGACATTTGAGCGACGCCTTTTTTCTTAAGCTCATACTCAATCGCCGCAAGGACTTCCATTTCCGTGACCCCTTCATTCAGGGCTTCTGTTCCTACCTTGACCCCGAAATCTGCGAGTTCTGCCGCTTCCTTCAGAACAGCGATTTCCTGTTCATCCTTTACAACACGCATCTCGTTTAATTTCCCTTCGATGTCGAGGACTTCTGCGTCATCAAACAGCGCAAAAAAGGATTCACTACGCCCGTAGGAAAGCACTTCTTTTTCTATGCCCACATGATGTACGTTCGTGATCCCCGCCTGATTCATAGAATCCTTGATCATCTGCCATGGATTTTCATGATCAGCGTAACCAATGATTTCATGGCTCCAGCCTGTTTCCTGCAGCTGTGCTTTTTCCATTCCCGGAAGAACAGCCATAGGGTCTGCTTCCGGAAATACGACCAACCCTAACAGCCTTTCATGAGGGTCAGTTAGAAACCCGGTTAAATAAAAGAAGTTTTCCGGTGAATTAATAAAAGCTGCATCAATACCCGTCTCCTTCAGGTAGGCAGCCAGTTCATCCAAACGATGTTTCATTCTCCATCTCTCCTTTCCAATCTTCTCTCATCATATAGCAATCCAGACCGTTATCCAACTCACACAAAAGTCCGAAAAATGGCAATAAAAAGGCCCTGTCCCTTATGTGGGCAGGGCCTTTCGTTACTTCATAAAACCACAGGACTATGCCGCCTGTCTGAGTCTTGTTTTGGAAAGCCACGCCTTTTCGAACCGTTGGGTAAACAAGGCTGCACCTACGGCAAGAACGCTGTCCTTTATGATAAACGGCACCATACTGGACCACGCCAGAGCAAGACTGATCCCGTCTCCTCCCACCCAGAAATTCAGCGCGAGATAAAATAAGTGGACACCGACAAAATAGTTGATGATGATGCCGGTGGCAGCGGCCATTATGTACCTCGGCATCGTCCGCCTGGATTCAGCAATTTTCCCTACAAAATAAGCAAGAATAATATAAGACAAAATAAATCCAAACGTCGGAGCAATCACGACCGACAACCCGCCTTTAAAACCAGCGAAGATCGGTGCTCCCGCCAAACCTAAAAGAACATACACGAGAATCGAAAAAGACCCGAGACGGCTTCCAAGCATAAGCCCTGCCAGAATAGCGAAAAACGTCTGCAGGGTCAGAGGAACTCCCATAACCTGGAGAAATGGCAGGTAAGCCGTAATATTGGCACCGATAGCCATCAGCGCAACAAACAAACTGCCTAAAGTCATTTCATAAACGCTTAGTTTCGACTTCTTCATCATTATCCCTCCTCCACAACTTCTTCCTTAAAGATAAAAAACCCCCGGCATAATGTCAACACTAATTTATTTTAGTTTACAATAAACTTTTAAGATAAACACCTTTTACAACCAGGCCGCAGCGTCCAAAAAAAAGACTGCCGGAAAAGTTCTCGACAGTCTAGAAAACCCAGTCTCGATCGGTGCTTTAAGATTTACAATCCAAGCCCCATCGACAACTGATTCGTATAGCTCGTATAAGCCACGGTATGGTTGATCACAGCAATTTCACGCACACTAAATCCTGCTTTCTTAAGGCGGTTCACGCTGTCCTGATCCACCTCTACAGGTTTGGCGGTTAACCGTTCGGCATAATGCAGGACAGCTTTCCACTGCTCACTCATGGATGATGCTTCATAATCATCCAGCCATTCTTCTACACCTTCTACACCTGTGTGGCCTTCTAATAAGGAAGCATGACTTTTTGTGCAGTAACGGCAGCCATTTTTCATTGACACAAACGTGATGACCGCCTCTCTCAAATCATCTGGCAGGTCGGTGTTCTTCACAGCCTGTTGAAGAGGAAGAAAAGCTTCATATAAACCGGGGTCATTCGCAATAAGCCGGTCAAACAATGAGGAAGGCTCATCTTCTCCTCTTATTTCTTTCATATGCTGTTGTTTCACAGGTTTAATCCAAGGCATATCTATCCCTCATTTCTACAAAATCCATTCCCGGCACAGCGGTATCCGCCAATAAATTTCCCGGGAAATCTTTTTATTTAATAATTCGATAATTTCTCCAATCTTCAGGGAACAAACTCGTATATTTTTCAGCAGCAAATCGATCATCTATAAGCTGTATAGCTCCATGATCCTCTTCCGAACGAATCAGTCGTCCACCAGCCTGAAGTACTTTGTTCATTCCAGGATATACGTAAGCATAATCATACCCCCGGCGGCCTTTTTCATTGAAATAGTCTTTAATCAACTCTTTCTCAAAATTTCTTGGAGCCAGACCGACACCAACCACAGCCACACCATTCAGCCGGTCTCCGCGGAGGTCGACACCTTCAGAAAAAACACCACCCATGACAGCAAAACCTGCCAGACGCCCTCCTGGAACGAATTGCGCAAGAAAATCCTCCCGCCGGCTCTCATCCATGCCTCTTTCCTGCATGACTGCATCAACAGGGGACATCTTCCGGAACTCCTGGTAGACTAGCTCCATGTAGTGATACGACGGGAAAAAGAATAAGTGGTTTCCACTATAATTTTCCACCTGGTCTTTCAACCGCTCTGCCAGAATTCCTGACGTTTGGTTCCGGTTTTTATACCGGGTTGATAACGGTGTAATCGTGACATCAACCTGAGAGGCATCGTAGGGGGATGGAAGCTGAAGGATGTAATCCTCCTTCGTTCCTCCCAGCATTTCTTTATAATAGGCAAAAGGTGAAAGCGTGGCTGAAAAGAATGTGCCGGAGCGGAACCCATCTGTCACCTTCTTTAATACGTGGGAAGGGTCAAGGCAGAACAGCTTCAGCATCAGATCCCCGTCTTCCCCTCTAGCTGCTATAAAACGATAATGATCATCCACAAACTCAAAAATCCTCAGGAAATTCTGGGCGGTGAAATATAAGTCAACAAGAGATTCGGAACGTTCGTCCTCCGGCTGTTCCTGGATGATCTGCTCCGATTTCCCAATGAACCGTTCAAGGTTTTCTTCCAGTTCACCCGGGACCTCATTGATGACGACCTCTCCGCCTTGAAAACCGCCAAGGCGCTCCAGGTCATCAGCCACTGCCCGGGCGGTCTTTCGGATCCCCTCCTCGTCTTCCCATGCAGCAGAGGCTTCCCTGAATGGGTTTTTGTAAACCGAAGCCGAGTACATTTCTCTCGCCCGTTCAACAAGATTATGCGCTTCATCCACAAGGAGAGCTGTTTTTTTCTTACGGTCAGGCAGCAGCCGCTTCAAGGCAACACGCGGGTCGAAGATATAATTGTAATCACTGATGATCACGTCCACCACATCCGTGAGGTCAAGGGAAAACTCAAACGGGCATAAACGATGCTTTCTGGCATACGCTTCAATCACAGGACGTGTAAGCTGTGTCTCATTCCTTAGTACATCCACAATGCCGTCATTCACCCTGTCGTAATACCCATCTGCATATTCACAATAATCCGGCTGACAGATCGTTTCCTCCTGAAAACAGATTTTCTCCTTAGCCGTTAAGGTGACTGATCTCAGGGAAAGGCCGTGCTCTTCCATTTTGGCCAGCGCTTCCTCAGCTGTAGCTCTCGTCGTCGTTTTAGCGGTCAAATAGTAAATCCTGTCCATTTTATCAAGAGAAAGAGCTTTTACCGCCGGAAATAAAGTCGATATCGTCTTTCCAATGCCGGTGGGGGCCTGAGCGAACAGGTTCCGCTTTTCTTCAATCGTCCTGTACACACTCCCCGCCAGTTTCCGCTGGCCGGTCCGATAGGTAGAGAACGGAAAAGAAAAGGAAGGCACCGTGGCTTCCCTCTGTTCCTCCAGATCATGAAGGACAGATGCGTAGGATTGATAAGCCTTCACGGTCTCCTTCATAAAGTCAGCCAGTTCATCATGCGTGAACCTTATCTGCAGACGCTTCTTTTCCTTCGTCCGTTTCTGCACATAGGTCAGCTGGACATCGATTTCTTCCAGGTTTTCCTGGAGAGAATAGATATAGGCATAGCCTTTGGCCTGAGCCCAGTAAACGGGATGAGAAGAGCTGTCAAGTTCCTCCAGGTCTCCGGATGTCGACTTGATTTCATCAATGACCGGCCCGTCTTCTCCCTCAAGCAGGCCGTCACACCGGCCCTGGACAATCAGGTTAAGCTCTCCATACGTATATTCACACTGAAGAAAAACTTCCTTTTCGTCTCCGTCCTTATACTTCTTCTGTACTTCCTGATGGATGGCTGTTCCCTCCAACAGAGCTGTATTGGACTGGAACCGTTCATCAATGCTTCCTGCCCTGAACACATAAGAGACCAGCTCTCTTACAGAAATCGTCATACTTCGATCCATTTTTCAAACGCCTCCCGTGACCAATTCGTTCCCTACCCTCATCTTCCAATACTCGTTCACGTATGTCTATTGTAAAGGCGTCATGCTATAATTATGGATAAAACTTTTTCATTTCCCATAAAAATAAAACCACATATAATAAAATTAACGCCCCCTCAGGAGGGATCATAACGTGAAAAAGTGGAGATGGACAGCCTCCATCCTGCTTACTCTCATCCTTGCCTTTTTTATAACAGCCTCCTTTATCTATACACCAGAGGAGCAGGAGTCATCCAGCACACCTGAAGAACAGTCGTTAGAAACAGGAAACGCGGATGTAGAAGAGCAGCCAGAGACAGAGCAGGAGGAAGTTTCAGCAGAGGAAGACGAAAACGCCCTTGGCGAAGGTCTGCGGGACGTTTTCACAAGTGTCATGGACAGCGCACGTGACCTTTTCATAAAAAATGATTTGACCGTTGTTGCCATTGGCGACTCTTTGACGCAGGGAGTCGGAGACGGTACAGATAATGGCGGCTATGTTGGTATTCTTGAAGACAACTTCACGAATACTAACACCAATACTTCTCTTGAAGTGATCAATTACGGAAAACGCGGCAATCGTACGGACCAGATGTTAGAACGAATGGAAGACGAAGATATTTCCCGTTCCATCGAACAGGCAGACATTGTGCTCATCACCATCGGCGCCAACGATGTGATGAAGGTGGTTAAAGACAACTTCACTAATTTAAACTACCAGGACTTCCGGGACGAACGTGATGGATATGAAGAGCGGCTCAAGGAAATTATTGAGAAGACACAAAACTTGAACGACGAAGCACCCATCTACTTTGTTGGTCTGTACAACCCATTTAATCAATATTTTAATAACATCCCCGAGCTGGGGGAAATCATGGGCGATTGGAACGAGGCCAGCGAGAGGATCATCGGCACATATGACCAGGCCCACTTTATTCCTATCCGTGATATTTTTGATGGTAACGAAGAAGAACTCCTATGGGAAGAAGACCATTTCCACCCGAATGAACAGGGATACAAGGAAATGGCAGAACGCGTACTCGCTCATATTAGAGAAGATATTGAAGAATAACCTGGGTGGAATGATAAATGAAACGATTACTTCTAAACAATAAATGGCGGACGTCCTTCTGGGTCCTTGCCATCATCAACATCGGTATCATCGGCTGGCTCCTTGCTTTAGTCTTTCTGCCAAGCTCGTATACCCTTGTCAATGTAGACCGCGGAGAAGAGAATACCGATGCCGAGTTTACCATTGTCTCAACGAAAGAGAATATGGAGCAGCTCGCCAATGAATACTTATCCGAGCTGTCCAATCAGACCGTGTTTGATTACTCCGTCTCGATCGACAAAAACGTCACGTTATCCGGAAATATCAAGGCTTTTGAACAGGTAGTCCCGATCAAGGTTGAGCTGAACCCTGTGGTCCAGGAAAACGGCGACCTTGTTCTGGAACAGGAGAAAATCTCTCTTGGACAGCTTCCTCTTCCTAATAAAAAAGTACTGGAATTCTTAAAGGATAACTACAATCTGCCGGAATGGGTCATCGTCAATCCGAATGAAGAGAACATCTATGTAGCCGTTACCCAGATGGAAACGGCAAGTAATTTCAATGTGAAAGTGGACCGCTTCAACCTGAATGCCAACCAGCTGGCTTTTAAAATTTCTGTACCGAAAGATACGTTCCAATTCGCCCAGCAGATGGTTGAAGACAATTTTTGAAGCAGCCACTGGAGCACAGCGGATGAATGGCTTCCACCTCCTATGGTAAACTTAAAGCAGCAGGTCTAACAAAAGGATGTGACGTTCATGCGCGTAGTCAACAATATTGCGGATCTAATCGGAGATACTCCATTAGTGAAATTAAACCGCCTGGCTCCAGAAGGCGGGGCCGACATTTATATGAAACTGGAAAAGTACAACCCGAGCGGCAGTGTCAAAGACCGGGCTGCTTTTAATATGATTGAACAGGCAGAAAAGGATGGATTTTTAAAAGAGGGATCCACCATCATTGAACCGACCAGTGGAAATACGGGAATCGGTATTGCGATGAATGCGGCCGCCAGAGGATACCGTGCTGTTCTAGTCATGCCGGACACGATGACACAGGAACGGATTAATCTTCTGAAAGCATACGGAGCTGAGATCGTTCTGACGCCGGGAGACGCCAAAATGCCCGGAGCCATCGCCAAGGCAAAAGAACTTGTCGAAGAAATCGAAGGCGGTTTTATGCCGATGCAGTTTGAGAACATGGCCAACCCTGATGCTCACCGCCATACGACAGCAGCAGAAATAATCGAAGCGATGGATGAACTCGGTAAACCACTGGCCGGTTTTGTCTCTACAGCAGGAACCGGAGGAACCATTACAGGAACCGGGGAAGAATTGAAAAAACGCTTCAAGGACATGACAATCCATGTTGCAGAACCGGCAGGATCTCCCGTGTTGTCCGGCGGTCAGCCAGGCAAGCATAAACTGGTCGGTACAAGCCCGGGGTTCATTCCAAGCATATTGAATCAGGAGATTTATGATGAGATTTACCAGGTCACCGACGAAGATGCCTATGACATCACCCGTCGCCTGGCCCGTGAAGAAGGGCTGCTCCTTGGGACATCCTGTGGTGCCGCCTGCTGGGCAGCTATCCAGGCCGCTAAACAGAAAAAACCGGGAGAAGTCATCGTCTGCATCGCTCCAGATACAGGAGAGCGCTACTTATCAGGTGATCTATTCCGATATTAAAAGGTATAAAAAAGGAGTCCACGATGGACTCCTCAGCTTGTAGAGAAACCCCTGTTTCTTTACAAGCTTTTTTCTTTCTTACCGCCAGGAGCGAAAGCCCCTTCCCTTTCCGCGGACGAGCGCCCGAGCTTCCTCGCAAAACCCACGCTCGGCGATCTCGGACCACTCGTTCTTCCGCAGGAGTGGAAGGGGCACCGCTCCTTGGGAGTTCTTTAAAATCGAAAAAGACTCTCCTTCACCCTGCTCACCCTTGCTGGATGGAGGACAATCTTTTTCATATCCCAGCAGGAAGCCGTCATCAGCGCCTGTTCTTTCCCTTTTTGTTTTCCACGCAAGCGGCCATAGCGCAGCCCATGCCGTTCTTTTGAATCTGCGAATCTGCTTAGTGCACTATCTCTCTCCTATATTCTAACGTCGGCACGAGGAGCGTTCGGTGGTGATGCCTGCGGGAACAGCGCGAGCCGAAGATCCACTTGGTCAAATAGGTTTCTTGACCAAGTTAGCTGAGGCCGTGCCCGCGGCAAGCATCCACCGATAAGCGGAAAGTGACCCTTCCCACGACAAATGGACAACTCTAACTGGTTAACACAAGCTTTTTCTACAGCCAAAGGAGTCCACGATGGACTCCTTTTTTATATGCGGTACAAATCCCGAAATCGTAAATGCCAGCCAAGGTGATACGACAACACTCGGCACAGGATGATCAGCAGAAAAATGCTGTATGTATGAAACGGATTGTAAAGGTCGACCCATCCAAGACCAATCACCACGCCCGTTACCATCGCCCATACCGCGTAAATTTCCTGATGAAGCACCATTGGGCGGCGCTGGGCCAGCACATCCCTTGTCACACCCCCGCCCACCCCTGTCAGGATAGCAGCGAAAACAATACCTCCCAGCGGGAAATCCTGCTGTACAGCAAAGGACGCCCCTTGTAGAGCGAATGCCGAGAGGCCTACAGCATCAGGGTAGATATTCCAGCGGTCCCAGGCCATCACCCATGTTTTCGGAAAGAAATACACAATGGCAATGGTGATTAAAGCCACGTAAAATAAATATCCCTGTTCCCACACGTGAATCACCGGTACATCCAAAGCAATGTTCCGGATGATACCCCCGGCGAACGGTGTGGCGATTCCTAAAATAAACGTTCCGAATATATCATACCTCTCGTTCAGTGCGACAATAGCTCCACTAAAAGCAAATGCACTGACGGCGAGGATGTTCAAAATTTCCCAAGTCATGCCTCTCCTCTCCCTCTGCCGCTGACTGATATACGAATGTCATGCCGCATCGATTATATCAAATTCTTCAGTACCTCTATCGAAAAAACTAAAAAAATGTTGAAAATGCGTAAAAAACGCTAGAACTAGTATGTTTTATTCTATACACTACCATATATAGTGATTTTTGTTGCAATATGCCACAAGGAATTTTCTTCAACATGTAGAATTTATTATATAACTAAGCATTGTAGGATGTGATGATTCAGAATGAGAAGCTGGCTGATCAATTTAAGAAAAGAACAGGAACTCACCCAGCAGGAGATTGCAGAAGGGGCTCATATTGATAGGGCTTATTACGCACAAATAGAGAACGGTACCAGAAATCCCAGTATGACGGTTGCTTCTCAAATTGCGTCTTACCTGCACATCAACCCCTCTCTTTTTTACACCGAGCACTTGAGTGAACCTTTTGAAAAAGCGCTCGTAAATTCACCTATAGTCATTGCTCACTGTGATTTGAACCTCCGTTATACATGGATGTTCAACCCGCACCCGGACTTTAGAATGAATGTAGTCATGGGGAAAACAGATGAAGAACTGGACTTCAATGAAGGTACAACTGCCTTGATGAATCTGAAGCAGCGTGTGATCGACGATGGAATGGCCAGAAGAGAGATCCTCGCCTTTCCCCTATCCGAAGGCTTGACCAGATATGATGTATTTGCCCAGCCTCTTTATGATCAGCACGGACGTTTAACAGGTGCGGCAACAGTTTCTGTTGAAATGCTAACGTAATGAAGGAGGAGCTGCTATGGCTTTTGATAAACTATCTCCCTTCCTCCTGAAAGATGCCATTCATAAAGCCGTGGAGTTGAAGCTGGAGGAGGAGTTCATCCAGATGCTGCTGAATGAGATGAGGAAGAGGGAAAGAGAAGCAGGGGAAATAGCTTCTTTCGAATGACCGGAACAGCCGATTGAACACCTCTGGAATGTATGCTTCCACTCCGGGACGGGTAAAGCTAAACAGAGGTGATAATCATGGATAAAAGCCGATGGATAATGCATCAGGATTGGGATGATTTATATTTTATACACTGGCCCGTCCCTGTAGATGAACTGCGGCCTCATGTACCTGAGGAGCTCGATATAGATGAATTTGACGGCTCAGCCTGGATTGCTGTAGTCCCCTTCCGTATGAGGAATATCCGGTTCCGCGGCCTGCCAAGACTTCCGTTTGGAACGGATCTTCTGGAGCTGAATGTAAGAACGTACGTCTCCTACAAAGGCGAACCAGGGGTTTATTTCATCACCCTCGACTCCGATCATCCTCTCGGGGTTTTTTTAGCGCGCACTGCTTTCGGACTCCCCTACGTACACGCCTCCATGCGGATGGATAACAGAGATTCAATTACGCAATTTTCCAGCCGGCGTACTCATAAAGGATACCCGCCTGCCCACTTTCATGCGGAGTTCCAGACAATCAGTGAACCTATGCAGGCCCGTCCCGGCTCACTTTTATACTGGCTGACGGAAAGGTACGCCCTCTGGATGGTTCAGGGAAAGCGTGTATATAAAGGCCCCATCATTCATAATAACTGGAAGCTGCAGAAAGCTGAAACGACTGTAACGACGAATCACCTGTTGGACTTTCTCCCTGCTGAACATTTCCAGCATAGACCGATCACCTATTTTTCCAGATCCGTCCAGACACGTATTTTTCCGTATGTACGTAAGTCATGAGCGCTCTTGTTGAACCTCATAACTTCCTGCGATATAATTATCTCGAATTCAAAGTAAAATGAGGAGGATCAATCATGGAGTTAAAAGGCATCCATCATGTTTCAGCCATAACAGCTTCCGCTGCCAAAAACTATGATTTTTACACGAACGTGCTGGGGATGCGGCTCGTTAAAAAGACGGTAAACCAGGATTCCCCTTCTATGTACCACCTCTTCTATGCGGATGAAAAGGGAAATCCCGGGACAGACCTGACCTTTTTCGAAATACACCGGGCCGGCCATACCTATCCTGGGACAAGGAGCATTTCCACGACATCTCTACGGGTTAAAGATGATGAAGCCCTGTTATACTGGCAGAAACGCTTGATTGCTTACGACCTTGATGTAGATCGTGTACAGGAACGTTTCGGTAGAAAAACGCTTGCGTTCAGAGACCCGGAAGGCCAGCGGCTTATGCTTGTATCCGATCAGAACAACTCCGGCGTACGTGCAGGAGCCCCCTGGGAAAACTCCCCCGTACCTCAAGACAGCGGTATTACTGGACTCGGCCCTGTCCATTTGACCGTTCATGAAGCCGTTAAAACAGAAAAAGTCCTGACGGAAGTCCTTGGTTTCCGTAAAGTCGGCGCCTATGATCAATGGACGGTTTATGAGACTGGGGAAGGTGGGTCAGGAGCAGAAGTCCATGTGGAAGAAAAGCCGGACGAACAACCTGAAAAACCTGGAAGGGGCAGTGTTCACCACGTCGCCTTCCGTGTTGAAAACGAAGAAGAATTAGCAAAATGGAAGACAATCATCGATGCCGCCGGTTATCCGAATTCAGGTCTTGTCGATCGCTTTTACTTCAAATCGCTGTATTTCAGAGAAGCCAATCACATTTTATTCGAACTGGCTACAGACGGACCTGGATTTGCCACTGATGAAGACCCGGCACACCTGGGTGAATCACTGGCTCTTCCACCGTTCCTAGAACACGAACGCGAAAAAATCGAAAAAACCCTGGCTCCACTGGATACTTCAAGAACATAAATTGTGCTCTATTTTGGATAAGCCACGTACGATCCACCAACCGTACGTGGCTTTCTATATTCAACTCATCTTCCCACTTCCACCCACGAAGAGCGAGGTTTGCAGGCTTCCAAAGCATGTAAAAAAGCTTGTAGAAAAATAGATCCTTTCCCTACAAGCTGATTTCGTTAAAATTGAATGTGTATTACGATTCAAGACGCGATTTAACCCAGTTGATCAAACCACCTTTTTCCATAATGTCAATCTGTCTGTCCGATAAGGCATGCTCCAACTTGATCGTTTGACCCCTGCCTTTAATTTCAGCTTCAACCACAGGCGATTTTTTGATCTGTTCTCTCAATCCAGTGAAAACGAGAACATCTCCCTGCTCAATCTCTTCTAATTGAGCGGGATCCTTGAATGTAAGCGGCAGCACGCCAAAGTTGGCCAGGTTCTGCCAGTGAATTCTGGCAAAATCCTCGACAACCGCTACTTTCATCCCTAAATACTTAGGAGCCAGAGCGGCATGTTCGCGGCTGGAACCCTGTCCGTAGTTGGCACCTGCCACAACAGCATGACCACCCTTATCTCTCTGCTCCATCGCCCGGTCATAGTACGTGTCATCTACGATCTCAAAGGTGAACTTACTAATTTCAGGCAGGTTGCTGCGGTATGGCAGCACTCGCGCTCCTCCTGCAAGAATCTCATCAGTGGAAATGTCATCACCCATTTTCAGGAGCACAGGGAGCTCCATCTCGTCTGGAAGTTCCTCCATCTCTGGAATCGAGGCGACATTTGGACCTTTGACTAATTCGACTTCCTTTGCCTCCTCGTAGGGCAGGGGTTCATCCAAAAGACGTGTGTCCACGGTCGGCTCATCCAAATCCTGCACGTCAGGATAGTCAAACCCGGATTTTCTCGGGTCCGTTATGACTCCTGTCAAAGCAGAAACAGCTGCGGTTTCCGGACTGCATAGAAAAACGCTGTCTTCTTTCGTCCCGGAACGGCCGGGGAAGTTTCTCGGCGTTGTACGCAGGCTGTTCCGTCCTGTGGCAGGTGCTTGTCCCATACCGATACATCCATTACACCCCGCTTGGTGGAGACGTCCTCCAGATTGAAGGAAATTAGCGATATGCCCTTCCTGTGACAAGTCAATCAGCATTTGTCTGGAGGTCGGATTTATATCAAAAGAAACCCCATCGGCTATATGTTTATTTTCAACAATTTTGGAAGCTATCGCAAAATCACGGAATCCAGGGTTCGCCGAGGAACCGATATAAGACTGGTAAATTCCTTCTCCCTCCACTTCCTCTACAGGTACCACGTTGCCTGGGCTAGAGGGCTTGGCCACCATTGGTGTAATTTCTGAGAGATTCAATTCATCATGCACATCATACGCGGCGTCTTCATCCGGCGACAGTTCAATCCATTCGTCTTCCCTGCCTTGAAGCTTCATGAATCGTTTCGTTTCCTCATCGGAAGGAAAGACTGTTCCAGTTGCCCCAAGTTCTGCTCCCATATTCGCAATGACATGCCTGTCCATGGCTGTGAGGTTTTTCAAGCCAGGTCCATAATATTCAAACACGTGGTTCACTCCGCCTTTCACCCCGTGCCTGCGCAGCATTTCCAGTATGGCATCCTTCGCACTGACCCAGTCTGGAAGGGAACCGGTCACTTTTACGCCCCATACTTTCGGCATCTTCACATAAAACGGTTCACCGGCAACAGCCATCGCGACATCAATGCCGCCAGCCCCCATGGCAAGCATGCCCATACTGCCGTTGGCACATGTGTGGCTGTCAGATCCGAGCAGTGTTTTCCCCGGCCTCGCCAGCCTCTGCATATGGACAGGATGACTGACCCCATTTCCCGGCCGGCTGAAATAAAGCCCGAACCGTTTGGCGGCACTTTCTAAAAACAAATGGTCATCTGGATTTTTGCTGTCTTCCTGGATCAAGTTATGGTCTACATACTGAGCAGAAACCTCTGTTTGAGCCTGCTCAATCCCCATAGCCTCCAGTTCAAGCATCACCATTGTCCCTGTAGCATCCTGTGTAAGGGTCTGATCAATTTTCAAACCGATTTCCGATCCAGGCGTCATCTCTCCCTCGACTAAGTGGTCCTGGATCAGCTTCTGTGTGACATTGTATCCCACACGAATCACTCCTCCTCACTGATTGGTCGATATTTCAAGAATAGATGAAATTTTCCTATACCTTTTATACCCTTTCTCATGTATCATTACTCCTAAACCCATAATTTCCCTTGAAAAACATCTAATAGACACCCATTTTGTCCCTTCTATGAAAGTCCCCTCTAAAAACCACCTCTTAAGTACCATTTTTTCTGCGACTTGGGAAACTGCCGAAATTTATTGAAAATGATGAAACGAACATGTATTCTAAAAATAGATTTGAAAGAGATTTTTTCTCCCAAATCAACAGTTGATCAACTAGGTGTGTGGAAAATGGAATATGGAAAAGTACTTCGGTTCCATCGGGTGAAACAAGGGTTAACACAAAACCAGCTTGCTGATGGAATTATTTCCCCCGCGTATTTATCCAAGATTGAGAACGATCAGACCGTTCCAGCTTTTGAGGTGCTCGAACTTTTGTATGAACGCCTCGGCCTTGATTTTCACGACTCTTCCTATAATCATCCTTCCAAAGAAAAGCTGAAGGAATGGTATGAAACAATCGTCTTTAAAAGGAAAGAGGAAGCGGAAATATTAAAGGAGGAACTTTCTCATCAAAAGGATACGCTGAACAATCATCATCTGTATATTTTTTTCGAGCTCTTCCGCATTCGCCATCTTCTATTAGAAAACAAGGTGGAGAAGGCTTATGAGGCATGGAAAGATATTAAACAACATGAAGGTACATTCGATGATGAAATGAAGTACTATTTTCATTTAAGTTCCGGCCTGCTTGAATATTATCGAGGGAATTTTGATGAATCTTTTCAACAGTTAATGGAAGCTAAGAACTACAGTAGTCCAGCAGGCATCGAAAAGTGGGAAATCAGCGACTTGTATTACCACTTATCCTTAAGCGCCAGCCAGGCCCATCATGTTTCTGCCTCTGTTTTCTATGCAGATCAGGCCTTGGAAATTTATAAAAGTCAGTATGACCTTGCCAAAAGTGCAGACTGCCACATTATTCTGGGCATCAGTTACAGCCGGTTGAAAAACTATACGAAATCTCTTGAAAATTATAATCTGGCCAAAAAAATCGCATCCCAGACCAAAGATAATCAACAGCTCAAACTGGTTTATATCAACATTGCGGTGTTGGAGTCGAGAATTGAAAATCATGACTCCGCCATACTCAACTACAAGAAAAGTCTAAACTACGTTTTCGAGTCAAAATCCACGTATGATTACCAGGAATATCTGAATATCGTCCACGGGCTGATCATTGAACATTACCGTCTGGATGATAAATCCGGGTGTCTTGAATGGATTGAAAAAGGCTTATCAGAAGTCGAAAAAACTGCTTCTGAAAGCCACTACCTGCACTTTAAGGTGTATTACAATTTACTGAAAGAACTGCCTGAAACACTCCCTTTCATTGAGGAAACTGTCCTTCCTTATTTTCAAAAAAAGAAGGACCATGTTTATGTGATCAGGTATTCTAAGTTCTTAGCCGATCTTTTTGAAAGGCAGAGAATGTATAAACGCTCATCCGAATATTTAAGGTTAGCAATGCAATTGTTAAATAAACATTCTCACTTAGGAGGTATAATGTTATGAAAAAAATCATTGCATTTGTCGCTGTTCTAGGTCTGGCTGTATCTATCGCTGCGCCATTGACTACAGATAGTGCAGTTGAAACCCACCCTAGACCATTAGTTTCTGAGCAAGTTTAATTTACGTGTTAATTTAATTTCTATATAATTAACACCTCCCCTAATCCTATACCTATACAAACTTTCGCCTCTACTTCTCTTGAGTAGGGGTCTTTTTTTGCAAAAAAACACGACCTTGTTTCCAAGGTCGTGTTTTTCATCAGGATTTATCCCATTGTTGTTCCCAGGCCGCATATCCACCCTTCAAGTTGATGGTGTCCTTAAAGCCGTTGGCCTGCAGCAGGCTGACGGCGATCGCGGAGCGGACGCCGGATTGGCAGTGGACGATCGGTGTCCGGTCGTTCGGAATTTCATCAAGGCTTTCTTTCAAATGCCCAAGCATGAAATGATGGGCATGATCCATGTGACCTGCTTCCCATTCACCTGGATTACGTACATCGATGACCACATATCGATCATCCTGTTTATAGTGATTCTCCAATTCCTCCGGGGTAATGGACGTATAGGTTTCAAGTCCCCCGATCTGACTGAGATCCGATTGTGCAACATAAGCTGTAACTTCATCCAGACCGATGGCTTCCAGTGATTTTTTCATTTCACCTAAGCGGCTTTCTTCACCGATTAATACGATGGACTGGTCATAGTCGACGACCCAGCCGGCCCAGTTTGAGAATGATCGATTGTAAGGGATATTGATTGTTCCTGGAAGGTGGCCTGCCGCAAAGGTCCATTTGTCTCTCGTATCAATGATGACTGCATCATTTCCTCGATAATCTTCCAGTTGATCCACCGTCAGTTTCTGCACATCTCTTCCTTTATTCAAAGACGGGCCTTCTTTATTCAGCTTTTTCATCATCCCAAAATATTTCGGTGGTTCCGGCTGACCATCAATCAATTCATCTGTAAATTCATCGATATCCGTGTGCTGAAGCGCCCAGTTATTCGCTTTTTCATAACCGACCGTAGAAGCAGGGACTGCCCCTAATGATTTCCCACACGCACTGCCAGCACCATGGCCCGGCCAGACTTGAAGATAATCAGGGAGATCCTTGAAAGCTTCAAGGGATTGGAACATTTGGCGCGCTCCCTGCCTGGACGTCCCTTCTGAACCTGCAGCCTTTTCCAGCAGATCCGGACGGCCGACATCTCCTACAAAGACGAAGTCTCCTGTGAAAATCCCCATAGGAACCTTGGAGCCCCCTCCTTCATCGGTTAAGACAAATGAAATACTTTCAGGGGTATGTCCGGGGGTGTGAAGAACATCAAATTTAATATTTCCAACGTAAAACTGATCTCCCCCGTTCAGTAACACGTGATTCAATTCATTTAAATACTCGTATTTCCAGTCATTGTCTCCCTCATTGGACAAATACAGAACAGCTCCGGTATGCTGAGCCAATTCTCTGGCACCAGAGAGAAAGTCCGCATGAATGTGTGTTTCCGTTACTTTCGTAATTGTAAATCCTTCTTTTTCAGCTGTTTCAAGATAAGGATTGATATCACGTGCGGGATCAATCACCATAGCTTCACCCGTTCGCTGGCATCCTGTCATATAAGACATCTGGGCTAATTCTTCATCAAAAAATGATTTAAAAAACATCGTTCGCATCCTCCTTAAAAAGCTTATATTGAATTTATAACATACCCCTAACCGTATGTAAAACCAAGAAGCTTATATATGCCTGGACCATTTTGAGCAAAGAAAAACAAGGAACTTTCCAGTGAGGAACCGGCTTACTAATAAAAAAAAGCACACGAAAACCGTGTGCGCTTACTCTTCAAAGTATTTGTTTAAAGTGGTGACGGGATCCAGGTGCTTCAGAGGGCTCATAGGGAATACATTATTGTCCTTATTCAACGCTACGGCGTCGATTTCCTCATAAGACAGGTCGCGGACGGTATGATCGATTCTTGCTTTTGTTTCACTCATCATACCCATGACACTGCGGTTATCCGTTTTGGTATAAACGATTTCATCAGTGGCATCAAGGATATAGTAGGCTGCCTTCTTATCAACATCCAGCAGTTGAAACAGCTGCTGAAGGGAACCTTTAATCACATTATCCAGATGCTCAAATTGTTCTTTCTGCAAACCGAAGAGCGTCAAATTAATACCCGTTTCATTGTTCATAAGCATCAGACACTTTCTACCTTTCACGGTAATCATATTTGCATGCCATTTATATAAATCGGGGACATCCTGATATTCATTCAAATCACGAACAGGGGATTTCAATTCATTCTGCAGTTTTTTTGTAGCACCAATGACGAACATCTTTCCACCTCTTTCATTTCTTTAGCTACACCTATTTTACCTTTTTCAATATAAAAAACAAAGGAGAACCATTACGGCCCTCCTTTGTTCAAGCTTTCGTCCGCCTGGCGAAGTCTACAAATTGAAACTTGTCAGGACGGTGTCTGGATTCTGTAAATTGGAAGGCTGTCGTATCAGCAAGGTAGACATAACTTCGAATAACGACCACCTGCTGATGACCATTCAAGTCAAGCAGTTCCCTGTCTTCATCCGTGATATCTTCGACGACGATTTCCTTTTTGGCAAAACTGATTTCAAGTCCCAGCTCTTCTTCTATATAGTGATAGAGAGACTGTTCAGCTGTTTCCTTCGTAATATCCGGGATTAAATCTTCACGGATATAGTCTTTATCGAGAATAATCCGTTCTCCATCAATTTCTCTTGAGCGGATCAGCCTCCAAAGTTTCGCATCTTCCGGACATCCCAGCTGCCTGCGTATGTGGGAGGCCTGTGTGACGATGGTCAATTCATGCACAGCCGTTTTCACTTCCTGTCCCATCTGGTCAGCCAGCTCTTTAAAGCTGGTCAGACCCGAAACAGGGAATTTGAATTTGTTCCGTTCCAGAACGACCGATCCCTTCCCACGCACTTTTTGAATATATCCATTTTGAGCAAGTAAATTCAGCGCCTTTCTGATCGTTTCCCGGGATGTATCAAACTGAGCAGTCAGCTCATGTTCAGATGGAAGTGTCTCACCGGCAGAAAAGACCCCCTGCTGTATCTTTTTCACGAGTTTATTAAAGATGACTACGTATTTGTTCTTCAAGGTTTATCCCCCTCTTCCATTTTACCTGCCTGGGAAATGATAAACCACAGATTCGTAAGGACGAAGAGAGATTTCTTTACTGATCGATGGTGCGTCCTCATAGTTGCTAATCAAGACGTCCATTTCTTCCTGACTGTTCATGGATAATGGCAGCTGGAACGTCGCAGCTTCTCCGTAAAAGTTATTGATGACCAGCAGCTTTTCTCCATTCCACTTTCGAAGATAGGCAAACACCTGTGGATGTTCAGGCGTAAGAAGCTGGTAATCCCCGAACGTAATGATATCGTAGGACTTCCTCAACTGAATCAGCCTGCGGTAATGATGAAAAATCGAGTTTTCCTTATTCATGACGTTTTCAGCATTGATGGTTTTGTAGTTATCTGCAGGCTCGATCCACGGCGTCCCATCTGTAAAGCCAGCATTCGAGTTATCATTCCACTGGACAGGTGTTCGTGAATTATCTCTCGATTTCTGCTTGAGAATAGCAAGGATCTGCTCTTCATCAAAGCCTTTTTCTTTGAATTCTTCGTACATATTCAAAGACTCCACATCACGATACTGTTCAATATGATTGAACTTAGGGTTGGTCATCCCGAATTCTTCACCTTGATAAATATAAGGCGTTCCCTGCATCATATGAATGACAGTCGCAAGCATCTTGCCGGATTCATCTGGATAGTTCACGTCATCCCCGAACCTTGAAAGAACACGGGGCTGGTCATGGTTGCACCAAAAGAGAGCATTCCATCCGCCGCCTTCATTCATTTCCTTCTGCCATTTCGATAAGATGGCTTTCAGTTCATGAAAATCAAAGTCGGCTACGGTCCATTTCTCTCCACCCGGATAATCCACCTTCAAGTGATGGAAGTTAAAGGTCATGCTGAGTTCCCTGCGTTCAGGAGCTGTATATTGAATACAATGGTCAATCGTGGTTGAGGACATTTCCCCAACCGTCATCAAATCATAAGGCTGGAAAACTTCCCGGTTCATTTCCTGCATGAATTCATGGACTCTTGGACCATCCGTATAGAATTTACGGCCGTCTCCGGGCGCTTTGGAGCCATCATCATCAGGAAATTCCTGGTCCTTGGATATCAGGTTAATGACATCCAGACGAAAACCATCGACACCTTTTTCTCCCCAGAACCGCATCATTTCATAAATATCCCCGCGCAACTGTTCATTTTCCCAATTCAGGTCGGCCTGAGTAATATCAAAAAGATGAAGGTAATATTGACCGGACGTTTCATCATAGGCCCAGGCACTCCCCCCAAACTTGGATTTCCAGTTGGAAGGCGCACCGCCGTTTACAGGATCTTTCCAGATGTAATAATCCCTGTACGGACTTTCCTTGGACTGAAGAGCTTCCTGGAACCACTGATGTTCGGTCGATGTATGGTTCACAACAATATCCATAATCAGCTTCATGTCTCGTTTATGCGTTTCATCAAGCAGTCGTTCAAAATCTTCCATTGTTCCGTACTCATCATGAATATCGTAATAATCACTGATGTCATACCCATTATCATTCTGAGGGGACTTATACATCGGAGTCAGCCAGAGAACATCCACTCCAAGTTCATTCAAATAATCCAGTTTCTCAATGATCCCCTGGATATCTCCGACTCCATTTCCCGTTGTATCGTTAAAGCTTTTCGGATAGATCTGATAGACAACCGCTTTTTTCCACCAGGGCTGTTCATTCATGACCTCACCACCATTTCATAGTTTTATACGTCTTTTTTACGTTTTGCATAGAGATAGGTTCCTACAAGAGGAAGCACGATGACGATAGCCATCCCTATCATGAAGTCAAGCCAATAATCGCTGACGATGGAGAAAATTCCCGGCACACCGCCGACTCCAATCGAATTAGCCAGCACGCCTTGGGCTGAGATATACAATCCGGCAATGGCGGATGAACTAATGGCTATAATGAATGGATATTTGAAACGCAGGTTCACACCGAATAAGGCAGGCTCTGTAATTCCCAGCCATGCGGAAACTCCTGACGATACGCCAAGACCCTTCAGTTTTTCATCCTTCGATGCAAGCCAGATCGCGAACGCCGCTGATCCCTGGGCAATGTTGGACAAAGCGAGCATCGGCCACAGGAATGTTGTGCCTGTGGAACCGACCAGCTGGATATCTACAGCCAGGAACGTATGGTGCATCCCGGTAATGACGAGCACGCCGTACAGGCCGCCGTAAATCAGTCCTCCAAGCCAGGAGAACGTATCAAATACGGCAACAAGGCCATCTGTAATCCAGTTTCCAATCGCAAATGTAATCGGTCCAATGATAATAAAGGTTAAAAAGCCTGTGACAAGTAAAGCAATCGGCCCTACGAAAAGCAGTTGAATGCTGTCAGGAATCCGCTTGCGCAGGAAAAGTTCAATCTTCGTAAGCAGATAAGCGGCAGCCAGGACCGGCAGCACTTGACCCTGATAGCCGATTTTCTCGACCGTCATACCAAATAAATTCCACGTTGGCACGGACCCTTCAGAAACAGCTTCCCCATAAGACCATGCATTCAATAAGTCCGGGTGAACGAGAACCAGTCCAATAACAATTCCCAAAATTGGACTTCCTCCAAATTTCTTAACAGCGGACCACCCGATCAATCCAGGCAGGAACACGAATGCCGTATTGGCGATAATAATAATCATGTTTGCGATATCTGACCACTGAGGATACACATCAATTAAGGCCTGATCATCAAAGAAAATATCGGGTGCTGTAAGCAGGTTGTTGATTCCCAAAAGCAGACCAGCAGTTACGATCGCCGGCAGAATCGGTATGAAAATATCAGCCAATGTTTTGATGGCTCGTTGAAGCGGATTCATTTTTTCACTTGACGCTTGCTTCACTTCTTCTTTTGTAGACTCTCCGATACCGGCCAGCGCTACGAATTCCTTATACACTTTGTCAACCGTTCCCTGGCCTACGACAACCTGGAACTGACCATTCGTCGAAAAGGAACCTTTGACCGCTTCAATCTGATTCAGTTTCTCCTGATCGACAATCCCTTCATCGTGCAGGGCCAGCCGCAGCCGAGTGACACAGTGCGTCGCAGCCGACAGGTTTTCCTTTCCACCAATGGCTTCTAAAATTTCTTCAGCCTGTTTTTTGTGATTCATATCCTTACCTCCAGATGTTATTTTTTTGTTCCCAAACAACGAGGTTCATCTACGGGTTTCCAAGCGATAATCTTAAACGCTTACAACTACCTTTGAACTAAACTTGTATATACACGATTTAAATTCATTATAATTTGTATATACAAGTTATGCAACCGTTAACATCAACATTTCCGCATGGAATTCCCTTCCATGAAAAGGGAGCGAAAATCCGTTAGAAAGAACCTTATTATATGAGCAGATTGTTTTTTTATCCCTTTCTGTTATGGTATATATTTAGGGTGTCGAAATAAACAGGAAGAAGGGATAAGCATGCAGACCAGCAAAGCAGAAGCCCGGAAAAATGTGTGGGTCATGTGGTTTGCAAATTTCTTTATTGCAGGAAGCATCACGATGGTTCTTCCTTTTTTGTCGTTGTATATTGAAACATTCGGAAACTTTTCAGATGCCTACGTTCAGACATGGTCAGGATGGGTGTTCGGCGTCACATTCGTAACTGCTTTTATATGTTCACCGATATGGGGCAAGATTGGAGACCGATATGGACGAAAGAAAATTCTCGTCATGTCTGCGCTCGGATTAGCCTTATCGGTCTTCTTCATGGGGCATGCCACTTCTGTATGGCAGCTCTTTTTCCTGCGTTTATTTATGGGCGTATTTACCGGATTCATCCCCATGTCCCAGGCACTCATCTCTACGCAGACACCTAAGGAGATGGCTGGACGGGTACTGGGAACGCTCCAGACCGGGAGTATTACCGGCAGTCTCCTCGGACCGCTGCTCGGGGGATGGATTGCAGATTCCATTGGTTACGCCGCTACATTCCAATACGTTTCCTTCGCCGTAGCCCTTTCCGCCATCATCGTCTTTCTCGGTGTCCACGAACAACAAGTGCAGAAAGAAAGCGAGGGTGAGAAATCCAGCTACAATACGAAAGAAGTGCTCAGCCATATTGTTCACCATCCACTGCTGCTAATGGTCATGGTGGTGTCCTTGTTTGTCCAGATTGCACACTTTAGTATTCAACCGATTCTTTCCTTGTTTGTCGGGGAACTCCACGGCCCGGAAAACCTGGCCTTGTTTTCGGGAATTGCATTTTCCGCTGCCGGACTGGGTAATTTAATGATGGCTAGAAGATGGGGGGAAATTGCAGACCGGGTCGGTTATATAAAAATTCTCATCTTCCTTCTGATTATGGCAGGTGTCGTATACCTGCCGGCTGCCTTCGTTACGAACATATGGGAGCTTGTTCTATTAAGGTTCCTTCTCGGTGTTTCCATCGGAGGCATTATCCCTGTTCGAACCGCTTACATTAGACAGGAAGCCCCTGTAGCCATGCAGGGAGAAGTCCTTGGTTACAATACGAGTCTCCGCTTCCTTGGAAACATCATCGGCCCTGCCATGGGCGGTATGGTTGCAGGTGCATATGGATTTTCGATGGTCTTTTTCGTTACCAGTGGATTGCTTCTTCTCTCCGGAGGCATGTTGTTTTGGGTTATTCGCAGACGTAAACCCGTTTTCAATCACGCATCCAGTCACTAACAGATTTTATCTGTTAATATAGGTGTAAAGACATTCCGGGAGGGATTCGATGAATCGTGCACTACTAGTCATTGATTACACGAACGATTTTGTGGCGGATGAAGGGGCATTGACCTGTGGAAAAGCAGCTCAGGCGCTCGACCCATTCCTTACCAAGTTGAGCAGGGATTTTGTTGAGCAGGGGCAGACCCTCGTTTACGGGGTTGATGTTCATGAGCAAGACGATCCTTATCATCCGGAAACGAAGCTGTTTCCTCCTCACAATATAAGAGGATCAGAAGGAAGACATCTATATGGAAAAACAGGGAAAGTCTATTCGGCTAATGCCACCCGCTCCTCGGTTTTATACATGGATAAGACACGTTACAGTGCTTTCGCCGGAACCAACCTCGACCTGAAATTACGCGAACGGGGCGTCACTGACCTTCATCTTACAGGGGTATGTACAGACATCTGTGTGCTTCATACAGCAGTGGACGCTTACAATCTCGGATATTCCCTTACGATTTATAAGGAAGGGACCGCCAGCTTCAATGAAACTGGTCATGCATGGGCACTGGCCCATTTTGAAACCGTGCTTGGTGCCAAGGTTATCTAACAGGCGCAGCTTTCGTTTCCCGTTGGGGAAGCGGAAGCTTTTCTTATGGCCCGGCATAACAGAACCAAAAGGAAGGGAGTGATGAGGTTGTCACCATCCCCAGAACCATCTATGAAATATTTTAAAACCGTGTTTATATTAAGTGCTGCTGTTCTCATTGTTGTCATGAATACAACGATGTTTAACATAGCACTCCCGAGCATTCTGCGGGAGTTTTCACTCGAACCTTCCGAAGGAGCCTGGATTGTTTCCGGCTATTCCATTGTCCTGGCTGTCTTTACGATCACCTACACGCGGTTAACGGATTATATCCCTATCCGTCATCTGTTGACGATCGGGATCACCATTTTCAGTTTATCTTCCATTCTGGGATTCTTTGCAGATTCCTACCTATGGCTGCTGACTGCCCGTCTTTTACAGGCGTCAGGGGCCGCTGCTATCCCAGGCTTGTCCATGGTATTCGCCGGAAGGTATATTCCGCCGGCACGCCGGGGAAGTGCTTATGCATTAATCGCTTCCTCCTCTTCCCTCGGTTTTGGTCTCGGGCCTGTTGCCGGCGGGTTTATTACGGACTACGTCGATTGGAATTTCTTATTTGTTGTCACCGTTATGGTTCTATTCATCGTTCCTCTCCTTTACAGGGTCATGCCGGCTGAAACAACGAAACGTGGAAGCTTTGATGTGTGGGGCGCTGTATTATCAGGAGGTACGGCTACCTTTTTCCTTTTATACTTTTCCACCTTTACGCCGTGGTATTTAGCCGGGGGCATTCTGGCCGCCCTGTTATTATGGAGAAGAATCAATCATACAGATGTACCGTTCATTCAACCTGAGATTTTAAAGAATGCTCAGTACCGGAAGATCTTATATATGAGTTTTCTCGGTTTCACGCTTCACTTTGCTGTTCTATTCCTGATGCCGATTATGCTTGAACAGGTGTATGGAAAAGGAGCGGCAGCCATCGGCCTGATTATTTTCCCGGGAGCCATGCTTTCAGCTGTGGCTGCGGTGTATATCGGCCGTCTCATTGACAGCTACGGAAACATTAGAATCCTATTATTGTCACAGGTGTTATTAATGATCGCCGCCTTTATCTTTTACATGTTATCCGGGCTCAGCCCCTATCTCATTATGGTCGGGTATATGTTTACAAGCTTTGGATTTTCCAGCTTGTCGTCTAGCTCAACAAACGAGGTATCCCATATCCTGCCCAATGAACAGATCGGGGCCGGAATCGGGCTTAAACAACAGATCCAGTTTATCGGCAGTGCGTCCGGGTCTGTCCTTGCGGGGATTCTCCTGGATTTCAGGAAGCAGCCGTACACGGTGTCTGACTTCTCCCTTCCATTCGGCATATTGATTGTTCTTATGGCTCTGTCCATTCTGACACTGGCGCTTTATACAAGAAAGACGGAAGTTCCAAACGTTCAAAAAACTGACATTTGAATTTTACCGCAGAATCGAATATGATGGAGAATGGAAAAATTTTAATTAACCCAAACTGATATAGATAGAACAATAGGAGGAATCACTTATGAGCTCAAAAGATTATCGAGTTCTGCTGTATTATAAGTATGTTGACCTTCCTGATTACGAAGAGTATTGCCAAAACCACCTGAAATTCTGCAAGGATCTCGGGCTGAAAGGACGAATCATTGTTTCTCATGAAGGAATCAATGGAACCGTCTCAGGTACAGTAGAACAGGTCGAGGAATATATGAACTACGTCCGCTCCGATGAGCGCTTCGCAGACATCCACTTCAAGATGGATGAGCATGAAGGCCACGCATTTAAGAAAATGCACTGCCGTGTGAAGCAGGAGCTTGTCAACTGGAGTATCGATGAAGATGATATCGATCCTAAAACCTTCGGTGGGAAGCACCTGAAGCCAAAGGAATTCAATGAAATGCTGAAAGATGAAGATACGATTGTCATCGACGGCAGGAACGAATATGAATACAGGATCGGCCATTTCCGTAATGCTATTCAGCCGGACGTCAACCACTCCCGCGAATTTCCTGAATGGATTGCTGAAAATGCAGACCAGTGGAAGGGCAAGAAAGTCCTGACTTACTGCACAGGAGGCATCCGCTGTGAAAAGCTGACCGGCATTCTTAAGAAAAACGGCGTTGAGGATGTGTACCAGCTCGAAGGCGGGATCACTACGTACAGTAAGGATCCGGAAGTGAAAGGTGAGTTGTTCGACGGAAAGATGTACGTCTTTGATGAGCGTATCTCTATTCCTGTCAACCATGTAGAAGAAAAAGTCATTGCTGAATGTGAGCACTGTGGAAAAGCAGAAGACCGTATGATCAACTGCAGCAACCCAGTCTGCAACCGTCAGTATGTCTGCTGTGAAGCTTGTGAAGAAGAGCACCACGCAGCCTGCACAGCTGAATGTAAAGAGCACCCGGAAAACCGCTGGGATGCTGTACAGAAAAAGCAGATTGATAAATACGACCGTATTCACGGATAAACAAAAAGGCTTGTTCCCTCCTTGGGAACAAGCCTTTTATTACTCTGCACTCCATCAGGCCTGGACTTATCCTTTAAGCCGGTGGGCGGCATGATAAGTGGAACCGATGCCGCGGTCAAAGGATAACGCATGCTGGATGGCTGTCGTAACGAAAGACTTAGCCCGCCGGACAGAGTCCTCCACACTGTTACCTTTGGCCAGTTCAGCGGTGATGGCTGCAGAATACGTACAACCCGCTCCGCTCGTATGAATCGTCTGGACACGTTCTGATTCCAGTTCCATCATCCCACTTCCATCATAGAGCATGTCAACGGCTGGATAATCCTTTAATGCTCCCCCTTTAATCAATACATACTCCGGACCAAGGTGATAGAGATCCCGCGCAGCTGCCTTCATATCCTCAGGTGTTTCCGGTACCGGAACACCAAGCATATGGGCTGCCTCCTGTAGATTGGGGGTAATGATTTTTGCTAATGGCAGCAGTTCGTTCATAAGTGTCTCAACAGCCTCATCCTTCAGCAGCTGTGATCCCATTTTCCCGACCATAACAGGGTCCACCACTACATTCTCCACCTGAGACTCTTCAATGATTTCAGCCGTCCGCTTAATAATTTCTTCTGTAAACAGCATTCCTGTTTTTAATGCATCAACACCTACATGCTCAAGTGATGCGTATATTTGAGCTTCGATAGACACCAGCGGCTGTGTAAAAATGCCCTGCTCTGTTTTTCTATTATTTGCAACAAGAGCTGTTACAGCGCTCATTCCGTAAACATCAAATTCTTGAAATGTCTTCAAGTCCGCCTGAATGCCTGCACTTCCCTGTGAGGCTGAACCAGCGATACTTAAGACTCTTGGTATTTGTCCCATCATGGACCTCCTCTTTCTTCTCTGTTTATAAATTGTAACAAAAACAAAAGGTCCAAAGCTATCCAGTCCCCTTTTCTATCCTGTAGAATAAAGACAAAGGAGACGTGAAGATGAAACCGTTCACCGAAAGAACCATAACCATCATTAAACAGATCCCTGAAGGACACATCATGACCTATGGACAGGTCGCCCGTACAGCCGGTAACCCACGCGCAGCCCGGCAGGTTTCACGTATCCTTCACAGTATGAGCTCCAAATACCAGCTCCCATGGCATCGTGTCGTGAATGCCCAGGGGCGGATCGCTTTTCAAGATGAAGAAAAAGCGGCTGTTCAGCGGAACCTTTTAGAGAATGAAGGAGTTTTGGTACTTCATAATAAGGTGTCGTTGGAGACCTATCAATACGTGAATCATGAGCCTTATGAATCCATATAGCTGAATGTGTGAAAAAAGGATGTTTTTCTATGTTTGAAATCAAACCGTATCCCGAGTTGTCCTGGTCTCTTTCGCGGCATAAGACCATGCTGACCTGTTCCAGGAAATACGCCTATGATTACTACGTTTCCCATAATGGATGGCTGCGTCAGGCTGATTCGCTGGCCCGACAGGCGTACCGTTTAAAGAAAATCACCAATCTGGAAATGCTGTTCGGAAGCATTGTCCACGACTTGATTTATCAAACCCTGCAAAAAGTGCGCAGGGATGAGCCCCTGCCGGGCGAGAATCATCTTTTGGATGACATCCGCCACCATCTGAACCGTGGTTTCGTTGAATCCACAAAAAAAGAACACTTGTGGATGAACAGACCGAAGCACTACACCATGCTTCATGAAATATACTACAGCCAGTCCAATACCTTGCCGGCAGCCAAGGTGGAGAAAATTACAGGAAGGCTGCAGCATGTAGTGAAACACTTTTTTAACAGCCGGACATTCAAGGATGTTCAGAATAAAGAAGCAATGGAATTCATCGATTCGGAAACCTTTCGTTTCATGAAAGCGGACGGCGTGAAGATTTTTGTTGTGATGGACCTTGTCTACAAAGATGTCACAAGAAATAAATGGATCATCGTAGACTGGAAAACGGGAAAGTCCTCCGAAGAAGACCGCAGTCAGCTTTCTCTCTACGCCCTGTACCTGCTTCAAAAGTACGAAATTCCATCTTTGGACGACATCATTATCCGAAACGAATATCTCCTTGATGGAACACATGTGGAACACCAATTGGACGATCAGGATCTGATCAATGTCCAGCACCTCTATCAAATCAGTATGGAGCAGATGAAGCGTTACCTGGCCGATCCGGATAAAAATGAGCCCCTCCCCCTTCAGCAGTTTCCGATGCAGAGCAATCCTTCCATCTGTTCACGGTGCAATTATCAGGAACTCTGCTTCCCTTCCAATTCGAATGTTTGAGAAAGATGAGAAAAGGCTAAACAATTAGCAGAAGACATTCTAGAAGGAGCTGTATACGACATGAAAGTACTTGTAGCAGGAGCAAACGGACATACCGGACGTCTATTAGTAGAATATTTAAAAGCTGACGGCCATGAGCCTTACGGCCTGATTCGTAAAGAAGAACAAAAAGCAGCGGTCGAGAAGCTTGGTGGAACACCAGTCCTTGCCGATGTAACCAAGAGTGATGTAGGGTATGCGGTTAAAGGAATGGATGCGGTTATTTTCGCAGCCGGTTCAGGATCCAGTACCGGTGCTGACCAGACAGAAGCTGTTGACCGTGATGGCGCGATCAACCTCGTCAAAGCAACCGAAAACCTCGGCATTAAGAAATTCATTATGCTGAGCAGTATGGCCGCAGGTGAACCGGAACGCGGGCCTGAGGAACTGAAGCATTACATGAAAATGAAGGGCGAAGCGGATGATTATCTTGCATCCACGGAGCTTGACTATACCATCGTCCGTCCCGGCGGTCTGACCAATGAATCCGGCACGAGCAAAATCCAGGTCGGTGAAAAAGTAGACGCCGGAACGATTTCCAGAGAAGATGTTGCGAAAACAATGATTGCCTGCCTTCAAGAACAGAACTGCTATCACAAGACATTTGAAATGATTTCCGGTGACCAGCAGATTGAAGAGGCATTAAAAACATTATAATCACAAAAAACCAGGCCGCGCGCCTGGTTTTTTTATACATAAGCAATCAACATAGGCACAAAGTCATTTCATAGGACAAAAGTATTGAAAAATATAATTCTCTGCTATAATGTTAACAACTGATGCGTTAAAGGAGTAGTGAATGATGAAAGGATCATTAATCAAACAACATCGGAAATTTAAAAACATGACCTTGGAAGAACTTGCATCAGGAATCTGCTCAGTCTCTTATTTGAGTAAGATTGAGCACGATACAATCAATGCCAGCGAAGAAATTTACCGCCTCCTCGGTGAGCGCTTAAAAATTAAACTGATTGATATTAACGAAGAGTTCGACGAGGCAATATACAACAACCTGCACGCCTGGCACGAGGCTTCCCAGATGAGGGATTTCCCCCTTATGGACGAACTCCATGAAGAGTGTACTAACCAATTGAACGATAACCAGAATATTGAGTTGACCAACTTATATAAAATTGTTCACACCCGTCATCAAATGACTAAAATCGGAAAAACCCTGTCGGATGACGTCATGAAGGAACTTTCGAATATTTATGACGGTGCAAATCCAGAATATCGATTTTTCTTCCATAAAACCATTGGCGTTCATTATCTGTTATCAGCGGAATTGAAGAAATCCCTGAAGCATTTTATGGAAGCCGAACAACTCATGAATAAACTTCCCATCCACGAGGGGGAGGTTTATTTCCATTTAGCTTTAGCTTATTCAAAGATCCGATCGTTTGTTGAATCCACCTACTATGCCTACCAGGCTTTAGAGATTTATGAGGATCACCTTTATTATCAACGCATGGTTGACAACTATATTATTATTGCGATTAATTACAACTCCCTCGGCGTGCACCAAATTGCTGAAAGGTTCCTCTTAAAAGTTCTGAAGGTTGCTAAGTATCAGCTGCCTGTTACAGAAAAAAGAAGGATCTATCACAACCTCGGGATCAACTATATTAATCAGGAGAGATACTCAGATGCCTATCACTACCTTCAACAAGCCTACGAAATCGATACGAAGGAAACTATGTTCAGATCCAGCACCATATACCTGCTCGCTTTAACCAGTTACTATAGTGATGATTTAACCCAATGCTGGAAGTACATTGCGGATGGAGAGGCTGAGTCGGAAAAAGAAAATCTCCTGAAATACAAACACAAGTTTTACATCTTAAGGAATATGGTGAGTGAAACAACACTCGAAGATTCCTTCATGGAGAAGCTCGAGAATACAATTATTCCTGACTTCCGACGGTTGAATGAATACAAAGACTATAAAGAATTTGTAGAAATGCTCGGAAACCTCTATTACGAAAAACGCATGTACAAAAAAGCCGCGATGTACTACAAAGAAGCCAACCATTACAGAGAAACCCAAAAAAAAGATTTACTATAAAAAAAGGAGAAAGCATCTGCTTCCTCCTCAGCTTGTAGAGAAACCCCTGTTTCTTTACAAGCTTTTTTTGTTTCTTACCGCCAGGAGCGAAAGGGGCACCGCTCCTTGGAAGTTCTTTAAAATTGAAAAAGACTCTCCTTCACTTAGCTCACCCTTGCTGGCTGGAGGACAATCTTTTTCATATTCCGGCAGGCAGCCGTCATCAACGCCTGTTCTTTCCCTTACTCTTTTCCACGCAAGAGGCCATAGCGCAGCCCATGCCGTTCTTTTAAATCTGCGAATCTGCATAGGGCACAATCTCTCTCCTCTATATTCTAACGTCGCCACGAGGAGCGTTCGGTGGTGACGCCTGCGGGAACAGCGCGAGCCGAAGATCCACTTGGTCAAATGGGTTTCTTGACCAAGTCAGCTGAGGCCGTGCCCGCGGCAAGCATCCACCGATAAGCGGAGAACTCGGACTGGATAACACGGATTTTTCTAGAGCCTGAGGAGAAAGCATCCGCTTCCTCCTTTTCCTTTTACATCCCGGTAATGTTTTTCTTCCAGTTCTTAAATTCCAGCTCATCGAATTTGGCACCCATTTTCTCCTCATCGATATAAAACAGCGCATCATCAAGAGAACAGTCGACAGCTGCTTCACAATGAATCGCAGCAAGCTTCCGTGATAAATGAAGCATATCCAGGTTCTCTTCTATTTTGGAGCGCTGCCCTTTCGTCAATTCCTCAATATTTTCAAGGATGCCTTCAATAGTTCCATACTTCAGGAGAAGTTTCAGGGCTGTTTTTTCGCCAATCCCTTTCACCCCTGGATAGTTATCACTTGTATCCCCCATCAAAGCCTTTAAATCAATCATCTGGGATGGTGTAATGCCTTTTTCCTCATAAAAGCTGTCTTCATGATACTCAGCATAGTTTCCATATCCCTTTTTCAATAGGACAACATTCACGTTCGGTTTCAATAGCTGAAGGAGGTCCTGATCTCCTGTCAGCAGGAAAACCTGGGAATCCTCACTATACACGCGGCTGAGCGTCCCCATACAGTCATCTGCTTCATACCCGATCTGCCCAACATTCGGTATATCCAAGGCGGCCACGGTTTCTTTAGCCAGTTCAAATTGGGGAATCAGCTCAACAGGCGGCTCCCCACGGTTTGCTTTATAATCCGGATATAAATCGTTACGGAAGGTTTTACTTCCCATATCCCAGCAGCAGATGACGTGCGTCGGCTGATATGTGTCCAACGCGGTGAATAAATGCTTCATCATCCCATAGACAGCATTCGTCGGCGTCCCTTTGCTGTTGATCATATAATAATTACTCATAGCCGTGGCGTAAAAAGCGCGGAATAATAGCGCCATGCCATCGACAAGAAGTACACGGTTGGTTGTCATACATAAGCTCCTTTTTCACTAGATACTCTTATTATAACAAGAATGTCTACAGCATCGAGCGCTGTTTTCCGGTTTTGTTTTCTGTAAATTGACAATTTTCCATCTTGATGGTAGTTTCAAATTGAAGGTTTATGTAAACGCTTGCAAAATAATTTTAAATAGGAGGATGGATCTATGGTTTATGCTTTTCCGAACACAGCAGGGTCGGACGTTCAGTTTAAGGACCGCTATGATAATTTCATTGGTGGGGAATGGACAGCTCCCGTGAAGGGGCAGTACTTTGAAAATGTGACACCTGTTACCGGCCGTACCTTCTGTCAGGTCGCACGATCCACAGAAGAGGATATTGAACTGGCTCTGGATGCAGCTCATAAAGCGAAAGACTCGTGGGGGACAACCTCCGTCACGGAACGATCGCTGATTCTCAACCGGATTGCAGACCGTATGGAGGAAAATGCTGAAAAGCTTGCCATCGCTGAAACATGGGAAAACGGAAAAGCCGTACGCGAAACCCTGAATGCAGACATCCCTCTTGCTGTAGACCACTTCCGATATTTCGCTTCTGTTATTCGATCGGAGGAAGGAAGCATTGGGGAGATCGATCAGGATACGGTCGCCTACCATTTTAAAGAACCACTGGGCGTTGTCGGTCAGATCATCCCTTGGAACTTCCCGCTTTTAATGGGCGTTTGGAAAATCGCACCTGCTCTGGCTGCAGGAAATACGATTGTCCTGAAGCCGGCCGAGCAGACACCTGCGTCCATCCTTTATTTCATGGAGATGGTGCAGGATCTTCTTCCTGCAGGCGTCTTGAATATCGTAAACGGATTCGGTCTGGAAGCTGGTAAGCCTCTGGCGCAGAGCCCCCGCATCAACAAGGTGGCCTTCACCGGAGAAACGACGACAGGCCGTATGATTATGCAGTACGCTTCTCAAAATATCATCCCTGTCACGCTTGAACTTGGTGGTAAATCACCGAACATAATCTTTGAAGATGTGATGCGCGAAGATGACGATTTTCTTGATAAAACGATCGAAGGCATGGTCATGTTCGCCTTGAACCAGGGTGAGGTCTGTACATGTCCATCCCGTGCCCTCATCCAGGAGTCCATTTATGATGAATTCATGGAACGTGCGATTAAGCGGGTAAAAGAAATCAAAACCGGAAACCCGTTGGACCCTGAAGTGATGATGGGTGCTCAGGCTTCTTCTGAACAGCTGGAAAAAATCCTGTCCTATCTGGAAATCGGTAAGGATGAGGGAGCGGAATGTCTGACGGGTGGAGAACGCAACCAGTTGGACGGTGACTTTAAGGATGGCTATTATGTCCAGCCTACAGTCTTTAAAGGAAATAACAGTATGCGGATTTTCCAGGAGGAAATCTTTGGACCCGTCTTGTCTGTGACCACATTCAAAGATCACGACGAAGCCATGAAAATTGCCAACGATACCCTTTACGGCCTCGGAGCTGGTGTTTGGACGCGCGACATGAATACCGCCTATCGTTTCGGACGCGGCATTGAAGCCGGGCGTGTCTGGACAAACTGCTACCACGCCTACCCCGCCCATGCAGCCTTCGGTGGATACAAAATGTCCGGAGTCGGCCGTGAGAATCATAAAATGATGCTCGATCACTATCAGCAGACGAAAAACATGCTGGTCAGCTACAGCCCTAAAAAGCTTGGATTCTTTTGATCCCCTCTCAGATTCCTAAAAGAAAGGAGACCTCTTTAAAATGGTGGAACGTGTAAAAGCAACTGATGCTGCCCTGGATCTCATCGACCGTCTGAAGAATAAGCACGGTCCCCTTCTCTTTCACCAATCGGGCGGATGCTGCGATGGCAGCTCACCGATGTGTTATGAAGAAGGCGATCTGATGATTGGCAGTCAGGATGTCCGGCTCGGGGAAATCGGAGACACCCCCTTCTATATGAATAAGCGGCAGTTTGATTACTGGAAGCACACCCAG
The DNA here is from genome assembly GCF_947311855.1 of Halobacillus sp. Cin3. Taxonomy (NCBI): domain Bacteria; kingdom Bacillati; phylum Bacillota; class Bacilli; order Caryophanales; family Bacillaceae; genus Halobacillus; species Halobacillus sp. Cin3. The sequence continues at coordinate 248,156 of NZ_CAMZMV010000003.1, read as the reverse complement.
CTGATCATAGATGTAGTGGACGGCCGGGGAGGCATGTTCTCTCTTGAAGGAGTGGAAGGGAAAAGATTTCTTACGAGGTCCCGCGCCTTCACAGATGAAGAGTATCAGCAGTTGAAAGAAGCAGAAGTGAAGAAGTAAAAGGACTCTCTACCGGCTGCCGGGTAAATTCCCGGCAGTCTTTTTCGATCCCCTGCGGTTCATTCACTTTTGTTTCTTGTAAGCCGTCGTGACTCTTTCTTGGACACCACCCGCTTTTTCAAACAGCCTCAGCATCGCTTTATTATGGATGCTTGTCGAACCTACATGGGAGGAGGCGCCGAAGTCATGCTTCAGCCTGCGGAGAGCATCAAAAAACAACAGTGTACCCTTTCCTCTTGCACGCTCTTCAGGCACCAGTCCGAAATAAAAAATTCGTCCCTCCTTCTCTGTTCCAGGTTCAATATGAGGCATAACAATCCCAATCGGTCGGCTTTCCTCAAAAACGGTCAGGCAGGAAGATTCATACCCTTTGCCTAATTCCTGTTTGACGCTTTCCATATGATCGTCCATCGTCAGCGTTGATCTTCCGTTTGGAGAATCATTCATCGACTGCTCCCAGACTTTCATAAATAAAGGTTCTCCTATCACTGAAACCGTCTTCCATGTGTAGGAAGAGGAAACAGAACGCAGAGACTTTAAAGAGTTCCGGTAAAAAACGGTCGTGTTATGCTTGGTAAAGCCGTTGTTCAGCAGGTACACCGCTGCTTCAGGTTGATTTTCCAGCATAAGCGTAATGACCTGACCCGGGGAAGCGTCCTGTTCAAGGACATCTGCCAATGAGCAGATATCCGTTGCAGACAATCTCCCTGTATCTTCAATGGTGATATACTTATCACCTTCGATTCGTTTGATGGAACCTTCTTCTGCAGGCATCATACATGTATCCCCTTCTATTGAATGAATGTTCATTACGCAGACCCTATTACTTTTCAGCAGGGTTTAAAAAGCGTTACGATAAATATAGAAACAAAGGAGGATGATCAAATGAGTAATCGAGAAATCCAGCTGGTAGAAAGACCTGTAGGCGCACCTACCCATGAGCATATCAACATCGCTGAAACAGAAACACCTGAACCAAAGCAGGGAGAAGTCCTTGTGAAACTTCTTTACGTATCTGTTGATCCTTATATGCGTGGACGTATGAGTGATGCGAAGTCTTACGTGGCCCCTTTCCAACTAAATGAACCGATGGAGGGCGGCGTTGTCGCTGAAGTTGTGGAATCTAAATCAGAAGCGCTTGCATCGGGAGATATCGTAACCGGCATGCTTCCGTGGCAGGAATTCACAACGGCAGATCCAACTACTCTGAGAAAAATTGATCCAAGCCTCGGGCCTGTAACCACCTCGCTCGGTATCCTGGGTATGCCGGGACTGACAGCTTATTTCGGATTGATGGATATCGGTCAGCCGAAACAAGGAGAGACGCTCGTCGTTTCCGGCGCGGCTGGAGCTGTTGGTTCAGCTGTCGTTCAAATCGGGAAAATTGAAGGCTGCCATGTCGTCGGTATCGCCGGATCTGATGAAAAGCTCGCGTATTTAAAAGATGAGCTGGGTGTCGATGAAGTCATCAACTATAAAACGGATGACGTTCCTGCCCGTCTTGATGAAGCCTGCCCGAACGGAATCGATATCTACTTTGATAACGTTGGCGGTGAAATTTCCGATGCGGTTTATCCACGCCTGAATAAATTTGCCCGAATTTCCCAGTGTGGAGCGATTTCCACTTACAATACGCCAAATGCCCAGGGGCCTCGCATGCAGTCCCACCTTATTAAAGCAAGCGCCCTTGTTAAAGGATTTACTGTAGGCGATTATCAGGATCGTTTCAGTGAAGGCTTCCAATACTTGTCTCAGAAACTTCAGGAAGGCCGGCTGACGTATGAAGAAACGATCATCGAAGGTTTTGAAAACGTCCCGGACGCTTTCTTTGGACTGTTTGAAGGGACCAACCTCGGAAAACAGCTCGTCAAAGTAGCTGAACCTTCCCATTCCTAATTTTTAAAAAACCTGTAGAAGGGAAGCCTTCTACAGGTTTTTTACGTTTCAAGCGATGTGGAAGGGCGCTGGATCCCCAGATCACTAAGCGCCTGTTCAAGGCCGCCTTTCGTATGGATCCGTTTAAAGTTGACCCCAAGGTCCACCATTGTTTTTGCCATTTCCGGTCTCAGCCCTGTCAATGTCGTTTTCACACCGACAAGCTCCAATGCATGAAAGATTTGATAAATGTAATTGGCTACATACGTATCTATGATCGGGACCCCGGACACATCGATGAACAGCTCATCAAGATCCAGTTCCGTACTCCGGCGCAGAGACGTATCCATCACCATTCTTGCCCTTGGGGGATCGACCTCTCCTATAAGGGGCAGAACCGCCACCCCTTCAACGATGGTAACCACCGGCACAGATAATTCTGCGAGTCTGGTTTCTTTCCGGTCTGCCTCCTGCTGGATGCTCCTTGAATAACATTCGCTGAAATGCCGGGTAACTTCATCAAGGATGGAACTGATCGTTTTACTTACTTTTATAATCACTGAAGAAGAAAAAACGTCCTGTTCCACCTCTTCCTGAAAGTGATCCCAAAGGACCCGTCGGACGAAATGTACAGCTCGCAGCGACTGAGATAACTCCCCACCCTGGTTGATTTTGCTTTCCACTTCTTTCTCCGACCAGTTCTTCACTTTTTCATGAATTTCCAACGTCTCTTCTTCCAGGCTCTGGGCAATATAAATGAACAACTGCTCCCAGTCAGCAGTCATGAGGGCTTGTACCCCATATTCTTTTTTCTTCAACGCCTTGACTTGTTCACCCAGCGTCTCCTTGCTGGATAAAATCTTTTCTTTTATGTAGGACAGCTCATTATTCATCTGCAACCGTCTCCCTGTTTAAAGTATTCTTTTGTCCTAACCATACCATAAACTATTTTTTGAAAGAATAACTATGCCTATTCTTCTTTGTTCGATTTTTGTATGATGAGAAAGAAATAGTTTATCCATGGAGGATCAATATGAATAAAGCGACTTTGATTGTTTTTCTTGTACTCTGTCTTCTCTTCCTGACCAGGGGGCTCTACATTGGTGTTTCCCACGGGGAATGGACCTCTCTGATCATTGCCCTGCTGATCATTGCATTTGGATCCTACCGCCTTTATAAGAAAAACCAAAAATAAAGCCTTCTGTAAAGAAGGCTTTCAGCTTGTAGAGGAACCTCTGTTTCTTTATAAGCTTTTTTCTTTCTTGCCGCCAGGAGCGAAAGCCCCTTCCCTTTCCGCGGACGAGCGCCCGAGCTTCCTCGCAAAACCCACGCTCGGCGATCTCGGGCCACTCGTTCTTCCGCAGGAGTGGAAGGGGCACCGCTCCTTGGGCGTTCTTTAACATCGAAAAAGACTCTCCTTCACTTAGCTCACCCTTGCTGGATGGAGGAGAGTCTTTTTCATATTCCGGCAGGCAGCCGTCATCAGTGCCTGTTCTTTCCCTTTTTCTTTTCCACGCAAGCGGGAACAGCACGGGCCGAAGATCCACTTGGGCAGGCAACCTTCCTGGCCAAGTCAGCTGAGGGCGTGCCCGCGGTATTCATCCACCAACAAGCGGTGTGACCCTTTACACGACAAATGGACAACTCTAACTGGTTAACACAGGCTTTTATGCATATCTGGGAAGATCGTATCTCCCGAACCACTGATGCCTGTGGGCGGAAAACCAACGGTATAATGGTGACCCGATCCGGGAGGCGCCAGGGAGGGATAAGAGGACGCCCAGGGCTGCAAAAAAAGGCAGGGCAAGCATCAGCCGCCGAATCGTCTCAAATCCCTGAGTGATTTCTCCCTGCTTTGTCAGCATATGAATCTCGTCGAGGACATTTCGATCCTCTAAGTAAGGGTAGTTCCCATTTTTCTCTGTTTCCTGTACAGCTACCCATTTAATCTGCCCCATCCAGTCAAACTTTCTCAATACTTTTTTTACATAGAAGCAGAAAGGACACTGCGCATCGTAAAACACGATATGCTTCACTGGATCACTCCTTTATGAAAACTCCACCTTCACCCATCCGCGCAGGGCGTTCACCATCCAGATTTCATCGAATTCTCCAAGCTGATCCTTGTAGAGAATTTGTTCCTTTATCCGTGACTCATCCAACAGGTACTGCCGGTATGTCCCTCCGAGAAGACCACTGGTTACTGGTGGGGTGAGATACTCTCCTTGGTATTTAACGACAAGGTTCGCTATTGTGAATTCTGTCAGTTCCCCCCGTTCGTTCCAAAGCAGAACAGCCGCTTTACCGGGGTTCTTGTGTCTCTCATACACTTCCCGGTGGGTGGTTTTATGAAACAAAAAAGGATTCTGGTCGGACACAGGAGCGTCGGCAAGAGCGGTCTGAACCAGAGAAGCAGGCGGATCCATCGGTGTGACCTGAACTTCCTCCCGACCCTTTTCACCCATGAGCAGCCTTACTTTGTACAGCCCCTCCGGCCGCTGAGCCGCTTCATCCAGTAAACGCGTCTTCAATCGGGATTTATTTAAAGAGAATCGGAAATACCGGGCCGATCGTTCCAGCCTCTCCAGGTGGTAATCCATTAGGTGAAGGTGTCCCTCCTCCAGCTTCATCGTCTCCAGAAGATGAAAATCGGGACGGTTTTCAGTGAGAAGACGCGCTTTGGTAAATACCTCCTGATATTCCCCTTCTGATGTCGAATCCCATGTTACTCCGCCCCCGGTTCCATATACCGCCCTTCCGCTGTCATGATTGATCATGATCGTCCGGATCGGGACGTTAAAAACGGCTTCCCTCCGGGGAGTGATAAAGCCGATCGCTCCGCAGTACACGTCACGGGGAGAATCTTCAAGCTTTTGGATGTATTCCATTGTCCGCACCTTAGGCGCCCCCGTAATTGACCCACACGGAAACAACGCTTCAAATACCTGATACATCGTAAAAGAGGCAGGAAGCTCCCCTGTGACGGTGGAAGTCATTTGATGGACCGTAGGATAGGTTTCTATATCGAACAGAGCCGGTACACGCACAGACCCGGGTACGGCAAGCCGGCCGAGGTCATTCCTTAAAAGGTCGACAATCATCAAATTTTCTGATTTTTCTTTTTCAGAGACTTGAAGATGTCTGTACTGCTCTTCATCTTCCCGGTGAAACCTTCCACGCGCAGCCGTCCCTTTCATCGGCTTTGCTGTAATCGTGTCGTCGTCCATCCGGAAAAAAAGTTCAGGAGACGCGGATAAAAGACTTTGTCCTCCTATATTTATATAAGCACCATAATCAGGCTTCTGATTTTTAATCAAACGCTTATACAACGAATAGGCATCCCCGGAAAACGCTGCTTCCAGTCTTGTCGTATAATTGACCTGGTACGTGTCCCCCTCTTCTATACCCTTCTTTACTTGCTCGATGCCTTTTTGGTAGTGCTCATAGCTGCCCTTCATTTTCCACTGGGACACATGAAAAGGCAGGTCCGAGGAAGGCTCAGGAGCGTCTATCGCCTGCTCAAAGATACCGAACCAGACGAGCGGCCATTCCGGTGAATCATGAACAGCGAACGCCTCATCAAAAGCCGGTGCTGCCTCATAGGAGACAAATCCTGCCGCATAATACCCTTCATCGAGAACATGCTCCAGCCGATCGAAAATCCCCTTCACTTCCCGGTGATCGTCGGTGGTTAAGATTTCGACCGGTTTTTCAAATCGGCTGTTCTCCTTTTCCCCGTGCTCGTTCACAAACTCAAAATGCAGGAAAGGCGTTTCGTTCATACAACCGCTCCTTTCCTGCCGGCTTGGTAGTGCAGAGCCTGCTGATACTTGTTCCACAGCATCGTAAAACCGTATTCAGTGAGAATCGATTCCGGGTGGAACTGGATCCCTTCCACTGGATAGTCTTTGTGCCGGACCCCCATAATGCTTCCATCTTCAGATGTAGCTGTCCGTTTAAGCTGCTCCGGAAGCTGGTGCTTATCGGCCTCAAGGGAATGGTACCGTGTGACCTGAACCTTTTCCGGAAGCCCTTCATACACGTGTGCCCCGTCATGGGTGATTGCTGTTACTTTTCCATGCATCGGCTTCCTCCCTTTACGGACCAAGCCTCCATAAGCTTCTACGATCAGCTGGTGGCCGAGACAAATACCGAGGATAGGGATGTCGGCTTCAAAGGTCCGGAGCACCTCCAGACAGACGCCGGACTCTGATGGTTTACCAGGCCCAGGGGATAACACAATCAGGTTTGGTGCAAGCAGGGAAATTTCCTCTACCGATACGGCATCATTTTTCCTGACGATGACATCTGTGTCCATCTGCCGAAAATACTGTACTAAGTTATACGTAAAAGAATCATAGTTATCAATAACGATGATCATAGCTTCGTTCACCTTTCGTCCGTAATCATAATGCTTTCATTATACTACCCTTTGAGGTCCTCCTCATAGGAAGAACTGCTGGTAAAATCCATCAGCTCAGGAAAAAACAATCGAAAATGCCTGATGGATATATTAGAATGTATAAAAAGATGCGCTCCAGTGAGGATGAATCAAATGTGGAAACAACTGCTTTATTCAAAAAGCATATGGATCAAAATCGCCTGTATCGTAATCGGTATTACGATGCCGTTGTGGCTGAGTATTGAGCGGACAGGCATTGATGAATGGATGGGAACCCTCCAAACCGACCCCGATGGAAGCACCCTGATGCTTGCTGCCTTCGGCCTTGTCATGCTGAACACCATCCGGGCGCTGCCCCATTATATCGGTGCCCTCCTTCTTGGTGATGAATTAGGCAGACGCCTGGAACGGCCCTGGCTGAAGATTGCTGTACCGTTTGTCATCATTCCTCTTGTCTATGCCATCATCAACGGGTATAATTCGATCAACTATCATTTTGGCGGACCCGCCATCATTCTATTATTGTCCATAGCTGTTCTTCACCTGTTAGGAAAAGGGCAGCTCCGCCCGATTTACAAAGCCTTTATTCTCGCCCAGCTTTTATTCGGATTCCAGTGGCTGGACACGATCACATACCTGACAGCATTCGGATTCGGGGGCGGAGAACTTTCCATGCTGGTGAAAACTACGGCAGAACTGCTCGGATTTGAACAGGCGATCAGCCTTTACAGCTTCCTTTTCTTCGCCTTCTTTATCAGTAACGCTACCGTCCTTGCTGTCTACCTGACTATGGCAGAACAGAAAACACGAATGAGGCAGGACCTCGATATTGCCCGTCTCGACATGGTGGAATCCAGATCCGGCCGGGAAGCTCTGCACCTCGTGCATGATTTGAAAACACCACTCTCTTTAATGGAAGGGCTCAACTCCCTCATCCAGATGAAGACAGAAGACAGGGAAATCCTGCAGTACACCAATAAAATATCCTCATCCATCCAAGCCACCAGCGATATGGTTTCCGAAATCCTCTATCATGAAAAAAAGAACTGGTGTTCATTAAAGACTTTCATCGAATATGTCAGGGCCAATAAACTGTCAGAATCGGAGACGATGTACACGTTTGACCTGGCTGCGGATGAAGAACTGGAAATCAACATCAACAAAATCCGTATGACAAGAGCGCTTGTCAACTTAATTGATAATGCCGGAGATGCGGTCGAAGGAAAAGCAGATGCCAAAGTCACGATTGCTACGAAAGAGAGCAGGCAGGGCGTATCCGTCGGTGTCCAGGATAACGGCCATGGTATCAGCAAAGAGAACATCAATAAAATATGGAATGCAGGCTACAGTACGAAATCCCATCCGGGCGTCGGCCTGACATTTGTGAAAAACGTCGTGAAAGAGCATGGCGCTGAAATGACGATTGAAAGTAAGAAAGGCATAGGAACTACGTTCTGGATTCACTTACCGAAGGAGAGAGTACGAGATGAAAATATTAATCATGGATAATGACGAATCTCTTAGATACATGCTTACGGAATTCTGCCGCCATGCCCAATGGGAGTCCGATACGGCCGCCAATGGCCGTGAAGGCGTGGACCTGTTCCTGAAAGGAAGCTATGATGTGATTCTTGTAGACTACCATATGCCTGAGATGGACGGTTTACAGACGGTCAAGGAAATCCGCCGGCATAACTCGATCGTGCCTATCCTTGTCCTGACCGTCGACGAAAGGCAGGAGGTCGCCGACCGTTTCCTCGAAGAAGGGGCGACGGATTTCGCATTAAAGCCTGTGAAAGCTCCTGATCTTATTTCGCGGATCAAGCTTCACGCCCAGATTGCGAATATGAAACATGTTCAGGAAGAAGAGGAAGATGTCTTTACCGCCAAAGGAATCAGTAAAGGCACGCTCCATTCCATCGCTCAATACTTACAGGAAAACCGGGAAGCCTTCCCTGTCGACGTGATTTCTAAGGAAATCGGCCTTGCCTATCCAACGGTCTACCGTTACTTAATGCACCTGCTGGAAGAAGGAAAAGTAAAACAGGTGGTGAGCCACCAGCGCATCGGCCGTCCGAAGAAATTATATAAATGGTATGCTCACTAACATACTTCCCCCGCCATCAGGGTACAGGGGTATCGAACGATTTATAAAGGAGGCTCTCTATTGAGAACCAGCAACCCGATATTGAAAACAGAAGCGTTCCAGCGATCCCGCGAACAGGGGAAAACGATGACACTGGGCGGAACGATCGCCAAAATAGCCGTTTTGTTCCTGTTCCTGCTTGGAACTGCCGGATATACATGGTACCAGTACGCCCAGGGTACCGACGTGACGATGATGATGTTGATCGGGGCGGTCGGAGGTTTGATTTTCGCTCTGGTTACCGCTTTTATACCTAAAGCCGCTCCCATTACCGCTCCCATCTATGCAGCGTTGGAGGGGTTTTTGATCGGCGGTCTTTCTGCTTATGCGGAAGGTGCTTATTCCGGGATTGTCATTCAAGCGGTCAGTTTAACACTGGCGGTCATGGCTGCACTGCTTTTTCTATATGCCGCCCGAATCATTAAGGTAACGAGGAACTTCCGTTTGATGGTTGTTTCCGCTACCCTCGGAATATTACTCGTCTATCTTGTGCAGTTCATCCTGCAGTTTTTCGGCATGGAAGTGCCCTATCTCCATTCAAGCGGCCCCATCGGCATCGGCATCAGTCTATTTATTACCGCCATCGCTGCGTTGAATCTCGTCCTTGATTTTGACTTCATCGAACAGGGAGTGGAACGCGGTGCACCTAAGCATATGGAATGGTACGGTGCCTTCGGTTTGATTGTCACGCTGGTCTGGCTGTACATTGAGATTCTCAGACTCTTACAGAAGATTCGGCGCTGAAACACTAAAAGCATGAAAGGAATCTCATGGTTCCTTCCATGCTTTTTTCAGGGCAGCTCCTGAAGATTCAGAGGCTGCCCTTTTATAACAAGATCACTAAAAACCGTTGGTCTGTAAAAATGTGATCAGTGGCTCCGTGAGAGTCTCCGGCAGTGGAAGTTCCGGATCAGCATACGTTTCCAGATTTCCTTCGCGGTCTTCAGGGGCTTCCTTCAATACATGATTCATCCCTTCCACGAGAAGAAGCTCCGACTCCGGCGCCGCTTCCTTCAACCGTTCAGCTTCCTCTACTGGAATCTGAATATCATGGGTTCCGTTCACAAGTAAAACCGGCATATCCAGCTCCCTCAACTGGGCAGATGGATTGTAGCTCATCCACGAACGGAGAAACGGCTGCAGGTCAGAAGCAAATAAGCTCTGGAGGGGAGGGCTGACGCTTCCTATATCCTCTCCGTTCCTCAGTTTCTCCAATACGTCCAGGCTTTCCTCATACAACTCCTCGGTCAAACTCTCCTCAAGCTGGGCTTCAAGTACTCGATCAATCGGCTGTCCAGCGCCGGCAAGGGAGACATAAGCATCCACAGCATGGCCTTCAGCGGCCATCATGCCGACAAGCGATCCCTGACTGTGCCCGATGACAGCTGTTTTCGTAAACCTGTCATCCCTGGAGAGTTTGTCGATCCATTGGCTGGCATCATGAACGAACACTTCAAACCTCATGTTTTGATTATCCATAACAGCCTCACGGTTCTTCCCCGCGCCCCGCTTATCATAGCGAACAGAAGCGATGCCGGATTGCGCAAGTTTCCCAGCAAGCATTTTCAGGCTGTCATTCCTCCCCTGCACACCCTGCGAATTTCCGTTACGATCCGTCGGACCTGATCCGGGGATGAGCAGGGCGACCGGCGCCTGTTCCAGCCCTTCAGGCATCATCAATTCCCCGTAGAGGGTGGCTGAATCCGTCTCTATACTCAGAAACTCCCCCACTTCTTCAGGGGCCGCTTCTTTTTTCTGCATTTGGAAACGATAGGACTGTCCTTCCTGGGTAAATGTCCCCGCAAGCTCCCCGTTTGTTAATTGTCCATGGAATTGAATGGATTGACCCGGTACCGGCATCGTAAAAGCTACTTCCTCCCCGCCTGCCGTAATATCCGACAAGACGAAATCTTCCACGTTTTGTGCGGGGATGCTGATGGTTCCCTTCCATTCTTCTTGTTTATCCATATGTATAATAATGCCAAGCGGCTGTCCCGGCACTTCAATGGAACCTTCCCATCTTCCTTCCAGCATTTCAACACTCCTTTCATCTTCTCCACTTTCTCCCGTTTGACACCCAGCTAAGAAAAGAACGACCAGGAAGATGCCCCCTATCCACTTATCCATCGCTTCCCCACCCTTTCCTTTCTTAAATTTTACAGGAAATCCAGGTGAATATCACAACTTCAATAAAAAAACTCCGCCTCTTCAAGGAGACGGAGTAAACATCAAGCCTGCTGCTGACGGGATTTGCTGCTGTTCATAAAGAAGGTCATGAGCAGCATAAGGGCGAGGAATACAAGCACGATGCTGAATCCACCAGCCATTCCGAAAATTTCAGAGGCCAGGCCTACGATGTAACCGGCAATACCCCCGCCAATACCGGCGGCAATATAAATCAGTCCTAAGGCAGAGCCGCTTGTTTTAGACATCTGCGTCCCAAACGCTGTCGCTGTCGGGAACAATGCTGAGAAGAATAGACCGGCTCCTGCGAAAAGATACGGGAAGCTTTCCGCTACAAGGAAACTGATACCGACCATAAGCAGCGCCCCTGCCGAAAAGCTGATCAGGATCACCCGCTCGTTCACCCATTTTGTAATATAGGCGGCTGCGAGTCTTCCAACCATAAAGAAGACAGAGAAAATCGATAGAATAGCGGCTACCAGATCTTCTTTTTCTGCTGATGCCATGCCTCCTAAATCAAGCGATTTGAGGTAGACCGGGAAGAAGTTTGTAAAGGAAACCTCCGCCGATACTTGAAAGACGAGAAAAATCATAAGGAAAACGAATTGAGCATCCTTCAACATCGGAATAAAAGCCTTCAAATCGACTTTTTCCGCTTTCCCTGAAGGGAAGGCTACACTTGTGATATAGATAATGACAGCGACCAGTGAAACCGCAATGCCTATATAAAAATATCTCCAGGACGCGAATTGGAAAAGGAAGTTCAATACTTGTGGAAAGATGACCATCCCAAGACCATAAACACCCATCGCGAGGTTGAACATCTGGTTCTGCTTTTCTGGATAAGCTGCGGGAACGATCGCGTTGGAAGCTACCCCGAGCGCTCCAAGACCAAAACCGACAATCATATAAAAACCGAGGAAAAACATAATATTGGGGGCAAGGCCTGTACCCAGGAATCCAAGACCCATAATAATCGAACCGATGATGGTCATCGTACGCAGACCTTTTTTGTCTGTGTAATATCCAATGATGACACTGGCAAGCGTAAAGCCAAGCTGGAAGATTAAAACGACAAGACCAAACTGGCTCATGTCCAGACCCAGATCATTTTCCACCTGGTCTAGGACAATCCCTTTGGTGTTGGTCACCCCGCCTGATATAAATTGAGTAAACATTAAAATGATTAAAGCGTGTAAACTTTTCCCTTTCTTCATGTATGGTACCTCCTGATCGTCTTTTGTATGGGAACATTTTCAGGAAATACCCCGGTTTTTTTTCAGTAAAACTCCATTCTTCTATGTAACCGTTTTTTTATAAGTATTTTTACTATTATTCCAGAAAAATGATCCCCTCTTCCTGCGAATATCCTTTATTTTCCCGGTTACCCACCACTCATAAAATCTTAAAACACGGCATGCAGAGACGGAGATGACCTGATCTATGAAAAAAATAAGGCTGGCGGGAGAACCCGCCAGCCTTATTTATTATATTAATGTTTCATAACGGTGGAACCATGGCTCCGCCTCCTCCAGCTGCGCCGCCAGTTTAAAGAGCGTCTTTTCATCTCCGAACCGACCCGTGAAGTGGGAACCGACAGGCACATGGTTCTCTTTCCAATACAGAGGCACACTCATCGCAGGGAGCCCCGTCACATTGGCTGCCGGGGCCAGGTGGGCATAGGCCGCTGAAACAGCAAGGATTTCATCAATCGTCTTCTCTTCCCCGTTATAACAGCCGAGCGGAAGTGCTGAAGAAGCATTGACCGGGTGAAGGAGAACATCGTACTTCTCAAAGAACGCATGGAATTTCGCACTTTCAGCCGCCAGATAGAGACGTGCTTTTTCATAATCTAGAGCTGAATAGCCTTCTGCTTTTTCAATAAGTGTAGAAAGCATCCGTTCTACGCTGTGACGGTCTGCCGTTTTCCCATTCATCCGTGCCGCTTCTTTCACGGCCAAGGCGCCTCCTACCACCCACACCACGACAAAAGCGTCCATAAACCGGTTCAAATCAATGTCCGGATACGCCGGCTCGACGTGATGACCGAGCGATTCACACAGCCGTGCCGTTTTATTTACGGCTTTCCGAACATCTTGACTGATCGGCATAACGTCGCCGAAATCAGCCATATATCCGATTTTCAACGAGCCCAGATCGCGATGATCCAGGCCGGCATAAGGTTTTCCCTGCGCAGGAGTGGCAAATAGATCCCCTTTTTGCGGGCCTTCTAAAATATCAAGCAGAGCTGCACTGTCCCTGACAGATTTAGTCACCCCATGACTTACCGCAAAACTGTTCAAGTGCATGGAGAATGGCGTCCGCCCCCTTGTGGGCTTAAATCCGAACAACCCGGTGTTGGAAGCAGGAATCCGGATAGAGCCTCCACCGTCACTGGCGTGGGCGAAAGGAACCATCCCTGATGCGACGGCCGCTGCAGCTCCACCACTCGATCCGCCGGGTGAGAAATCTCTGTTCCACGGATTTTTTGTAAACCCGAGATGTACAGACTCTGTCGCTGGTGTAAAGCCGAATTCCGGGGTGTTGGATTTTCCAATAATGGTCAAGCCTCCTTTTCTAAAGCGCTTGACGAATTCATCATCCCACCCAGCCTTGAACCCTTCCATCACTTTAGAGCCATATGTTAAAGGATGGCCTTTCACAGCATTCAAATCTTTAATCAAGAAGGGCAGCCCCATAAATGGACCATCGGTGTTCACAGGCTCTTCAATTTGATGAACAACCGCATTGAGATCCGGGTTTTTCCGGTTGATTACAGCCCGGTAATGATCGATCACTTCTTCAATTTTCCATTCTTTTTGAAGGAGTTTCATTCGAAGCTCCCACGCATCATAACGGTAAAGTTCACGGTGTTCCATTATGTTTCCTCCTTTATACTTTCCTGAATATGTACAGGTTTGTCCCCTTTATACCAGGGTAAAGTAAAACAAACAAAAGAGGGGGAAAAGGTGTGCACCCTAATATCTTCTGGGCGGCGTATGCGGCCGCTCTCATGACTTTGTCCTTGTTTATCAGTGCCACCCATCAGGAAGGACTGCTTCAGCTGACCCGGACGTTTCTCTGTTTTGGTGCAGCTCCGTCTTTGATTGGATACAGTACAAGAAGGGGCTGCTGGTTCCGCTGTTCCTGGAAACGACTGCTTCCTACGGTCTCCTGCCTGCCGGTAACTGCAGCGGTTTTTCTGGCAGGCACCACCGCCGCATACGACTTCCCGGCCGGAGAGACGCTGTCCCCCGTTTGGATGGGCATCCATCTGACTCTGTCGTTTTGGTCGGCGCTGCTTTTCTGGTCTCCTCTTTTGATTCCGGCTCCTTTTTTACGGAGACGAACCTCTATGAAAAAGTTCGCCTATTTGATTGTTACAGGCATGCTTTTCTACTTTTATCACCAAGCCGCCGGTTATGTACAGGGAGAACCTGTATCCATCACGTTTATGACCACAGGCACCACCGCATTGATCATGTACCTTTTCTATTTCATCCATGCATGGGCAGCTGCAGAAGAACAAACGGACCGTCCAACGGTTAAAGGACAGTTCCACCGTTTCCAACGCAATAAGCCCTCATGATTCCATACTTACAGGGTAACAAGTACACCTCTATTTTCACCACCGTAGACGAAAAAAAGGCTGCCGGGAACTTCCCCGGCAGCCTTTCCTGTTCACGTCGATCTCGGCTTCATGAACAACTGGGTCCAATACGTACCGAACCGGCCCTGTCCTTCTACGTAACCCACTCCGATATGAGTGAAATCCTCATGAAGAATGTTGGCCCGGTGACCATCACTGTTCATCCAGCCTTCGACTACTTCCTCCGGTGTCCGCTGTCCGGCTGCAATATTTTCACCAGCAGCAAGATAGGAGAAGTCAAACTGATCCATCATATCAAACGGACTTCCATAAGTGGGCGATTCATGACTGAAATAATTCTTATCCGCCATATCCTGTGACTTCACATCGGCCATGCCGCTCAATCGATCATGCATTTCTAAAGGCGGCAGACCTTCTTCAGCCCGCTCTTTATTGACAAGGACAACGACTTCCCGCTCATATTCACCAGGGGTGTAACTGTCCAGTGCCTGTACCTCCGCTGTCGGCTCGGCTCCGTCCTTTACATCTGGTTGAGAAGAGGAGGAAGACTCAGCTGAAGGTTGTTCCCCTTCCTGTTCCGAGGGGGATTCATCTGGATAGGTCCATTCAATTTGATCTATAAAAGTAAAGAAGTCCTGAAGGTCCGACCGGAATCCTTCCACTTCTTTTTGAAAATTGGTTTCCTGTACCCATCCCTGAATATGCTGGCTCACTTTTTCATAAGAAGCTTTCGGCCCTTCTTTAAAAAGGTCCTGAGCAGAGACAGGAGTAGCTGCAACAATAATGACAAACAAGGCGGCTGAAAAGAGGACAAATTTCTTTATCATGATGATTCTCTCCTTGGTTTGTGAAGGTATGATTCTATCTCCAGTATTCCATGCTCCCCTTCAAAAGGCAACTGTCCCGCTGTCTGCTACCGGGTCTGCAGACGGCCTTTATAGATGATACTTTCCTCTAACGGAATATCAAGGTCTTTAGCCATCTTTTTCAAACGCTTCTCTTCCACAGGGTTGACGATGGAAACGACACGTCCTTCCACTGCCCCGATGCGGCCGGTCCTTCCTGCTCTATGCACATAAGAGCTCGGGTCCTTCGGAATATCCAGATTGACGACGTGATTGATTTCGTGGATATCCAGTCCTCTCGCGGCCACATCTGTCGCCATCAACAATGGATAAGTCCCGTTACGGAACTCCTTGACCGCTTTTGCTCGCTGCTCTTTTTTCGCATCACTGTGAAGGAGACCAAGGTCCAGCTTTTTGTAAACCAGTTTTTCAGCCATCACATTCAGTTTGGCGATATCCTGCATGAAGGCTAGTCCTGTGAACCCTTCGGTGTGGGCCAGCTTCCGGACCATTTCAATTTTTTCCCGATCTTCACTCACGATATAATGGTGGGTCACTTGTGGCTTTTTCATCTCTTCATCAATGCGGATGACTTCAGCATTCTCATCCATGAATGTCTGCGCCAGGTCGATGACTTCATCTGGAAGAGTCGCAGAGAACAACAGCTTCTGCGTATCACGCTGGACGCTTTTTAAAATATGGTTGATCGTTTCTTTGTGTTCAGGGACGAGAAGCTGATCCGCTTCATCAAGAACGACAGCCTTTACTTCATGGGCTTTTAATTTCTTTTTCTGGATGAGCTCATGGACACGCCCCGGCGTCCCTGCCACCATATGTGGTTTCTTTTTCAATTTATCGATTTGACGTTTCACATTTGCCCCGCCAATCAACGTTGTGCTCGTAATCCCGCTTCCCTTCGTCCACTTTTGAATTTCCTGGTGGATCTGCATCACCAGCTCATGGGAAGAAGCAAGGAGCAGGACCTGGGTATGCTTTTGGCTGCTGTCGATTTTCTCAATCAGTGGAAGAAGATAGGCAAGGGTTTTCCCACTTCCTGTCGGTGCTTCTGCCAGCACATCCTCCTCCGCTGAAATAGGAGGAAGAGACGCTTCCTGCACAGCTGTCCACGAATCAAAGCCGGATTCCTCCCATGCCTGTTTCGTAGAGGAAGATAAGCTCTCCAGCCATTCCTGTTGTTTATCTGTCATGATTTATTCGTTCCTTTCTATCTGAAAAACATAGTATATGATCCACGGTATAAAAAATAGGCCTCTTCCCATTTCGTTTGATGGAGAGGCCTTCATGTGTGATCCACAGCTTACTTCCAGTATAGCATGATTGGGTTTAAGATTCGATAAACTTCTTCAAGTGCTGCAGGTGATCCTGATCTTCTTTTTTTATGATCTGTTTGATTAACGGGCGGGTCAGCGTATTGCGCAGTCCCTGTGTGAACAATTCACCCTTGAAGACCACCTTCGTTCCTCCCGGTGCCGGTTCAAACTGATAATGGTAACGAAGGTCAAGACCACTCTGCACACTCTTCACCGAATACGACCGGTTTTCTTCCAAGGCGGTGACCTCAATGACCGCCGAGACCTTCCTGCCTCTAATCTCTCTCGTCTCTTTGAATTTATACCCTTCTCTTACAGGGCCATCACTCAGCAGTTCCACCGCAACGACTGCTTCCATAATCTGCGGACTGTTGGAAAAATCCACGGCAGCTTGGAATACTTCTTCTACCGGCCGTTCAATCAGGACCGTCTGGGTCATAAAACTCATAGTCTTCCTCCTCTCTCTCCTTTTCCTATTCTCCACAAAAGGCCCTTCCCCCTTTTTCCAGATGATGATTCCATTTCTCCCGATCCTGGAGGTATAACACGTGCGGAAACACACAACCTACGAAAAATAGAGGTATGAAAGGGGGACCGATTATGGACTGGTTATCCGTCCTTCCATTTATCGTTGTCATCTTCGCAGCCATATGGACCAGGCAGGTCGTTCCAAGTCTCCTCTTCGCGGTTGTTGTTGCCGGATATATTATGGATTTCCACTGGCTTGGAGGGATGTTGACGGCTCTCGGTTTTATTATTGACGGCCTGAAGGATGAAAGCAACATTAAAATCATCCTGTTTTTATATGCTTTTTCTGCTTTGATCGGTCTGATTAAAATGTCCGGCGGGATTAAAGGGTTTGTGCAGGAGGCGGCCGAACGGATTGAACATAAGCGGGGAGCTTTCATGCTGACCTGGATTTCCTCTGTCGGAACCTTCAGCGCCCCAAGCTTCCGGATCGTCACGATTGGACCTGTCATGAAAGCGCTGAGAAAATCCATCCCTATGACGAAACAGGAGCTTGGATTTGTCATCGAGACGACCGCTTCCCCCCTCGTCGTCCTGATTCCGATTGCTACAGCCTTCGTCGGCTACATGACCTCCGTCATCGAATTATCACTTAAACAGGCAGGACTGGAGGGAGACTCCTACAGCCTTTACATCCAAAGCATTCCCTACAACTTTTTCGCTTTTGCAATGCTCGGGGTAGGCTTCTATCTGAGTTTCTTCCACAAAAATAAGACGCCTGCCACCGATGCTGAAAATCATGGGGAGCAGACGGAGGATGATCATTGGGAGGACTGCCACCCGGCCGTAACGAAAGATCTTCCTGCCAAACCGTGGCATTTGATTGTCCCTTTGATCAGCGTCATTCTCCTGACTTTTCTACTCATGTACAGTCTCGGCGTTCAAGCCGGACGCCAAGGAATCGATGCTCTGATCAACGCCAATGTGCTTGATGCCATGGTCCTTGCGGTTGTGCTTACGTTAACAGCCTTTGTCATCTACCTGAAGCTGCGGTCGGAACCCTTGAAAAAAATGATGGACAGCTTAATTGCCGGCGGGAATGATATGATGGGCGTCATCCTTCTCCTTGCGATGGTATGGGGGCTGAGCACCGGATCGGAAGCGCTTGGTTTTGCGGAGACGATCTCCTCCTCCTTTTCCTGGGTCCCTGCAGGATTTGTCGCCGTGATTACTTTTATTGCAGGCTGCGGCATCTCCTACTTCATCGGGTCCTCCTGGGGGACTTGGGGCATCCTGATGCCTGTCGGAGTATCCATTGCAGCTGTCGCCGACAGTTCCCTTCCTATGGTAATCGGAGCTGTTTTTGCAAGTGGTACGTTCGGAGCTTTCGCTTCTCCTTTAAGTGACGATACGAATACGACGGCCGGAATTCTGGATTTGAATCCTATGAAGTACGCCCGGTTCAAGCTCCGGCCCGCTCTCATTGCCGCCGGTGCTGCCGCTGTTCTCTATTTCATGCTTTCCTTCTTCCTTACTTGAACACTGAAGCACAAAAAAGGAGCTGATCCGCTTAAACAGATCAGCTCCTTTTTTCAGAGTCTCATTTGATTGGCAGATAGAGACAGTATCTTGTTTCCTGTCCTGTGTAAGGATGATACTCCTCAAAGCCGAATCCTTCCACCTGCTGATATCCATTTTCTACAATCCATTGATGAAGAAACGTATACGGGTCAAAGTCGTGAATAGAAGGGTCATAATCGATCATGGCGTACGTGTGAGCAGGGACGGTTTTTGTAATCATATCCTGTGGAATCTTTTCAAAACTCTCGACTTCCACGGCAGCAATCCAATAAAAAGCATCTCTGGATTCATTCCAATTCGGAGGGTCTACAAACATTCCGATCGAACGGGGGGCGTGGACACGGTTCTTCACTTTCGGCAGTTTCATCGTATGAAACTGCTCCATCAGCCTCGGCACCTTGATGGACCGTTCATCCATCATCGTTTGACAAGAGACACCGACCACCTTGAAATGGGGCTTTTGAACGACCTTGGGTTCCACTGCTGTTGTCACTTGCTCACTCATTGCATGGCCACTCCTTTTGATTTTGATCTCTCTTTGACTACTTCCACATGAAACCTTGTAATCCCTTGTAGAAATATCGCGTTCGATGATATTCGCAGCCATTCGACTATCTTTTTATGCACCCTGGCGTAAGATAAAGTATAAAGTTCCATTCCTTTATCTTACGGTGGAGGGAGGAGCATTTATGTCACTTTTATTTCCAGCCGATAACCGCCTGGAGAACAGCCTTCTGCACGTGCATACGATTTTCAGCCTGTTGAAAAACGACCGAATGGGTTCCATCAATGACGTCGGCCGTCACTTCCTCTCCCCGGTGGGCAGGAAGACAGTGGAGGAAGGTCACATCGTCAGCCGCCTGCTCCAACAATGCACCATTGACCTGGTAACCGTTGAAGTCCCGAAGGCGGGCCTCCGCTTCGTCCTCCTGCCCCATACTCGCCCAGACATCTGTATAAATGACATCAGCCTTCCATGAGGCACGCGTGGGGTCGGATTCGATCGTCACTTTCCCGTCATATTTGCCGGCAAGCCCGCGGGCCCGTTCTGTCAGCTCCGTGTCCGGTTCATAGCCTTCCGGTGTACAGATGACCACTTCCATCCCCACCATAGCGGATAGGATCATCAAGGAGTGGGCCACATTGTTGCCATCGCCGATATAGACCACTTTCAATCCAGAGAGACGGCCCTTGATTTCAAGAATCGTAAAGATATCCGCAAGAGCCTGACACGGATGGTAGCGATCACACAACCCGTTGATGACAGGGACAGAAGCATGGGCAGCCAGTTCCTCGAGTTTCTCATGGGAGGTGGTCCGGTACATAAGCGCATCCACATACCCTGACAGAACCTGTGCCGTATCGGCAATCGTTTCACCACGACCGATTTGAATATCCCTTGAATTCAAGTAAAGGGCGTGCCCTCCCATCTGGACCATTCCGACTTCGAAGGACACCCGGGTTCTTGTGGAAGATTTCTCAAAGATCATGCCGAGCGTCTTCCCTTTCATGGACTGCGAGTAAGGATTCTCCTTCACATACTGGGCGGCCGCCAGAAGCCGGGAGACATCCGACTGGGTATAATCAAGCCACGTCAGCAGGTGACGGCCGTGCAGGGATTCATTGGCTGCGTGCATTTGTTCCATTAAATTCATAGGGATTTCACTCCTTCTAGGGATTGTTGCGGCAGAGGGACAGGGACAGGATCTTTGCATTCCAATCCTTTTACATACGCATAAAAGGTCGCTGCCTCGCTCATGACGGTCAGGCCGTTTTTGACAGCTGTAATTCTGCGTTTTTCTGCTTCCTCACCCGATTGGTCATTGACATAAACAGCAGCATCTTCTTTCGTAATCCATTCCTCGAATGGCAGGTCAGAAGCTTCCGGGACGTGTCTTCCTTCCAGTTCCACTAAACACGCTTCCTTCACGTCATACAGATCAGGGAGGTGAGCGAATACCTTGGCAAGAGCTTCTTCGACCGTTTTGCCTAGACACATGCCTTCACCCGTCGATTTCATGTTCGGGCCAAGCTTATGATCCAGGTCCGTCATGGCATAAGAGGAGAAAAGCGGATATTTGACAGCTGTCTCCTGAAAAATGGGATCCGGCTGTTGGGATAGACTGAATTCAGCGTCGTCGGTCAGGATCCGGACGGCCCAGTCCACCATCGGGATATCTGCGACCTTACTGACGATCGGAACCGTACGGCTTGCCCGCGGATTGACTTCCAGAACGTACACGTCATCCTGCTGAATGAGAAATTGAATGTTCATTAAGCCGCAATAGGTGAATTCCACCGCAATTTTTTCACTATACGTGCGGATTTTCTGCTTCAATGAATCTGTCAGTGTGGATGGAAATACAGCCATACTGTCGCCTGAATGAACTCCACCAGGTTCGATATGTTCGATGATGTCCGGCAGGTAGATCGAATGGCCGTCCGACACGAGATCCACCTCTACTTCCGCCCCTTGAAGCAGAGAGTCCAATACGATCGGATAATGACGATCATCCGATTCAGCGAGCGCCTGCTCCAGCTCCTGTTTATCCTGTACAATGACCATTCCCTGACCACCAATGACATACGAGGGGCGGCAGAGAAGCGGGAAGGTATAAGAATCCGCAGCTTCCAGCGCTTCTTGCTTGGAATGACAGGTCGTTCCGGCCACATGCGGGATACCGAGTTTTTTCAGCGCTGCGTAAAATTTATCACGGTCCTCCAGGGCATCAAGCACATCGGCGCGGACCCCAGCTAACGGAAGGCCCGCTTTCTCCAAGTCTTCGGCCAGATTAATCGCCGTCTGTCCTCCAAACTGTGGGAAGACAAGATCAATGCTTTCGTGTTCCACAATGGAAGCGATGATTTCTTTTTGGATCGGTTCAAAATAAAGGCGGTCGGCGGTTTCATAATCGGTACTGACCGTTTCCGGATTATTATTGATCATGATCGTCGTCCATCCCTGCTTCTGAAGGCTTTCAATCGCCTTAACTGCACTGTAGTCGAATTCAACACCCTGACCAATTCGAATGGGCCCGGAACCAAGAATCAACGCCTTCTTCCCTTTTGAAGGAAGCGGTGCAATTTCATTCATACCGGCAAAAGTACTGTATACGTAGTTTGTTGCGGCTTCAAATTCGGCCGCACATGTATCGACAAGTTTAAAGGAACGCTGGATATCATACTCTCTGCGTGCCTCTTCCACATCGGCTGTTGTGCACCCGGCGAGTGCTGCGATATGGTCGTCCAAAAACCCGTAGACTTTTGCCTGATGAAGCAGCGGCTGTGACAGTCCTTCCGTACCAAGAGCCATTTCTGTATCGACTAAATGACGGATGACTTGAAGGAACAAAGGATCGATTTGTGTCTCCTGATGGATTTTATCCATCGACGTCCCTTTCCGAATCAAGTCATAGATGGCAAAAAAGCGCAGGTCCGTCGGCTGGTGCAGATGGTACCAATGATTGTCCACTTCAGGAATTTTCGTATCGAGCGATTGTACAGCCTTCTGGAACGCTCCCTCCATCGTGCGGTCGATCGCCATCACTTCGCCGGTCGCCCGCATTTTTGTACCAAGCGAACGGTCCGCCTGTGGAAACTTATCAAACGGCCATCTTGGGAATTTGACGACAACATAGTCAAGAGCAGGCTCGAAACTTGCGTACGTATATCCTGTTAATGGATTCTCCAGCTCATCCAGTGTGTATCCAAGTGCAATCTTGGCAGCCATTTTAGCAATCGGGTAGCCCGTCGCCTTTGAAGCAAGGGCGGAGGAGCGGCTGACACGCGGATTGACTTCAATGACGTAATACTGCTTGCTTACAGGATCGAGGGCCAGCTGGACATTGCATCCTCCAATGACTTCAAGCGCTGATACGATTTTTATTGAAGCGGAACGAAGCATTTGATAGTCATCATCTGTCAAAGATTGAGAAGGCGCGACGACGATGGAATCCCCCGTATGCACACCGACGGGATCGAAGTTTTCCATGTTGCAAACCGAAATACACGTCCCCTTATGGTCCCGCATGATTTCATATTCGATTTCTTTAAAGCCGGCAATGCTTTTTTCGACGATGACCTGATGAATCGGACTCGCCTTTAAACCTGTAGCTATCAATTCATCCAGGTCTGCCTCATCGTGAACGATTCCACCACCGCGTCCCCCAAGGGTGTAGGCCGGGCGGCTGATGATTGGATAACCGACCTCCGCAGCGAACACGCGCGCCTGTTCCGTCGTAGTGATGACCTCACTTTCCGGTACCGGCTGATCAAGGTCGTTCATCAAGGCACGGAACAATTCACGGTCTTCTCCCTGCATAATCGAGGAGATTCCTGTCCCCAGGAGGGTGAGGTCATATTTTTTCAACACTTCTTCCTTTTCCAGTTCGACGGCGAGGTTCAGTGCCGTCTGCCCTCCCAGTCCCGCTAAAAGGGAATCCGGGCGCTCCATCGCAATGATTTTTTCCAGACTCGCTACTGTCAGTGGTTCGCAGTAGACTTTATCCGCAACATCATAATCCGTCATAATGGTCGCCGGGTTATTGTTGACGAGGATGACTTCATGACCTTCTTCTTTCAGCGCCAGACATCCCTGTGTTCCGGAATAATCAAACTCTGCGGCTTGACCGATCATGATCGGACCTGATCCGATAACCAATACTTTAGACATGTTCCTTCACTCCTTTGCTGCCTACAAGACTAATGAAGTCATCAAACAACCATTCCGCATCCTGTGGACCAGGGTGGGCTTCAGGGTGGAACTGAGCCGACATCAACTGTCCTGAATCATGCATCAACCCTTCAATCGAACGATCATTCACATTAAAGAAACGCTCTGACAGCGGCGTCTTTGATAAACTGTCTTTTTTCACAACGTAGTTATGATTCTGGGACGTTAGAAAAACCTTCCCTGTTACGGCGTCTTTGACAGGGTGATTGGCACCGCGGTGACCAAATGGAAGCTTCTCCGTATCCGCTCCGTAGGCCAGTGCAATAACCTGATGTCCCATGCAGATTCCGAAGGACGGATACTCGTCGAGAACGAATTTGATCTGTTCAATCTTCGGTAAAGCATCTTTCGGGTCTCCAGGACCGTTGGACAAAATAATGGCATCTGGTTTCACCTTATGAACCGCTTCAACCTGTGTAAAAGGAATAACCGAAACTTTCACTTGGCGCTTCAGCAAAGCCTGCAGGATGGATTTTTTCCAGCCAAAATCGATTAAAGCGACATGAAGACTTCCTTCACCATACGTCTCTACCGTCTCCCCCTGTACAGCGAATATCTGCTGATCAGACGGTTCGGAAAAGTCGTGATGATTCTGATGACTCATGACCGCCTGTTGTGTCCCATGAGCCCGTATCGCTTTCGTAACTTCCCTTGTATCTACGCCCGTGAGATAGGGCACCTGCTGCCCATCCAAATACGCCCCGAGCGACTGGGTCGACTGGAAGTGAGAAGGCTGCTGTGTGCATTGGTACATGACCACTCCGCTCACTTGAATTTCGCTGCTTTCTTCATCCGTATCATTAATGCCGTAGTTACCAATGAGTGGATACGTGAAAACGACAATCTGATCTTTGTAGGAGGGATCTGTGAGAACTTCCTGATATCCGGTCATTCCGGTAAAGAAAACAATCTCCCCCTGCATGGGTTCTTGTAACGTCGAAGAAGCCTTTCCTGTAAATGTCCGGCCGTCTTGTAAATGTAGGTAACTTTTCATGACCTTCACCTCGCTGAATGAATATTTATTATATATACTGAATTTTTATACATTGAGTGTCTGGAAAAGACGGTGCTTAAAAGTCACCGTCTTATCTTTTAGGCGTTCTGCAGGTTTTTTTCCTGTTCCACAAGGGATGCCTTGATCAAAGCGGCAGCCCGCTGTAGTTCCTCCGTTTCCACCGTTAATGGCGGAAGCAGTCTCAGGACATTCGGTCCGGCTACAACAGCCAGCAGTCCTCTGCCTCTGAGGGAGTGGACGAGCTCAATGGCCGGCGTGTCCACCTCCACTCCGATCATCAATCCTTTTCCACGGATATCCTTGACGCTGTTTAGAGAGCTAAGCTCTTCTTGGAGCGCTTGAACGAACGTGTGCCCCTTTTCCTCTACGTCGGTTAAGAAGGAAGAAACAAAAATCTCTTCCAGCGTCGCCTGCACAGCGGCAGAAGCCAGCGGATTTCCGCCAAATGTAGAGCCGTGGGACCCGGCTGAAAAGGAAGGGGCCAGTTCTTCTTTTCCAATCATGGCCCCGACAGGAAACCCACTGCCAAGCCCTTTCGCTGTCGTTACGATATCCGGATTCAGACCATGATGCTGGTAGGCGAACGGTTTTCCTGTCCTGCCGATCCCTGTCTGTACTTCATCAATGATCATGAGTGCTCCGAGTTCGTCGCACTTGGCTTCAACCGCCTGCAGAAATTCTGTCGTACCGGGGATGACGCCCCCTTCTCCTTGAATCACCTCAACCATAATGGCGGCAACAGAACCATCATGAACGCGCTCAATGGCTTCCTTGTCATTGTAAGGAAAGTATTCGAACGTCTGCAGCAGACTTCCGAACCCTTCCTGAATTTTCGCCTGGCCTGTTGCACTCATCGTCGCAAAGGTCCGTCCATGGAAGGACTGTTTGAAGGAAATAATCTTTTCTCTTCCTGTATGCTTTCGAGCCAGCTTAATAGCCGCTTCATTAGCTTCCGCCCCGCTGTTGCAGAAGAATGCATAATCCAGACCGGATCCTTTACATAAAAGCTCCGCTGCTTTCCGCTGAGCAGGAATTTCGTAGAGGTTGGATACGTGCCATACCTGATCGAGCTGCTTCTGAAGGGCTTCCTGGACCTTCGGTGGACGGTGTCCGAGATTACAGACAGCGATCCCTGATACAAAATCGAGGTATTCCTTTCCTTGATCGTCCGTCACTTTTGTACCTTCTCCAGATACAATCGTTAACGGAAAACGGTTATATGTCGGAAATAAACTCATAATACGGTCTCCTTTCGGCCAGAACGGATGGAGGTTCCTTTCAGTTGGCTGCCCTGTACAAGACGATCCCCGCCGCTTACAATCCACACTTCCTGAAGCCGGTCGGATAAGGCTTCGACGGCGGACTGCACCTTTGGAATCATCCCCCCATAAATGATACCTTCCTGGATGTACTGATTAATTTCCTCCGGGGTCGTACCCTCAACCAGCTTCCCATCGACTAAAATACCGGGAACATCTGTGACAAAGAGGAGCTTTTCTGCTTGAACAGCTCTTGCTACTGCGGCGGCGGCGGTATCGGCATTGATGTTTACCGTGCGTCCGTCTGTCGTTTTTCCAAATGGAGCGACGACCGGTACGTATCCACCCTCAAGCAGGTGATCGAGCACGGATGGATCGACCTCTTTAACTTTTCCAACGAAACCAAGCTGCGCTTCGTCCACAAAGTCAGCGGTCAACAATTCGGCTTCAGAGCCTTTCACACCGAGAGCTTTTACCCCTCGTCCGGAAAGTCTTCCTGTAATTTGACTGCTCACGGTACCACCAAGGGCCATCTCAACAGCTTCCATCGTATCTGCTGTCGTTTTCCTCAATCCTTCAATAAACTCCCCTTTGATCTGCAGACGATCAAGCAGCCGTCTGATAGCAGGTCCTCCACCGTGCACGATGATGCAGCGGTAATGGGTAAGGAGTTCCTGGAAACTGTCATAAAAATCGTCTGTCAGCTTATCGAGCATACTGCCGCCGAGTTTGATGACAATGGTTGGTTTATGTTCGGTAGCTGGCGTTGATTTTGACGTAGTCATACGTTAAGTCACACCCCCAGGCCGTTCCAGCTCCATACCCTTCACCAAGATGGATGGAAATATGCACTTCTTCATTGTCCAGGTCCTCCGTTGCCTGCTCTTCTGAAAACGGACACGGCGTCCCTTTGCTGAAGACGAGCTGATCCTCAATGTAAATGTCACACGCTTCCGCGTTCACTTCAGCTTCACTGTGACCAATCGCACCGACAATCCGACCCCAGTTGGCATCCAGCCCGTAGACGGCCGTCTTCACAAGACTTGAGCCGACTACCTTTTTGGCAATGATCCGTGCCTCTTCATCTGAACGAGCACCGGAAACGTTCACTTCGATGAGCTTGGTAGCCCCTTCCCCGTCTTTAGCGATCTGCTTGGCCAGATCCTCGCACACCAGCTGAAGGGTCGTTTGGAATGCATCCCAGTCTTCGTGATCCTCATCAAGCGGTTCATTATCCGCATGGCCGTTGGCAAGAGTCAAAACCATATCATTCGTGGAGGTTTCCCCGTCCACAGTAATCTGATTGAACGATTTATCTATCGATTGGCCGAGAGCGCGTTGGAGCGCTGCTGGTTCAATAGCCGCATCGGTCGTAATGAAACCAAGCATTGTCGCCATATTCGGGTGAATCATCCCTGAACCCTTGGACGCGCCGCCGATGGTCACGGTTTTCCCATCAATGACTACCTGGTAGCAAGCAGATTTCTGACAGGTATCTGTCGTTAAAATCGCCTGTTGAAAATCGCTGTACCCCTCTTCCGATACTTCAACGGTTTCACACCCGTAGGATATTTTCTCCATAGGAAGCTGCTGTCCAATTACACCTGTTGAAGCGACGGCTACGAAATGTTCAGGCAGACCAAAGCGTCCGGCGATCATTTTTCTCATTTCATAGGCGTTCTGCAAACCTTCTTCTCCTGTACAGGCGTTCGCTACGGCACTGTTAATGACAACCCCCTGGAGTTTTCCTTCTTCATTGACACTCTCTTGAGTCACCTTCAATGGAGGAGCCTGGAAATGACTCTGTGTATAAACGGCTGCAGCAGAAGCTGGTGTTTCACTGAGCAGAAGGGCAAAGTCTTTTTTACGGTAGCGGAGGCCGCTGTGAATCCCGCCTGCACGGTACCCTTTTGGAGACAAAATGGAGCCTCCCGTTACTTTTTCCATCTGCTTTGATTTATCCACTTGTATCAAATCATTTCTCTCCTTCTTTAGTTAGGGATAGACAGGATGTGGCGCAAGTCCTGTTCTTTCGTCAAGCTGGAATAATAGATTCATATTTTGAACGGCCTGACTGGCTGCACCTTTCATTAGGTTATCAATGACACTGACGATGGTCACCCGGTTCGTTCTTAGGTCGACCGTTACACCAATATCACAATAATTGGACCCGTATACGTCTTTTGTAGCTGGAAAATCTCCCGGCCTTCGCACACGGACGAATGGTTTGGATTCATAGTATTTGAGAAAAAGAGAATGCAGTTCTTCGGCTGTCTTTTTTTCTTTTAAGGTTACATAGATCGTAGCCATGATTCCTTTCGTCATCGGAACCAGATGGGTGGAAAACGTCACCGGACGCGTGTCTCCACTCCATACAGAAAGCTGCTGTTCAATCTCCGGGATATGCTGATGCTGATTCACTTTATAAATCTGGAAATTTTCCTGGGCATGAGCGAAATGCGTCAATGGATTGGCATTTTTACCTGCTCCGGAAACACCCGATTTCGCATCGATGACAATAGATGATGGGTCAGCAAGGTTTTCGGATATCACTGGACCGAGTCCGAGCAGAGAAGCCGTCGGGTAACAACCCGGATTAGCGATCACTCCGGCTGCACGAATGGCTTCTGCATTCCATTCAGGAAGTCCGTAAACAGCTTCCTGAAGGGTTTCAACAGGAGCCGGCGGCTTTTTGTACCATTGCTGATAAGCTTCAGGATCCCGCAGGCGCAGATCTCCGGATACATCGATAATTTTAGCTTTTCCTCCAAGCAGTTCAGGTGTAAGTTCTGCCGACACTCCTGAGGGTGCTGCCAGGAACAGGACATCCTGCTCTTCCTTCATCTTTTCAGGGTCAAGATCCTGTAATTCGTGTCGGCTCCCCCCTGCAAACCGGGGAAACATTTCCTCATAAACTTCTCCTGCCCTTGATGAGGAGTACAGCGTTATTTGACTGATCTGCGGATGGGTGCTGAGGATCCGGAACAGTTCCATGCCTCCGTATCCTGTCGCCCCTACAATTCCTGCTTTCAACGAAAAAACCACCTTTATGTATAAATATGATAAGGTCTGTATATTTACAATATTATTAACCCTTAGAAGTCATCTGTCAATAGGCAGCTGCCACATTCTGACGATTTTACAGAGTCGTAATCTCATAGACTGCGGTTGTTGCAATCCACCCAGCTTTTCAAGCTCATAGTTATCCACATGTGCATAACTGACACCTATCCCTGAAAACTTCTGTTTTTATTCACATATACACACATTTATACACAAAAACCACAATCAAAGTCTTATATGCCCCTCCCTATCTAAGAAAAGGTAAGGATCTTTCCACATAAAAGGTTTGACGGAATGAAAAAGAGGAGTTTTTCTGTTGACTAGAAAAACTCCTCTCTTATCCTATAAAGTCATAGGTGCGAAAAAATGTGCTTCCCCTTCACCGGAAAACCATCCGTATGGATCATAACAGCCAAAGCAGAAATCACAGGGTTGTCTATACAATGAAATGGTCCAGCATGTGCCACATCGTTTCGGTTATTAGACGTCAAAGGTTTGGAAAACGTTTGTCTCATTCAGAGGATAGACGTTTCTCTTCGTCAAGTGGTTAATAATCACCTTATTCCGGTGTACCGACAACCCGAGATTCGTGGAACCAACGCCATGGGTGTGGGAAATGCCGCTGTGGACATAAATATGATTGGAGTTCGGTTTCTGCTGCACCAGACGGTAATCCTCTGTCACTTTATAACGACCCTCATCGTCCCACACCAATAGATCGGTGAGTTCCGTGACAAAGTCCGGAACATACGGCTGATAACCTGTAGCTGCAATAATCACTTCAGAATCATGGCTGAATGTTTCATCCTTCTGAATATGACGGCCTTCAAGGGTATAACCCCCCGCTTCATTTCTTTCTACTCCATTGATTTCACTGAGCACTTTCAATCCGACGTTCAATGTCTCCCGACCGACCGAATGCTCGTATAACAAATTATAGATATCATTAATGGTATGATTGCTGATTCCTTTGTAATACAATCCCTGTCCGGCAAAAATATCATCTTTCTGCTTTTGGGAAAGCTGATAAAAGTAATCCACATAATCCGGAGAAAAATGCTCCAGACTCAACTTTGATTCTTCCATCGATTCAAAACCGGCAGAGCGGGTGATCCAATCCAGCCGGTAGCCCCCGCTCCTCTGCTCTTTCAGAAGTTCACGAAACGTTTCGGCAGCACTCTGTCCTGAACCGACAACTGTGATCGATTCCGCATTCCTGCAGTCGTCATAGTGTGATAGAAATTCTGACGTATGAAAAACTCCTCCGCCCTCCACTTTTCGGAACGAGGCCGGCATCACAGGGACACTGCCTGTGCCGAGCACGAGATTTTCTGCGAAATACGTGCGGATTTCCTGTGTTCCTACATCCCGGACTTCAACCGCATACAACGACTTTTCTTCCTCAAGCGTCAATCCCACAACCTCTTTTCCAAACACACAGCTGGTCAACTGTTCAGCCGCCCATTGGCAGTAATCGTTATACTCCCTCCTCGGGATATCCAAGCGCTGCAGAAAATAAAAAGGATACATCCGACCATTTTTATTGATGTAATTCAAAAAGCTGTATGGATTTGTCGGATCCGCCATCGTTACTAAGTCGGCGAGAAACGGGACCTGCATTTTCGTCCCTTCGATCAACATGCCTGGGTGCCATTCAAAGGCGGGCTGTTTTTCAAAAAACAGGGCCTCTACATCTTCAAGCGGCTCAGAAAGTGCTGCTAAACTGAGATTGAATGGTCCTACCCCTACACCGATTAAGTCATAAACCTTTTCTCGTTGCTCCATCATCCACGACTCCTTATCTGAAAAGTGATAGATTTCAGAATTTGATCTGCTAGTCTTATGTTATCATATGCTCAGCATGTTCGTAGAGAGGAGCAGATATACTTGAACGATGAAGTGATGATACATAAAAGGGAACCCGCTGCTTACATGGATGTCCTTCTGCTGGCTGATGAAAGCGAAGAGCTGATCCGGTCGTATATGAAGGAGGGCGATTTCTATGCGATTACAGTAGACGGCAGAACAGCAGGGGGATGTGTGTGTACCTCCCCGGATGAATCTACAATCGAAATTAAGAATATTGCTTTAAAGGAAGCTTTTCGCAGGCAGGGGATCGGGAAAGCGGCGATTAAAAAGATTGAAGCCCTTTACAGGAACAAACGAAAAACAGATGTGATCGTCGGAACATCCAACTCCAGCATTGAAAACCTCTTGTTTTATCAGAAAGCCGGCTTCCGCTTTCATTCTATAAAAAAAGACTTCTTCCTGTCCTATCCGGAACCGTTCTATGAAAACGGCATCCGCGGGATCGACATGGTCGTCTTTCATAAGAAGCTTTGACAAATCAAAGAACTCCCGGAGAGCCGTTCACAAAGAGAGGTGAACAAGCTTCGTCCATCAAAAAACTGCCGGGAACCTTCCCGGCAGTCTTAAGGATCTGTTTATATATATCCGTCTACTACAGCCACCCGGACTTTCCAATGAGAAGACATGCTTCAAATCCGAATTTCACTCCATAATAAAGGAGAACAAGACCGGCCGTTCTCTGTATCCATTTCAGGAGGGTAAAGGTCATGATGGATCTGCTGAAATGGACAATAAAAGCGAGATTCATGTTCCATAATCCGATTCCAATAAAGACCATGGAGCTGATCAAAAAAGAGTGAAGGACGTCCTCTTTCTGCAGCGCACCGCTTAGCACAGATCCATAAATGCTTACCCAGAAAAGAATATTCATGGGATTGGTGCCGGCGATCAGCACGCCGCGGGCATAGGAAACCAAAGAGGCACCCCTGCTTCTCCTGTTTCCTTCCGCTGCGTCCCATTCCGATACGACAGGTTTACGGAAGCTTGTCCAGCCGGCATGCGTTAAAACCAAACATCCAAGAAGCATTAAAGTAATCTGCACCCAAGACCATGACAGCACCATGCCTGCTCCTAAAAACATCACAAACATCAGCAGTAAGTCGGAAGACATCCCCCCCAGCCCTACACAAAGCGCCGGCCAGAAACCAAAGGTCAGCCCTCTCCGGATAATTTCTATGTTAATGGGTCCGACAGGCGCTGCTATGGACAATCCCAGGACAATGGAACCTGCAAGAAGAGTAACCATCCATTCTCCTCCCTGCAGATTTAATCAACGACAATGTAGGCAATCATAGGTCCGTCGGTATCAATCCCTGCGTGCGTTGTGCAGATCAGCCGGTAGATGCCTTCCTTATCAAATTTCAAATCCACCACCGTTTCCTTGCCCTGCTCCACCATTCCTTTGATGTCTGTACCTTCAATATAGAAAGGATGCTCTTTCCCATTCACTCCATAAATGGATAATTGAACATCCTCTCCCTTTTCAATAAAAATCGTTCCAGGGTCCCATCGGTAGGCTTCAATTTCTGTGCCATCCGCTTTTTCCGCCTTGAATTCCCCTGTTACAAGCTGGACAACCCGCGGTTCTTCACCTGCCGGGGCTGTCGTTGTCGAGACGGCGCCTTTCCAAAAAAATGAACCGATAAAATAAGCGGCCAGTGCAATAACAAGGGCTCCCCCGATCAGACCGATTTTCTTTGCCGACCATATCCACGCTTCCATGTTTATCCCTCCTGTAGATGTTCCTTACATATATATGCAGGTTCACCGGGGGAACTTGTCTCTTTTTTCCCATACAAAAAGAACAGCCGCCCGGCTGTTCTCTCTCATCCGTATTAGAAAAAGAGCTTTGGATCAATCCATTCCGTATAGGACGAAGATTCATCGTCTTCGCTGAGAAGCAGGGACCGGCACCGCTGATCATAATCAAATGGTATAGCCTGCGTATAATCCGCAGGGTACACGTCCGCATTTCTATACTGGGTGAAAGGTCGATCGAGCGGGACACCCCGGACTTGATCCTTCTTCAATTCTTCAACAACGATGCCGCCGATCTGGCGCCCCAGCCGAAGGCCCTGATCGTTGTCGACAGGATAGTGAACACCAGCGAGCAGCCGTGACCGGGCATTTTCCTCCGCGAGCTCCCTGATTTTTTTCCTTTCTGCCGGAAAGAAGTAGCTTAATATGGCTTCTGCGGCTCCGGATATGGTTGCGTGGCCGGACGGATACGAAGGATGGTCCGGTGTGCAGATGACGGTGGCCAGAGATGGATCAAGCTGGTTCGGACGCGGCACAAGCCACTTATACTTCAAAGACCAGCAGACGACGAACGCATCATTCATCCCGCTGAACAAGGCCCCTAACATGCGGGCAGCCCGTGGAGCTTCCACCCCGTAAGTGTCGATCAAACGATCAGCAATCGGAAGCCACTGCTTGGAAGCCGGCCCCTCCCCCCAATATTTTGCTACACGGATGTCATGGTCTGTCAAACCAGCTAGTACGTTCTTCACTTTCTTTAACTCTTCCTGCCAGTGGATCGTTTCCGGGTCCTGGATCATTAAACGGATTGGATGTCCATCGAGCCGTTTGAACCCATGTCGGCGGCTGTGGTGAATAAAATAAGTTTTCCATTCGCCTGCCTCCACTTCAACACCGGAATCGAGCGTCGGAGGATGATCTTCTCCTGCGTAAGGCAGTTCCGTCCAAAGTGGATAGTTGTGATTACGGGACATACGCTTCCCCTCCCTTATGTCATACCATATGACACAGGGACCCGGGTGGTGTATTTTTCACCGAGCTGATGAACGCTGAGTCCCGGACTGAGCATGAATCAATCCCGCATATCTGCCGCCCTGTTTCATTAAGGACGTATGGGTCCCCTGCTCTACAATGGCCCCTTTCTCCATAACAAGAATCACATCCGCCGATCGAATTGTATGCAGACGGTGGGCGATGACAAAACTTGTCCTGTCTCTCATCAATTCCGTCAGTCCTGCATTGATTTTCATTTCCGTCACTGTATCAATACTGCTTGTCGCTTCATCAAGGATCAATAGTGCGGGGTCAGCGATCATGGCCCGAGCGATAGAAAGGAGCTGGCGCTGCCCGTGACTGACCCCTTTCCCATCCGAATCGAGTTTCGTATCATAGCCGTCCGGAAGCCGGACAATAAAATCATGAGCATGCGCAGAAATGGCGGCTTGTTCCACCTCTTCATCCGAAGCACGAAGACGGCCGTACCGGATGTTTTCCCGAATCGTCGTGTTAAACATGACAGCGTCCTGGAGAACGACTCCCATCTGACTGCGCAGACTGTCCCGGCGGATATCGCTCAAAGCTGTACCATCCAGCAGGATGCTTCCTCGATCAGGTTCAAAATAGCGGGATAACAAGGAGATCACAGTGGTCTTTCCTGCCCCCGTCGGTCCTACAAGGGCCACCGTCTGCCCTTGTTTCACCTTAAAGCTGATGTCCTTCAATGTATCCTGACCTTCCTTGTAGGCGAACGAGACATTCTGGAACTCCACTTCCCCTTGCAGGGG
The DNA here is from genome assembly GCF_947311855.1 of Halobacillus sp. Cin3. Lineage (NCBI taxonomy): Bacteria > Bacillati > Bacillota > Bacilli > Caryophanales > Bacillaceae > Halobacillus > Halobacillus sp. Cin3. The sequence continues at coordinate 214,096 of NZ_CAMZMV010000003.1, read as the reverse complement.
AATCGATACAGCCCCGGATTCATCCTCCGTTTCCACCCGTTCGTCCATCACTTGAAAAACCCTTTCCGCTCCTGCAGCAGCCGACAGGATCATATTGAATTGGTTGGCAAGATCATTAAGGGGACGGGTGAACTGACGGGAATAAGTTGTGAAAGTCACAATAATTCCGATGGAGATGAATCCATTGACCGCCAGAAGACCGCCTGCTCCTACAATAATGGCAAAGCTGACGTTATTCAGCATGTTCATCAGTTTGGGGATAAACCCGGTATACACCTGTGCGTAATAGCCGGACTCTCTCAATGCCTTATTTTTTTCAGCAAAGTCCTCAATGACGTGTTGTTCTCTTGAAAACATTTTTACGATGAACTGACCAGTGAACATTTCCTCCACATACCCATTCACATCACCGAGATTTCGCTGCTGTTTCTTGAAAAAAGGACCTGTCCGATTCGTAATCCATTTCATACCCGCATACATGACCGGAACGATCGTCATTGTCAAAAGAGTCAGCACCGGGCTCAGCCAAAGCATCATTCCGATTGTACCCACAATGGTCAACACGCTCGTAACGAATTGAACAACCGCTGTGTTCAGCGTCCGACTTACATTTTCAATATCGTTGGTCAGACGGCTCATCAACTCCCCCTGCGGCATCGTTTGAAAATAGAGGACAGGTAGCTGCTGGACATGGACAAATAACTGGTCCCGCATTCCCTGGACGGCCTCCTGGGCAATCCCGATCATCCAGTAATTTTGGAGCCATAAAAAGACAGAGTGCAGCAGATACACACCAAACAGGAGCCCAAGCATGATGAGCAGCTGTCCTCTACCCGGACTCTCAATGACGGTATCTACTGTTCTTCCGAGCAGGTATGGTCCAAGAAGAGAAAGGCCCGCACTTAGTACAATGGCTGTTATAACGAGGAAAAAAGCCCATTTGTGTCCACTCATATAGCTCCAAATCCGCCTTAAAGTCGAACCAAATTGATCCGCCTTCTGTCCTGACATTCCGATCGAGTGATGGCCTCCTCCTGCTTCCCGGCGCTTCATGACATCACCCCTTCCTTTTGTGACTCAAACACCCGCCTGTAGTAGGCATTTGTTTCAAGCAGTTCCTCATGCGTCCCTTTCGCAGCCATCCTCCCCTGATCAAGCAGCAGAATCAGATCCGCCTGCTGGATGGAACTGATCTTCTGCGCTGTAATGAAGACCGTACAGGACTGATCATCCAGACTTTTCAACAGCTGCTTTTCGGTATGGGCATCGAGGGCACTGGTGCTGTCATCCAGCAGCAGAACAGACGGATTCCGCACTAAGGCCCGGGCAATAGACAACCGTTGTTTCTGCCCGCCGGAAAAAACGACGCCCTTCTGCCCGATTTGTGTATCATAACCACCAGGAAGTGATTCAATGAATTCGGCTATCTGCGCTTGAGCGGCCGCCTCCCTGATTTCTGCTTCGTCCGCCCCCGGTCTGCCCCAGCTGATATTTTCACGAACCGTTCCTGAGAAAAGCTGGACCTCCTGAGGAACAAGACTGACGGACTGCCTTAACACCTTCAGGGAGTAATCCTCCATATCTTTTCCATCCAAAAGAATTTGACCGGATTCTTTTTCGTATAATCGGGGTATTAAATGAAGGAGAGACGTTTTACCTGAGCCTGTTTCTCCTATAATTCCCACGGTGCTTCCGTTCTCAGCTTCAAAGGAAATGTTGTTTAAAATACGATGACCGCCCCGACGGAAAGAAACATCTGAGAAATATATTCCACCTTCGACATGTTCAATAGCAGAAGAACCGGCAGCACGGTCGGTCTCCACAGATGACAAAAGAACCTCTTCCACCCTCGCGGCAGAAGCCTGGCCGCGGGAAACCATCATAATGAGGAAGGTGAACACAGAGAATGTGAAAAGAATTCTAGTCGCATAATTGATAATGGCGACGAGTTCTCCCGGCTGCAGATTTCCGAAGGCCAGGAAACCGGAGCCCGTCCATAACAGAACGAGAATGACCGCGTTCATGCCGAGCATGACCATCGGCATAGCGGTTTCCATCAACCAGAGCGCCTTTTTATTCTCAGCGACGAGCCCCGCATTTGCCGTGCGGAACTGCTCTTCCTCGTAATCTTTGCGATTGAATCCCTTCACAAGGCGGACGGCAGATAAATTCTGTCTGATTACATTATTCAAAGCATCGAGCTTTTCCTGCACTTTTTTAAAGTACCGGACCCCTTTCATTAAAATGAAAAATAAGAATACGAGAAATACGGGAACACCCCCGATTAATATCATTGAAAGCCGGACATCAATGGTCAGCGCCATAATAAGGGCAGAAATAATGAAAAGAGGGGCGCGAAGCCCGATTCTCACAAGCATGAAAAGCAGGGACTGCAGCTGTATGACATCGTTTGTAATTCTTGTGACGAGACTCGGTGTCGAGATCCTTTGAAATTGATCACCTGTAAAATACTGGACCTTTTCAAACAAGTCACGACGCAGGTCATGCCCCACCCCTTGACTGAAATCGGCGGCATAAAAGGAATTTGTTATCCCGGCAGCAAAGGCGGTAAACGATAACCCGAGCAGAACAAGTCCCCATATCGTAACCGTCGATAAATCACCCGTGACAATTCCATCATCGATAATCTTCGCCATAAGGATGGGCTGAGTCAGTTCGACGATCAACTCAACCACCATTAGCAGTAAAGCGATAACTACAGATTTCTTATATGGAGTGGCATAAGAAAATATTCGTTTCATATTTCTTCCTTTCCGGCTGTGCCCACTGTACAAGATGTTCCGTATACAGCCCCTATGTTATGTATGGTTCGACGCATGCACTTATACAAAAATCCTAAAATTTATTATATAAGTATAACTTTTGTATAACCTGTACAACCCTTTCCAATAGGCTGTACAAACCAAAAACACGGACTTAGTTGTTGCTTAACCAACTATTTTTAGTTCATAATGGTCTATGTTGAAACTAACCTTTTTGTAACTACTTGTGATGTAAATGAAAAGGAAATAGAATTATAGTAATAGCGTTTTCCGATTTATCAGGAAGGTGATCCATTTGGACAATATAAAGCCTATTTTTCCGGTTACGGAAGAATTGCTCGAACTTGTGGACTTGTTGAATCAAATATCTCCATCAGAGGAAGAAAAAATCATTCCTCAAACAATGACGGTATTAAATAGAGTATATGCCCAGGGCGTCATGGAAGGCTATGAAAAAGCCATGCAGAAGCAGGGGCAGAAAAAATAAATGGAAAAGAGGCGGGACTGATGGGAGGCAGAGTCGGCATTAGTGTCACACTGGAGGTCGTCTGTGGGAAATGGAAGGGGTTGATTCTCTGGAAGCTTCTTAAGGATGAATCAATGCGGTTTAATGCGCTGCGCCGTTCTCTTGATGGTAATATTTCTTCGCGGATTCTGGCACGTGAGCTGAAACAGCTGATGAATGACGGACTTGTGGAAAGAATTGATCATCAGACCGTCCCGCCTCATGTTGAATACCGCTTATCCCCTTACGGCCGCTCAACAGCTTCCTTCCTCCATGCTATGAACCAGTGGGGAATCAAGCATCAGGAGGAATTGGAAGCTGCACAGCCCTATCCTGACCGGGCAGGTGACGAATCCACATCTTAAGAAAAAAGAGGCACGTTCATACACGTGCCTCTTTTCTCTTCGTCTTATTCATCAGCGGGATATAGAAGACCGATCTGTCTGCGGGCTTCCTCCATAATCCGGGCAGTGATCAACGTATGCTCGAAGGAGTTTACGGAAGACTGATTCGTGCCCCGTCGAATGACGTCGATAAACTCGGCCACTTCATAATACATAGGAGGAAAATCACTAACGGCGGTCAGTTCTTCCCGTGTTCCGTCCCGGTAAAGGATGTAGATGTTCTCCGGTTCAGAAATGTTCGGAATAATCATGGTCCCTCTTTCCCCCTGAATTTCTGAAGGAGAATGGGAGTCGATAATCTTGGAGTGCATAACGACTCCTTCCATATCACCATAGTCCGCTGTAACCGATCCTTGGCCGTCGACTCCGGATTCCAGAAACAGGCCGCTTGCCTTAATGGAGCGTGGAGCCCCGAATAAAGCCGCCATCGGATAGATGCCGTAAATCCCTAAGTCCATCAATGAGCCATTGGATAATTCAGGCTTGAAGGCGTTCAGAATCTCTCCCTGCTTATACGCGTCATAGCGGGAGCTGTACTTACAAAAGTTCCCTACATACCGGCGGACAGGACCCAGCTTATGCAGATGCTGCTTCACTGCTGAAAATCCAGGCATCAGCGTGGACTTCATCGCTTCCATCAGGACGACCCCCTGATTTTTGGCTGTATCAATCATCCCGGCAATTTCCTGCTGGTTTGACGCCATGGGTTTCTCACAGAGTACGTGTTTTCCATGCTTCATAAGAGTGACCGCATGTTCGGCGTGGAGAGCATTCGGACTGGCTATGTAGACGGCCTCGATTTCTTCACTGAGGGCCAGATCTGTCATTTTTGTGAAACGGAGTGGAGCTCCGTACTGATCAGCGAACGCATCGGCCCGCTCCTGGTTTCTTGAATAAACCCCTGTCAATTCAAATTCCGGATGGCTGCGCCCGGCTTCAATCAGCTTTTCGGTAATGGTATTTGTTCCTATGATGGCAAATTTCAAAACGATACACCGCCCCTTCCTTATGGTCATTATACATGAAACCATGGGATACCCCTATATTTACCGCTTGTTTTTCAGTTGATTCCAGCCCAGCTCAGCCAGTTTCTCCTGTCCCTTTTTGTTCGGGTGAACATCCCGTTCAATGATGTATTCCGGATGTCCTTCAAAAGCTCCGTACGCATCAATCAACGTAACAGAGGCAAAATGACGGACCAGTTGGACGAGCGATTGATACTGTTGATTAATGTAGGAGAGGGGTGCACTCAACTGGTCAGAGGCTGCCGGATAAGGATTATATAGATTATAGACAAGGATTTCCCCGTCTGACAGAGCGTCGATTTCCAGGATTGTCGAATACACATTATAAATAAGATCTCTGATGACAGGGGCCGCTTTCTCCAGATCCACCCCTTGAAGGTTATCGTTTTTCTTAAGGAAATTCAGCAGGTCATTCCCTCCAATATAAAGAAGGATATAATCCGAATCAGCGACCGCTTCACGGACAACCTTATTTGTTTTTAACTCCTGAAGCAGTTCTCCTGATGTAAGCCCCGGGACACTGAGATTATTGACGAACATGTTCCCTTTTTCCCCAATCAAATAAGGAAAAGCATAAGGTGATGGCTGTTTATTAACGGGGGTAAGGTGATACCCGTATGGGATGGAGTCACCAAGCGCTGTGATCTGCTTTTCAGAGAAGCTGTAGACATGGACAGATCCCGTCATCCATATGAGCAGAAACAGTAGTAGTCCTGTCTTCTTCATGTATATCGTCCTTTGCTGGTTTATGTAGAAAGGCGCCGGCAGAGCCGGCCGCTTTCCTTTACTTCGCTATGAACATTTGAACCCAGTAGTTCCCATCCTTGGCATAGCCTACACCAATGTGGGTGACACTATTGTTCATGATGTTTTTCCTGTGTCCGGAACTGTTCAGCCATCCATCCACAACGGATTTTGGAGACTGCTGGCCTGCCGCTATGTTTTCAGCCGCTGTAGAATAGTCGACGTCAAAGTCCTTCAGCATATCGAACGGACTGCCGTAGGTTGGAGACGTGTGGGAAAAATAATCATTCTCCGCCATATCCTCTGATTTCACCTGGGCGACCTCTTCTACTTCTGCACTATTCTTCAGTGGCTCCAACCCATTCTTTTTACGGGCTTCATTTGTTAACTCAATGACTTTTTTCTGAAAATCACCGGATGCTGCCTGGCTTTCGCCTGGGCTGGAGTCTTTTTCAGCTTGGTTATTGTTTCGCTCAGCAGACTCCGGCTGTCCTTGGTTATCCCCGGATGGTGCAGCCTGACGTTGGTCATAACGGCCTTCCTGATCGAAAAAGTACGGGCCTTCCATTCTTCCATTTGGACCATTAGGATTGATGCCCTCAAAATAGACGTTGGCATCAAAGCGGCTCTGTTCATTGGAACGGGGATCCACGGCATATCTTTGTTCCTGCTGCATGTTCTCATCTTCCGGGTCGAAGGTAACCTGGTTCAAATTGTTGCGCTGACTTTCCCGCGCGCGTTCTTCTGTTGTATTACAAGCAGCCAGCAAGCCGAGCAGCATGATGACTGATAAGATCACAAGGGTTTTCTTGCTCATATTCATCCTCCTTAAGGAATAGGTTCATCTATACTATCTGCTCTTTCCGTAACCTTATCCCTGAAAAGAAGTACCAGCATAACCCCTTGCTTTTCCGCATAAAAAAGGCTGCGGAACCCCGCAGCCTACGTATTTATCAACGATGATTCAATCGGAAACAGACGACCTTCTGCTCGGTCATCGCTTCCATGCTGAAGCGGACACCTTCGCGGCCGATCCCCGATCCCTTGGTTCCTCCAAACGGCATCTCATCAATCCGGTAATCGCTGCTGTCGTTGATCATCAGTCCTCCAACATCCATATACTGAATGGCTTCAAACGCTTTTTGGATATTATTTGTAAAAATGCCCGCCTGCAGTCCGTAGTTCACAGAATTGGACAATTCAATCGCTTCATCCAGATTTCTAACCGGGTGTACGAGCACAACAGGTCCGAAAATTTCCTCCTTAGCCACTTTTGCATCGTGCGGAACGCCGGTCAGAATGGTCGGATAGTAAAAGGTTCCGTCTCTTCTTCCACCAAGGACGATTTCCGCCCCTTCGCTGACCGCTTCCTCCACCCAGTTTTCCACCCTGAGCGCCTCTTTTTCCTGAATCATCGGCCCGACATCCGTTCTTTCCTCCATTTTATCACCAACATGGAGAGCAGCTGACGCGGCTGCGAACTCATCAAGAAAAGCTCCATACTGCTGCTCTTCCACATAAATCCGCTGCACACCGATGCAATTCTGCCCGGCCGCTGAAAAAGCCCCTGAAACGCAGGCTTTCACAGCTTCCTCCCGGTCTGCATCGTTCAAGACGATGACAGGGGAATTGGATCCGAGCTCCATACTCAATTTCTTTGTCCCTGCTTTTTTCGTAATGGCATCACCTGCTTCAGGACCACCGGTAAAAGAGATCATCTGAACGGCTGGATGAGTAATTAATGTGTCACCAATATCTTTTCCTGAGCCTGTAATGACGGACAAATACCCTTCTGGAAGCCCTGCGGCTGTAAAAGCCTCAGCAAGCTTCAAAGCACTTAAGGGAGTGACAGAGGCCGGTTTCAGGACAATCGCATTACCCGCAGCGATCGCAGGGCTGATCTTATGCGCCACTAAGTTGAGGGGATCATTAAACGGCGTAATGGCTCCGATGACACCGATCGGAAAGCGCTGATAATAGCCGACTCGGTTTTCTCCGCCTTCATTCTGGTCAAAATTGATGGTTTCCCCTTTCAACCGCCGCGCTTCCTCGGCACTGATTTCAATCGTCTGAACCGCCCGCTTCACTTCCCCCCTGGCTTCGGTAATCGTTTTGCTTCCTTCCAGGGCGATCACTTCAGCAAAGGACTCTTGATTCTCCCGGACGTAAGCGGCGGCTTTTTTCAACACAGTCATTCGTTCATGCGTCGGCCAAGGGCGCCGGGCTGTAAAAGCACGATGCGCCCCTTCCACCGCCTCTTCCATATCTGATTTGGAGGCGGAAGGTACTTCGGCAAGTAAACGCCCGTCTTGAGGATTGTAGACAGGGAAGGTGGAATCGGCTTCCACCCACCGCCCTGCGCACAGCATTTTTTCAACAACAGGATTCGTTTTCATGGCTCTGCTCCTTTCCTACACCTTTATTCTGGATTGCTGTTTATGGTAATGGATCAAATCAATCAGCAAGGCATACCCGGTTTCCTTCAGTCCCGCTCCTGCTCCTGTCATAAAAATGGGGCCGGACATGTCACAGTCATATAAAATGGCGTTCAAGGCTCCTGATACTCCTGCAAGAGGCTCGTGGGCGGAGATGCGTTCCGGCTTGACGACCCCTGTAACGCGGTCACCGTCCAAGGTTAAGGTACCGGTCAACCGCCATTTCTCTCCCACTTTTTCCGCTTCCTGTATATCCGATGCGGTCACTCCTGTAATCCCTGTACAAGGAATATCTTCCGGGGACAACGCCACACCAAACACATGACTGGACAGGATGGCAAGCTTATAGCGGACATCATACCCTTCCACATCACTGGTGGGATCAGCTTCTGCATACCCGAGGCACTGCGCCTGCTTCAAAGCCTCCCCATACTCCAGTCCTCGTTCCATTTCCGTCAAAATATAATTGGTCGTACCATTCAGGATGCCCTTGATTTTATGGATGGTATTTCCTGCAAGTGTCTGCTCTGGAAGACGCAGCGCCGGTGTTCCGCTCATGACCGTGCCTTCAAAACCGAAAAATGCACCTTTCTCCTCCGCCTTCCGGGTCAACTCCTCATAGGCATGGGCGACAGGTCCCTTATTCGTCGTAAGGACACTTTTCCCTTGATCCAGAGCCCGGCGGCAGTGGGTCAATGCCGGTTCACCTGTTTCTACATTCGTATAAGTGACTTCCACGATAACGTCTGCATGAGAGTGGTCGATCATCTCCATACTATCCCAGCCTTTAACAACACCCGCTTGTTCCGGATAGGCTTCCACAGTCCCATGGTCTTTAAGCCCTTTCAGTAGAATGGGAATATCAAGTCCATCCGGATGATACACCGCCCCTTTCAAGACATCACTGACTCCGACAACGACAGCATCCAAGCCATAATCCTCCCTAAGGTGGAATCTTTTCTCTTCGATGATTTCCGCAAGTGCGCGCCCGACTCCTCCAAAACCGATAAAGGCGATTTTAACAGGCATTGTCATCCCCCTCGCTCTAATAGTTCATAAGCACTCCCTAAAAGGACTTGAACACCATGGGGCAGTGCTTGTTCGTCCAAATCAAAATCGGATTGATGCAGACTTTTCTCTTTGGTGAGGCCACAGCCTAAGAAAAACATCGCACCGGGAATGGTTTTCGTGTAAAAACTGAAATCCTCACTCCCCATGCCAAAAGGTCCTTCGATAAGCTTCAAAGAACCTGCGGCTGTTTTGATGGCTGTGTTGATATCGCGGTCGTTCACAAGGGCTGGTTCTCCCCTTTGGACAGTAAGATCATAATTTCCGCCAAGAGCTGTCACGATGGTAAGGGTCTGCTTCAATTCTTCCAGCAGCTGTTCTCGGACGGATTCCTTATAAGAACGGATGGTACCCTCCAGATAAAGCCGATCCGGGATAATGTTTCCCGCTTCACCAGCCTGAACACGGCCGATGCTGAGTGTCCCGACTTCCAATGGGTCCATCCGGCGCCCATTCAGGCTGTATAAAGCTCCCAGCAGCGACGAGGCCATCCAGATTGGATCTTTCACATGCTGGGGATAACCGGCATGGCCGCCGGATCCATGAATGATAATGGAAAATTCATCGTTGTTTGCCATACTCGGCCCGTCATGCCACTGCACCTCCCCTGGTTTACGCCACGGACACATATGAAGCCCCACCATTTTTTGAATATCATCCAGTCTCCCTGTCTGCAGCATTTTCACAGCTCCGGTTTCTCCTTTTGAGTCACAGCATTCTTCGGCCGGTTGAAAGATCAACTTTACTGTGCCGTTGAAACGCCCCCGTTCAGCATCTTCATGCAGCAGCTGAGCGGTACCCAGCAGTACAGCCATATGGGCATCATGGCCACAGGCGTGCATCACCCCTGGATTCCTGGATGAAAACGAATGGGTGGTCGTTTCTTGAATTGGGAGGGCATCCATATCCGCCCGCAGCCCGACCACCGGACCTTCTCCATGACGGATGGAAGCAACCACGCCATGGCCGCCTACTTTTTCTTCCACCTTAAAGAGTGGAAGCTTCGTAAGTTCCGCAGCAATCGTTTCACTCGTCCGCTTTTCCTGAAAACTGAGTTCAGGGTAACGGTGGAAATCCCTTCTCCAGCTGACCAGCTGCTCAAACAACTGACGGGATCTCAAGGCCAAGTCCGGGTTTCTGGTTTCCACACCGCTCCCCCCTTAAGGATTCACATAGGTTTTCATCGATTGGAATGCCTGGGCTAAGTCCGCCTTCAAATCTTCAATGTCTTCAATTCCCGCCGAATAGCGGATCAAGCCTTCAGGAATTCCCATGGCCGCTCGTTCTTCTGGTGTACATTCCACATGACTCGTCGTTCTCGAAGGGCCGACGACGGTTTCTACAGACCCTAAGTTGGCGGCTCTATTGGCGTAATTCAATTTAGGCAGTAAATCACGGACACCTGCCACTCCGCCTTTCACAGAAAAGCTGAGCATGCCACCGAATCCTCTCATCTGCTCTTTCGCTGTCTGGTGATGCGGATGCTCCGGAAGGCCCGGATAGAAGACGGCCTCGACTTCGTCAAAGGACTTCAAGTATTCAGCGATGGCTGCAGCATTTTTGTTTTGTTGATCGACGCGCAGCTTCAACGTCTTCATGCCGCGCAGAAGCAGGTAGGCAGCCATCGGATCGAGGGTGGCTCCGTTGATTTCACGGTAGTGGTATATCGGCTCAATCAATTCTTTTCGGCCACAGACCGCTCCACCAAGAGCATCGGCATGACCACCGAGGAACTTCGTGGCACTGTGGATGACAAGGTCTGCCCCAAGCTCCAGTGGGTTTTGGTTGACCGGTGTCGCAAAAGTATTATCGACGATGACAAGTGCACCGGCAGTCTTTCCGGCCTCAGCCATCCGCTTGATATCCGTAATCTTCACGGTTGGATTGGTTGGACTTTCCAAGTACAAAACCTTGCACCCTTTCGCGATTTCCTCTTCAATCAACTCGTGATCTCCGGTCTCACAAAGGACGACCTCGACCTGCTGCTTGGGAAGGAATTCAGTAAAGATTTTATTCGTTCCGCCGTACGTATCTTTAATGGACACCACCCTGTCGCCCGGGAACAGGTACGTACTGAGCGTATTGCTGATGGCCGCCATGCCGGTGGAAAAGCTTGTGGCCGCCTCCGCTCCTTCTAAAATACGGATTTTATCCTCAAAGGCCTGCACCGTCGGATTGGTGTTTCTGCCATAAATATGACCAGGCTTTGCGCCTACCGCAACGTCATACCATTCATCCATGTCGTCATAACCAAAGGATACGCTGTGGACGACAGGTACCTGTGTCGCTCCGAAAGCCAGCTGTTCCTTTTCACCAGCCCAGATGGATTTTGTGCTCATTTTAGCTTCTTTCACGAAGATCATCTCCTTTATTTTTCAAAGCTTTCCAAGCAAACCTTGCTATAGCTGTGTCCTGCACCCCTGTTCCTGTTAAGTCACAGATCGTAATATCCTCATCAGAAGTTCGGGCCTGTTTACGACCGCTGGTGAGTTCTCCGAGTTCAAGAGCTCGATTTTCCAGATCCGGTACCCCTCTCAGTTCCCCGAGACGTCTGGACTGATGAATAACATCACAGGTGATGCTGTCCGCTTTTTCCAACACCCCGTGATCAAGCTCCTGCTTATGTTCCGCATCCGATCCCATCGCTGTGATGTGAAGGCCGGGTTTTAACCATTCTGCATAAATGAGCGGCTCACGGGATGGTGTGGTCGTTACAACGATGTCGCTTTCATCGACGACCTGCTTCACGCTTGAGCAGATCGTTACCGGCAGTCCCTGTTCGTTTTCCACCTCTTTTTTATACATGGCTGCCTGATCCTTTCTCCTTCCGTACACATACACGTGATCGATAGGACGGACAAGCGTCAGAGCCTTCAATTGAAGCCTTGCCTGGGCACCTGTCCCGATGATACCGGCCTTACCAGCCACTTTCCTGATGCAGAATGCTGCTGCTACGGCCCCAGCGGCAGCGGTGCGCAGATCTGTTAAAAGACCATCATCAGCCAGAACGGCAAGCGGCTGTCCGGTACGGCTGTCAAGCAGAATCATCATCCCCCCGGATGTCGGAAGTCCTACGGAAGGGTTGTTAAAGAAGCCGGAAGATAATTTAACAGCAAAACTGTCATCGCCCTCAATATAGGCCGACTTGATGTCAACTTCTCCGTTATGCTCCGGCACATCCATACGCATGATTGGCGGCATCGTCACCTTTTTTGTGACTAATGCCGTAAAGGCTTGTTCGATGACTTTGATTAATGGAGGATCGAGACGTATGAGGCGCTCGATCTCCTCCCTGGTATACAATTGAATCACGGCCACTTCCTTTCAGCTGATTTGTCCGCTCAAATCCAAATGGTCACGAATGACTAATTCCTGAGGATAAGTGGTGAAACGTTCACTGCCTGAGTCCGTCACCCGGAACGTTTCCGATATTTCAATCCCATCTGTATCAAACCAGAGTGCCGGGATGAGGTGAAAGGTCATATTAGGCTGCAGGACAGTCGGGTCCCCTTTTCTAATACTGGCTGTATGCTCGCCCCAGTCCGGAGGGTAATTCATGCCGACAGAATACCCGAGACGGGCTTCTTTTTCGTATCCGTATTTTTTGATCGTGTGCCGCCATACTTCCTCAAGCTCTCCACAGGTGACTCCGGGCTTCGCAAAATCAAGTACCGTCTGAATACCTTCGAGAACCACAGGAGCGACCTGTTTCATCTTCTCATTCGGCTGTCCGATGGCTACGGTTCTTGCAAGTGGAACGTGGTACCGCTTATAACACCCCGCCAGTTCTATAATGACGGCGCTTCCTTCCACAAACGGCCGGTCTGTCCACGTTAAATGAGGGATCGATGTATGATCTCCGGTCGGCAGCAGCGGCACGATGGATGGATAATCCCCTCCGTATTCCGGCGTCCCTTTTACGAGATGGTAATAAATCTCCGCTGCCGTATCACATTCCCTGACACCGGGCCGGACACTTTCCACCCCTTGAGTCATGGCGAGATCCGCAATCCGGGCTGCCCGCCTCATGTATTCAATTTCCTGGTCTGACTTGACCATTCTCACTTGGTTGACCAAAAGTGAACCATCCGCAAAAGAAGCGTCCGGAAGTCCCTGCTTCAGCCGTTCCAGGGCCATACCCGTGAAATAGTAATGATCCATCTCCACACCGATGCGCCGTTTCCCCTGACCGATCTGCCTGATAATTTCCGCTGCAAAATCCATCGGATGGTACACGGCTGAGTGGACATAGTAATCCGGATAGGCGATGACATTTTCATCGTAAATCCATGTCGTCACTTTGGCACCGCCGGCATCCTGGTACCGCCCAATCCAGAGCGGCTGAGGTTCATCAATCAAGATCACGAGCATTTGATGGACATAAAAGGACCATGCATCATAACCGGAGAGATAATTCATATTGGCAGGATCCGTTATCAGAAGCACATCAATCCCTCTGTCCGCCATATTTTCTTTGACGGCCTGCAGACGCTTCTGGTACTCCAAAATGTCAAACGGAAGAACCATTCCATCCCCTCCATCCAAGTAGTCGGAATTTTAAATCTTTATTACGTCCATTGTATTCAACAGAAATTTTTTATGTAATGTAAAAATTGTATGAATTTTCAAGGCTGTCCTTGCTACACAATGGACACAGATGTCCCCTTTGATGTTATGCTCTTTATAAATGCTTGTAGGAGGATGATCCATGACGTACAGTTACATCTCTCACCTTTACTGCCCGAAATGCTCGAAAACCTACAACACCTCAGAACCTCACCACTTATGTACATGCGGCTCACCACTGCTTGTAAACTATGATTTGGAAGCGCTGTCTTCATCCTGGTCAAAAGACAGCCTCAGAGACCGTAATCCCGATCTCTGGCGCTATCATGAACTTCTTCCACTACAGAACCCATCTTACCGGGTCTCCCTGGGAGAAGGGATGACACCGCTTCTTTCTCTGCCCGCGCTCGGAAAAGACATGAACATCCCCCATCTGGATATGAAGGATGAAGGCGTCATTCCAACGGGCTCTTTTAAAGCCCGCGGAGCTGCCGTCGGGGTATCCAAAGCCCGTGAACTCGGCGTAAAGGAACTGGCAATGCCGACAAATGGCAATGCAGGAGCGGCATGGTCCCTCTATGCCGCCAGGGCGTCCATCACCCCTACAATTGTTATGCCGGTCGATGCCCCGAAAATCACACGGAACGAGTGCGCGGTCTCGGGAGCACGACTCTTCCTAGTCAACGGCTTGATCAGCGATGCCGGACAAATCATTTCCCGGGCCGCGCAGGACCCGGACATCTATGATGTATCCACATTGAAAGAGCCTTATAGAATCGAAGGAAAGAAAACAATGGGGCTTGAAATCGCAGAACAGACCGAATGGAAGCTGCCGGATGTCATTTTGTATCCGACGGGAGGGGGAGTCGGTTTAATCGGTATTTATAAAGCGATTCGGGAGCTCCAGCGACTGGGATGGGTAGAGAACGGGCGGATGCCGCGACTTGTCGCTGTCCAGTCAGAGGGCTGTGCCCCTATTGTGAAGGCCTGGGAAGAGGGACGGAAAGAGTCCGATTTCTGGGAGGGTGCAGAAACGATGGCGTTTGGAATCAACGTTCCTAAAGCCATCGGTGATTTCCTTGTATTGGAGGCAATCTATGAGTCCAATGGCTGTGCGGCTGCTGTATCTGAATCATCGATTCGGGAAGAACAGCAGCGGGCGGCACAAATGGAAGGAACATTCGTCTGCCCGGAAGGAGCGGCTGCTTTTTCTGCTGCCCGTCAGCTGCGGCAGAAAAACTGGATCAAGGAAGAAGAGCACGTCGTCGTATTGAATACCGGAGCCGGCATCAAATACCCGGACACCGTAGATCTGGATATTCCAGTCCTTCAACCTGGTGACGCTCTGAAAAGAAAGGTATGATGAAAGTATTCTTAAAGAAAGTTGGGATAGAATGGAACGCATACAAATAGCAGAAGACCTCTCTTATTCACGCATTGTACACGGATTATGGCGTTTAGCCGACTGGAACCAATCGAAGGAAGAGACACTGGACTTGATTGAACATAATCTCGGTCAAGGCATAACGACATTTGACCATGCCGATATTTACGGAAGCTATACTTGTGAGAAGCTTTTCGGAGAGGCACTCAGCCTGAAACCATCTCTCAGGGATCAGATGGAGATTGTTACGAAGTGCGGCATCGTACTTCCTTCAGAAAACCGCCCGGAGCAT
Organism: Halobacillus sp. Cin3; assembly: GCF_947311855.1. Classification (NCBI taxonomy): domain Bacteria; kingdom Bacillati; phylum Bacillota; class Bacilli; order Caryophanales; family Bacillaceae; genus Halobacillus; species Halobacillus sp. Cin3. Next base: position 198,890 of record NZ_CAMZMV010000003.1, on the reverse strand, counting down.
ATGTCCCATCACTACAATACGACGAAAGAACATATCATCAAGTCAGTTGAACAGTCGCTAACCGATCTTCAGACAGAGTATATAGACACTTTGTTGATCCATCGCCCCGACCCGTTCATGGACCCTGCATCCACAGCTGAGGCCTTCATTCAGCTGCAGAAAGAAGGAAAAGTACGTACCTTTGGTGTGTCCAATTTCAAGGATCATCAATGGCAGATGCTTGAATCCTATCTGCCGTTTTCTCTCGTAACCAACCAGCTGGAGCTTTCCGCCTATCAACTGGAAAACTTTGAAGACGGTACGTTAAACCTTTGTCAGCAGAAGCGCGTCGCACCTATGGCCTGGTCCCCTCTGGCCGGCGGAGAAGTCTTTACATCCAACGATGACAAAGCCGTGCGGCTGCGAGGCACACTCACGAAGATCCAGGAGGAAATCGGTGCCGAGGGCATAGATGAAGTCATGTATGCCTGGCTGTTGAACCATCCGTCCCGGATTATGCCGATCGTCGGATCCGGTAAAAAGAACCGGATTGCCGGGTCCGTAAGAAGCCTGGATTACACCCTCAATCATGATCAATGGTTTGAAATTCTCCAGAGCTCCATGGGCCATGATGTACCGTAATTCATTTACAAACATTTGATTCTAAAAAAAGGACCGGAACGACGCTCGTCATCGCGTCATTCCGGTCCTTTTCAACATTTATAATTCTCCAACTGCCTTCCGGATATCCTCCGCTTTCGTAATGGCGGATATGACAGCTGTGCCGGAAGCTCCGGCTTCCATGACTCTGTGTGCATTTTCCGTCGTGATGCCGCCGATGCCGACCACAGGCATGTCCGGCTGTCTTTCTTTTAATTCTTTGATCCATTCCGTACCGGAAACCGGGTTGGCATCCTTTTTACTCGTTGTAGGATAGACCGGTCCTGCTCCCAGGTAATCAACGAGGTCAACAGGGCTGTTTTCCCATTCATGCAGGTCGGAGACGGACAGGCCGATCACCGCATCAGGATGTGCCTCCCGAATCCCCTTCACATGTTCATCCGACTGACCGACATGAATGCCTTCCGCGTTCAATCGGCGGAAAAGGTCCACATCATCATTTACAATGAACAAAATACCGGCGGTTTTACAGCGCTGCTGCAATGCAGCTGCCAGCTGATATTTTTCATCTCCCTGCAGCGATCCTTCTCCTTTTTCCCGGAATTGGAAAGCCGTAATACCTCCTTCAATCGCTTCGTCCAGGATGGATAAAGGGTCTCTGTCACAGTCCTGACTACCCATGATCAAGTATTTTCTGAGCTGCTGTTCCAATTTCACCGGCCCGCCTCCTCTTCTGCTCCAAGAGCATCGATAAACGCAGGAACAAATGTCCCGGATCCTGACACATGAGGATGAGAAGCGGCCTGTTCTGCTGCTTTGCCAAAATGATAGAGACCGGCCCTGACGTTTCCTACGCGGTCTCCTTCAATGGCAAGAAACGCAGTGAGAACGGCACCAAGCAGACATCCGGATCCTGTAACTTTTGAAAGCCATTGATGTCCTGTATCGTTATTGAAGACTTCTCCTTGATACCCGATCACATCGGTTTTTCCTGTGCAGACGGCCATCGTCTCATAGAGTTCAGAAACTTTGAGAGCAATCTCATCGGTGTTGGAGGCTTCTCCAGAGTCCACCCCTTTTGTTTCGACTTTCTCTCCAGCAAGGAAAGCCAGTTCTCCCGCATTGCCTTTGATCACATCGACATTAACCGTCGACAATATTTTCCGGCAGGCCTCTGCTCTGTAGGAGGTGGCAGCCACTCCCACAGGATCCAGAACGACAGGTACGCCGGCCTCATTCGCCGCTTTTCCTGCCTCCAGCATCGCTTCCACCTGCTGCTCGTTCAACGTGCCGATATTCAACAGAAGGCCGTCTGCTAAACGAGCGACATCCCCGGCTTCCTGAACGGCATTCGACATAATCGGAGAAGCGCCGAGAGCAAGCAGGCCGTTGGCTGTATAATTCATGACGACCGCATTGGTAATGTTATGAATCAAAGGGCGTTCACTCCGCAGCTGCTGGATCAACGTTTGTGTCATGAATGAAAAACCTCCCTGCGTACGGCAAAATGATTGGTCGGGCCATCCCCTTTACCAAGATCGAAAGAATGGCGAATGGCCGCTGTAACAAAATGCTTGCCCTTCTCTACCGCCTGCGTGAGCGGATATCCCTGGCTCATATAAGCGGCTATAGCAGCCGAGTACGTGCAGCCTGTGCCATGGGTATTCGCTGAATCAATCCGTTCTTCTTCGAAGCTGTGCAGCTGATATCCGTCATATAAAAAGTCGACCGCTTTCCCTTTTAAATGGCCGCCTTTTACAAGCGCAGCACCGGCTCCCAGCTGTTCTACAATTTCCACAGCCGCTTCCTTCATATCTTCTTCATGATCGATCCTGCGATTGAGAAGGGTTTCTGTTTCCGGAATATTAGGGGTCACAAGCGTCGACTCTGGCACAAGATGCCTTTTTAAATAGATCTGTTCTTCCTGCTCGACAAGCGGATCTCCACTTTGAGCAATCATAACAGGATCCATAATGTACGGAGCATCGATGGTCTGCATCCAGTCTTTAATGACCTGCATCATTTCCTTATTGGCAATCATCCCTGTTTTCACAGCATGTACCGGCATATCTTCACTAACCGCAAACAGCTGCTCACGGATGAAGGAGTCAGGGAGGTGATGCACATCTTTAACTCCTGTCGTATTTTGGGCGACAACCGAAGTCACCACACTCATACCATAGCTTTTCAATTCCTGGAATGTCTTCAAATCGGCCTGGATACCAGCTCCACCACTTGGATCCGTACCGGCAATTGTTAATACACATGCGGGGTTCATTGAACCACTTCCTTTCCTATAAATGATTCTTTTCAATTGGATTCCATCAGGACTGCGGGAGCGGGCTTTCCACCTTCACTCTTGATAAAACGAACACAGCAATGACCGCTCCTGACAGACTACTCACTAGAAACGACGGAAGAAACGCAAAGACCGCTGCTGAGCTTCCCATGAACCAGTTGGCGGCGGGAGCGGCGGCCAGAGCACCAATCACACCTGTGCCCAGCACTTCTCCGGCTGCTGCAGAAAGCTTCCGTGCATATACCTTATAAAATACACCGGCAAAAAACGCCCCGAACATACCTCCGGGAAAAGCCAGAATCGTCCCGAGCCCCAGCAGAAAACGCAGCAGGCCGATGACAAAAGCGACAGCCACCGCTGGAATCGGACCGAGCATAACGGCTGCCATGACATTGACAGCGTGCTGGACAGGATAGGCTTTTGCTACTCCAGCGGGAAACCATAAAAACTGCGAGCCAAGTGTCCCTACTGCCACAAGGACGGCCATGAATGTAAGGATTCTGGTTTTATTCATCGGTCAGCTCCTTCCTGTGAATAAAATAAAAAAACCAGGTCCTCCGGGGACCTGGTTTTGATAGAAGAAGTCGATCAATGACGATCATGTGACTACTTCCCTCCGCTGGTATTAACCAGATCAGGTACGTAAGAGTCAGAAAGCGTCCATGCTTTCCTCTCAGCCTCTTCAGGCTCCCCTAGTAGTTTTGAAATCTATTCATTTGCATCAATCATATCAAAACTGGTTGAATCTGTCATCCTCTCCTGCTCCATACAGCCGGCAGAGAGACCTCCAAGCAAAAACATTTCCGTTCACAGCGGCCCGGGCTTTTCTACTTTTTTCAGGAGCCACAGCCGCACACTCAGCTCCAGTAAAAATAAATCATCCGCGTTCAACAGGGACAACCCCGTCAGCTGTTCAATATTCCTAAGCCGGTGCAGAAGGGACTGCCGGTGCAGATTCAGAGCTCTCGATGTCTGGCTGACATTGCTGTTGTACTTGTTATACACCATAAATGTATGGAGAAGCTCCGCCTGCCTTTTCTGATCGTAATCAATAAGCGGCTGGAGAGTATCCTGAACAATTTCCTCGATTTCTTTTTTATGGGATAAGGCCATCAAAAGCCTGTTCATCCTTGTCTCCTTAAAGAATGTCCGTCCCCCTGCCTCGTTCTGCTGCTCTCCCATCTGCAGGGCTGTCCGCGCTTCCTCATAGCTGTGATGGAATACTTGATACCCGTCTTTATGACACGAAATCCCCCATTGAATCGTGACACCTGCCAGCAGCTCGAACAAACGCCTTTCGACAAGGTCCAGAAATTGATTCGCTGCTTCCTCACTGCCTTCTTTGTCCGCCTCCAAAAAGATGATGACTCTCTCTTCATCAAAGGTCGTCATCACCTGCCGCCCCACCATGTGCCCGGCATAAGCAGCCTCCTTTTGGATGTAATAATTGCGGCTCTGTAGAGAAGAAGAAGAGGGAAGCTGTCCGTCGTTTCCTACCGACCGGCTTGCCGGCTGATGGAACAGAACCTCTCCGACAAAACAGACGTAAGGTTTCTCAAGATCATAGCCGAGAAGCCCGGCTTTCGACAACAGCTGCTTGTCCATGCGCTGCTCCTGCTTCGCCAGATCCAAAAGAAAGTTATCCTTGAGACGGATTTCTGTCATTTCGATGGCATTTTCCTTCACGAAATAAAGGGCACAGGCGGTCAGCGTGTGCTCCAGAATTGTCATCATCTCTGTTGTTACCTCTTGATCCTTTTCCGGCTGAAACAACAGATATCCCTGCTTCTTATAGTTGGATAGAATCGTAAGCTGATAACAGCATTCCTCACCGATTTGATAAGCTTCTATAAAATGTGTAAGCGGGTGCTCCAGATGGAAAGGATGCTCAATTAAGGAAACAACCGCTTCTTTACGTCCGTTCAACGCATCAATCAGGGAAGAATCAAAATGCTGATTGGCCCGGATGTGCTTCAAATGGTCGCTGATGGCATTGGGCAGCCCTGTATATTGATAGAGGATGGTCGTGATTTCCTGGAGTCCCTTCCCATTCAGGACACAATTGATCAATTCCTGACGGATCCCTTCAACATGCTTGTGAACCTTCTGTTTCTCTTCATTGATTAACTGCAGCACGCCTTGAAGAATATCCGCAAACCGTACCTCCCAGGGGATTTCCACAAGCACGAGCTCATGTTGTTCAGCTAGAGCAATGATACGATCAGGGATTTTAAACAAATGACGGCCGGTGGCAAAAGCCAGAATGGAAGCATCTGACCGGATGACATCCTTCACGTAGGCCTCCAGAGCCGGGATATTCTCCCCGCATCCCACTCCGGTGCTGAGAACGAATTCATTGTTTCTCACAAAATTTTCGACAGGCGTCTCTATGACAGAGATCCACTCCACATCACGGTCATAAACAGGTGTCTGCACGTTCGCTTTCTCTAACATCGGCAGCTTCAATACCTCTTCAACAGGTACACCCATCCCCACTCCCCCTTTTTCAGCTGTCCATCCACGTTTTAACCGTATTTGTATCTACATTGTTTCCCGTAATGATCAAGACCACAGGTCCTTCCGAAACCGGCTGATCAAGAAGATAGCCGGCTCCAACAGCAGCTGCTCCCTCTACGATGATTTTATGATGATCAAGGAGACTGTATAATCCTTCTTTAATGCGGTTTTCCTGTAAAAGCACCCCTTTATCCATCAACGACCGGGTCATAGAAAATGTATAACGATTATCCTCGCCAATGCCCCCGAGCAGACTGTCTGCGAGGGTGTATTCTTCTTCCAGCTTAACGACCGCCCCTTTTTTCAGGCTTGCCTGCATGACAGCACTTCGTTCCATCGTCACCCCGGTCACAGAAACAGTGGGATCCATCTTTTTCAAAACGAAACCGATCCCGGATAAAAGGCCGCCCCCGGACAGCGGGATCACCACTTCTTTCAGTTCAGGAAGCTGTTCCATCAATTCAAGACCGATGGTTCCCTGTCCTGCAATCACCTCGGGGTCATCAAAGGGCTGGATGATCGTCATTCCATATTTAGATGCCAGCTCCCTGCAGCGAACAGCAGCTTCATCCTGACCGGCCCCTGTTTGTTCGATATCCGCCCCCAGACGTTTCAGACGGCTAAGCTTCGCTTCTGGCACACGGCGGGAAATACAAACCGTACAAGAGATACCCATCTGCCGTGCCGCATAGGCGGTGGCGATTCCATGATTTCCTGTTGAAAATGTTGTCACACCACGCTTTTTTTCTTCTTCTGTTAAAGATAGCAGCTTGTTTGCCGCCCCCCTTATTTTAAAAGACCCTGCTGGGTGGGACTGTTCCATTTTCAAATAAACCGGCTGCCCTGAGCGTTCGGAGAAAAACTCCGAATACACAAGCGGCGTCGGTTTCACGATGCTCTCGATACGTTTTCTCGCTAACCACACATCTCTCAACACCATCTCTCCCAAATAACTCCCCCCTGTAAATAGATAAAAAATTCTGATTATTACTCATTATAGGGGATGGAACGATAGTCGGAAAAGGGGCAGAGTGTGGAATCTTTTCAAAATCCTCTACAAAAGAAGCCCTCCCGTGACAGGGAGGGCTTGATGTATTCAAGATGATTTCTTTTTTCCGGACGTCGTTGTTTTCGTTCGTGCTTTTGTCCTGCGCTTTTTCGTGGGTCCTTTTGTCTTTTCAAGGGATTTTTCCAAGGCATCCATCAGACTTGTAACGTTATCCGGAGCCGGTTTATCCTTCGCTGTTGTAATTTCTTCATTATTCTTCTTCGCTTCAATCAGTTCCATCAACGCTGTCCGGTAGTCATCTTTATATTTCCCAGCATCAAATTCGGTGGTCAGCTGGTCAATCAATGTAACGGCTGTACTCAGTTCCTTTTTGCTTAAATCGGATTCTTCAGGGACGTTTGGGACATCCTGGACACTGCGCACTTCGTCAGGATAATGAATGGTCTCCATGACTAAGGTGTTCTCATACACCCTTAAAACAGCCAGCTGCTCCTTCGAGCGGATGATGATTTTGGCAATTCCGATTTTACCGGTATCCCCCAGAGCCTGGCGCAGAAGGCTGTAGGCTTTGGCCCCGCCTTCGTTTGGAGAGATGAAATAGCTCCGTTCAAAGTATATCGGATCGATCTCCTCCAGTTTTACAAAATCGAGGATTTCCACCGCTTTATCGTCTTGTTCCTTTTTCAGCTGCTCTAAATCCTCGTTGTCCAGGACAACAAACTTATTTTTCGCATACTCGTAGGCCTTAACAATTTCTTCACTCTCGATCTCCCTGTCACAGACAGGACAGCGCTTTTCATATTCCACCGGCGAATGACACTCTTCATGCAGCTGCCTCAGCTTAATGTCCTTATTTTCTGTAGCAGCATGCAGTTTCACAGGAATGTTGACCAGACCGAAACTGATGGTTCCTTTCCACATGGTGTGCATAGTGATGGCTCCTTTTTTCTTAGCTTTTGCGTTCAAAGTGAAAATATGTTCCATCGTGAAAGGACAACCTAAGGGAAAAAGGAGGAAACGTATGAAACGTCCGATGCTGCTCACCCCGTCCGACGATCTACCCGAAGGCCAGGAGTGGATGTATGAACCAAAATATGATGGCTTCCGGGCACTCCTCGAATGTACATCTGAAGGCATCCGCCTGATCAGCCGGAACGGGAAGGATTTAACAGATAAATTCCCTGAAATCAGCGAAGCCGCCCCTCCTCCGGATACAACTCCCTTCGTCTTGGACGGGGAAATTGTCATTTTAAATACAGCTTTCCAAGCCAATTTCGACCTTCTCCAAAAGCGGGGACGTTTAAGAAATACGGAGAACATTCGAAAAGCAGCGGCGGAGCGGCCTGCCTTATTTGCAGCTTTTGATTTCGTTCAGGAACAAATTCCATTAGAAAAAAGAAAACAACGGCTGGCCGAACTCCTTGCCAAGTGGGAACACCCAGGAATTAAAATGGTGGCCGTTTATCAACATGTGGATAAACTGAAAGACATTATCCATCTGCACTTTGGTGAAGGGATCATTGCCAAACGGAGCACCAGCACCTACCAATTCGGAGAAAGGACCCGGCACTGGGTGAAGTGGAAGCAGTGGAAAACAGCTTCTGTATTCCTCACCCACTTCGACCCGGATAATGGATATGTGGATACAGCTGTGTATAACGAGGAGCAGATCCGAAAAGCCGGCCGCTTTAAGCATGGTCTTCCACGTGAAGAAGCTGGCACTCTTCGTCAATTTTTTAAGGAGAAAGGAAAAAAAGAGAAGAACAAGTGGACACTCCCGCCGAGCGTCTGTGCCGACATCCACTGCTTAGAAGCAGAAAACGGAGAGTTCCGAGAGCCGATGTTTCACCGTTTCCGCTTCGATCATACACCAGAACAATGTACATCCAGGAAGATGACGTGGGATTTAAGTTTATTCCCCGACCGTTTTGAGCCGACCAGCCTTGAAAAGGAGCTGTTCCCAGGTGTGACCAAGCGGGATTACCTTCTGTACACCCGTCATATCGCCCCTTATATGCTGCCTTACATGAAAGAAAAGAAATTGACCGTGATCCGCTTTCCTGACGGCATCCATAACGAATCCTTCTTCCAGAAACACCGGCCGGATTATGCGCCGGATGCACTGAAACTGTGGATGGAAAAAGGAGAGCCTTATATGATCTGCGAAGAACTCCAGGGTTTTCTCTGGCTGGCGAATCAGGGAGCCGTAGAATTTCATCTTCCTTTTGAAAAAGCAGGCGGTGTTCACCCGGATGAAATCATTCTTGATCTGGATCCTCCAGAAAAAGATGCTTTCCCTCTCTGCCTCACAGCCGCTCTTCTCTGCCGGAAATGGCTGGATGAGCTGGGCATGATCAGCTTCATTAAACTATCGGGAAGCAAAGGGATCCAGCTTCATCTCCCGTTCCAAGAGGGAGATCTTACTTATGAAGAAACGCGGGTCATCACAGAGACATTAGCCCGGCTCCTCGTTGAGACAAAACCGGATCTTTTCACAGTGGAACGATTCAAAAGCAAGCGGAAAGACAGACTGTACATCGATTACGTCCAGCACGGGGAAGGGAAGACAATCATCGCTCCCTATTCTGTACGGGCGAAGGACGGCGCTCCGATTGCCGCCCCTCTGTACTGGGAGGAAGTACAGGATGAGCTGAACCCTCGGTCATACACGGTGGAGAACATGATGGAAAGGCTCAAAAAAAGAGGGGATCCTTTTCAGGACTATGAAAAAGCCAGAGCCCTACAGCCTATGGATCAGATTCAAGCACTGCTCGACTATTGATGTCGGATATTGCCCGGGAAATAGGAGAAGACGCAATTCCTTCTCCCATGCAGACGGATTTCGAGGTTCAATTTTTTATGTAGAGGTGTTGGAAAAAGGAGCAGCCCAGCGGTCGACCCTCCTTTTTTCCAACCTTCCCGGTCCTCAGCTGCCTTCTATGACTTATGATTCAAGCCTTTAACACCTGTTTCCGGGTTATGACAGCAAGCAGAACAGCGACGAGCATTTCCGCAAGAGGAAGAGACAGCCATACACCCGCAGCTCCAAACCAATTTGGAAGCAGCCATAAAAGCGGAAGGATGAATACAAAGCTCCGCAGAACAATAATCGTTGTCGAAGGGCGGATCTGGCCTACGGATTGGAAATAGGTCATATAAACGAAGTTGAAGCCTAAAAACAAGTACCCGGTAAAGAACAGACGGATGCCGTTCACCGCAAGATCCGTGACATCTTCGGACTCCACTCCAAACAAGGAAACAAGAGGACGGGCAGCTAAAACTCCTATGATAAGCAGTACGATGCCGAGACCTGCAGCTGTCCGTTCACCTATCCTCACTGAATCCTTGATGGCAGCCCTGCTTCCTGCTCCATGGTAATAACTGATCATCGGCTGGAGGGCCGACTCAATGCCGAAAAAGGATAAGAACATAAAGCCGTGCAGGTAATTCACTACTGAAAAAGCGGCGACACCTTCGGTTCCAAGCAATGCACCAATGGCTATATTATAGCCAGCGACAAATACAAGCGTCCCCGCCTCTGCAAGAAAGCTCGGAAAACCGATGGTCATAATTTCCCCGAGAAGCTTCCATGACCATAGAAAAACCGGCTTTCGCAGATGGGTATTTTCCTTGAAAAAGTGAAGCAGCAGCACAACAAGACCTGCCACACTGGCAAGCACGGTCGCCAGTGCCGCTCCAAACACCCCTTTTTCCAATATGAAAATCATGTAATAGTTCAATCCAATATTCACGATGGCGGTTACCCCAAGAGCCACCATCGAGAGGGTCGGACTTCCATCGTTCCGGACGAAGATACTGAGGAGCTGCTGAAGGGCAATCAACCACCCCAGCAGAAATAAAACCGTTAAATAGTCCACGGTAGGAGCAAACGTATCCGCATTGGCCCCGAGCCAATAAGCGATTGGCTCAACGAAGAAGTATCCGGCTGTTCCAATTACAGCCAGTATAACGAGAGATGCCGCAGTGGAAAGTGAAAAGACACTCCGCGCCTTGTCAGGCTCTCCACGGCCGATATGCATGGAATAAATCGTCCCTCCTCCGATTCCGATCCAGAGGGAAATGGAGAAGATCAATGAGAAAACCGGCATAGCAAGATTGACACCAGCCAGCCCTTCTTCACCTACACCGCGGCCTACGAATATGCCATCGATCAGGATGTTGATCGACATCAGCATCATCCCGAACAACGCCGGGAAGAAATATTGAAAGAATACCTGTTTTACAGGTTTGGTTCTCAACGTCTCATGTGTTCCACTCATCTTTATGACCTCCTGCATCTGTTTGCAAGAGAAAGTATAAACCTTAAAGTAACTTTAAGGTCAATCGTTTTTTGTTACAGGAATTTGAATCCAAGTGACATAGGCAGATGAATCGTTCGTTACCGATTCATCAAGAACAGACACTTCCAGAGGTGTCCCTGATATCTGCCTTCCGTCCTCCTTCAAATGATCCAGCATCACGGCATAACTCTCTTTAATCGTCTCATAAGGCCCCCGGTGGGGGTAGCAGGCATATGTCCCCTCAGGAAGGCTGGGACTCGCCGCTGTTTCCTTGTCTTTTGAAATAAATATGAACACAGCGAAATATTTAGCAGGCCCTTCTCCATGAAGGCTGTCCATATCGACCATCGTTCCCATATCCCCCGTGAAAAATCCGTCATAACCTCCACCAGCAGAAGCGAGTTCTTCCAGATCCTTCAGAAAAATGGCGTCTGATGCTACAAAAAGATCCACGGGTTGGTCATTATACAAATACGTAATCGGACGTTCTGGAAAATAACGATAGACGAAAGAAGGTGACTGGCGGAGCGTAAGTCCCTCATTAATGGTCTCAATCTTGCTTTGAATCATAGCAGAAACCTTCTTCAGCCTTGCCATTTCGTTTTCGATTTCCCTTTGTTTGCTCTCCAGCAGCTCTTTTGTATTTTCAGCTGTCCGGTTTGCCAGCTGGTGGTGGATATCATCGATGGAAAAACCGTTCTTCTTTAGAAATATAATCGTATCCAATACGACAAACTGTTCAAAGTTGTAATAGCGGTATTGTGTTTCCGAATCCACATACCCCGGACGAAACAGCCCGATTTGATCGTAATACCTTAACGTAGAAGCAGAAATCTGAAACAACCGGGCCATTTCCCCGATGCGAAAGCGCCGCTTCATAAGCATCTCTCCTCTCTTCCATCTCTCCCCCTATCCTATATCATATCCTAAACCGATCGCACAGATTTCTGCGTTGGATTTTTCCATTAGAAAAGGGTGCCTTGATCAGGGGCACCCTTTTCTTTCTGCTATTCTGTTACCTTTTCCACGGATTCCCTCAGTTTGAATTTTTGAAGCTTCCCGCTGGCATTCCGCGGCAGTTCGTCCACAAATTCATAGCGTCTCGGCCTCTTATAGCGGGCCAGCTGTCCACTTGAAATACAGAATTCATCGAGCTCCTTCTCCGATAATCCGGGATCTTTTCTGACGATATAAGCGGCCACCCGCTCTCCCCAAAGCTGATCCGGCTCACCGATAACAGCGGCATCCAGGACGCCCGGATGTGCGAATAAGCAGTCCTCCACTTCCCGCGAGTAGATGTTCTCTCCACCGGATAGAATCATATCCTTCACCCGGTCACTCACCCACAAATAGCCGTCTGCATCAAAGGAGCCGATATCCCCGGTGTGGTACCAGCCTTTATACAACGCTTCCTTCGTCGCTTCCGGGTTGTTGTAGTACTCCTTCATCATACTCGGCCCCCTCACGATAATTTCCCCGAGTTCTTGAGGCTTACAAATTTCATTGGGCTCTGCAGGACCGTGTTCATTCGTCCGTACGACCCGTATGTCATGATGGAAAATCGGCCTTCCCGCCGATCCGGCTTTCTCGATCTGCTCGTGGTCGAACAACGCCGTAATCGCCGGTCCCATTTCAGTCATCCCGTACGCCTGGACCAGTTCCACTCCGAGCACTTCATGCAGTCTTAAAGTAAGCGCTGGAGCCATTGGTGCGCCGCCATACAGCCCTTGACGCAGTGTTGAAAAGTCCTCATGGGAGAAGTCTTCCTGCAGCAGCATATTCCACATCGTCGGGGCAGCGAAGAACGTTGTAATCTGTTCCTCTCTTACGGTCTCGATCACTGCCGGGGCATCAAAATGATGGAGAAGAACATTGGATGCGCCGATCATAACTCTTGGGAAAAAGGCACAGTGCAGTTCCGCGCAGTGGAAGATAGGTGCCGCGGTCAGCCCTCTGTCTTCTTCCTGCAGCCGCATGGAAGCCGCTATAATGAGCGCCTGGTCCACCATATCCCTGTGGGTATGAATGACTCCCTTCGGCAGACCGGTCGTTCCAGATGTATACATGATCGCGTAAGGGTCATCCTCCTGGACTTCACAAACAGGCGGACGTTCCAGGACTTGTTCCATACGATCATAATAATGAGAGGCAAAAGAAAAGGCTTCATCGATCGACCAGAATTCCACTTCCGGCATCCCCCCAGCCACTTTCTCCACTTGAGGAGCCGTCGCTTTTTCAAACAGGACAACTTTCGGGCCGGCGTCCTGCAAAATAAAGCGGATCTCTTTTTCTGTGAGTCGGAAGTTGATCGGGTTGAATACAGCACCAATTTTCATACAGGCAAACAAAACCGTGGCAAATTCTGCTGTGTTGTACAGCACGGTTGATACTTTATCCCCCTTCTCCACACCGGAAGCAGAAAGCGCTGCGGCTGTCCTGTCCACTTCATCCTCCCACTCCTTGAACGTCCACCGCACTCCAAGCCGAACATCTACAAGGCCCTCTTTATCCGGATATTTTGCAGCAGTCTGCTCAAACATGCTCTTTAATGTTGGTCCCATTTTCATCGACTCCTTTTCGTTTTTACCCGTGGCTTTGCTGCCGGTTCAACAAGGAAATCAAGGACACGGAAGAATCATTTCGGCTGCATCCGTATGGCTCCGTCCAGGCGGATCACCTCCCCATTCAACATAGAATTTTCTATGATGCTTACAACCAGATTGGCAAATTCATAAGGTTTTCCCAGCCGCTTCGGAAATGGTGTCATTTGACCGAGAGCTTCTCTAGCTTGTTCCGGAAGACGGTCGAACATCGGCGTTTCAAAAAGTCCGGGTGCAATGGCCATCACACGGATACCCCAGCGTGCCAGCTCTCTGGAAACAGGAAGCGTCATCCCGGCAACGCCTCCTTTTGAGGCACTGTAGGCCGCCTGACCGATCTGGCCTTCAAAAGCAGCGACAGAAGAAGTATTGATGATGACGCCCCGTTCCCCGTCTTCAACAGCTTCATTTTTCTGCATAACTTCAGCAGACAGGCGGATGACGTTAAAGGTGCCTATCAAATTGACTTGGATGACCCTCTGGAACGAATCCAGCGAGTGGGGCCCCTCTCTGCCTGTTACTTTTTCAGCCGTGACAATACCGGCACAGTTGACCACCGCTTGAATGCCCCCAAACACATCCACCCCGTTCTCCAAAGCCTGTTGGACTTCTGTCTCAGATGTTACATCCGTCTGCATAAAAAGCGACCGGCTTCCAAGTTCACGCGCAAGTGCCTTTCCTTTCTCTTCATTCTGATCGACAATCACTACACAGCCGCCCTGCCGGATGATTTTCCGGGCAACAGCCTCTCCAAGTCCAGAAGCTCCGCCTGTGATGAATGCTGTCATACCTGATACATTCATGACCGCCTCCCCACCCTTTCCACCACTGTGGCATTAGCCATGCCATGTCCTTCACACACAGCGAGCAATCCGTAACGCTTATCCGTTCGTTCTAGTTCGTGAACCAAGCTCGTCATCAACTTGGCTCCAGTAGCCCCGAGCGGATGTCCTAAAGCGATTGCTCCACCGTTGACATTCAATTTCTGATGAGATACTCCGGTCTCTTTCATCCAGAACATCGGGACGGGCGCAAAGGCTTCATTCACCTCAAACACATCCACATCCTCTATTCTCAATCCGGCTTTTTTCAACACCTTCCAGGTTGCTGGAACCGGCCCTGTTAACATGAGCGTTGGATCTGATCCCACCACTGCACGGGCAAGGACTTTTGCTTTCGGGGTCAGTCCGAACTGTTCCGCTTTATCTTTCGACATCAGCAGGATAGCTGCCGCGCCGTCACTAATTTGGCTGGCATTCCCTGCTGTAATGCAGCCGCCTTCCTGAAAGGCCGCCGTCAGGGTGGATAAAGTTTCCACAGATGTCCCTGGTCTGGGCCCCTCATCCACTTCAACCCGTCCGGCCTCTGTTTCCACAGCCATGATCTCCTTATGAAAATGCCCTGCCTGGATGGCTGTCAAAGCCCGGTGGTGGCTTTCTGCTGCATAAGCATCCAGCTCTTCCCTCGTAAGCTTCCATTGTTCGGCGATTCTTTCCGCTGATACCCCTTGGTTAATCATGTCAAAGCGCTCCGTCAGCATCTCGTTGAAGGAGATCCCTTTCATGTTTGAAAACATCGGGACACGGGACATGCTTTCAACACCACAGGCAATAACGACATCCATGTCGCCGCATGCGATCGCCTGTGCGCCGAAATGAACAGCCTGCTGGCTGGATCCGCACTGACGGTCAAGGGTTACCCCAGGAACTTCAATAGGAAATTCGGCCGTCAAGGCTGCAATTCTGGCAATGTCACGGGCCTGCTCCCCCACCTGTGACACACAACCCGCAATCACATCCTCCACGGCTCCCTTTGGAATACCGGCTCTTTCTACGACCTCATTTAAAACGCCGGCCAAAAGCATATCCGGGCGGATAGAACTTAACACGCCATTCCTTTTCCCTACAGGCGTTCGAACCGCTTCAACAATTACGACTTCATTCATGCTTTGATCCTCCCAATCCCATCTTCTTCGCAATAATGGTTTTCATGATTTCATTGGACCCTGCATAGACAGCCGTTACAGGGGCATCACGAAACCTCCTGGCAATCTCATACTCTTCCATATATCCATAGCCGCCGTGGAGCTGCATGCACTCCATGGCTGTCTTTTTCACGAGTTCTGTCGTCCACCATTTGGACATCGATACTTCCTTTACAACGTCTTCTCCCTGCATATGAGCTTCAATCGTCCGGTTCAGAAAAGTGCGGCCGATTTCAATTTCTGTATGAAGCTCAGCCAGTTTGAACTGAGTATTTTGAAAAGAAGCGATGGACCTTCCGAAAGCTTGACGCTGAGTGACGTAATCCACGGTTATTTCCAACATCCGTTCGCAGGCCGCAACAGCCCCGATGCCTACAATCAGCCGCTCCTGCTGCAGCTGATTCATCAAATAATAAAATCCCTCTCCCTCTTTTCCCAGCAGCTGGGAGGAAGGGACGATGGCATCCTCAAAAATCAATTCCGCGGTATCCTGACTGTGCAGTCCGACTTTTTCAAGTTTCCTTCCCCTTGAAAAACCGTGCGTCCCCCGTTCGACAACGAACAGGCTGATCCCTTTGTGCGGCGGGGAAGCCTGAGGATCTGTTTTACAGACAACGACAATTAAATCAGCATGAATCCCATTCGTAATAAATGTCTTTTCTCCATTCATGACATACGTATCATTTTTCTTTACTGCTGTTGTACGAATGCCAGCAAGGTCGGACCCCGCTCCCGGTTCCGTCATGGCAACAGCTGTGATCACCTCTCCTGTCACACATTTCGGCAGCCACCTTGCCTTCTGTTCTTCCGTTCCATAGGCTTCCAGATAAGGAACGACAATATCATTGTGAAGGCCGACTCCAATTAAACCGGTTCCTACTTTTTCAAGCTCTTCGTTAATGATGACAGAATAACCGAAATCTGCCTCCATCCCGCCATAGGTTTCACTAAGCCATGGACACAAATAGCCCTGCTCCCCGAGTTTTCTCCAAAAGGCCCGGGGCACTTCCCCCTTTTTCTCCCATTCCTCATAGTATGGGAGTGCCTCCTTTTTCAAAAATTTCCTGAAGGAAGCTCGGAGCATTTCATGTTCTTCTGTTATGTATCCTGCTTTCATGTCCACCCTCCCCGCCTGTACTAAGCACCTATTTCTCCTCTCTCCCTCGTTTTTCCTGCCCTTGACGGAAAACGCTTACAAAAAATTGTTTTTCTGCTTCGAATGACAAAAAAACCAGCCCATGCCGGACTGGTTTTGTTCGTTATTCTATAACTTTTTTAATTGCTGCGGCTACGCCGTCCTCGCTGTTTGATGTCGTTACAAAAGATGCTTCATCTTTGACAATCTGCTGAGCATTGCCCATCGCTACACCCAGACCCGCTTCCCGGATCATAGCTATATCATTCATGCTGTCGCCGACAGCCATGACATTCTTCATATCAAGATCGAGCCACTGGCACACTTTCAACAAGGCCGCTGCCTTGTTGACGCCTACGGGATTCACCTCAATATTGGTAGGACTTGAATTCGTCACTTCCAACGCATCATTGGCCTGAAGCTCATCCAGGATCACTTGACGGACCTCATCATCTTCGATATCGAAACCGAATTTGAGCCAGTCGTAGTCTTCAATTTCATTGTCAAAAGGATTCTGCGTATTATACAGCCCCTGGACCGTTGATGACCAGAAATAAAGGCCATGTTCCTTTTTCAATTCCCACAAACGATTCACATGGCTGTGATCGAGCTTCGTCTGATCCACCAATTCGTAATCATGATTATAAATCTCTCCACCATTAATGGTGACAATGTACGACGAGCGTCCAAGCGCTTCAGAAATATTCCGGCACCGGGAAAGGGAGCGTCCTGTGCTCAGGACCACATGGATCCCCTTCTCCTTCGCCTCTTTCACAGCAGCAGCGTTCGCTTCTGACACCTCTCCTGCGTGATTCACCAACGTACCATCAAGGTCAAGGGCTATTAATTTGATATCTTCTGCCATTCCAGTCACGTCCTCTCTATATCTACACTCCATTTTAATATAAGGCCGGCCTTCTTACAATTCACACCTTTCCGATCGCACATGATTAACAACATACCGCAACGGGTATGGTAAAGGAGAATTCATAAGGAGGGAGAACATGTTTCATTATACGGTTGAAACAGAAAAAAGCGTAGAGCAGGCAGTCGAAAGCCTGGAAGCGAATTTGAAAGAGGAACAGTTCGGTGTCCTTTGGAATTTCGACCTGAAGGGAAAGTTGAACGAGAAAGGCTTGGATTTTGAGGACGATTTCCGGGTTCTTGAAGTGTGCAATCCAAAAGAAGCCCAGCGTGTCCTGGAGCAGAACAAAATGGCTGGATACTTCCTGCCTTGTAAAATGGTTGTTTATAAAGAGCAGGAGCAAACAAGGATCGGGATGCCCAAACCATCCTCCCTTACACAAATGGTGAATGACGACCAAATTCTTGCCATGGCTGAAGATATTGAATCACGTTTGATCCGCTGTATGGACAAATCGATATAAGGGTAAAAAGAACTGCCTCGTGGCAGCTCTCAGCTTGTAGAGAAACCTCTGTTTCTTTACAAGCTTTTTTCTTTCTTCCCGCCAGGAGCGAAATCCCCTTGCCTTTCCGCGGACGAGCGCCCGAGTTTCCTCGAAAAACCCACGCTCGGCGATCTCGGACCACTCGTTCTTCCGCAGGAGTGAAAGGGGCACCACTCCCTGGGAGTTCTTTAACATCGAAAAAGACTCTCCTTCACCCCGCTCACCCTTGCTGGATGGAGGACAATCTTTTTCATAGTCCGGCATCCAGCCGTATCAACGCCTGTTCTTTCCCTTTTTATTCTCCACGCAACCGGCAACAGCGCAGACCATGCCGTTCTTTTGAATCTGTGAAGCTGCTTCGTGCACAATTTCTCTCCTCTATATTCTAACGTCGACACGAGGAGCATTCATCCACCGATAAGCGGAACGTGACCAGCCACAAATGACAACCCCAGTTCCACTAGAAGAAAAGTACTATTTCTATAATCTGAAGAGCTGCCTTGTGGCAGCTCTTATTTAATGATTCAGCGGAGGAAGGTTGTCTGGAGGACTTCCTTTTAACGAGTAATGAAATTCTCCTTTACTTGTTAAAGCTCCGAAGAAAACATCTGCTACCTGATGATCTCCCAGCGCTGATTCCAGCCACCGACGGTCACGCCCCATTCTCTGGAGGATATCAAGCTGGAGGGTTCCATCAAGAATGATGGGGATATCATACCCCCCTCCCCTTAAAGGCATCTGGAAATCCTCACGTGTGGGCGGTTCTTTTTCAGGCACTAATTTCACGGATAACTGCCCGTTGGCCTCCACGATACCAAGCTCCACCTGAGTGAGATCGAAGACCTGCTGTTCGCGAAGCATCTGAGTAATGTTATCAATAGAATAACGGATCTGCTGGAGGTTTTTCTCCACCATTTTTCCTTCATAAACGACAATGGTCGGTTCAAATGTCAGCAGTCTGCCCAGCTTCCTGTTTTTCAGCTTGACCGTAACAATAAATTTCTGGAGCAGGGCTATAACAATAATGGCAGCAACCGTATGTATATGGTCGATATCCGGATCCGCGATATCTGCGCCAACGACAGAACCTAAAACAAGCACGACGAGAAAATCAAAGACCGGCAGTTCCCCAATCGAACGTTTCCCCATAAAAATCCCAACCCCGAGCATCAGCGGGAGAATCGTAACAATCCGAAGGACGACAATGACCAGGTCTTTCCATAAATCCATGGACCCTCACCTCCTTTCCTAGCTTCACCCTTCCTTCTCGTCCTATCCATTAATTCAGACGAAGGTGTTGACATTATACCTATAGGGGTATATTATGTGTCATGTACTGTTCAACAGCAAACATCTTCACAAGGAGGGAAAAACATGGAGTATAATGACGCCATGAAGAACAGAGTCAAGCGTCTCGAAGGCCAGCTGCGGGGTGTATTGAAGATGATGGAAGAAGATAAAGACTGTAAAGATGTCATTACGCAGCTTTCTGCTTCACGGAGTGCCATTGACCGGACGATTGGGCTTGTTGTAAGTTCCAACCTTGTGGAGTGCATCCAGGAAGCCGACCAACAGGAAGATAAAGAAGCCTCTATCAATGAGGCTGTTCAACTGCTCGTCAAAAGCAGATAATTTTTTAGCATTCCATATACCCCATGGTGTATATAGTATAAGGAGGATATAACATTGTCCGAGACAAAGAAGACGAATATCATTTTATTCAGCGGGGATTATGATAAAGCAATGGCCGCCTACATCATTGCCAACGGGGCTGCGGCCTACGATCATGAAGTCACCATTTTCCACACATTCTGGGGATTGAATGCGTTACGGAAAGACGAACCCATCCAATTAAAGAAAAATTTCCTGGAGAAAATGTTCGGCCGGATGATGCCTAGAGGGGTAAATAAAATGGGGATTTCCAAAATGAATTTTGCCGGATTCGGCCCCAAGATGATCAAGGACGTCATGAAAAAGCATAACGTTATGCCGCTGCCGGACTTGATCGACATGGCCCAGGAACAAGATGTAAACCTTGTGGCCTGCACGATGACCATGGACCTTTTAGGACTGCAGAAAGAAGAACTGATGGATGACATTCAATATGCCGGCGTAGCTGCCTATCTCGCTGATGCTGAAGACGGCGCTGTTAACCTGTTTATATAATCAAGGAGGAATAAAGAATGAAGACATTGACCGCAAAAGAAGTTGAACAAAAGCTGAATGAAGGTAAAACTTTAAACATTGTAGATGTTCGTGAAGACGAAGAAGTCGCAGAAGGTATGATCCCTGGTGCCACGCACATTCCGCTGGGTTCCATTGCAGACCGTGCAGACGAACTTGATCAAGAAAAACCTTATATCATGGTGTGCCGTTCAGGTGGACGCAGCGGCCGTGCCAGCCAGATCCTTGAAGAAAAAGGGTTTGATATAACAAACATGGAAGGCGGCATGATGAGCTGGGAAGGGCCGACAAAATAAAAACACCACCCTTAAGGGTAGAGGAGGAATTGACATGGATATGAAAACAAATGCAACACTGGATGCCAAAGGGTTAGCCTGCCCGATGCCGATTGTGAAAACAAAAAAATCGATGAAAGATATGGAACCGGGACAGGTGCTTGAAGTCCAAGCCACAGATAAAGGGTCCACAGCCGACCTGCAGGCTTGGACGAAAAGTGCCGGTCATCAGTACCTGGGAACCATTGAAGAAGACGGAATCCTCAAGCACTATGTGCGTAAATCAAGTGATGAGGAAGCTGTAGAGACGACGCATCCGGATGTCGTAAACAACGAAGAACTGGAAGCTGCCCGCTCAAATCCCGACTCCGTCATTGTGGATGTGCGCGAATCGGCAGAATATGCCTTCCATCATATTCCTGAGGCTGTCTCTATTCCTTTGGGTGAACTTGATGATCGTGCCGATGAACTGGATAAGAATAAGACGCTTTATATGGTCTGCCGGACTGGGAGCAGGAGTGACCTGGCTGCCCAAAACCTCACCTCTAAAGGATTCGGCGCAGTCTATAACGTAGTTCCTGGTATGAGCGGCTGGAACGGAGAAACCAAATCACTGAATCAATAATTTTTTTGACAAAAATAATACCTAAGGGGGTAAATATATGACAGTGAAAAATATGACGATACAAGACATTGCTCATAAAGTCCTGGATAACGAAGAACTGTTCCTTTTGGATGTCCGCACTGAAGATGCCTATCAGGATTGGAAAATTGAAAGCGGGAATTTTTCCTACTTGAATGTTCCCTATTTCGATTTGCTTGATGGTGTCGAAGAGATCATGGAACAACTTCCGAAGAATCAGCCGATTGCTGTCATCTGCGCCAAAGGCGGCTCTTCACAAATGGTTGCGGAGATGTTGGTTGAGGAAGGGCTGACTGACGTTTATTCCGTAGAGGGCGGCATGAAAGCCTGGAGTGAACATTTAGAACCAAGGAAAGTCAGTGACCTTAAAGATGGTGGTGAACTGTATCAGTTTGTCCGCCTTGGGAAAGGGTGCCTTTCCTATATGGTCACATCCGGAGGCGAAGCAGCCATCATTGATGCGGTAAGGATGACCGAAGCCTACACAGAGTTTGCTGAAAAGCTCGGGGTAACGATTACGAATGTTTTCGATACCCATCTCCATGCGGACCATATTTCCGGGGGGCGTCGCCTCGCAGAGACGACGGGAGCAGTTTACTGGCTGCCACCGGAGGATGCCGGCGAAGTTGTCTTCAACTATCAGCCGCTCCGGGATGCGGATCATGTGCAGATCGGTCAGTCCCATATTGATATTCAAGCCCTGTATTCACCGGGACACACGATCGGGTCCACCTCTTTTGTTGTAGATGATAAATTTCTGATGACAGGAGATATTCTATTCATCGACTCCATCGGACGCCCAGATCTGGCTGGAAAGGCTGAAGACTGGGTAGGCGACCTGAGGGAAACACTATATACCCGTTATAAGGAGCTCTCTGATGAACTCATCGTCCTTCCTGCCCACTTCATGATCATGGATGAATTGAACGAGGACGGCACGGTAGCGGAAAGGCTGGGAACTTTGTTTTCCCGCAACCACGGCTTGAATATAACGAATGAAGAGGAATTCCGCCGTATGGTTACAGAAAACCTTCCTCCACAGCCGAACGCCTATCAACAAATCCGCGAAACGAATATGGGGAAAATCAGCCCCGACCATGAAGAACAGCGGGAAATGGAAATTGGACCAAACCGCTGTGCTGTAAGGTAAACCATTCCACATGCGTCCGTCCACTACGGGCGCATGCAACCAACTAAAAATGAGGAGGAAACAATATGAACGCAGCAAAAGTACTTGATGCAAAAGGTCTGGCATGCCCAATGCCAATTGTAAAAACAAAGAAAGCGATGAAAGACGTTGAAGCCGGTGAAGTTCTTGAAATTCACGCTACGGATAAAGGTGCGAAAAGCGATTTGACAGCATGGGCAAAGTCCGGCGGTCATGAACTGCTGAAACATGAAGAAGAAGACGGCTTATTCAAGTTCTGGATTCAAAAAGGCGAGTAAGCACACAGATTCACGTATAAAAAATGCAGAGGGAACCGGTAGAGGTTCCCTTTTTTAAGGAGGTCACCTTCATGGAATTTGGATTTATCCTTACAATTTTCCTTATCGGTTTTGTCGGTTCCTACGTATCAGGCATGCTCGGAATTGGCGGATCGATCATAAAATATCCGATGCTGCTTTATATTCCACCCCTTGTCGGTTTTACAGCTTTCACCTCTCATGAAGTTTCCGGGATCAGTGCCGTCCAGGTTTTCTTTGCCACCATCGGCGGTGTGTGGGCATACCGGAAAGGCGGTTACTTAAATAAGCCGCTGATTATTTATATGGGAATCAGCATTCTGATCGGGAGCTTTATCGGAGGGTACGGGTCGCGCTTCATGCCGGAAGCAGGCATCAACCTTGTCTACGGAATCCTCGCCCTTATTGCTACCGTTATGATGTTTATTCCGAAAAATGGACTGGATGACCAGGAGATGGACGACGTGACATTTAACCGACCGCTGGCCGCCGGGCTTGCGCTGATTGTTGGGATTGGGGCTGGGATCGTCGGTGCGGCCGGAGCTTTCCTGCTTGTACCGATTATGCTTGTCGTATTAAAGATCCCAACAAGAATGACGATTGCTTCTTCTCTGGCGATTACGTTCATTTCTTCCATTGGTGCTACGATTGGGAAGGTTACAACCGGGCAGGTGGAGTACGCGCCTGCTGCTATTATGATTGTGGCTAGTTTGATTGCGGCCCCTCTCGGAGCATCTGCTGGTAAAAAAGTGAATACAAAGATTCTCCAGACGGTCCTTGCTGTCCTGATCCTGGCATCGACGGTTAAGATCTGGATGGACATCTTTTAAAAAGGACCCTCTCCGTCTTTTCGAACGATCGATAAATGATTTCTTATCCATTGTACTTTTCACATGAACTGGTGACGGTCATGTTCCGCTTATCGGTGGATGCTTGCCGCGGGCACGGCCTCAGCTGACTTGGACAGGAAGATCACCTGCCCAAATGGAACTTCAGCGCATGTTTTTCCCGCAGGTGTCACCACCGATAAGCTCCTCATAACCGAACCAATTATAAGCCTGAAAAAAGGGAGATTTTCTGTTTGCAGAAAATCTCCCTTTTTTTGCGTTTTGAAGTCATAGACGCAGCATAGTATACTTCCTTACAACAACTGGAGAACAAACCAGATACCTCATGACAGCGAAGCCAAAAGGTTTGTATACACATATACCAGCGGCATCTTCTTACTGGTATAGGAAACATGTAACTTGTACCCGGTCAGGAGGAGTGGCCACCTCATTTACCGGTACCTTACCTCCATTTTAAAGACGTTTGTGTAGTGAAAGGGTATAACCCCACCCATATGAAAGTTCTTCGAAGTCATCGCCCTTGATCTATGAGGTGAACATGCCCATCTACTTTAGGAAACCTTTTTTATTGAGTGCAGGGCATAAAAAAATCCCTCTGCTTTCAAGCAGAGGGATTTGGTTTATTCTTCGTTCGATTGAGACTGTTCATCTTCTGTGACCAATTCCGTTTCGTCCAGATAGCGAAGCAGGTCGCCGTATACGATGGAGTCGGACATCTCCAATTCTTCCTGTGCGGCCGTGAAGCCATCTTCACAGGCAGCACCATCTTCGACTTCTTCTCCGGTTTCACGATCATAGCATGTCCCTTGAATACCAACGTATTCTTCGTTGGCAAAGTTTCCGTCTCGTGTAATCATCAGCTGACGGCGGTCTTCATCCAGCAGGTCATGACCGAATTGGACAGGGTTTTCATCTTCAATCCCTAAAAGATTCATGAGGGTTGGACGCAGGTCAACTTGTCCACCAACCGTATGATTCTCTTCAGGTTCGATGTCTTTCCCGTAGATAAGGAAAGGAACACGTTGAAGCTGGAACTGTTCATATTCATTTATTTCTTTTCCTAGATACTCACCCATCGCTTCCTGGTGATTCTCGGAAATGCCGAAGTGATCTCCATAAATGACGAGAATTGTATTGTCATACAGCTCTGAATTCTTGAAGTCCTCGACGAATTTTTTCAACGCTTCATCCTGATAACGGATGGTTTGGAAGTAACGGTTCAACGTACCACTGCTCGTTTCGCCTTCTTCAATGAGTTTCAACTCTTCAGGAAGTGTGAACGGGTAGTGGTTGGTCAGCGTAATCATTTTAGAATAGAAAGGCTGATCCAGCTCCTGCATTTTGTTCAAGGAATCTTCAAAGAAGTATTCATCAAGATATCCCCAGCCGTGGGACTTTTCTGTCGTTACCTCATAATCTTCCTTGGAGAAGAATTCATCATACCCCAGCGAGTCATACATCACGTTTCTGTTCCAGAACGTCTTATCGTTGGCGTGCATGGAATTTGTAAAGTAGCCATTTTCACCAAGTACGCTCGGCATCGCTTTATATTCGTTACCGGAGTGCGTAAAGAACACGGCGCCACGGTTTAGAGGATAAAGGGAGTTTGCGAGTAGAAATTCGGAATCAGACGTCCGCCCTTGTTTAACCTGGTGATAGAAGTTATCAAAGTAGATCCCTTCTTCTTTCAGGTCGTTGAAGTAAGGGGTCAGCTCCTCCCCGTGCAGGGTGTTATCCACCACAAAGGTCTGTGTACTCTCCAGTGAAACAGCAATGACGTTCTTCCCTTCAGCTGCACCTTCCAGCCTGTCACTGTCTTCTGTCTGATTTTCATTCAAATAGTTAATAACCGGGACAAGCTCATTGCTGTCTGCCAGCGTTTTCTTCATTTCGGTCTTCCCTTGAAGAACAATATCATACACATGATAGTTCAATACACCAATGTATTTGACAAGCATGTTGCGGTCAAATGTTCGCTCAAGCAGGTCCGTACGTTCTGTCTCCGCCCATTGAAGGTTTACAATGAACAGGGGAATAGCAACGATGGCCAGAACGATTCCCTCCGGCCGCTTCGGTGTGAACGCCTGGAAACGGGAAGGTTTAAGATAAAACAGCAGAAAGCCTGCAGCAATCACATCAACGAACAACCATAAGTCAGCAGGACTCATAATCGTCGTGATACTTCCCCCGAGATCAGCCAGGTTAGCTACCTGATTTAACATCGGAATAGTGATGAAATCATTGTATTCACGATAAAACAACACATTCACATAAAGCAGGATGGATCCTAGAATGTAGGCACCAAACATCCCTCGCCGGCGTCCAAGCAGAATTCCAACTCCGAACAATAGGAATATACTGCTGAGCGGGTTGAAGGCCAGAATATTCGCCTCATTCGCATTCTCCACACCCAATGTGAAAATGTTTGTTTGAATATAATACATTTTCAACCAGAATAGACCGATCACAAATGCATAGACTAGTAGTTTCAGTCCTGTTTTTTTGTTTATATATTTATTTCCTGTAAACATTGTAAAACCTCCGTTAATTTTACATTACCCTATTTTAACTCATCTTATTTCATTTTTGTACCATTAAGGCGATAGTTTTAAAACTCTGACACATTTACCCTTGTTTTATTACAGGTTTGTCATGGAAAAATGAACATCTTGGCCTATGACACTTAAAAGTTACTATCTATACATAATTTTTTCATAGTTCGTCATTTTCTCTCCTTTTTATGTTAACCTATTATAAAATAAGTTTACAAAAGGAGGTTGATGTATGTCTCACGAAAGCAGAAAGCTTCGATTTTTGTTAAATAGTGCGATTTTTGCCGCATTAACGGCCATTATGGCTCAAGTTGAAATCCCTCTTCCCGTTGTACCAATCAGCGGCCAGACACTTGCGGTCGGTTTAACCGCCACGATTCTCGGGAGCCGACAGGGCGCAGCAGCTATGGTTGGATATATGGCTTTGGGTGCAGTAGGGATGCCTGTATTTGCAGGATTCAGCGGAGGACCCCAGGTTCTTGCCGGACCGACAGGAGGATACATTTTCGGATTCATACTCAGTGCATTTATAACTGGATATATCCTCGAAAAAACGTCATTCAACTTAGGATGGGCGTTGGCGGCGAATACGGCCGGGATGGTCATCACTCTTCTATGTGGAATCCTGCAGTTGAAATTCGTCCTGGATATAAGCTGGACCGCAGCACTTGCCACCGGTGCCTATCCTTTTATAGCGGTCGGATTGATCAAGGCTTTTCTTGCCTCCTGGCTGGGCATTACGGTCAGAAAAAGACTGGTGGCCGGGCAGTTCATTAAACAATCCGCACCTAAGGAAGCCTCCTAGTTCTATTGCCCGGGAAATAAGGCGCACTCATAATTACCGGCCTTTCGGGAAGCCTATTCCTGGAGGTGATCGATCTGAATCCTTATTTATGTCCGGGATGCAAAACAAACCGTTCGCGCTTTAACGTCATTGAACAGCAGGCAATGCCGGTCAAGATGGACCCGCAGACTGGAGAGAAACACCCATCTTATACTGCAGAGACCATGGATGCCTTTCATCTCGCTTATCAAGGACCCGCCATTAAGGTCCAGTGCGGGGCCTGTGGTCTGATTGAAGATGAAGCCTCTTTCATAGCATTTGCTGGACACCAGCGTATGAATGGAACCCCCTGAATAGAATCAGAGGGTTCTTTTTCGTCGTATATTCAAACGGAACCCTCCCCGGGTGAGAAAGAAGACTATAAGAAAGAGAGCTGAAGATGGATACACCATAACGGCGGCTGTGAATACATATCCCGCCAATCGATTCCACGAAGCGGGATAAAAGGATTCTTCATTCACTTTCTTCATCTCTTCCAACACGCTCCCTTTCAAGTCATACCCCGTCCAACAAGCAATGGCCAATGCCTGGATACACGAAGAAACCAAAGAAAAACCGAGCATCCCCTGAATAACCATCACCGCACATCCATAAATAACAAGCAGGGGGTTCATCCATTTCACATAAGTAAGGGCGAGCTGTTCATCTTCAACTGGGATAAATCGAAATACCGTCGGCTGTTTAAAAAAGTTGTGAAAGATACTGGTCGACACTTCAACAAAGATAAAAGCAGCCAGCGGCACCGTTAAAAATCTCATCCAGTCCACCTGAAGTGGAACTACGACTATAATAAGGACGCACGCTGTTAGGGCAGAAATCAGATAGTTGTAGGATTCTTTTCCATGGGACAGCCAGATCCGATCATACAAACGCTTAGGATAAAACCAACTGCTTCTCCTTCTCTGAACAGCAGCCGTAAAACGCCTGGGTGGTTTCACAGCGACATTCGTCACTTGATTGACCAGCCACAGGTTCCAAACCTTTGCATCGTTCCGTTCCGCGATCCTGCCCCAGGAAGGTTCATAATAATAAAAGCAGGCACTGGAAGCTGCGGCAGCCCATACCAGTGTTCCAATAACCAGCCCAAGGAAGGATCCTGCAGTATAGCCGGCCGTTATAACCATTCCCCCTGCAGCGGCAAGCGCCAGTTTGATATACCACGGTGTGCTGTATAATCTCCATTGAATCCACACCTCAAACAAAAGACTGACTCCATACACGATAAGAAATAAAAGGATAATGACTGACGATAGTGGGGTTAAACATCCGGCTGCCGATAGCAAAACGGCTGCCAGAAGGAGGGTCTTCCCTGCCTTCTCCCTGTATAAATCAAAAAGAATGTCCCGTCTGGAATGAGGAAGAAGGCTGAGGTGAAGTTCTGATGAAGTAAAAGGCAGCGAGGAATCCTTGAAAGCTGCCATACAAGCTCTCACCCACACAGCAAGGGGAAGAAAAGGGAGATACATCAAGGCTCGTTTTTCCAATGTTTGAAAAAACGGGGTGAAATCTTTCAACCAGTCAAGACTGATGAAGAATAATATAACAGCCATGACCCCGGCATAAAGAAATACAACAGGATCATACAACGTATGAAACGACTTTCGATACAAAAGCATTTTTTTCTGCCGACGACTTCGTTTCAATACCCGAAAAACCTGCCAGCTCTCCGACCTGTTCATTTATGCTCCCTCCTTTCCAGTCTCTCAAAAGATTCGACAGGGCCGGAGGAAGACACCGAACCATTTTTCAACATGACGTATGTATCTGCCAGAGCTTTCACTTTGTCCAGCTGATGAGTGGTCAGAATAATTGTCATGCCCTGTTCTTTTCTGCGAATCAACTCTTCTTCTAAATATTGACCAGCGTAAACATCCAGGCCCATAAAAGGTTCGTCAATAAACAAAACAGGAACATCCGGGAGGAGGGCACAAATCGTCTGAACCTTCTGCCTCATCCCTTTAGATAACGCTTCTGGATAGTCATCCTTCTTGTCTGTGATTTCAAAGGCGTCCATATACCTATCAACTCTGGCTGCAAAGATATCTTCATCAATGGAGTAGCTCCGCCTGTATAGATCAAAATGCTGCCGGGTCGTTAGTTCACTGAACAGCAGCGGCTCTTCCGGGATATAACTGAATAAACGCTTATAGTTCTTCAAATGGTCATCCATGCTTTCCTGCTGAATCTTAATCAACCCCGATAGCTTTCCTCTCATACCAATCATCGTTTTCATCAACGTCGATTTGCCTGCTCCATTATGACCGACCAAGGCAAGGATTTCTCCAGGCCCAGCCTGAAGATTCACGTGTTGTAAGATCGGATTTCCGCCAATTTCCACTGAACAGTTCTCTACACGAAGTACCAAGTATATCCCTCCTCGTACAATGGTTTACGTAATTTTCCAATAAAAAGTTTCAAAAAAATAAGCCCTCTCCTGTGTAAAGAGCGGGCTTACGATTATTGATTCATCCTAGAAAGAAAATCTCCGAGCAGGTCATCATCCTCTTCCTCGGTCTCCTCCGACGATTCCGCATCACGGAGGTCGTCCTGGAAATGGCCAAGGTCCAGTCCATCCAAATCATCGTCTCCGGTTGTATCCAACACCGGCTCCTGCACCTCTTCTCCTGCTTCCTCTCCGTCAGGAATAACGGGAACTTGAGGTTCATCAGATGCAGCGATTTCTTCCTGAAGATACAGGGCTTCGTCTATATCATAAGCGCGGCTGTTCAGGGAAGCCAGTAGTGTTGTGGCACGGACCGGATCCATGATGAGTTGATGGAGGATACTGCCGATCAACGCTTCGGAATGTTCATGCTTCATCCAGTTTCTCTGCTCTTTCGACAAGGCTTTCGGAAGGGGAACTGTAATCGTTTCTTTATCCTTGGAAAGAGATTCATTCACTCCGTCCATAACGAACTGAGCAATACGGCTGGAAAAATTGCGCCGTTCCGTCTCTTTCAAATGCGACAATTGTTTCAATAAATGATCCGGAGTGTCCGAGGGGACACGAAATGTAATCGACTGCCCCCGTTCGACACTTTTTCTAGATGAACTCATGAATGATCACCTTACTTGGAAGATCCGGCCTGTTGTTCCACTTTTTTATTCGCCGGTTCGGCTGGTTTTTTGTTCGTCTTACGGATAAAGTCGGAAATCAGCTTGTAATAAGCGTTTGCCATCATCCAGATGCTCTCTTCCTCATCCTCGAAGAATTCAATATTAAATCCGTCCAGTTTATTGTTCAGCATCTTGATGTATTCCTTAAGAACGGCAGAGCCTCCACCAACAAAATAGCAGATTTCCGTCTGGGAATTTTTCTGCCACACATTGCGCAGGTAGCGGTATTGTTTCTTAGCCAGTTCAAGGAGAATACGATCAGTTATGTCGTGAACACTTGTACGGCTACCGCGAACCATAATGTGATGACGGTCGTTCTTCCTCGTAATAATATCTACTACGTCCCGGCGGCTGTCGAGTTCCACTCCATGCTTCGTCAAAATTTCATCACGAATCATTTCCAGTGATTCAGATACACCGAGGTTGAAGCCCTGTGCTTTATCATCATCCACATTACGGTTGCGGATAACCGCGATATCTGTGGATAATCCACCAATATCCTGTATAAGAATCTGCTTGTCCACAAGCTCCTTGTTAATAATGTTCAAATCATTATCCATAACAAGATTGACATAGGCGGCGAACCCTTCCGGATAAACTTTCACTTCGTCAAACTTAAGGTTGACTTTCATCCCTTGATATTTAGGGGTTACTAAAAACTCAACCTGGTGGACAGATCCGAGGAGCTGGGAACGGTATCCTACGTCCTTCCCTTCTTTGACTTCACGAAGGGGAAGACCAGTACCGAGAGTATAGTTGGCTTCTACTACATTATTTTTAGCTTGCTGAGATCCTTTGCCAGAAACCGCATCAAGGGCAAGGGATGCAAACAGCATAATCAAAGTCTGATCTTCTTCCGATTTATAGCTGCCTGGATCAAGCTCGGTGGAGTTTGTTGTTTTCGTCGCTAGATTCCCTACGCGGTAAATCGCATTATTTTCCCTAAGGGCAGGGGAATGCACCCGAATATGTAGATTATCGAGTGGATTTTTATCATCAAGATCCTCAATTCCGATAACCGGGCGGTCTTCCAAATCTCTCGCTACCACGTTAGGAATATAAAGGGAAGATTCCAGTTTCCCGAAATTTGCTTTCAAAGCATCATTACCGACATCGATCGCTGCAATTCTTGAATGTGTCATAAACAGCTCTCCTTTTTATAAGTTATTAAAATGACCTCTCCTTAGTTAGAATCTATAAAACTATCAGAGAATAGTCAATCCTCCTTTTTTCGTGTTCATTTACGCACACAAGTAATCAAAAACGTATACTTGTAAACAAAATTGCACGCATGCCTATATGACAGCTTGTACACGCTTTTGTGTACATGAAAACATAAACGCAAACATTTTGTATTCTTTTTGTATACTTGCAAACAAATTTGTATACATAAGAGCATTTTCATATTTTTTTACATTTTTCAACACAAAATCACGGACTGAGTTATATTCGCCGTTTCTATAGAGTGGACTAAGATAAATAAAAAAAGACGATGCAGAAAGCATCGTCTTTTTTCACTGCTTCATATAAGTGCTGAACAAATCCTCCAATTTCTTCGTTAAAGCTAAAGTCATCAACCCATTGCCTTCAGCTGTTTTTGAGTATCCAAGAGGAGTTGTACGTTTGATAAGCTGGGAGAATATTTCTGATTCCGTCATCGATCGATTGAATTGCTTCTCAACTAATGGAATAAGGAGAGCGAGTCCCCCGGAGACGTGAGGAGTGGCCATTGATGTACCTGAGAGCCTTGCGTATTTTCCTTCTAAATAGGTGGAAAGGACATCAACTCCGGGAGCCACAAGGTCAAGCTGGGTGTTCGTATTTGTAAAATCAGCCAGTTCCCGGCGTTCATCTACGGCTCCTACTTGAATGACTTCATTATATGCTCCAGGATATCCGTACTCCATAGTGTCTTCCCTGCCATCTCCCTCGTTGCCAGCAGCACAGACGACGGATACATCATGGCTGACAGCGTTTTTAACAGCTTCTCTTAAGGGTTTTGTATCTTGAGGACCTCCAAGTGACATCGATATCACTCTCACCCGTTCCTGATTGGGTCCTCTCCAGTTAACGGCGTAATGGATGGCATCAATAATCCATTCATACTCCCCTCCCCCATCCTCTGATAGGACCTTTAAGATGAGAAGTTTTGACTTGGGTGCCGTTCCTATGACACCTTCCCCATTCTCTACTGCAGCAATGGTCCCTGCTACATGTGTCCCATGGCCATTGTTGTCTGAGTAATTATCAGGGTCCCCTCCATAATCATCAGTAAAGTTATGTCCATCCAGAATGTTCTCTTCGAGATCAGGATGATCAAGCTGACACCCTGTATCAATGATCGCTACAACGCTTCCAGCTCCTTGATCCGAATCTACCCATAGGCTTTCAGCTTCCACCATCTGTATTCCCTTCGGACGCTCGTTTGTTGTTTCTAAAATTGCTTCCGTTCGGTAAGGAATCAATTTCATCCGACTCATGGACATCCTCCTCCATTATGGTAAAGGGTGTTGATGTACATTCATGGAGTAATTCTTCCTTTCATTATAACATCCAAATATACCCACTTCGGATGGTTTTTGAAATAAGGACCTTAGAATCATAAATGATATAAAGAACAATTGTATTTTATATTGAATTCCAAGCAGAATTCAGTATAATAAAAGAAAAAAGTTCTTTATAAAGAACAAATCATTAAGGAGTGACCTGCCTTATGTACAGGAAGCTATGCCATCACTGCCACAGGGCATCCTACAGCTGCCAGAACGACCATTGGACCTGTCCCTTATGCGGCCAAGATTTAAGCCGTCAGGCACGCTTACCCGCTCATTTACACACCACAGACCATCGAGGCATCAAACAATATGAAAAGCAGGCAGCGATGACAGGGACATCAACGTTTTGAAAGTATTAAAAAAAGCTGCACCGATTCATATCGATGCAGCTCCTTTCCCTTTATGGGAGATATTTTCTAGGGTTTACAGAGTTTGAACGGCTTCCATTCCAGGAACCTTCGTGAATTTCGAAGTGAAGGTGCTGCCCAGTAGAATCACCGGTACTTCCCATATTACCTAGGAATTGGCCTTGAGAGACCGTTTGACCTGCAGATACAGCCGGTGTACTTCTCAAGTGTGCATAAACGGTTGTGAACGTCTGACCGTTCATATAGTGGGAAATCATAACCACGTTTCCATAACTGGATGAATAGTTAGCCCGGATAACCGTCCCTGATGCGGACGCATGTATCGGAATCGTGCCTCCGGCAGCTAAATCAATCCCTGAGTGAAGACGAGGTGTCCCATAAATCGGGTGGATTCGGTTGCGGTCATATTCAGATACGGCAGGTGCGTTAGCAGGCCAGATAAATCCTGAACTGTTGCTGCTGGATGACGAACTGGACGTGCTCTCAGACTCACTTGAATCAGATGAGCTGGATTTATTTGAAGATGATGAATTGGAAGAGGCACTGCTTACAGTCTCCTCTGCTTTTTCTTCCTCAGCCGCTTTTTCAGCTGCGGCTTTTTCTGCAGCGGCTTTTTCAGCTGCGGCCTTCTTTCTGGCTTCTTCTTCAGCTTTGCGCTTCCGTTCAAGTTCAAGCTGGCGCTGGCGCTCGATTTCCTTCTCAATAGCGGCTTCCTGTGCAGCAAGTGTTTCCTGTTCTTCTTCCACGCTGACCATGTGGTTATGAGCATCTTCTTCTTCCTGCTCAAGCGTGGACATCAAGGCTTCTTTTTCTTCTTTCTTACTTTCAAGCTCCTGCTTTAATGTTTCAAGCTCGGACAATTTACTTTCAAGGGAAGACAATTCCTCTTCCACCTGGGCTTTCTTTTCTTCCACAGCCTGCTTATCAGCAAGATGCTCTTCCAGAATTTCCTTATCCTGTGTAGCAATCGTGTTCAGGCTCATGACACGCTCCAGGAAGTTTCCGAAGCTTTCAGCGCCCATTAGAACATCAAGGTAATCCACGCTTCCACCGTTTTGATGCATGGATTTCACACGTTCTTTAAGAAGTTCATCACGCTCTTCAATGCGCTTTTCAAGCTCGGCAATTTCTTCTTTCAGCTGATCGATATTCTCTCTTGTCTGTGCGATTTCATTTTCTTTCGTCTGGATTTTATCCAGTGTATCCATCGTCTGC
This sequence comes from Halobacillus sp. Cin3, assembly GCF_947311855.1. Taxonomy (NCBI): domain Bacteria; kingdom Bacillati; phylum Bacillota; class Bacilli; order Caryophanales; family Bacillaceae; genus Halobacillus; species Halobacillus sp. Cin3. The sequence continues at coordinate 164,971 of NZ_CAMZMV010000003.1, read as the reverse complement.
TCGTCCAGACGTGCAATCTCAGCATCTACTTCATCCTGATCTTCCTGCAGTTCAGCGATTGTATCTTCTTTTTCCTGAATTTCCTGCTCATTTTCAGACTGCTGTTGTCTATTCTCTTCCAGTTTTTCCTGATTTGTTTCAGCATTAACCGTTGTTGAAACAGGTAAACCGGATAGAATCAGACCGGCAGTAAGAGCGGCTGTAATGATTTTTGATTTCACTCTTCTTCCTCCCCCGATTCCTCACCTGTGTGTATGATTCATCTATTTTTCTAAACCTTCAAATACTTACGGATGGACGTAAAGCTTCCCCAAAGTCCAATGGTGACCCCCATCAGGACAAGCAGGGCAGATACTTCAAAAACAAACGGGTAAACCGGCAGTAAGTCTATAAATAAAGTAGGGTATCTGGTCGTAATCTCATCGTAGAGAGCATCATAACCAAAGATCACAAGGGCGATAGGTAAAATCGACCCAAGAATTCCAATTAGGATACCTTCGAATAAGAAAGGCCAACGTATAAACCAATTGGTCGCCCCTACCATTTTCATAATCTCGATTTCACGTCCCCTGGCTACGATAGTGATCCTGATTGTATTCGCAATCAAAAACATCGCTGTAAATAAAAGCCCTGCGATAATCGCCAGCCCGACGTTTCTGGCTACATCCATAACGCTGAACAAACGTTCTACGGTCTCTTTGGCATACTCGACTTTGTCCACATTATCAAAACTTTCAATCGTTTCAGCTACCTGAATCGTATCCTGTGGATCTGCCGTTTTCACTACGTATACGTCGTTCAATGGATTTTCATCTTTGAGAGATTCAAAGGCTTCCCCTTCATCTCCCATGCTATTGATCAGGTTATCCAGACCTTCATCCTTCGACTGGAAATTCACACTGGATACACCCGATACGTCTTCCAATTGACCCTGCAGGTTCTCACGGCTTTCCTCATCGGCGGTACGCTCGATGAAAACACGGACTTCGACGTCTTCCTCAATCTGTTCTCCCATATCATTCAAGTTCAGGAGAAGTGTCGCAAAAACTCCGACAAGCAGAAGGGTTACGGTTACCGCTGAGATGGAGGCTACCGACATCCACTTGTTTCTCGTTATGTTTTTGACGCCTTCTTTTCCGTGCCGGCCGAACGTTTTAAATTTCATAATTCCTGTCACCCCGGCACTTCTGATTTATAACGGTTTGAAAGTCCCTCATTCTGCCTGCGTCTTCGGTTATACGGTGATGCGTTTCAAACAATTTCTATCACTTCCTACCAATCTTTCATATTTGTTGATCTATGTTGTAAAAAATTATGTAGTCTCGGTCGTCTCGTTCAATTACCCTACTAATTATATCAAATATATTCGCTAAATAAAGACAAATTATTATTACATTTGTGTTTCATAAGTTTACAGAACCCTGTAATATCAGGGTTTCTTTTCGACATCATCCGTCATATCCAGGAGTCGTTACAGGTAATTATATTTAGGTCCTTAGACCCTGTCTACGCATAAAAAAATAAGCTGTCCTGGTAGAAAGACAGCTTATTTTTTCAGGTGATGATTCTTTAATTTTTCAATTTCCCTCTTGAGCTGGAGGTTTTCCCATACAACGGAATCGTACGACTTCCTTGTCCGGGCGTCCGGATCCAGGTTTACTTCGTACCATGATTTTCGGAGCACGGCATCCACCGGGCTCGTCTGTTTAATCTCAGCGGAAGGGTAGAGTTTCTTGAGACGGGTCACCTCTTTTTCAGACAAACGGAGTTCCCTGAAGAAGATACCTTCTTGAAATGACTCGACCAAGAAGCGCTCAAACGCTTTTTTTGCCAATGCATTTCCCCCTCGAGTAAATCGTCTTAGTTATATATAAGACGAAACGGGAAAATTCATGACTTCTGGAATACAGATTCTTTTACTACAGCATGGGCTACGACTTCCATAGGATCAAGCAGCGGCACAGGAAGATGGTATGGTTTTAGAACCAGACCGATTTCTGTGCATCCGGAAATGATCACTTCTGCGCCCTGATCGAGCAGTTCCTCAGCAGCAGCTTTTAAAAGGGAAAGCGGTTCTGCATCCGTGTTGCCGCTTTTAATGCCATTGCTTCCATAGATGGATTCCATCACTTTCTCGGTCTGTGTCACCGGGCGGGGTTCAATAACATCAAGGTGACCAAGGTGTTTTTTGAACAATCCGGTCTGCAGTGTGCCGGACGTTGCCAGCACACCGATTTTCCGAACGCCGGGATAATGATCCTCGATATATTTTTTCAACTCTTCAAAAGCGTTCATAAGTGGAAAGGATACGGCTTTTTGAACGTCGTCGATGAAATAATGGGCTGTCATGCATGGAATACAAGCCACATCCACATTCACTTTTTCCAGGTTCTTAGCGGCATCGATCATTTGCGGGACAGGGTTTTCCCCACGGCCGGAAATGGCCGCAGTACGGTCCGGGATTTTAGCGTTGCTGTCAATAATCACACGGTAATGATCCTGATCCTTTTCGGCCTGTGTAGCGCGGATAATCTTCATATAATATTCAGCCGTTGCCTCAGGTCCCATACCCCCGAGTATGCCGATAATTTTGTCGTTCATCGTCTGCCTCCTTACAAAAGACCCGATACGTGGCTGAAAAGCCATTTACAGAACACCGGCCACCCGGTTTTTCAACGGTTTGAACAGCTGATCTTCGTCGATGTCTGGTCTTTTTGTACTTAACTGTTCTAAAGCAATCTTCGCGCCTGGGTCCATGCCCTGACATCCCGCCAGCAGCAGCACATCATTTTCCTGCACTTCAGATAAAGCATGGTTTACAGCGTCATCAAGTTCTCTATAAAGGTGGACTTTAATGCCGGCTTCATCCATCGCTTCTTGGAATACACGGACCTCTTCGTCCGTCACAACATCTTTTTCAGTCACATGAGAATGACTCACCGTAGCAATAATTTCTGTCAAGCCAAGACGCGGAGCCCATTCAGCAATAGCTTTCGCGTTTTCTTTGTTCACTGTGACCCCGCGACTGCCGCGGATAGCATAAACAAGTTTCAAGTCTGAGTAGTCCATCTGCTGCAGCGTACTCAGTGTTACGTTAATATTTCCATAGTTGGCGAAGTGATCATCAAGCATTTTGAAGTCATCTTCAAAGACCATTTCAAACCGGCGCTCCACACCGCCAAAGCCTTTGATACCGGACTGGATGGTCGGAATCGGTACCTCATTCAGAAGCGCCGCTGCGATGGCCACCATAGAATTGTAAACAGAATGATAGCCCGGCGTGGACAATTCTATATCGAATTCCTGTGGAGCGTAATCAGTATTCCCGGCAGAAAACGGCCGGCGGATTTCCACCGTGAACTCAGCTCGTCCTGTGGACAGGTCAAGATTCTTACAAACGAGATCCCCATCGGCGGTTTCCACACTGAATGTAAGAACATTGGCTTTCGTTTCCTCAACTAAGGATGCCGAATAGGAATCATCCAGGTTCAGGACTGCCCAGCTCCCTTCAGAAGCGTTCCGGATCAAGCTGGCTTTACTGTTAAAGTATTCCTCAAAAGATCCGTGAAGATCAATATGTTCTCTACTGATATTGTTCAATGAGACGATATCAAAATCGACACTGCCCACCCGGCTTAAATCAAGGGCGGAGGATGAAACCTCCATCGTTACGTGGGAAACATCCTGGTTTCTCATTTCTGCAAAGTATCTGTGCAGGTCCAGTGATTCAGGTGTCGTCAGCTTGGTCGGTTCGGAATAGTCGCCGTATTTCACGACCACGGTCCCGATCAATCCTGTTTTCAAGCCGTGCTCTTCCAAAATGGCATCAGTCATAAAGGAAGTGGACGTCTTTCCATTCGTAGCTGTAATCCCGATCGTCTTCATAGACTGGGAAGGGTGGTTGTAGTAGGCATCGCTTAACGCAGCCAGAGCCTGACGGCTGTCCGCGACGCGGTATTGAGGAAGGTCTCCCCATCCGTCCTGGTAATCTTCTACAACTATTGCGGCTGCACCACTCTGCACCGCATCTTTCACGTACCGGTGCCCATCCGTCTTAAAGCCTTTAATGCAGACGAAGACGTCTCCTTCGTTTACGTTTTTAGAATTGTAGGCAAGTCCCTGGACATGTATGTCTTTATCATTCCAGGCTTCCAACACTTCAATCGATGATAATAACTGATTAAGCATAGCCATTGTTATCTACCTTCCCTGCTCATTTTTGACTGGTTTCCATTTCGATTATGATCCGTTTATATGCTTCGTACACCGCAGAACTTTTCCCGCTGTCCTCCGGTATATATTTCCTGTTGTTCTACGCTTTTTTTGTTACACGTCCAGCGACGAGGCGGGCCAGCTTCTTTCCGAAAGCAAAGGCCGGCTTCGGGTCTTTCGGGTCCCAGATCGCATGGGCTTTCGGTCTGAAATAGGATTTCATCACACTTTTCGGGGAAAGCTGACCCGTTTTGATATATTCCCTTACGGCAAGAAGATCCTCATAGGCATACCAGAATACGATGTTTTTATCCTCACGTACAGCTTTCGGCTCAAGTGGACGGCCTGTAAGCTCCCGGTAGGTGATATAAGGAATATTGATTCCTGTCTTCTGCAGCAGGTGGTTTAAGTTTGTAATTCTCACATTGATTTCAATCAAATAATACTGCCCTGTTTCGGCATCTTTTTTAAACTCGATTTCGGCAAATCCTTTGTACTGGATCCCTTCGAGGAATTTCGTTCCAAGCTCGTACAATTCCGGGACATATTTCTGCTGGGTGTAGACAGAAGCCCCATAATTCACAGGAAACTGCCTAAGCTTCTGACAGGTCACCCAGTGCGTCACTTTCGAATCCTGATCCAGATAAGCATCAAATGTGTACATATGGTCGTCAAAACCAGGAATGATGCGCTGTACAATCACTTCGATATCTGCCGCTTTCGCCTCGTTGACTTTCTCAAGCAGTTCTTCCTGATTGTGTACGGTAAAGAGCTTTCTTCGGAACTTGGCCACAAATGCCGGTGAATCCACCGGTTTGACAAGGCACGGATACTGAATGTCCTTTTCCACCCGCTCTTCGAAATTCTCTTCATCGACATTGACAGTTTCAGGAACCGCCACCCCATGTTCAGAAGCCAGGGTATGTAGCGTTCCTTTGTCCATTATCTTAGTATATAACCCCTGTTCCTTTTGAGGAATAAGGAAATGTTCCCGTAATTCCGGCAGATGTTCATCGACGAACTCCACGTACGGATCGGCTGTCGGAATGAGAACAGGAGGACTGTCCTGTTTCTTAGCATAATCCACGAGAAAAGCAGCAAGTCCAGCCGGATCTTCTTTATAGTGAGGTCCGATCAGAGCTTCCGAACAATATTTAGATTCCAGCCCGTAAGCCCCTTCCCACGCGTAATCCACAGCAGCAACATAGACACCATGAATACCCAGACACCGGATTGTACTCAGTCCAATATAATAATTCGCACCTAAAACGACCGCTTTATTCGTCATGAGATATCCCCTTTTACCTTTTTATTAACTATACACGACCCGTTACCTAAGGCGTGAATCTTCCGATATGTAAACATATATATTTTACCACAATCCACAGGGGAACAAAACGCAAACCGGTTCCCGGCATAGAAAAGGCGGCCCGGACACGGGACGCCTTCACTCTTTCTATCTATTTGGCAGATGGCGGCTGAACATCCAATGGATTGGATGGAGCGGCGGCTGTTTCCTGTCCGCTTTTGCGTAAACGGCGCACCCATGTATCAGCTGCATACATCACTAAGAACAGAAGCAGGACGGTCAGTGACAACATCGCGAATGACGTAACCATCGTTTTTCCCCTTTTTTCGTTAAATTTCCTCAAATCACTACAAATCCTTATATATAATACCAAATATACGGCTGTTGTAAATATTTATTTCTATTTTCTCCATTATTCTATGGATTCTTCAAAAAAAGCCGCCTTCCCTGTAAAGGAAAGGCGGTCCTCTCTGCACGGTTTTCCGGCTGCAGTTTTGGTAAAAGAATTGCCGCCACATCTTCTGTCAATTCCTATTAACCTCCTGCATTCACTTCTGGATAGCGGGGAACTTAGGTCTGGGTAAACTCCCCATCCTCTTTTGAAAAACGCTTCCGCTACACAGCAGAGAAAGAGCCGTTCATTCATCACATCCTCCATCTCGCTGCAAAACAAAGCTGACACCCGCATGGGTGCCAGCTTTGTTTCATGACAACTTCTGAAGATATTGGGCGGCCGTTTCAATCCCTTTTGTGAAATTATCCAAATGGAAATGTTCATTAGGGGCGTGGAGATTCTCTGTCGGAAGACCAAAACCCATCAATACGACAGGAGCCTCAAGAACACGGCCAAAAACTTCCACGATGGGAATGGACCCGCCTTCTTTCGGAAACAGCGGACGCACCTTGTAGACATCCTCATAAGCTTCTGCCGCAGCCTGGATAAAGGAGTTTTGAGAATCCATGGCGACAGGATCCGCTTGAATGAATTTCTCCAGACTGACTTTGGCCCCGGCAGGCTTATGCTGCTTCACATGGCGTTCTATTGATTCATAAACCGCCTGCGGATTTTGATCACCGACGAGACGACAGCTGATTTTGGCGGACGCTTCCTTTGGAACAATTGTTTTCAGTCCCTCGCCCTGGAAACCACCTGTAATGCCATTGATCTCGAGCGTCGGGCGGATTCCTGTTCTTTCTTTAAATGAAAACCCGGCTTCTCCGTAAAGATCGTCTATTTCCAGTGCGCGTTTCGTTTCTTCTTCGTCAAAAGGAACGGCAGCGACTTCCCGGCGGAGTTCTTCGGTCGGTTCCGGAACGCCTTGATAAAAGCCCTCTACAGAAACTCTCCCCTGTGAATCATGAAGGGAATCCAACAGGGAAACGAGCGAATGGACCGCATTCGGGACTCCGCCGCCATATGTACCAGAGTGAAGATCGGAGTTCGCCGTCTGGACCGTCATTTCCATTGCGAGCGCCCCTCGCAGGGAGGTGCAGATCGCCGGCTGGTCTTCTGCACTGAAGGAGGTATCACTTATCACGACAGAATCACAGGATAAACGCTCCTGATTCTCTTCAATGAACGGACCGAGATGAGGACTGGCGACTTCTTCCTCCCCTTCGATGATAAACTTCACGTTCACAGGCAGCGCTCCATGCTCTTTCATCAGAAGTTCGGCCGCCTTGATATGAATGAACAGCTGGCCTTTGTCGTCGGTCGCTCCACGGGCATATATCTTGTCGTCTTTGATGACCGGCTCAAAAGGCGGTGTATCCCATAGGTCTACAGGATCTTCCGGCTGGACGTCATAGTGGCCGTACACCAGCACGGTCGGCTTATCCGGGGCATGAAGCCAGTCACCATAAACAAGTGGATGACCATTCGTTTCGATGACTTCCACATGCTCCATGCCGGCTTTTTCCAAAGCTTCGGCGGTCCATTCCGCTGCCCGGCGAACCTCGCCTTTATATTCAGAAAGCGACGAGATACTCGGTATACGCAGATACTGCTTGAGTTCTTCGATAAATTGTTCCTTATGTTGTTCCACAGCTTCTCTCACTTTACTACCTCCCTTTTTCAAACCATATCTTCATTATACATGATGCAGACAGCTGTCCCTCTCTCTCCCTTTGTCATCCAGTCAGAAGAAAACGGACGGTGCATGTCGACATGCACCGTCCGGACGTACTTCCTATATAAGAGAGATAATAAAGCTGATTACTACTATTAAGCCGATAATCATCAGGATCGTACGAATCATGCGATCACCTCATTGTGTTTGGATTTTCTTTTACTATTCCCTTAATCCTGTATTTTTGAAACAACGAAGAAAAAAAAGCTGCCGGAAAAATTCCCCGGCAGCTTGAGAACGGACAGGTCCATCCTCCATTTTATTTCCCTACATGACTTCACGATCCCAGAAGCGGTGGGCGGCAACAGCTTCACCAAACTGTTTGGCGAACTGCTCTGCATTGTCTCCTGTAATGACGCCGCTTTGCTTGTCCATATCGTTCTGCTGCACATAGTCCACACCTTCATGAGTGGCTCCGATCGGTTTGAAGTGCATGAACGCTTCAGATAGGAAGTTACCGGACTGCTTGGCGAACGTTTGATCCGCTTCAGCTCCTCCGACAGCATAAATCGCATCATAAAGAACGGAATCCACCGTAAGGAACGTATGGTCCACTTTCAGTTCTGAATTGTCATCACCTTTCAGCATCCCTTGGCGGTTACTGATAATGTCTGTCATGATCCCTTGGGATTCCAGCTGTTCCAGTGTCTGTCTCACATCCTGACCATTAAAACCGTCAGCAAGAATGACACCGACCGTCCTCGTTGCCGGAGAGTGAACCGTATTCGCCTGGCTGAGCGCCGGGGAAGATTTCGTCACGTTCGATCCACCGGATTCCGGAGGGGTTACACCGATGTTTTCTGCAAAGGACTGGGCGAGCTCAAGGCTTACGTTGGAGAACATCTCGACGATTTTCTCACGCACATCCTCACTCTGTACTTTTCCAAGTTCAAAGCTGAATGCATTGATGATGTGATTCTTTTCATGATCACTCATGCTGTTCCAGAACAGGGTCGCCTGGGAGAAGTGATCCTTAAAGCTTTCACTGCGTGCACGGACTTTATGGCCGTCCACTTTTTCCTGATAATGCTCAAAGCCGCCTTCTTCTTTGCTTGCGGGTGCCGGCGTGTTACCAGCCAGACCATTTTTGTGATAAGCCACAGGTCCTTTATTGATCGTCTGACGTCCATAGCCGTCACGCTGATTGTTAAAGAACGGACAGACCGGACGGTTGATCGGCAGTTCGTGGAAGTTCGGCCCGCCGAGACGAATCAGCTGCGTATCCGTATAGGAGTGAAGACGCCCCTGTAGCAGCGGGTCATTCGTAAAGTCGATACCTGGTACAAGATGGCCCGGGTGGAAGGCCACCTGTTCGTTTTCAGCAAAGACGTTATCGACGTTGCGGTTCATCGTCATTTTACCGACGATTTCGACAGGTACGTCTTCTTCCGGCCAAAGCTTCGTCGGATCAAGAAGGTCGAAGTCAAACTTATATTCATCTTCTTCCGCAATCACCTGGATGCCGAGTTCATATTCCGGATAATCCCCGTTTTCAATAGAGGTCCAAAGGTCACCACGGTGGAAATCCGGGTCTTTCCCATTGATTTTCTGAGCCTCGTCCCAAACGAGGGAATGCGTTCCTAGAACAGGTTTCCAATGGAACTTCACAAAGTGTGCAACGCCTTCTTTGTTCACAAGGCGGAAGGTATGTACACCGAAACCTTCCATCATACGCAGACTGCGTGGAATGGCACGATCGGACATTGTCCACATCACCATATGCGCGGATTCCTGGTTATGGGCAACAAAATCCCAGAACGTATCGTGGGCGGAAGCTCCCTGCGGCATACCGTTATGCGGTTCCGGTTTAACAGCGTGAATCAAATCGGGGAATTTGATTGCGTCCTGGATAAAGAAAACAGGAATGTTGTTTCCAACAAGATCAAAGTTCCCTTCCTGTGTATAGAATTTTGTAGCAAAACCTCGGGCGTCACGAACGGTTTCAGCAGAGCCCTTGGACCCCTGCACAGTAGAAAAACGTGTAAATGTCGGGGTTGTCTTCGATGTATCTGTCAAAAATTCAGCACTCGTATATTTTTCAAGTGATTTATATAATTGAAATTCTCCATGAGCAGAAAAGCCTCTTGCGTGCACAATACGCTCAGGAATACGTTCATGGTCAAAGTGAGTCATTTTTTCGCGAAAGTGAAAGTCCTCCATAAGAGTAGGACCGCGTTCACCAGCTTTCAGGGAGAATTCATCCTCGGATACTTTCACTCCCTGGTTGGTGGTCATATGTTTACCAGAATCATCTACTCTGTACTGATCCAGCTGCTCATCCTTTTTTGTACGCTTGTCGCTCATTGTGCTCCTCCTCTGATTATGTTTAGAATGGTGAGTAAAAAATAACCATTACAATCTAAAAGTACCCGAGGGTTCGACAAGTTAAACGACATTATTATTATTTTTAGAAAACAAAAACAATGAATCAGGCACGCCATAAAAAAGAGGGCGGACATTGTTGTCCACCCTCTGGTTATCGTTAAGGCAGCTGTGTCGTACCCATCAAGTAACGATCACATTCACGGGCTGCTTCACGACCTTCATTGATTGCCCACACAATCAAGCTCTGTCCGCGTCGCATGTCGCCCGCAGCAAACACGCCATCTACATTGGTCGTGTATTTGCCATATTGTGCAGCAACATTGGAGCGGACGGTCGTTTCTATGCCCAGCTTCTCAATGAGATCCTGCTCCGGCCCACTGAATCCAATCGCAAGCAGGACAAGGTCCGCTTTCCACACTTTTTCCGTTCCTGGAATTTCTGTACGAACTTTGTTCCCTTTTTCATCATAGGAAAGTGCGACATCAATGGTATGCACTTCCTTGATGCGGTTATTCTCATCACCAACGAATTTCTTCGTCATGACCGCATAGGCCTTCGGATCTTTCCCGAATTCAGCTTCCGCTTCTTTCTGCCCATATTCAATACGGTGGATAATTGGATACTGCGGCCACGGGTTTGTTTCATTATCGCGGACGCTGCTCTTCTTATCGTAGATATCAAATTGGGTCAGACTCTTACATTCGTGGCGCATGGATGTGGCCATACAGTCTGTCCCTGTATCTCCCCCGCCGATCACGATGACATTCTTATCCTTGGCACTAATATAGTTGCCGTCTTCATGGTCCGAATCCAAGAGACTCTTCGTATTGGAGTGAAGGAAATCCATGGCATAGTGAACGCCTTTCAGGCTTCTTCCACTTACGTCGATGTTCCTCGGTGTCGTTGCACCGCCGCATAGAATGACAGAATCATATTCTTCATTCAAGCGGGAAACAGGATAGTTACGCCCCACCTCTGTGTTGGTAAGGAATTGAATGCCTTCCTGCTTCAGAATGTTCACACGGCGCTCCACGACGGAGTACGGAAGCTTCATTTCCGGAATGCCGTAGGTCAGCAGTCCGCCGACACGGTCGTTCCGCTCATATACCGTCACCCAGTGCCCGGCTTTGTTCAACTGCGCAGCTGCAGCAAGACCGGCCGGTCCGGAACCGACAACCGCCACTTTTTTACCTGTACGGTAGGCCGGCGGCTGAGGAGTCACCCAGCCTTCCGAAAAACCTTTTTCAATGATCGAGCGCTCTACACTACGGATTGCAACAGGCGGCTCATTTATGCCAAGCACACAGGCGCCTTCACATGGAGCCGGGCAGGCAAATCCGGTAAACTCCGGGAAATTGTTCATTTCATGCTCTTTCTCAAGGGCTTCCTTCCATTTCCCTCGATAGACGAGATCATTCCACTCGGGAATCAAGTGATAGACCGGGCATCCAGTCGTAATGCCATTGATCTCCATACCGGAATGACAGGTCGGAACGCCGCAGTCCATGCAGCGCGCCCCCTGCTTTTGTACTTCTTCATCTGAAAGGGGAAGCGTGTAATCTTCCCAGTCTTTCGTTCGAACTTCAGGATCACGCTCAGGTATGGCCTGGCGTGTATATTCCATAAATCCAGTTGGCTTTCCCATCAGGTCTCCCCCTCCGCTGTTATTTGACGGTTTCTACCGGTTTGTTTCTCTCTTCAAAAGCTGTCATTTCTGCGTCAAATTTGTCCAGTCCGCTCTCTTTCAGGCGCTGGATGCGATCCTGCATGTGCAGGTAATCTCTTGGAATCACTTTGACAAATCTGCTCACGTACTGCGGCCACTCTGCAAGGATCTTCTGACCCAGCGGGCTGTTTGTATACGATACATGACGGTCGATCATGTCATAAAGCTCCTGGATTTCCTGTGAATCCTGCAATTGCTGCAGGAGCACAAGCTCCTTGTTGCACTTCGTTTCAAAACGGTGGGCTGTTTCATCAAGAACGTAGGCGACGCCTCCTGACATACCGGCAGCAAAGTTTCGGCCGGTACCACCAAGGACGACGACCCTTCCACCCGTCATATATTCACAGGCGTGGTCCCCGACACCTTCGACGACGACATCCGCCCCGCTGTTCCGCACACAGAAGCGTTCCCCGGCAAGACCGTTGATATAAGCTTCTCCGGCAGACGCTCCATAGAAGGACACGTTTCCAATAATCGTGTTTTCTTCTGGTCGGAACGAAGACTTGGATGAAGGGTGGACGATGATCTTCCCTCCGGACAGTCCTTTACCGACATAGTCATTGGAATCTCCGATCAGGCGCAGTGTCATCCCTTTAGGAATGAAAGCTCCGAAACTCTGACCTGCTGAACCTTTGAATGTCAGGTTGATCGTATCTTCAGGCAGACCTTCTGCGCCGTAACGGCGGGTGATCTCACTGCCTAAAATCGTCCCTGTCACCCGGTGGATGTTCCGGATCGACCCGGTATATTTCATCGGTTTACCCGTTTCAATTGCGTCTTTACATAATGGAAGCAGTTCTTCCATATCGAGGGTTTTATCCAAACCATGATCCTGCTTACGCACAGCAAATAAACCATAGTTGTCCGGTACATCCGGCTGGTAAAGAAGCGCAGACAAGTCCACACCCTTCGCTTTCCAATGATCAATTGCTTCATTTGTTTCAAGCACATCCGTACGTCCGATCATTTCGTTGATCGTACGGAAACCGAGTTCTGCCATGATCTCCCTCGCTTCCTGTGCAATGAAGCGCATAAAGTTTTCAAGGTGATCGGCTTCGCCGGTGAATTTCTTCCGAAGTTCAGGATCCTGGGTGGCGACACCAACAGGACATGTGTTCAAATGGCAGACACGCATCATGACACAGCCAAGGACAACAAGAGGGGCTGTGGAAAATCCATACTCCTCCGCTCCAAGGAGAGAAGCGACAACGACATCACGGCCGGTCATCATCTTACCGTCTGTTTCAACGACAATGCGGTCACGAAGCCGGTCGAGCACAAGCGTCTGGTGGGTTTCAGCCAGACCGATTTCCCACGGAAGACCGGTATGCTTAATGCTTGTACGCGGCGCAGCCCCAGTACCACCGTCATACCCACTGATCAGAACGAGATCGGCACGGCCTTTTGCTACACCGGCAGCAATGGTTCCGACACCGACAGCCGATACAAGCTTCACGCTGACACGAGCCTTTGGATTGGCATTTTTCAAGTTGTAGATCAGCTCAGCCAGATCCTCGATGGAATAAATATCATGGTGCGGAGGCGGTGAAATCAATTCAACGCCTGGGGTGGAGCCGCGGACTTCGGCTACCCACGGGTACACTTTCTTACCAGGCAGGTGTCCGCCTTCCCCGGGCTTCGCCCCCTGCGCGACCTTGATCTGGATTTCATCGGCATTCACTAAATAGTGACTGTTTACGCCGAAACGGCCGGAAGCTACCTGTTTAATAGCGCTTCGCTTCAGATCACCATTTTCATCCGGCTCAAAACGGGACGGGTCTTCTCCACCCTCTCCGGAGTTGCTCCGGCCGCCAATCCGGTTCATCGCCACAGCGAGAGCCTCGTGGGCTTCTTTACTGATGGACCCGAAGGACATGGCTCCTGTTTTGAATCGTCGGGTAATGTCCTCCACGGACTCCACTTCATCCAATGGAATGGACGGACGCTGTTTAAAGGATAAAAGTCCACGAAGAGACTGCAGGTTATGCTTTTCATCCGTCAGCATCTTCGAGTACTGCTTGAACAAATCATAATCATTGGCACGGCAGGCGTGCTGCAGTGTCGCGATCGTCTGCGGATTGTACTGATGATCCTCACCATTTCTGCGGTATTGATAATCATCACCCGCATCAAGCGTACGGTTTCCGCCACGGCCTTCACTGAAGGCTGTTTCATGACGCATCAATACTTCTTTTTCAATGATGTCCAGACCGATTCCGCCGAGACGGGAAGCCGTCCGGGTAAAGTATTGATCGATCACATCCATATGAATACCGACCGCTTCAAAAATCTGAGCCCCCCGGTAACTTTGGATAGTCGAAATCCCCATTTTGGAGAGGACTTTAATAATGCCGTCTGTCGCCGCTTTAATGTACGTCTGTACAGCTTCGTTATGGGATACGTCTTCAATCTGACCATTTTCAAGAAGGTCATGCAGAGATTCATAGGCAAGGTAAGGGTTGATCCCTTCTGCCCCGTAGCCTAGAAGTGTTGCAAAATGATGAACTTCACGCGCTTCCCCTGATTCCACAAGCAGACTGACTTTTGTTCTCGTCCCTTCGCGGATCAGATGGTGGTGGAGACCTGAAACAGCAAGCAGCGTCGGTATCGCAGCGTACTCATCATTCACACCGCGGTCAGAAAGGATGATCAGTGTCGCTCCGTTTTCCACCGCTTGATCGGCTTCTTCAAATAAACGGTCGAGCGAAGTTTTCATTTCATTTTCTTCCGCTTTAAATAACATCGACAGTGTAACCGGTTTGAATCCTTCCACCGTCTGCTGGCGAAGCTGTTCAAGTTCTGTATTCGTCAGAATCGGTGTTTTCAGACGGATCTGACGGCAGCTGTCCGGTTTTGGATCCACCAGGTTCCCCTCAGCACCAATGGTCGTTTCCACCATCGTAATCAGCTTTTCACGAATCGCATCGATCGGCGGGTTGGTCACCTGGGCAAACAGCTGTTTGAAATAGCTGTAAAGCAGCTGAGGTTTCTTGGAAAGGACAGCCAGCGGGGAATCATATCCCATCGAACCGACTGGATCTTTTTTATCTGTCACCATCGGCATGAGAATCTTATTCAATTCCTCAGTCGTGTATCCGAAAGCGAGCTGCTGATCGATCAAACTGCCGATCGGGCGGTGTTCTGTGGCTGGCTCAGGCAGGTCTTCCAAATCGAATTTATGATCATCAATCCATTCCTGGTACGGATGCTCACGGGCAATCTGAAGCTTGATCTCTTCATCCGGGATGATTTTTCCTTCTTCGAGATCGACAAGCAGCATTTTGCCAGGGTGCAGACGATCTTTGTACAAAATATCATCAGCGAAAATATCAAGAGCACCAACTTCAGACCCAAGCACGATCATACCGTCCTTCGTTACATAGTAACGGGCAGGGCGCAGACCATTACGGTCCAGACAGGCACCAATTTGCTTCCCGTTCGTATAAGCAAGGGCTGCCGGACCGTCCCATGGCTCCATCAGCGTGCTGTGATATTCATAAAAACTCTTCTTATCTTCCTGAATCGTCTCATCATTGGACCACGGCTCAGGGACCATCATCATAGCGGTGTGCGCCAGAGAACGACCGGATAAGTAAAGGAACTCAAACGCATTATCAAACATGGATGAATCACTTCCGTTGGCATCAATGACCGGCAGAAGCTTATCCAGATCTTCTTTGCTGAAGTATTCAGACTCGCAAAGCTCCTGCCTCGCTCTCATCCAGTTCACATTTCCGCGGAGGGTATTAAACTCTCCGTTATGGATGGTATAGCGGTTTGGATGTGATCGTTTCCAACTCGGGAAGGTGTTCGTACTGAATCGAGAGTGCACTAAAGCGAGGGCGGTCTTAAAGTCAGGGTGGTTCAAATCAATATAGAAGGAGTCCAGCTGTTCCGGAATCAGCATACCTTTATAGACAATCGTATTGGAAGACAGGCTGCTGATATAAAAGTCATCATACTGGTCCATGGAAGCAATTTCGCTTTCCGCACGTTTGCGGATAATGTATAAACGACGTTCCAGATCCATCTGTGTCTGGATATTATCAGAAGGAGCTACAAAAGCCTGACGAATGAATGGTTTTGTCTTTTTCGCATCTTTCCCTACGAAGGAGTCGTTGACGGGTACAGTACGCCAGCCAAGGAACTGCTGTCCCTCTTCCTCAACGATACGCTGAAAACGCTGCATGCAGTCGACTCTTAACGCATGGTCTTCCGGGAAGAACACCATACCGATCCCGTATTTCCCAGCCTCCGGAAGGTATATATCTTCTTTCTCACATTGTTTTTCAAAGAATTTATGAGGAATCTGGGTTAAAATACCGGCACCATCCCCTGTACTGACATCCGCGGACTGACCGCCCCGGTGCTCCAGATTACATAAGATCGTGATGGCATTTTCTACAATACTATGACTCTTTGTCCCATCGATGTTGGCAATAACTCCGATACCACAAGCTTCATGCTCATTTTCCGGATGATACAGCCCCTGCGGAACAGGATATCCGTGTTTTTGCATTATCTTTCCCCCTAGCGGACTTATTCTTGAAAGTTGCAGGCAATAATAGAAAAATTCTGTCTTTTCAGTTTCTTACTAGTATAGCATGAACATATGGAAGAATCACGCCTTCATCAGGCATGACAGCTGAATTTTCATGCAAATACGACAATGACAATCCTTTACAAATCCACTTATAAAAACGATGTAAGCGCAACCAAATATTTTTTGAGATTTTTCAAAAGAAAATTTATTTTATTCACTTTTCCATACAAAAATCCTTTATTCACGAGCGTTTGAACGTATATTAAAACCGATGGATGTATTTTCATACATAAAAAGGAATTCCAGCCCTGCATTTAGAAAGTATTGGGAAGACAGGGAGGGACTATGGATGGGAACAAAAACAAGAACATACGGAATTACAATTGGAGAAATGGAGACGGGGAGACGAAATCAAATCACCGATGTACCCGGTGTCAAAGTCGGTCATCAAACACTGACAGACGGAGACACACACACAGGGGTAACGGTCATCCTTCCGCATGAGGGGAACCTTTTCAAACAAAAGCTGCTGGCCGCCTCGCATGTCATCAATGGCTTCGGGAAAACCACCGGATTAATCCAGGTCGAGGAAATGGGGACGTTGGAAACCCCTGTCGCCTTAACCAATACGTTTGCAGTCGGCCGTGTTTACGATGCCCTCGTTGATTACAGCTTGGAGCGGAACCCCGAAATCGGACGGACGACAGGGACGGTCAACCCCGTCGTCGGCGAGTGCAATGATATGCATTTGAATGATATCCGAAACCGCAGCGTAGCGAAGGAGGATGTATGGCATGCGCTGCAAAGGGCGGAAAATGATTTTGAAGAAGGAAGTGTGGGAGCGGGGACAGGCATGGTATGTTACTCCATGAAAGGCGGCATCGGGTCAGCTTCGCGTAAAATTGACCTCGCCTACGGGTCGTATACCCTTGGTGTTCTGACATTGACCAACTTCGGGACGCTGAGTGACCTGCGGATCGATGGAAGATCGGTTGGGAAAGAGCTGAGTGAAGCACATCAAACACAGGAGAAGGACCGCGGTTCGGTGATGGTCATCTGCGCGACGGATCTCCCGGTCACAGAGCGGCAGTTGAAGCGGATACTCAAACGGACAGCAGCCGGATTGTCCAGGACCGGGTCTATTATCGGTAATGGCAGTGGTGAAGTTGTCATCGGTTTTACAACGGCTGGAACCATTCCGCATGACAAACCGGACCACCCCTTGTCTTTAGAAATGCTTCATGAAGAGGATATCGATGCGGCATTCCGAGCTGTACGCGAGTCCTGCGAAGAGGCTGTATTGGAATCACTGCTTCATGCAGAGCCTGGGAAAGGAAGGAACGGACATTACCGACCGACGCTGCCTGAACTTCTTGAGAAATTCAACTTCTCCCTCCAATAAAAAAGGAGGTCTCCTCATAGGACGGGAGACCTCCTTCACATTTACGCCGCTTTTGATTTTCTGCCTCCGTGGCGTCGGTGATAGACGACATTGATTTCCGCACCGACCATTAAGATGATACCGGTCAGGAAAAACCAAAGCATAAGGATGATGACACCACCGAGACTTCCATACGTCGCAGAATAGTTTCCAAAGTTCGTTACGTAAAACGAGAAAGCCAGGGAAATGACCTGCCAGAGAAGCGCAGTAATCACTGCCCCAGGAAGAATATGCTTGAATGGAATGTTCTTATTTGGTGCGAAATGATAAAGGGCCATCAATACGAGGCCGATGACAGATATACTGATCACCCAGCGCAGCACCTGCATAAGTATTTCCGTCTGAGCTGGAAGATTGATGAAGTCAATCAAGACCTGTCCGAACACCGGAAGCGCAAGAGCAACGACAATCGCTACAATCATGCCTGCCGTCAACGCGATCGCCAGCAGTCTCACTTTGATGAACGACCTCGTTTCTTCCACTTCATAAGCTTCATTAGCCGATTGTATGAATGCATTGATCCCACTGGAAGCGGACCAGAGCGTACCCAGAATACCAACTGTAAGGAGCCCCCCGTTCGGCTGTTCCACTACCGCAACGATATTTTCACGGAATACATCAACGGTGCCGCTCGGAAGAACGTTGCCCATGGCCTGGATTGCCGTCTCTGAATCAATATTCAAATAGGGGAGTATAGATAATAGCAGAATCAGCATCGGAACAATGGATAGTAAGTAATAATAAGCCTGGGCGGCCCCAAGCAGAGGGACATTATCTTTTTGGAATTCCTTGATGACCGCTTTCGTATAATCAATGATCTTCTTCAACGTTTCTCTCCTCCTTCACTCCACTTTAATAGTCTATCCCCCATTTAGGAGAATATTAACCTAGGAATGTAGGAGGTGAAGCTTTTTGGATGTGTCCTTCCTGCGTGAGGAGGATGCAATTTTCATAGTCTCCCTGTATTTGGCTACCGTTCTTCTCGATATGTGCAGACCTTCCTGTTGAAGCAGGAGGCGGCTGATGCTTTGGTCGGAGTATGGTTTCCTTTTATCTTCCCCCTCGATCATCCCGGCGATCCTTTCTTTCACATAACCCGATGAATATCCTCTTCCGTCCTCACTTTGATACCCTGTGACGAAAAAGCTCTTCAGGGAATACAGCCCTTTTGGTGTCTGCATGACTTTATTGGCAGCCGCACGACTGATGGTGGATTCATGCACACCGATCTGATCTGCCACGTTCTTAAGCGTCAGCGGCTGCAGTGAACGGCCTTTGAAAAACTCCCGCTGATGGCGGACGACGACTTCAGCCGTCTGCAGGAGGGTGTTCTTCCTGCTTTCCACGCTTTGGATCAGCCATCGTGCCCGTTTATAGTCTTCTTCAAAAAAACCGGCGGCCTCTGCATTCGTATCGTACAACTCAAGGAGTTCATGGTCCCACCCCAGGTATTTCGTCATGGAATAAGGATCGTGAAGCTGATACCCTTCTTCGGTTTCTTCCAATATTAAATCAGGGGGGAGAGATGGAATGGATGGAGATAAAGAAGCAGCCGGCGGTCTTGGATTCAACTGCTTTAACCGCAAAAGTGCTTCCTCTCCTTCCTCCCGCTGTATGCCTGTAGACTTTTCAATCTCCTCCCAGTTTCCAAGGGCCAGATCATCCAAGTGATGCCGGATGATCAGCGGCAGTTTTTCATCCTCAGGAAAGCGCCGGACGGCCTGAAACACCAAATACTCCCTTATGTTCCGGCAGCCTACACCTTCCGGATCCAGGTTAAACATAGACATGCGTACGTTCCTCGCTGATTCCAACGTCGTATGAAAGGTTTCTGCTGTCTCCTCGTCCGATGCTTCACAAAAACCGTCATCATCCAGATGCCCTGCAAGAAAAATCAGCATCTCTTTCGTCTCTTCAGACACCTGCAGCAGCCGGATCTGGTCCTCTATATTATCCCTCCATGATGCTTGATCAGGAGTCATTTCTTCCATGAAATTCATCGATGCACCTTTCTTGTAGAACATGGATGCAGCGTCGACAGAAAAATGAAGGAGCGGGTTTTCATCAACCTCCCGCTGCACATACTCCCATAACTCACCTGCTGAATATTGAAGCATTTGAACAGCCTGGCGCATTTCCGTTGTCATAAATAACCCTGTCGTTTGTTTCTGAACAAGCTCAAGCTTCATGAGAACACCTCTTTGGTAACGCTTTCATAATAGTGTACTTCCATGATGCTTGAAAGGCGGTCATTTTTCAATAGCAAAAGCCTTCTTCCTTTACACGGAAGAAGGCTGCAAAAGTCATAACACATGTTCAGCCAGTGTTTGTTGAACGGATTCAATCGGGCTGTCCTTCTTAAAAAGTTTTCCGATCGGCTCGGATGACCCTGAAATCCAGATCTTCAGCTCAGCATCCATATCGAAGCTTCCAGCTGTTTCTACGCTGAAATGGGTGATGCTTTTATACGGAATGGAGTGGTACTCCACTTTCTTCCCCGTCATGCCCTGCTTATCCACGAGAAGCAGACGTTTATTTGTAAAGATGAACGAGTCGCGGAGCACCTTATAACCGCTCTCTACCTGCTCTCCACCGGCAAGGATATCTTTTAAATCCTTTTCAAGCTTCGTTACGTCCACTTCGGACGCGTTTCCCATTAATCCATCTAAGAAACCCATTGGTTACGCCTCCTATTTCATTAACCGTAGAATCATATTCTCTGACGGATCCAGTTTGATCGTCAGCCAGTTGTTTTTTGAACTGAATATACTTTTCTTATTCTCCAGCTGCTGCCACTTTCCTTTTTGAATGGGAATATTAATTTCCCGCTTTTCCCGGAGGTTCCGGTTGAACAAAAAGAGAATCCGCTCGTCCGCCGCTTCATTTCCAAAATGGTCGACATTGTTTTCATTCCATCTCTCAAATCCGATAACATCGTCATCCAGTGCAAAGGACTTCCAATGCCCTGTACGGAGGACGTCATGCTCTTTCCGCCACTTCCCAATTTCGGTATACCAGTCAAGCAGTTCCTGGTTTTCTCTTCCCCAAGGATATGGTTTACGATTATCCGGATCCGCTCCCCCTGTCAGCCCGGCTTCATCGCCATAGTACAGGGAAGGTACACCTGGAAAAGCATAGATCCATAGACTGAGAGCCTTGATCTGCTTGAAGATGAGCTGCTCTTTCTGCTCATCTGAAAAATCATCAGGCAGAAAGTCTGCCAGCATCGTATAAATTCTTTCGACATCATGACTCGAGAGCATGTTCATCACGGCATAAAAGTATTCTTTCGGATAGTGCTCACATAAGGTCATCAAACGCCTGTGCACCGTGTAGGCATCCATGTCCCCTTTAATAAAGTCGAGCAGGATCCGCCGCATCGGGTAATTCATCACCGAATCCAGGACGCCCCCGAGAAAATAGTCGCGGCGTTTTCCATAGGCAGATTTGTTGGAGGCATCCTCCCACACTTCCCCCAGCAGCACACTGGATGAATCCTTCTTCTTCAGCTGGGTATAAATCTGCCGGATCAAGTCATCGGTCAACTCGTCCGCTACATCAAGACGCCAGTGCTTCATCCCTGACTTCTGCCACGTTTTAATGACACTGTCTTCATCATGAATCAGGAAATTCTGGTAATCTTCATTTTCCTTCCGGAGTGTTGGGAGAGTCCCTACTCCCCACCAGGCATCATATTCGTTGGGATAGTTGTGGAATGTATACCAGCTGAAATACGGGGAATTTTTGGATTGATAGGCACCAAGGGAGTCGTACTTCCCTTCCCGGTTGAAATAAATACTGTTGCTCCCCGTATGACTGAACACCCCGTCGAGCATAACTTCCATGCCTCTTTTTTCCGCTTCTTCAATCAACGCCTCAAAGTCTTCCTTTGTCCCCAGCAGTTTATCAATCTTATGATAATCCCCCGTATCATAACGGTGATTGCTTTCCGCTTCAAAAATTGGATTCAAGTAAAGAACGGTAATGCCCAGTGTCTCGAGGTAATCAAGTTTTTCCGTAATGCCTTTCAGATTGCCGCCGAAAAAGTCCCAGCGGATGACTTCTCCACGCTCATTGCGGATATAAACAGGATCATTCTCCCAATGGGCATGTACGAGGCTCGTTTCCGGTGCTTTTTTCATATCAATGTCGCCGGCAGCATAAAAACGGTCAGGAAATATTTGATACATCGTGGCATTCTTCCACCATTCCGGCGTTTCGTAAACAGGGTCATAAACGGTAATCTGCCAGGAGGGGGGAATATGATCATAAATTCTGCCTTCCCCGCTCTCATTACTCCGCTCCCGTCCGTAAAAAAGGGTGCGGTCTTCGGAGATGATCTCAAAGAAATACCAGATCAGCTGCGGACTTTCCGGCATTTTTATAGTCGTTTCATATGTCGTGCACTGGTGTTCCTCACTGCATACATCCATTTCCTTCGTCTTTTCATGATCCGTACGGTCAAGGATATAGTGAAGGATGACATGGGATACACGATGGCGATTGAGCACATCCAGTTTCAGTGTAACAGCAGAACCTTTCGGCGCAGCACCGAAAGGCTCTCTATAGGATTCCTCAAAGCTGTTATGATACATTTCCTTTTGTCTCACAAATCCGTCCCCCTATATAACTACTTCAGCGCCCCGACGCGATTGATTTTCCAAATCTCCTCTGCGTATTCCTGGATTGTGCGATCACTGGAAAACACACCGGACTGGGCGATGTTTACGAGACTCTTCAAGTTCCACTGACGCTTTCTCTGATAATCCTGACTGACTTTCTTCTGAGCCAGCAGATAATCCGGAAAATCTTTCAGTACAAAGTACTCGTCATTATAGGTGACCAAAGCATCGTAAATGGCCTGGAATTCCGTTTCGCCTTTAGAAAAAGGACTGTAGTGAATCAATTCATCGAGAATATGGCGGATCCGCTCGTCGTTGTGATAAATACTGCTGGAGGAATAGGATCCTTGATTGTAATATTCCCAGATTTCTTCAGAAGTGAGTCCGAAGATATAAATGTTATCATCCCCGACGTGGTCATGGATTTCGACGTTCGCCCCATCCATCGTCCCTACCGTCACCGCGCCGTTCATCATGAATTTCATATTCCCTGTACCCGAAGCTTCCTTCGTAGCCATGGATATCTGCTCACTGATATTGGTCGCCGGAATGATTTTCTCTGCCATGGACACGGAATAGTTCGGAAGGAACACCACTTTTATATAATCGTTTACAGCAGGATCATTATTGACCACTTCTGCAATACGGTTGATCAATTGGATGACCGTTTTTGCGAAATGATAACCCGGGGCGGCCTTGGCTCCGAAAAAGAAAGTCCTCGGTACCATTTCCATCGCAGGGTCTGCCTTCAATTCATTGTATAAATGCATAATATGAAGAGCATTAAGCAGTTGACGCTTATAACCGTGGAGCCGTTTAATCTGGACATCGAATATGGAGTGCGGATTGACGGTGATTCCCTGCGTCTGCTGCACCCACTCTGCAAATTCCACTTTATTCTGATGCTTAATATCGTGAAGCTGATCAAGAAAGCTTAAATCATCTTTCCGGCTCATCAGCCGGCTTAACTGCTGCGGCTCGTGGATCCAGGTGTCGCCGATCGTTTCCGTAATGAGTGATGCCAATTTACGGTTGCTGTGCATCAGCCACCTGCGGTGAGTAATTCCGTTGGTTTTATTGTTGAAGCGATCCGGGAAGGTATGGAAGAACCGTTTCATTTCCCGATGTTTTAAAATTTCTGTATGGAGTTTTGCCACACCATTAATGCTGTGACTTCCGACAATGGATAAATGGGCCATTTTCACCTGACCGTCCGCTACGATGGCAAGGTCGGCAATGCGGTCGAAATCTCCTGGGTAAGTGCTCCACAGCTCCTGGCAGAAACGCTCATTGATTTCATTGATGATCATGAAAATCCGCGGCAGCAGCGAGCGGACAAGACCTACAGGCCAGGACTCAAGCGCTTCACTAAGGGTTGTATGATTCGTATAGGAAACCGATGACCGGGTGATCTCCCATGCCTCCTCCCAGCCGATTCCTTTCTCATCCATAAGGATCCGCATCAGTTCAGGAATGACGAGGGCCGGATGGGTATCGTTGATATGGAGGGCTGCTTTTTCAGGGAAGGAGGACCATGGCACTCCGAGTTTTTCAAAATAGCGGACGACCGACTGGACACCGGCGGACACGAGGAAATATTCCTGCTTTAAACGGAGGCGTTTACCGTCTTCTGTAGAATCATCCGGATATAGAAAATCCGAAATAGATTCCAGCGAACGTTTATGGCCGAGAAAATGACCGAACTCCCCTTCTTTTTCAGCACGGGACATTGTGTCGCCGACAGATGGTTCCGCGGACCACAACCGGAGCGTATTCACGGTTTCGTTTTTGTATCCGACAATCGGGACATCGTAAGGCACCGCCTGGATCGGTTCATAGTGCTCATACTTAAAATGCAGCTTTCCTTCTTTGTCACGTGTGGAAGATACCTGTCCGCCAAAACGGACTTCGATCGCTTCATCCGGGCGTCTTACTTCCCAGACGAAGTCTTTGGAAAGCCAGTAATCAGGAAATTCCACTTGTTTCCCGTCGATGATATGCTGATCAAACATGCCGTACTTATAACGGAGACCATAGCCATGACCAGCCATCTCCAAAGAGGCCAGAGAATCCAGAAAACAAGCCGCCAAACGGCCGAGACCGCCGTTGCCGAGGCCTGCATCACTTTCCTTCTCTTCCAATCCGGACAGGGACAAACCAAGCTCATCCAGCCCTTCTTCTACAAGTGTCAGAACATCCATGTTTAATAGATTGTTCCCAAGCAGACGCCCCATAAGGAATTCCATCGAGAAATAAAACACCTGCTTCGTTTTGTTACGCTTGTAATGCTGCTGGGTGTGAAGCCATTTATTGTTGATTTTCTCCTGAATCAGCGTCCCTAACGCGCGGTACGTATCATACTCCGATGCTGTCTCCAGCGTCCGCCCATACCGGTCCTCCAACTGCTCCTTAAACGCGGCCTTGAATTCCTCTTTGCTACTGAACATCACCATAAAGGTTCCTCCTATCAGCTCTACCGGAACATCGTTTGATACAAATCCATGTACTGCTCCGCAGAGTTTTTCCAAGTGAACTTACTCTTGCAGATGTTTTTTACAAGATTCTGCCAAGAAGCAGGCTCCTGATAGAATTCGACAGCCCGGCGGATCGTGTACAGCATGTCGTGGGCGTTATAGTTTGTAAACGAAAATCCGTTCCCTTCCCCAGTCTCTTCATTATATGGCTGGACAGTGTCCACAAGTCCCCCTGTTTCCCTGACGATCGGAGCAGACAGATACCTTAAGGCAATCAGCTGGCCAATACCGCACGGTTCGAAACGGGAAGGCATGAGGAACATATCACTGGCCGCATAAATCTGACGGGATAATGGTTCTGAAAAACGGATATTCGCTGACATTTTTTCGGGGTGTCTGTGCTGTACCCATTGAAACAGCTGCTCATATTGATATTCACCCGTACCAAGCAGGACGACTTGAACATCATCATGATAGAGCAGCTCGTCAATCACCCTTCCGATCAAGTCGAACCCTTTTTGTTCCACCATTCTGGAAACGATGCCAATCATCGGTACTTCCTTACGTACAGGCAGACCTAATTCAGCCTGCAGCCACATCTTGTTCTGAGCCTTCTTGATCAGGGAGCTGCGATACGGAAAAGCAAGGGCTTCGTCTTTCATAGGGTTATAGTTATGCTCGTCGATGCCGTTGACGATTCCGATTAATTCGTCAGTCCGTTTTCTAAGTACTCCGTCTAGGTTTTCCCCATAATAGGGCGTTTGAATCTCTTTTGCATAAGTTTCGCTGACCGTTGTAATAAAATCGGCGTAGTTCAAAGCACCCTTCATGAAGTTGATGTTTCCGAAAAATTCGAACGCATCATCTCTCATCATGCTTTCATCAAAGTCCATGAGATCATGCAGGACGGACTGCGGATAAATCCCCTGATACTTCAAATTATGAATCGTGAAGACCGTTTTCATACCTTGAAGCTTTTCCACATCCTTATAGTGGGTATGTAGGTAGACAGGGATGAGACCGGTCTGCCAGTCATGGCAGTGCAGGATATCCGGAGTCCATTCCAGCGTGCAGATAAAGTCCATGACCGCTTTATTGAAGAAAACGAACCGCTCGGCTTCATCTCCATACCCATAAAGATTGGAACGTTTAAAATAATATTCGTTATCTATGAAATAGACGGGAATGCCCTCATAGTTGATATATTCGATTCCTGCATACTGGCTCCGCCACCCAAGCGTGATATCCAGTTCATCCAGGTGGGTCAGCTGTTCCTTCCAGTGATCATCCATGTTCTCATATTTCGGCAGGACGACACGGACATCGGCGCCCTGTTTTTTCAAGGCATGCGGCAGAGTACCGAGCACATCAGCAAGACCACCGGTTTTTACAAAAGGGGTGCATTCTGAACCAACCATTAAAATATTCACGTATATCCACTCCTTATCTTTGTTCAATCCATCACTTAACCACTGTTAAAGAAAAAGGACTGCCCGAGCGGTAAGGTCCAGACAGTCCCTGACAAAGGGGGTTACATTGATCGCCGCTTCGCTAGTACGTACGGCTTTTCAGGTGCTCCAATCAGCGTCTTCCCACTTGAAATGGTGCAATCCTTATCAAGAATGACATTTTCCAGGACCGCTCCTTCTTCGATTTCGCAGCGCTGCATGATGATGGAGTTTTTAACGACCGCCCCTTCTCCTACTTTGACACCGCGGAACAGGATGCTGTCCTCGACTTCTCCTTCAATGACACACCCGTTGGCCACCATCGTGTTTGTTACATGAGACGATTGGGTATAATTCGATGGAGCTTCGTTTTTCACCTTCGTGAAAATCGGGGCATCCTCTTTGAATAAATCATCATGCTCAGAGGCATTCAACAGCTTGGCGCTGTTGCGGTAATAACTTTCCACCGAATTGATCAGCGCATGAGTGCCGTGGTACTCATAAGCATTGATATGAATGTTCGGAAGCTTTCCTTTGATCCCATCCAGGAAGAAGTTGGAGCATCCGTGAGCAATGCACTTTTCAATCAGGTTGTATAAAAATTCTTTGTCAATGATGTACATATCCATATAGACGTTATGGCTGCTTCGATCATTGTGAATATTCGTCACACGGTTATTCCCATCGATATCAAGCTTGTGAGCGCGTTCATGCTCGGAATACATTTCGTCCACTTTTTTATAAATGACCGTTACGTCCGCCCCTGATTCCTTGTGCTCCTGCAGGACATCCTGATAATCGATGTTGCAGATGTGCTGGGATCCGGAGATGACGATATAATCCGCCAGAGTCCGGTTGATGAAATCGATGTTGTTATGGAAATGCTGCAGATCCCCGCGGGAAATATCTGTCGGATCATTCCAGTCAGGGGGCAGGATGAAAAGGCCGCCCCGCTTGCGGTCCAGATCCCACGCTTTTCCTTGTTCGAGATGGTCCATCAGCGAACGGTATTTTCTTCTCGCAAAGACAGCTACGGATTCAATCCGGGAGTTGGTCATATTGGAAATAGCGAAATCAATCATCCGGTAGCGTCCGGCAAAAGGAACCGCTGCCCCGCAGCGGAAGTACGTAAGTTCATCGAGCATATCCTGCTCATGGTCCAGGTTAATAATTCCAGCGATACGATCCATAATATCCTCCTCAAAAATCAGTTTGTAGCATAGCTTGTTGCCAGAACACTTCCTTCATCTGCCACCAGCGTGATTTCGCTGTCTGGTGAAGGATCACCGATCACGGCTCCATCCTCAATCACTGTTCCTTTTGAGATGATGGCACGGTTGATCGTGACATTTCTGCCGATTTTGACATCCGGCATGATGACAGAATCTTTCACAACGGAGGATTCACAAACGTGAACACCATAGAAAATCACCGATGTATCCACTTTGCCGTAAATCCGGCACCCTTCATTAATCAGCGCATTCTTCACCGTAGCCGATGGAGCAATATACTGCGGCGGCTGGTTTGGGTTTTTCGAATAGATCCGCCATCTGGAATCACTAAGGTTCAATTCAGGATTTCTCTTAAGCAGGTCCATGTTGGCTTCCCAAAGGCTGTCGACCGTTCCGACATCCTTCCAATAACCATCAAATGTATAGGCCATCATCTTTTTATAATCATTAAGAAGAGCTGGAATGATATCCTTCCCGAAATCATGGGAGGAATCTTCTTTTTCCGCATCATCAATCAAGTACTGCTTCAGTACATCCCAGCGGAAAATGTAGACACCCATGGAGGCCAGGTTGCTCTTCGGATATTCAGGTTTCTCATCAAATTCTGTAATCTTCCCGTTGTCGTCGGCGTTCATAATTCCAAAACGGCTCGCTTCCTCCCACGGAACTTCAATAACAGAAATCGTCACGTCCGCATCCGTTTCCTTATGGTAATCAAGCATCGCGCCGTAATCCATCTTATAAATATGATCCCCGGACAGGACCAGGACGTGCTCCGGATCATACTGATTCAGGAATTTCAGGTTGCGGTAGATGGCATTCGCCGTCCCTGTATACCAGCCGCCGCCTTCCGACTGCATAAATGGAGGGAGCACCGACACACCGCCGAATTTACGGTCCAGGTCCCATGTATCTCCAATGCCGATGTAATCATTTAAAATAAGCGGCTCGTACTGGGTAAGTACGCCTACTGTATCAATGCCTGAATTCGTACAATTGCTCAGCGGAAAATCAATGATCCGGTATTTACCGCCGAAATATACGGCAGGTTTGGCGATCTGTTTCGTCAATGATTTCAATCTGGTCCCCTGCCCACCAGCTAGAAGCATCGCTACACATTCTTTATTTTTCATGATTCTCCTCCTTGATTTACTGATGTTCTTTTCAGGAAGCTCACACCGAGCGGGGGAACCGTCATGGTGACATGCTGGTTCTGGCCCTGCCATGGAGAGGATATCGTGTCCAGGGGCAGTCCGTTTCTCTGACCGGAACCACCAAAGTGCTCCGCGTCACTCGAGAAAATTTCCTCGTATGAGCCTTGTTCAGGCACTCCGACTTTATATTCGTGGTAGACCTCCGGAGTGAAGTTGCATACTATGACTAATTGATCGTTTGATGTCCGGCTGTTCCGTACAAAAGATATAATGCTTTGCTCATAGTTATTCGGATCGATCCATGTGAACCCTTCTGGTTTGTGATCGAGCTCCCACAATGCAGGCATATCCTGATACATCTGGTGAAGCTGTTTCGTGTACTCCAAAATGGAGGCGTGGGAGTCGTAGTCCAGCAGCTCCCAGTCCAGATCCTCCAAGTCCTTCCACTCGTCGAATTGTCCGAATTCACCTCCCATAAATAGAAGCTTCTTACCGGGATGGGCGTACATATAAGCGAGAAATGCACGCAGGTTGGCGAATTTCTGCCAATAGTCGCCCGGCATTTTATTTAATAACGATTTCTTTCCATGGACGACTTCGTCATGAGAAATCGGTAATACAAAGTTCTCGGAAAAGGCGTAATGAAGAGAAAAGGTAATTAAATTATGATGGTACTTCCGGTGGATCGGGTCCATTTCCATATACTTGAGCATGTCATTCATCCAGCCCATGTTCCACTTGTAATTGAACCCGAGTCCGCCGATATGTGTCGGTGCACTGACAAGCGGCCAGGACGTCGATTCCTCCGCCATCATCAGCGTATCCGGAACTTCTTCAAAAACGGCTTTATTCATTTTTCTGATGAAATCGATGGCCTCAATATTTTCACGCCCGCCGTATTCATTCAGCTCCCACTCTCCGTCTTCCTTACCGAAGTCGAGGTAGAGCATACTGGCAACAGCGTCCACACGCAGGCCGTCCAGGTGATATTCTTTCAGCCAGTACACAGCATTGGAGATGAGAAAGCTCTGTACTTCGTTTCTGGCGAAGTCGAACGTAAGCGTCCCCCACTGTGTTTTCTCAGCTTTACTAGGGTTGGCATATTCATAAAGCGCTTCCCCGTCAAACCTGCGAAGTCCATGTTCATCCTTGCAGAAGTGGCCCGGTACCCAGTCCAATATGACACCGATTCCAGATTTGTGACATTGATCGACAAAATACTTGAAGTCATCCGGGGTGCCGTAACGGGAGGTCACGGAAAAGTATCCGGTCGCCTGATAACCCCAGGAGCGGTCAAACGGATGCTCTGTCATGGGTAGAAGTTCGATATGGGTATAGCCGAGTTCTTTCACATAAGGAATCACCATATCTGCATATTCACGGAAATTGTAAAAAACCTCCGGCTCTATGTACTTCCAGGACCCTAAATGAAGTTCATAGATCGACATGGGTGATTCATAGGGATTACGTCCTTTCCGCTGGTTCATCCAGTCATGGTCGCCCCATGCATAATCATCCAGCGGATAGACAACCGAAGCGGTATTTGGACGGAGTTCGCTTGAAAATGCATACGGATCAGCTTTCAAGCGGAGATGTCCGTGAGGAGTTAAAATTTCGTATTTATAAATCGTTCCTTTTTCCAAGCCGGGAAGAAAAGCGATCCACACGCCGTTGTCATTGATCTTTTCCATCGGGTGTTCCCGTCCGTCCCAGTTGTTAAATGGACCGACGACACTGACCTTAACGGCGTTCGGAGCCCAGACGGCAAAACGGATGCCCTGCTCTCCGTTCCTCGTATCCGGATGGGCCCCCAGCAGTTTGTGGCTGTACCGGAGATTCCCCTCATGGAATAAATAAATATCATGTTCTAAAGATGTACCCTGGATCACACCATCACTCCTCGTCTCAATAATCAAACTTTATGACTAGACCAGCTGCCTATCAATCAATTCGGAAACGTTTGTTATCTCCTATATTCATCATAAAATCACCTGTATAGATTTACAATTGCAATTGATGAAAATATTCTGAAAAGTTTTGTCGAAAAATGTCGAATAACCATGGCGTCCGTCCATTTGTTAACTTTTCGTTAAGAACCTTTTTAAGTAAGCGTTTACATATTTTGTTCTATTCCCCGGCTTACAAAAATAGAAACCACCGATTCTCTGAGTCTATGGGCCCCCTCCCTTTATCTTCTATCAAGGGCTGGCAGATTTTTTCTTTTCAAGAAGCGTTTCAGCAAAAAAGAATAGTGGTATAGCTTTTACAAACCGAATTTAAGAGAGGTGGAACGAGATGTCATTAGCAGGACTTGGACTACTCATCATCGCAATTGCCTTTGCCTTCATCAGTATCTTTGTTGTGAAAACATTAAAGACAGCATCCCATACGATGTCCAGTGTTTCCCAAACACTGGAGAAAGTGGAAGGCCAGATTCAGGGGATTACCTCCGAATCAGAAAGCCTGTTGAAAAAAACCAATTCAATGGCGGCTGATCTTGAAGAGAAAACCCAGAGCATCAACGGGTTGATGGATGCCGTCAACAATGTGGGATCGACCGTAGGAAATGTGAACAGTTCCCTTCAAGGGGTTTCAGAAAGTGTGGCCCACGCCTCCCACGAGCGTAATGAGAACGTCATTAAAGCCATGCAGTGGGGCGATGCAGCCATTGATTTATATGTAAAATGGAAACGAAAGAAAATAAAGGAGTGAGGTTGGCATGGATTTTCTAGGAATCGGCGTACTCATCATCGGAATCGCTTTTGCCGTGGTCTCTATTTTTCTTATTAAAACTCTCAATAACCTTGCCGGTGTTTTAAGCGGTGTCCGCGAAACTGTGGATCAGCTCCCGGAACAATTGGACTCCGTCATGAAGGAAACGACCGGCGTTCTGCATAACAGTAATGATACACTGGCCGATGTGAATGAAAAGATTAAAGCATTGAGCCCGTTATTCTATATCGTTGGAGATATTGGAGAATCCTCCAGGAAGCTCACTTCTTCTCTTGTAGATATGACCTCTTCCTTGAAGAATACCACCTTTGAAGGAGAGCAGAAGATTAATGAAGAAGGCTGGCGGGGCATTTATGGAGCGCTTGCCATGACCTATTACCTGTCTCAGAAAAGAAAAGCGCTCAAATCAGCAGCCCAGCTGGATCGTACGACATCATGAAGACTCTTGAATGGGTATCAGGATTGACGGCAGGTGCTCTGACAGGCATACTTATCAACTCCCTCACGCGTGATCCATCCGTTGCCAAAATGAAGGTGGAGCGTAAAAAGGGTGAGTTTTATCAGACGGGTAAAATTCAATATGAAGACATTCAGACTGCCAGAGAAACAATGAGGAATGAAGCTCAAAAAAATATAAGGATAGAAAGGTGATTCAATTATGACAACTCAACAGACGACCAAAAAAAGCGGGAGCAAAAAGCTTCCCATCGCTATTGTAACCGGAGCTCTTATCGGAGGAGCGATTGTTCTGGCCAAAGACCCTGAACAACGCCGCCGTTTGAAAGAAGGATCCCGCGCGAAGAAGGATTCTGTAGCGGAATACGCTTCCGAGGTAAAGGAAAATCCATCAGAGAAAAAAGATGACCTTGTTACACGTGTCCGTAATATCGTCAATATCGCATCTGAAGCGGCTGCCACCGTGCAGGAGGTCTTCAACAACCAAGGCAGAGAAATCACCGACAAAGTGAAGGACATCAAAGAAGAGTCTGAAGAAATTGTTTCCACAGCTAAAGATGCCGGCGAAGAACTGCAGGAAGTCGGAGACAAAGCCAGAGAAGCGAAAGAAGAGCTTTCCAGCGATGAGGAAGAGCAGACTACTCCAACAGCAGGAAAAGCCTTCACCCCTTCCAATACACAGGACAACGTCACTGAAATCAATACACGCTCTTAATAGAAGAAGTCCCTGAGACAGCCGTCTCAGGGACTTTTTTTAAGGAAACACTAAAAGGCTTCCCCTTACGGACAGATCATTTAATCAGTCATGGCTGTCAACTGCTGGGAAGAAGCCGCTACTTTACCAACGGCATCATTGATTTCATCAATAACGTACGAAAAATGCTGCAGCTCCTCTTCCATACTTGCATTGTAGGCTTTGTTCTGCCCCATCGCCGTAACAATTTCCGTAAAGAAGTGATTGATCTGCTCCATACTGTCCGCACCCTCTGCAATCATCTCATCGATACTGCCTACATGGCCGGACACGTTATGGATCTGTCCACTTGTAGAATGAATCAACTGGGAAACTTCTGCCGCAGAGGTTTGCGTCTGCTCCGATAATTTACGTACTTCAGCGGCTACAACCGTAAACCCTGCTCCATGCTCCCCTGCACGCGCAGCTTCAATCGAAGCATTCAGAGACAACAGGTTGGTCTGTTCAGCGATGGAAGAAACGATCGTCACAATTTTACTGATTTCTTCAGCGATCCGGCTCAATTTTTCCATATCCCCGGAGATTTCCCTGATGGTCTGCTGAATCTGATTCATCTGCCGCTGGTGTACTTCCAGCTGCTTCTTGCCATCAAGCGACTGCTGCTCCACTTGACGGGCCACCGCTGTTCCATTTTTAGAGTCCGTGACCATTTTTTCCGTTTGATCGGTCAGCTGTTCTGTAGAAGCACTGGCTTGCTGGGAAACAGCAGCCACTTCAGCGGACATCTGGTCCACTTTTAGGTAGGCTTCCTCTCTTTTCTCTATTTCTTTTTCCCGTAAGGCATCCGCTTCTCTTTGAAACATTTCCAGGACGAGCTGCTGTTCGATGCTCAGTATTTTTGTCGTCGCTGCAACCGCCTGCCGGTAGTCGTCTTCTTCCAAATGCCTGTCGTATACCTCCAGGAATGAGAGCAGTAAGTCCTGAAAGGCAGACATGTACCATTTGGGCTCCAAACCGATTTTCAAGTGTACCGCGGCAATCCGCTTCCTTTTTTCAATATAAGCCTCATCGATGACGCCCGAAAACATCTCTTCCATATGAACAGCCAGTGTTTTCCGCAGGCGGTCAACGGTACTGTGGTCCTTAATCATTTGCTGAAGCATCGGCACGCTTTCGAGATTCACGTAAAATTTCTTCACAATCGCTTCCATTTCCTCGCTCACCATCGGCTGCAGGTCCTGCAAAACAGCGAGGTCGTCTGCCGTCAGCTGAATCATTTCACACTGACGATGAATATCTGAACCTTCAGGGACGTCGATCACCCCTGTCCTTCCCTCTCCCAGCTTCTTACGCACGGCCTCTTTTCTCTTATTCAACCATCCCATATCAAATCCCCCTGCATGTCTTTTTTTCTTATATCGTCGTTTTTGTAAAAACAGTTAAGGGGGAAAAGGCAGACAGTGGCTCCGCTAGTCCTCCAGGTGGTTTTTGATTTTTTTCAGCATCTCCTGCATCTGCTTGATTTCTGTGGGTGTCAGTGGATGGGTCACTTCGCTTTCTAAGTCGTAACGGATGTGCTGAAGCTGTTCCTTCCGCTCTTTACCAAGAGACGTTAAATGAATCAGTTTCGTACGGGCATCCTTTTCAATCGATGCTTTATAAACCAGACCTTTTTGAATAAGGATATCAATCAGCTTGGACAAGGAAGAAGCTTTGATACCAAGCTC
This sequence comes from Halobacillus sp. Cin3, assembly GCF_947311855.1. NCBI lineage: Bacteria > Bacillati > Bacillota > Bacilli > Caryophanales > Bacillaceae > Halobacillus > Halobacillus sp. Cin3. The sequence goes on along the minus strand of NZ_CAMZMV010000003.1, from coordinate 130,746 downwards.
TTTCTGCAGATAAGACTGCGTCACCCCATCCTTTTCGTAAAGAACGAACATGACATTCACATGAGAAACGCTCAAATCTTCCTTTTGGAGCCTTTCGTTCTGCAGTTGTTTGATGGAATGGGATATTTTCTGAATCTGATAGCCAATATCCTCATTGTGTGATTCGTTCATCGCGTTCACCCTTTCTGCCGCTATTTTATCATAAATAGATTTCATTGAACGATCATTTAATTAGTTTCCTAACTAAATTTATGTTATGATGAATTCCGAATTGTTAAAGGAGGTATGTACGATGAAACCATTATCCAAAGCGGGAGTTTTTGCCTTAATGCTCGCGGCCAGCCTGACCGTTATGGTCGGCAGCGCCATTACTCCCGCCTTACTCGATATATCCCAGCACTACAATATGGAGGACTCAGCTGCCTGGCTGACGACACTCCCTTCGCTCGGCGTTGTCCTGTTCGCTCCGCTTGCCGGTAAATTCATCGACAAGTCCGGACCCTACAGAGCTTTGTGTACCGGACTGATTTTATACGGAGGATTGGGAATAACCGCCATCTGGCTGGACGGGACTGTGTTGGTCTTAGCCGACCGCATTCTCCTCGGCGGGGCAACGGCTGTCGTGATGTCTTCGGCTACCGGGCTGCTTGCCGAATTTTTTGAAGGAGAGAAGCGCCTGAAGATGATGGCTCTGCAGGGCATGTCCATTGAAGCTGGGGGCATCATCTTCCTGAGTATCGGAGGCATCCTCGGAAGTTTCGGATGGCAGTTCCCCTTCCTGTTGTATCTTCTCGGTTGGATCGCTCTTGTTTTTCTATTGTCTTTCGTTCCATTTACAAAAAAAGAAACCGCAGAGGAAGCAGAAGCAGATGAGGGTTCTTCTTCAGAAAAAATCTGGCCTGTGTTGTTATCCGCTATGCTCGCCATGACCATCTTTTTTGTAACGATGGTCTCTGTGCCCTTTTACCTGGCCGAGCACTTTCACATGACTTCCACAGGAACGGGATACTTTATGGCGATGATCTCTCTTGTCGCCGTCATATCAGCGAGCCAGATGCCTAAGGTGGTCAACAAAATCAGTGACTACTCCACGTTGATGACCGGATTCTTTTTATTCGGAGGCGGCTATCTGCTGCTTGGGCTGAATCAGACCTCCCTTCTGCTTGCCGTAGGGGCTGGGATTTTGATTGGTTTTGGATTTGGCTTTACCATTCCCCTTGCCAACCATATGACCGTGGAAAAAAGCAGCACGGCCAACCGCGGGAAAAATCTCGCCTACTTTTCTTCCGCTGTTTTTCTTGGACAGTTTTTATCGTCCTTTGTAGACAGCATTTCCGACAATCTGTCCATCGTCTACCTTTTAACGGCTTCGGCCGGATTGTTGATCAGCGCCATTTACTTCATCACATTGAAAAATGTGCGCACGGGAGTGCAGAAGATGAAATCCCCTTCTGAAGGGTGACAAGCAAAAGGCCTGTCCATGAATGGACAGGCCTTTTCTTATGCGTCGCCTTTATAGCCAAGGCGGGCACGGTCGATATATTCATCCGGCTCGGAGCCGAACTCAGTACTGTGGTTCTTAAATTGAGCCAGCCGCCCGTTCCGTTGCTCACCGTGACTTTTGCGTTCCTTGAACTGCCGGTCGTGCTTTTTGTCCTTTTTGCTCATCCCAATCACCTCATACAGGCTTAAGTGTTACACGCTTAGTTTTGGAAAAGCGGTCAACGCTTATGCATGATGAAGAACGGTGGAACTTCCCCATTTCTCCAAATGCTTCCTGAATAAGGCCATCACCACAAGGTGCGCTTTCGCCTGGGTGTATTTATAGAAAAACCAGGGCAGCGAAGGCATGTAGTCGTGAATCGCTACAATGGCTTCCTGACGGCCGGGAATCTTTCTGAATTCCAGACGGCCGCGCACATTTTTTCCGCTGTCGGCGAGCATACCTCCGGAAATGTAATAAAGAGCACGGTCCCGGGTACTCCTGTCTTTCGCATAATCAAAGGATAAAAGCGGAGACTGATTAAAGATGACCCCGATCTTACAGCAGTTGTCTTCATCCACTTCCGTTTTCACCCATGGATTGAGTGTGTTTTCCAGCCATTTCACATAGTAACGCCCAACCCAGTCTGCATCATATCCTTCTGGAATCGGAATACGCTGGACAGACCGGACATCCTGCTGCATCGGTTGAAACATCGGAAGGGCTCTCTTTCCATCTTTGTTTTCTTCTTCCTTTTCAAGAGCTTCCCTGGCCGCTTCTTCAAAAGAAATGCGGCCTTCACTTAACCCTTCCACTTTATTTTCCTCTTGTGTGACCATAGGATGGGTCAAGCTTTCAATCAGGGGATACACCATTTCCTTCGGCGAACCCGTGACAAGGCGCACCCACAATTTGGAGAGTTCAACGGTTAAAAAAGGAACGTTAATGGTGAGCGGGTTTCTACCCATAACAGCAGCCGTCCGTTTCATCATCGTCTCGTAGGTCATAACATCCGGACCGCCCACGTCTACCGGGCGTCCTTTCACCTCTTCATTTCCAATGCTGCTGTCGAGGGCATGCAGGACATCCGGGAGGGCAATCGGCTGGGTTTTCGTCCGGGTCCACTTTGGCAGAATCATGAACGGCAGCCGTTTAACCAGCTTTTTCAGAATCGGGAAGGAAGATCCTTTCGGCCCCACAATCAGCCCCGCTCGTATCGTGGTCACCGGCACTCCGTAGGCTCCAAGAATTTCTTCCACTTCCAGGCGGCTCTTCAAGTGTCGGGACAGCTTCTTTTCCTGCTCCGGGATGATACCGCTCAAGTAGATGATTTGGCGGACGCCTTGTTTCTTTGCAGCCTGGGCAAAGTTATCAGCTAAAATGACATCCATATCTTCAAACTTTCCCTGGGTCAGCTTCGCAGAAGGCAGCATGGAATGAACGAGGTAGACCGCGATGTCCGCCCCCTCCAGGCCTTTTTCAGCATCCACCATGGAGTAAAGGTCACAGGAACGCCATGTCACCTGCTCCTCATCATCTTTTTGGTCACCGCTTCTGGAAAGGGCAATGATATCGGCGTGCTTTCTCAACTTTTCCATCAGGTTCTGTCCTATATATCCACTCGCGCCTGCAAGCGCAATGACCGGTCTTTTTTCTGCCATGCTCGTCACGTCCTTTCAGGTATAGTGTACGTGTACCCGGTCTGTCATCACTCTTAACCCTCCAAGAACGTATATAAAAAAGGTGAACCGCCCACACAGGCAGTCCCCCTTCTCACGCTGTCCAGATTCGCATCCGATTTTCCCACTCTGGAAAGAGAATCCACTTTTATCTTCCCTGAATGAATAAGCAAACCAACATTGTAAAGACACCCTTCCGCTCCCCCCTCGTGTTACGTGGAGCGTTCGGTGGTGACGCCTGCGGGAACAGCGCGAGCCGAAGATCCACTGGATCAAGTGTTCTTCTTGATCCAGTTAGCTGAGGCCGTGCCCGCGGCAAGCATCCACCGATAAGTGGAGCGTACCCATCACTCTTATGTGCAGATCGTTCACGACCTTAGTGCTGACTGGTAACGTTTGTAGTAGTGTTCGACGTTATTCAGGAGCAGGAGCTCTGTATAAAGGTAAGCTTTCATGTTGAAGTCCTGGAAATCGATGGTCGTCATTTCCTGGATCTGTTTGATCCGGTAATTGAGTGTATTGGGATGGATAAACAATTCGCCGGCGGTCTGCTTTCCTTTCCCATTGTTAGCAAGATAGGTTTCCAATGTGAGCAGAAGTTCCGTCTGTTTATCCATATCATTTTTCATCAGGGCCAGCAGATCTTCACTGTAATAATCCTCGGAACTGTTTTTTTCATAAAGGGCGGCCAGGTATCTGTACAGGCCGAGCGTCGCGAATTCCCGCGGCATCGTTTCCGGTCGGGGGTTAATGAAGTTGGCTGTTTCAATGACCTCGAGCGCCTCCAAAAAACTTTTCCTCATCAAGGACAATGTTGTATATTCCTTGCCGACGCCAATCAGGAAATGATAAAACGCTTCTTCTCCTGTTTCTTTTTTCACTTCCTCAATAAAATCCCTCGCTGTCGACCTTGATGAAAAGCGGTCGGACGCCTTTCCCTCCACGAGCAGAATAAGCTGGAATTCTGTTTTCAGCACATACATCGGCCGGGTGATGCGGAAGCGGTGCACCGTTTGTAGAAGATCATCAAGCATGCTCTTGTACTGAGGAGCGGTGACCGAAAAAACCACGACGGAAAAACGGTCGGCCAGATTCAGTTTGGCGAGGGCTGCTTCGTGACGGAACTGGCTTTCACTGCCGTACTCATGCTGCAGCAGCTGCCACAAAAGCTCCTCTTTCCGTCCTTCCTTGGCGTTGTCTCTCATGAACTGATCATAAATGAGTCTGCCTATATGGTTGGTAATGTCCTCAAGGAACTGAAAGTCCGCATCATCCAGCAGCTGGTCGGCCTCCTGCACCCAGACATACCCCATCGTATGATTCAGGTGCCTGGCTGCCACGACGACACGCTGCTGGAAGCCAAGCTCTTCCATCGGATGGACACGGATCGGGTCCGGCTGCATTTCCAGACGCTGGACGATGCCCTCTTTTTTCAAACGGTCAATAATGAAGATCGGGCATTTTTTGGATAGAATGGTTTTCTGCTGAGTTTGATCGAAATCATCATGGGTCGAGCTGTAGGCGATCAACTCAAAGTTTTTGTTTTCAATAATCACAGGCTTACCCAGTCTGGAGCTCAGCAGCTCCGTCGCTTTATGGATATCTTCTGCCTGCAGAATCCTATCTTTAACTTCCATGGGAATCCTAACCTTTCTAAGTAGGCTGAATGTCTTCATTCGTTACCCTCCATTATATCGGTTGTCACTGGAAAGAAAAAGAAAATGGTCAAAGGGGCGGGGAAAAGAGCGGACTTCCTTCAAATAAAAAAGGCTCCCCTGAACGGAGAGCCTTTATGAGCATGGTTTAAAACTTCTCGGAAATGGTTTTCGCCTGCATGTGAAGGGCAATATAATCAGGCCCGCCGGCTTTAGAATCTGTACCGGACATCTTGAAGCCGCCGAACGGCTGGTAACCGACAATGGCACCTGTGCAGTTACGGTTGAAATATAGATTCCCGACGTGAAAATCGTATTTCGCTTTTTCAAGATGGGCGCGGTTATCGGAAATGACGGCTCCTGTCAGGCCATATTCGGTATTGTTGGCAATATCAATCGCTTCATCAAAGTCTTTCGCTTTTGTAAAGCAGACGACAGGTCCGAAGATTTCCTCCTGCTGCATGCGGGAATTTGGATCAAGATCGGCAAAGATGGTCGGGTTGATGAAGTACCCTTTGGAGTCGTCTCCTTTGCCACCGGTGACAAGGCGACCTTCCTCCTTGCCGATTTCCATATAGCTCATGATTTTGTCATAAGCTCCCTGATCGACGACAGGACCCATGTAGACATTTTCTTCAGAAGCGTTGCCGACCGTTAATTTTTCAGTGGCTGCTTTGACTTTTTCCAATACTTCGTCATACACATCTTCGTGAACGACCGCACGGGAGCCGGATGAGCATTTCTGTCCGGAAAAGCCGAACGCCGAAACGACGATCGCATCGACAGCTGTATCAATGTCTGCCTCTTTGTCGACGACAACCGTATCCTTACCGCCCATTTCAGCAATCACCTGTTTCAAGTGATTCTGACCTGGCTGGCGGACGGAAGCCCGTTCCATGATACGCAGACCGACATCGCGGGAGCCCGTAAAGGAAATCAATGCGGTTTTCGGATGATCGACGAGATAGTCGCCGACTTCGCCGCCGCTTCCCGGTACAAAGTTCAGGACGCCTTTCGGAAGCCCGGATTCTTCCAGTACTTCTACAAACTTAGCAGCGATGACGGCACTGTTACTGGCCGGTTTCATAACCACCGTGTTACCAGCTACAAGCGGAGCGACGGTTGTACCTGCCATGATGGCAAGGGCCAGGTTCCAAGGCGGGATGACGACTGTCACGCCGATCGGCTGGTAAACATAGCGGTTTTCTTCGCCCGGACGGCTTTCTATTGCTTTTCCTTCTTTCAGCTCAATCATCTGACGGCCGTAATACTCAAGAAAATCGATTGCTTCAGCTGTATCCGCATCAGCTTCCTTCCATGGCTTACCGACTTCATAGACAAGATAGGAAGAGAACTCGTGCTTACGGCGGCGGATTTTGGAAGCGGCGCGGAATAGAATCTCTGCACGTGCCCTTGGATCCCATTTTCTCCAGTCTTCAAAAGCGTCGGAAGCAGACTGTACCGCTTTTTCCGCCAGCTCCTGATTCGCTTTCGAAATCGTACCCACAACCTGCTTCGTGTTCGCCGGGTTGGTGGATGTAATCGTATCATCTGTCCGGACACGCTCTCCGTTAATCAGAAGGTCATGGTGCTGCCCCAGCTGCTCCTTGACCTGCTTCAATGCATCTTCAAAGGCTTTCTTGTGCTCCTGCTGTTCAAAATCCGTGAATGGTTCGTGTTTGTAAGGCTGTACCATAATAATATTCCCCTTTCTGATTGTGTGGTTTTATTTAGAGAAAATCCCTTTAACGGCAAAGGCAATGTTGGCCGGACGCTCGGCTAAACGCCGCATGAAATATCCGTACCAGTCCTCGCCATAGGGAAGATACACGCGTACTTTATATCCTTCTTCCACCAGATCCTTCTGCATTTGGTTCCGCATGCCGTACAGCATTTGAAACTCAAACTGTTCACGCGGAATGCTGTGCTCTTCTGCGAGAGCTTTTGTATACTCGACAATCCGGTCATCGTGACTGGCGACAGCCGTGTAATGGCCGTTCAGAAGGTTTTTCTTGATCAGGTGCTTCAAGTTATCATCCACCAGCTTCTTCTCAGAAAAGGCGACTTTCGGTGATTCTTTATAGGCCCCTTTTACAAGACGAAGATAAGGATCGCAGTCATTCAGGGCATCCAGATCTTCATCAGAACGGTATAAGTAAGATTGAACGACCGTGCCGAGATTTGGATACTTCTCCTTCAATTCTCTATAAATATCAAGAGTCTCCCCGCATCTGGAGGAGTCCTCCATATCGATGGTGACCGTAATATCGTGCTTCTCCGCTTCCTTCAAGATCAGGGACAAATTCTCGATAACGAGGTCCCGGCTGATATCCAGTCCCAGAGAAGTAAGCTTAAGCGAAACTTCTGATCGAAGTCCTCCGGAAGCAATCTGCTGGATGGTCCGGATACACTCTCCGGCGCGGTCTCTCGACTCTTCTTCACAATCTACAAATTCCCCTAAATGGTCGACAGTGACCTCGAGCCCGTCATGGTTTAACTGCTGTATAATTGGAATTGCGTGGGTGAACGTCTCTCCCCCCACGATCTTGTCAGCCCCGAACTTAGCGCCAAAACGCTTTGCAAAGCGGTCTAACAGCTTGTTGTTGGAGAGGTATAAGAAAAAATTCTTGCTGATGGCTTCCAAGAACACCACACCCTTTCATCATTCTCCTATCGATTACCATGCGGGCCGTTTAGGTGGAATGTCGTATTTTAATTGTTAAGAAAATTGTAACGAATAACGCTTACATAAAACAACGTGCACCAACCACAAAGATAAGCACGGCAATTTAGTGTTTAAGCACAATAGATCGCTTTTCACACTCCGACTACTATATTGATAAAATAAATAAGACCCACCGGATGAACCTTTCCGGGGGTCTTATTCACTTTTCACGCTACGCTTTTTTCCAATAGGCCGCTTCCTTATTGGAGCGGATCGGCGGGAACTGACCCCCGTTTTCCAGTTCGATATGTTTTTCGTCTTCGGTTACGTCGTTTTCACTGCCTCCATCAACTAACCCATCGAATTGATATGTTCCTTTTTCAGGTGCTTTTTCGCCAGTCTTAAAACGGTCTGCCATCTTAAAAAACTCCTTTCAAAAAGTTGGTTGTTGTTGTGTACACATCCTTTATATATCACAGAAATTACCATGATAAACATTTTTCTCATATAAAAAAGTGTAAAAGTCTTACAAATGATGAAGGGCCCTCTCCCAACCTGTCCGGAGATGGATTGGTTTACATGGACACAGGCCGGGTACTATCATTCTCGTAACCCAATCTTATGGGACAATCCAGACAAGCAAAGGAAGTGAACATCATGGAATTATTTAACAATAACGGGAAGACAGCTATCGTGACCGGTGGCGGGAGCGGCATCGGAAAAACAGCCGCCCATACCCTGGCAGAAAGCGGAGCTTCTGTAGCCCTTATCGGACGTACAGCAGAGAAAGTGGAAAAAGCGGCTGCTGAAATCAGTGAGGCAACCGGTTCTGAAGTTAAAGGTTATTCCGGCGATGTCACAGACACCTCCGATATCAAACGGGTGGTAGAGACCATCTACAATGACTTCGGACAAATCGATATTCTTGTAAACAACGCAGGAACTGCCGCGTTCAAAGATATCAACAGTCTGACCGAGGAGGATTGGGACACGGTCATGAACACCAATGCCAAATCCATCTTCTTCATGACTCAGGCCGTTGCCCCTTATATGAAAGAACAGGCATACGGACGAATCATTAATACTGCGTCTGTCGCCGGTGAAGTGAGCCTGTCCTTCAGCTCTGTGTACGGCACAAGTAAAGCGGCAGCCATCCACCAGACGAAGCAGCTTGCCCTTGAGCTTGCGCCTTACAATATTACGGTGAACGCCATCAGCCCATGGTTCTTCAAAACCGATTTGAACGAAGAGGCACTAGCCGATGACAGCTTCCGTTCTACCATTGAAGATCGTTCTCCAATGAAACGTCTCGGACAGCTGGAAGAGCTTCAGTCCTCCATTCTGTACCTCGCTTCTTCAGGTTCCAGCTATGTATCCGGCCAGAATATATTCATCGACGGCGGGATGACGTCCTACGGCTTGTAAGAAGAAGCGGAAAATAGAACTCGTAGAAACTAAAAGACTCTCCTCTGCATATACAGAGGAGAGTCTTTTTTTGTCCATTTGTTATTTCATGACAAGGACCGGACAGGAGGCCTGCTGGACGACTTTGCTGCTGACACTTCCGAGCAGCATCTTTTTCATGTTTCCGAGACCACGGCTTCCGATAATAATGAGGTCCATGTCGTGCTTATTGGCATAGGCAACGATCTGGACAGCTGCGTTTTGTTTCACAGGGCTGACTACAACTTCTGTAATGACATCGATGTTATGAGATTTGAATTCCTGTTTGAGCTCTTCCATTTCTGATTGAAACCGGTCAGCCATTTCCCTGCCGAGGCTTTTAGACACGGCGGCATTTGTAGCAGGGCCGGTAGGTGTTACAACAGCCATCAGATGAATCTCGCGCTGCGGAGCTTCCACCGCCTGCAGATTCGCCTCGGCCACAGCTCTTTTACTCATTTCACTTCCATCATAGGCAACAAGAATGCGTTTCGTAGTCATAGAAAAACCCTCCCGATCAAGATGGTATTCACACTTCTATCATACCACGTTGTAAGCGCTCGCTTAAGAGGATAGGTCTATTTTCTATCCGTTATGACCAAAATGATGGAAGAAACGTAACAAGGAGCTGAAATTAATGAGCCGCTTTGATATTGTTATGCACTATTCCTATTCAGCCATCATGTTTATTGGAGCTGTCACCTTTTTTATATGGAGCCAAAAGCCACGCGGAGTTTCCAAGGGAGAATACATCATTGCGATGATCATTCCACTTTGGTCAGGAACCGCCTACTTATCCATCGCCCTCGGTCAGGGGGTCTTGCAGGAGCCGGATCAAACCATTTACTTTGCCCGCTACCTGGACTGGGTGGTCACGACCCCCCTCCTGCTGCTGGCGCTTGCATTAACAGCGATGTTTTACGAGCCGAAAAAAGATAAGGCCCTGATCGGCGGTCTAATTACAGCCGATGTGTTTATGATCTTAACCGGGCTGATCGCTGATTTTTCAAATGATACGCTGAAATACGTCTGGTACGGGCTTGGTATAGCCGCCCTTCTCATTGTTTTGTATATCATCTGGTATCCCCTGCGGAAGATGGCTGCCAAGAGCGGGGACGGGCTGAAACGTCATTACAGGCGGATGGCCGCCTACCTGACGTCTTTCTGGGTGCTCTATCCGACGGCGTGGGTTCTCGGCCCTTCAGGTGTAGGGGCATTTGAAGAGGTCATGGAGATTACAGCATTCATCGTGCTGCCAATCCTCTCCAAGCTTGGGTTTACGCTGCTTGATTTGAAAGGCCTCCGCGAGTTAAGAACCCCCGGCGTGGATGCCTGACGACCTGTTCCACGTGAAACACATCCAGAAACCGGTAAACACCCATGACAAGTGTCATATAAAAGTGCTGACGTTTATGTCTTCTAGTGGGCCTCCTTTTCCCCTATTGTTAGAATTACGAATTACTACGAAGGAGTCGTTACGATGGATAAGGAGAAAGAAAAAGAGCTGAAGAAAAGCGTCGCCCGCTTTGCAGAACCAGATCGAAACGCCGGCATCCGCCAGCTGATCAATACACTCGTTCCATTTCTAATCATATGGGCCGCAGCCTATCTAAGCATGGCTGTCTCCCCTTGGCTCGCCGCCGGACTCGGTGTGCTTGCTGGAGGTTTTGTCGTCCGTCTGTTTATCATTTTTCACGATTGTACCCACCAATCCTTTTTCAAAAATAAAAAAGCCAACCGCGTGATCGGGACGATTACAGGTATCCTGACGCTGTTCCCTTTCGATAAGTGGAAGCGGAGCCACTCCATCCACCACGCGACAAGCGGCAATCTCGATAAGCGCGGAACAGGTGATATCTGGGTCATGACCGTCGATGAATATGTACAAGCGTCCTTCAAAGAACGCCTCATCTACCGTCTGTACCGAAACCCTGTCATCATGTTTGGCCTGGGACCGATTTATTTGTTCCTCGTTTCCAACCGCTTCAACCGTAAGGGCGCAAAGCGAAAAGAGCGTGTGAACACCCACGTGACAACGGCTGCTGCTGCATTGATATACGGAATGATCATCTGGATGGCCGGGTGGGAAGCCTTCCTGATTGTCCAGCTCCCGATTCTCTATATATCCGGTGCACTGGGCATCTGGTTGTTTTACGTCCAGCACCAGTTTGAAGATTCCTATTTTGAAGAGGAATCCGAGTGGAATTTTGTAAAAGCAGCTGTGGATGGAAGCTCTTATTATAAACTTCCGAAAGTCCTGCAGTGGATTTCCGGCAACATCGGCTTTCACCATGTGCACCACTTGAGCCCTAGGGTTCCCAACTATGCACTGGAAAAAGCTCATGATGCAACACCGCCGCTCCAGTATGCAACAACAATTACGCTGAAAACGAGCCTTGAGTCCATCAAATTCCGTCTCTATGACACCGAGAACAAAACGTTCCGGACGTTCCGGGAAGTCCAGCCGCTCCTGAAGAAGAAAGCAAGTGCTGCGGTCTCCCGCCGCGTGCAGAATGAAAGTTGATTCAAAGCCCATTCGTTGAGAATGGGCTTTTTCCTTCATGACAGCCGCCCGATTTTCCCATATGCTAGACACAGGAGGTAGCGTTCATGCAGAAGTGGTATCATATTATTCCAAAAAACACCGGACTCAGCATATACGTCTGGATCATCTTTTGTATCCTGCCGTTTTTCTTTATCTTCCGGGCATCTTCCATTTACGAAATTTTGACCGGACTTCTTCTTGTCTTTATTTTCTTCCTGGCCTATCGGTTTTCATTCGTATCGGACAGCCGTCTTGTCTATCTGTGGGTCAGTATTGAAATGGCGATCAGTCTCGGAATGACCTTGTTGTTCGGCTACATTTACTTTTCATTGTTCCTGGCTTTTTTCATCGGGAACATCCGTCATTTCGGAGGGTTTCTTTCTTTATATATTGTTCACCTGACTCTCACACTTGCAACGATTGCCTATACCTTCGTGCAGCAGCTGGATTCGATTTTTCCGAACCTTCCATTTATCATCATTACCGTCATCGGGGTGATCCTGCTGCCATTCACCGTTCGTTACCGCAACCAGCAGCAGGACCTTGAAAATAAGCTGGAGGACGCCAACCAGCGGATTTCCCAGCTTATGGTGATTGAAGAGCGGGAACGGATTGCCCGTGACCTGCACGACACGCTGGGGCAGAAACTGTCTATGATCGGCTTAAAAAGTGATCTCGCCGCCAAGCTGATGACGGCCAAGCCGGACAAAGCGCAGAAAGAAGTGGAGGATATCCAGCATACGGCCCGAAATGCTCTCAAGGAGGTTCGGGAGATGGTTTCCAACATGAGAGGAATGAAACTAAAGGATGAACTGATCCGGGTGCAGCAGATCATCGAAGCTGCGGAAATGGAGTTCACCTATGAAGGAAACCTCGGGAAGACTTCCATCCCGGCTTTAACGGAAAATGTTCTCAGCATGTGCCTGAAGGAAGCCGCCACCAATATCGTCAAACACAGCCGGGCCACTCGTTGTCACGTCCAGATTGAAGCCTCTTCCATGGAATTGACGGTCACCATCGAAGATGACGGGATCGGCCTTCCGGAAACGATGGACCCGTTCCAGGGTCACGGTCTTCAGGGGATGAGGGAACGACTGGAGTTTGTAAATGGACGGCTTGATTTGGAAAGTGAACAGGGAACGAAACTGACCCTGCACATTCCCACAGTCATTCAGCAAGGGAAAAAGGAGGAACTCTTATGATTCAAATTGTCATTGCCGAGGATCAGCGCATGCTGCTCGGTGCACTCGGGGCGCTGCTTGATTTAGAGGAGGACATGGAAGTCGTCGGCCAGGCTTCCAACGGCGAAGAAGCCTGCAGCCTCGTCCGCCGTCTGAAACCGGATATCTGCATCATGGATATTGAGATGCCGGTCAAGGATGGGCTGGATGCCGCTGAAGAGTTGTATCAGGAGCCTTGCAAAGTGATCATCCTTACGACTTTTGCCCGTCCGGGTTATTTTGACCGTGCCAGAAGAGCAGGCGTCAGCGGCTATCTGTTGAAAGACAGTCCGAGTGAAGACCTGGCAACAGCCATTCGTAAAATTACAGCCGGACAGCGCATCTTTGACCCTGAGCTCGTCGACCTTGCCTTCGCCGATCAAAACCCGCTCACAGAACGGGAGCGGGAAGTGATGCAGCTGATGGCGGACGGCAGAAATACGAAGGACATATCCAAAGCTTTGTTCATTACCCCTGGTACCGTCCGGAACTATGTATCTGTCATCCTGGAGAAGCTGGAGGTCTCCAATCGGATTGAAGCGATTTCCAGGTTCAAGGAGAAAGGCTGGTATAAGGGACAGCGCTGACGATGGAAACAGTATTCACTAGTGTCTGTACACAGATGTGTTTGAGAATAAAAGGGTGATCTTCTGCTACCAGGGGATTTCCCTTTTTTAATGGAGGGACATTCAGTCCAGTTCGCGAAGCTCTTTGAAGCGTACATAGACAAAGAGGACATACAGCGTAACGAGTACAGATCCCCCGGCCATGATTTGATGAATCGGCACTCCTGCCGCCAGTATCAGAGAGGTCACGCCGTAGCTGACTGGAACGAGCCCCATTGATGCAAGCGAGACAAGCCCCATCACCCTGCCCATCATTTTTTCTTCAATGAAGCTCTGAAGCACAGAGATGACGGGGATGTTGCAGATAGAGAGCGAACATCCGAAGACGACGAGGCACCCAAGGCTGAACCATACCCCTTCTGTGAAGCTCAAAGCGAAAAAAGCGGCTCCGGCAGCCATTAAGGCTGTAAGGCTCGTTTTTCCTCGTCTTCTTTTCAAATTAAGGATCCCGATGACTACAGATCCGAGCAGCATTCCCACCGCCAGACCTGCCTCAAGGAAGCTGAAGTCCAGGGCGGTGCCATGCAGGCGCTGCTTCACAAAGAGAGGCAGCCCCATCGTCATCGGCCCCACCATGAACAGATTCAATAAAATGCTCATTCCGATAATCAAGGAAAGCACACGGGAGTTTTTGACGTAGCGCACACCTGCTTTGAAGGAGTCCCAGAACGCTTCCTCCTCCCCTCCTGCTCTCTTTTCTTCATCCACCTTCATAAGAAAAATCAGCAGACTTCCGGTAAACAGCATCAGGGCAGTCACTGTGAATACGAGCGCGTAGCTGCCAAAGGAAACGAGAATCCCTGCCACCATAGGAGCTAGAATGAACGACGTTTGATTCGTCATTTGTATCACTGAATTTCCACGGGTCAACTGATCCCTGGATATGATTGACGGCAGAACCGACCCTTCTGCTGCCCAGAAGAACGCATCTAAAATCCCAAAGGCAAACGCAAACCCGACGAATGTCCAAAGACTGATGTCCCCGAAGAAAAACCAGCAGACAAGTCCTGTTAACAGCAAACCCCTCGTGAAATCGGACAGGAACATCAGCTTCGTCCGGCTGAACCGGTCGGCGACCGTTCCACTGACAATCATAAAGACCAGCCGTGGAATACTTGCTGCCACGTACAGCACACCAAGAGAAGCTTCAAGACGGAGCTCATGGACGACATACCAGCTTTGAGTAAATAAAAAGAACGAAATACCGAAGCTGGACAACAGGGCCGCTCCCCACAACAGGAGAAAATTTCTATTTCGAAAAATGGAAGGCTGTTCTGCCAACGGTGCAGCTTCGGAAACTGTAATGGATGAACCGGACATAACTATCCCCACCTTTTTTGTAAGTTCCTTCAAGTGTAAGGAATATCCATGTCCTTCTCGATGTGCCCGGGATGGATTCTTCCTCCGCCTGCAGACGGATTTTATAAAAGGCTCTGTTATTGCTTGGTGTTGTTATTTAACATGTGAGCTCAGATCCCCCCTCTCTGTCATAAGATTTGTATGAGGCGGCCTTGGGAATGACTCACTTTCCGCGGGGTACCGTGAGGCTCATCGTTCCCCGCAGAAAGCGGACGGTTTTCCCTGCCATCCCATGCTCTGAGTAAACAACGGACCGGACCCTTAATTCCAGACGGAGACGATTTAGTAATCGTTTGAAATATCAACAACAGACTTTAACAGAGCTTTATAAAAAAGAAGAGTCGGACATCGGTGCCTGGCGACCATTTTTGTCGAATAGCATGATTTTAGCACTTCCCTGTTGTAAGCAGGCGTGAATTTTGGTACTATTTTTACTAACTAAATAGTTTCTTATTTCAAATTTTATTTGGAGTAAGGATAGAGGTGCAATGACAAGAGTACGCATGTGGAGGAGAATGAGATCCATGGATACATGCGGAAAGGGGAAATTGCCGAAGTGTACGGACTCTCATGGTCCTGAAGCTGGGTCTGATGCTGAACAGGCACAGAACTGTCATATAGGAAACTATATGGAGGGCTATCTTACGCAGGAACGGTATAAAGTTTCTACGGCAGCATCGAAGCCCTTGATGCTGCCGTTTTTGATTTTACTGCCGTATGGCCCTCACGACCTCGAACGTACAAAATACAAGAAAAGGTGTGAGGTTAATGAACTTCGGGCAAGTACTGACAGCGATGGTGACCCCTTTTGACAACGATGAGAATATGGACCTGGAAGCAACGGGAGCTTTAGTCAACCACTTGATCGAGAACGGCAGTGACGGCCTGGTTGTCGGCGGGACGACCGGTGAATCTCCGACACTGACAACGGAGGAAAAACTCCAGCTGTTTGAACACGTGGTAGAAGTTGTGAACGGCCGTGTCCCGGTCATTGCCGGTACAGGATCCAATAACACCCGCGCTTCCATTGAATTGACGAAAAAAGCGGAACAGACAGGCGTGGATGCCATCATGCTTGTAGCCCCTTATTACAACAAGCCGACACAGGAAGGCCTGTACCAGCACTTTTCAAAAATTGCCGCAGCCACTTCCCTTCCGGTCATGCTGTACAACATTCCAGGACGCAGTGTCGTCAACATGGAGCCGGAAACGATTATCCGCCTTTCTGAGATTGAAAACATTGTTTCCGTAAAAGAAGCGAGCGGCGACCTGGAAGCCGCGGCGGAAATCATCCGTGAAACAGGCCGTGACTTTTCCGTATACAGCGGGGAAGATTCCAATACACTTCCGTTCGTCGCCATCGGAGGCACCGGCATCGTATCCGTATCTTCCCATGTGATCGGTAATGAGATGCAGCAGATGATTCAGAGTTTCCGAGAAGGAGACGCCCCGTTTGCCGCGCGTCTTCATCAAAAGCTTCTCCCTGTCATGGATGCCGTGTTCTCAGCCCCGAGCCCATCCCCGGTAAAAGCGATGTTGAATGAAATGGGTGTTCACACCGGAGGCGTCCGTCTCCCTCTTCTTCCATTAACGGAAGAAGAGACCGCCCGCGTCATGGAGACTTACAACGAGCTTCAACCCAGTGAAAAGCCGAAAGCCCATATGGTCGGTTAAATGAAAAAAGGCTGTCGAGAAAGTTCTCGGCAGCCTTTTTTCTGCTTTCTTATACTTCGATGGTCCAGCCGAAGCTGTCTTCTTTTCTTCCCCGCTGTATGCCTGTGATCGTATCATACAGCTCCTGGGAGAGAGCACCAATTTCGTGGTCGTTGATCACCATTTTCTTCCCAAGCCAGTTCAACTCACCGACGGGAGAAATGACGGCCGCTGTTCCAGTTCCGAACGCTTCTTCCAGTTTTCCCTGTTCATACGCTTCATACAACTCTTCAATAGAGATGCGGCGTTCGGTCACTGGGATCTCCCATTTTTTCAGTACTTCAATGATTGATGTTCGTGTAATCCCCTGCAGAATACTTCCGCTCAGGGCAGGAGTCACAATTTCCCCATCGATTTTAAAGAAGATGTTCATGCTGCCGACTTCTTCAATGTAGCGCTTCTCCACACCATCCAGCCAAAGGACGTCAGCATTACCTTCTTTCGCTGCCTTCGCCTGTGCCTGATAGCCGGAGGAATAGTTACCGGCGGTTTTAGCCATTCCGGTTCCGCCTTTGACAGCTCTTGTGAACTGGTCTTCTACATTAATGGTAACCGGCTTGATCCCTCCGGAGAAGTACGGACCGACCGGTGACATGATGATCATCAGCTTATACGACTTGGACGGAGCAACAGCGAGGCTCGGTTCCGTAGCGATGATGAACGGGCGGATGTATAGGGAAGTCCCCTCAAATTCCGGCACCCAGTCCTTTTCAAGAGCTACAAGTTCCTTCAAGTAGCCAAGCACCTCGTCTTCATCGACAGGTGGGATGCTGAGACGGTCACCGGATAGGTTCAGGCGCTCAAAGTTCTTTTCCGGACGGAACAGCAGGACACGTCCGTCGTCTGTGCGGTAGGCTTTCAATCCTTCAAATACGGTCTGCCCGTAATGGAAGATCATTGCGGCCGGATCAAGCGTCAGCGGCTCGTAAGGAACGATGCGCGGCTCGTGCCAGCCCTTCCCTTCTTCATAATCCATTACAAACATATGATCCGTGAACGTTCTTCCAAAAGGAATCTGCTCCGTTTCGGGTTTCTCCTTTTTATAGGCGGCTTCAACGATTGGTAGGGACATAGATAAGACTCCTTTTCGATTGGTTTCACCTGACATCACAGGCGGAAATATTAGTACTCATTGTACGCCCTCCTTCAAACAAATGAAAGAGGAAGATGCTGAAATGTTCAAAAAATTCACCGCGGTCACGCGTTACAAAAGTACAATAGGGAATCCCTCGTTTGTCTGCTATAATATCAAAAGGGAAATAACGGAAAATCGGAGGGATCGATGTGTTTGATGTACTGTTGATTGAAGATGACCGGACATTGTTTCAGGAAATGCAGGAAAGGCTGTCCCAATGGTCGTATACGGTCCACGGAGTGCAGGATTTCAGCCGGGTGATGGAAGTATTCACGTCGGTTGAACCACAGCTTGTGATCATCGATATCCAGCTGCCGAAGTTTGACGGCTTTCACTGGTGCCGGATGATCCGGGAGCATTCCAACGTCCCCATCATCTTCCTGTCCTCGAGGGATCACCCGACGGATATGGTCATGTCGATGAATCTTGGAGCCGATGATTTCGTTCAGAAACCGTTTCACTTCGAAGTATTGATCGCTAAAATCCAGGCCATTCTCCGACGTGTCTACAATTACAATACCCACGCCTCTGAACTGCAGACGTGGTTTGGCGCAACGGTCGATTTTGAGCGGGGCCGGGTGACGGCAAACGATACGTCCATTGATTTAACGAAGAACGAAAGCTTCATACTAAAGCAGCTGCTCGAAAAAAAGAACAAAGTAGTCTCCCGTGAAGAAATCATTCAGAAGCTGTGGGAGGATGAAAGGTTCGTGAGTGACAATACACTCACTGTCAACGTGAACCGGCTGCGCAGGCGGCTGAATGAAATTGGTCTGGAACACGTCATCGAAACAAAAGTCGGGCAAGGGTATACAGCCAGAGACGGGGCAGGTTCATGATTTTCACCTATATGCGGGAACGACTGAGCTGGATTCTGCTGTTCGTGTCCCTTCAATTGCTTGCTCTCCTTATTGGCTACCTCGACTCGTCCCTTCCGTTCCGTGCCGTTACGTATTACGTATTTTTATCGCTGATCATTTTCAGCGTGTTCCTGATCCTCCGTTTCCAGAAGGAGACCCGGTTTTACAAGCGGTTGGAGGAGCGGGACAATGACCTTGATCTGACTACGATTCCTGAAGCAGAGAGCCCCTTGGAGTCTGTTATTGAAACGAGCATCCGGGAGCAGCTGGAACGTTTGAAAAAGGAAGCTGCCCATCACCATGATCTTCTGCAGGAGGAAAAAGATGACCTGCTCGGCTGGATCCATGAAGTGAAAACGCCGATGACCGCGATGAAGCTGATGATTGAAGGGATTGAAGACTACCCGCTGCGCTCGCGGCTGACATATGAATGGATGCGCATCCATCTTCTGCTCGACCAGCAGCTGCACCGGAAGCGGATCCCTTTTATTGAAAATGACTTATACATAGAAGAAACCGCGCTCGAGCCTTTATTGTTCAGTGAAATTAAAACCTTGAGATCGTGGTGCATGCAGAAGGGCATCGGCTTTGACCTTGAGCTTAATCAAAAATCTGTTCTGACGGATGCGAAATGGCTCTCCTTTATTATCCGCCAATTGTTATCGAACGCCATTAAATACAGCACTTCCTCAGACATTACGGTAACAAGCGGCAGAAAGAGTGGACGATCTTTTGTTACGATCATTGATCAAGGCAGGGGCATAGCAGCACAGGACATTCCGCGCATTTTTGAAAAAGGGTTCACATCGACGACCGACCATTACAATGAAGCGGCGTCAGGAATGGGGCTGTACCTCGTTGACCGCATCCGCCGCCCGTTGAACATTGAACTGGATGTTCAATCCCAACCCGGATTGGGATCCATGTTCACGCTTTGGTTCCCGGAACCGAATACGTTCACTAAGATCAGGAACAGTCCGGAACTTCCCCGCGTATGAGTGGAACGTGATACACTCATAGAGGTTATTACAGCCGTGTTCATTTGAAGGAGTGTTTACATTGAATCAAACCAGTCCGGCAGCCAGCCTGCTTGAAACCATCCAATGGTTCGTTTTCATGCTTGCTAATGCGGTTGCGCTGCCGATTGTGATCGGATCGATTTATCAATTAGATTACATAGAAACCGCCGGATTGATCCAGCGGACCTTCTTTACCGTTGGGATCGCTTCCATGCTTCAAGGGCTGTTCGGCCACCGATTACCCGTTATGGAAATTCCCGCAGGCATCTGGGTCAGTGTCTTTACCGTCATGGCCATGACCGGTGCAGAAGCAGACGGCAGTTATACAGGAACGCTCCAGGCGCTGGAGATGACGATGCTCATGACGGGAGGCTTTTTGTTCCTGTTCGGGGCGTTTAAAGTGTCGCAGAAAATCCTGCCCATCTTCACTCCTCTTGTCACAGGATCATTCTTCCTGTTCTTGACCGTACAGCTGAGTGGAACGCTCCTGAAAGGGATGCTCGGGCTGCAGGGAGACAGCGGAACCATACAAGGAACGACCGCAGGCATTGCATTTCTGACATTCTTTATTGTGCTCGGATTATCCACGTTTGCCAGAGGATGGCTGAGCAGCTATGCCGTTTTCATCGGCATTGTGATCGGCTGGGTCATTCACCGCCTGATTCTCGGCGGGCAGACGGCGGAAGCAGAGATGCCCCTGTTTTCGCTGCCCGAACTGTTCGCTTTCGGAGCTCCGACACTCGAATGGAGCCTGCTGCCGATGGCGTTCATCACGGCGGTCATTTCCATTTCGAATATCGTCGCCTCCATTACAGCTGTGAAGCAGACACTGGGAGAAGGTAAAGAAAATAACGGCGTCCAGGTCGACAGAGGAACGATGTTTTCTGGAATCAACACGATGATTGCCGGCGGCATGGCCACCGTCGCCAACGTGCCCGGGGCTACGTCAGCAGGGTTCATTGCCATTACCGGGCAGAAACGAAAGAATCCTTTCATCTACGCTGCGGTTCTGCTGCTTTTCACAGCCTTTTTCCCACCGGTGACACGGGTGATTTCAAGCATCCCCTCCTCGGTTGCCAACGCGGCACTTATGGCGACATTCGTCCAGCTTGTGGGAATCGCGATTAACAACTTCACGCTGGAGCCTCTGGATTCCAGAAAGATTACCATCGTCGGCATTGCCTACCTCTTCGGGATGGGGACAATGTTTCTACCGGCGGAAGTTTTTTCCGCCATGCCGGCGCTTGTGCAGAACTTAATGAGTAACGGTCTGCTCGTCGGCACCGCCCTTGTCATTGCCATGGAACAGCTGTGGCGTCCTAAGAACTAACCGCTATCCTTCTACCTGATGGTGGAAGGATACTTTTTTATGGATCCTCCTCCTCGTGAAACGTATAGAAGAGCCGCATCGTATGGACTAGCAGCCACATGAATAAGGAGCGGATCGTTCATGTTTATTTTTACACTCTTGTCCGGGTTGTGTTTACTCTTTTTCCCTTTACAAGGGATAAGAGATTTTAAATCGGAAAAAGGTCGTACAAGATCATTCGTCTGACCTTCATCGCTTTGGCTCTTTTACTCATTGCTGCAGGTATCATAGGGGTTATAGACTTTGTTCATAACCCCAAGGGTACTTTTTAACGAAACAAAAGGACCATTCATGTAAAACCCTGAGTTATTCTGCACCTCCAAAGTCGACGTACGAACGTGACTTGAACCTTATTTAAGCTTCTAAGGTGAACCCTGGTCTGCGTTTTCAAAACCTATCGCGAGAGCTCTTATTAAATGAAAGCCGTGTGACAAAAGTGTCACTTCCACCCCCGCTTTTGTTAGCTGAATCGAAGGAAACACGTCCCCGGTAAACGTACAATGAAGTCAGATGAAAAAGGAGGTTGAACGAATGAGTTTATTAGAAGCACGGAAGATTCATAAGAGCTATGGAAACAAATTTATGAAGCAGCACGTTCTGGAGGGCATCGATGTCACGATTGATAAAGGGGAGTTTGTCACCATCATGGGAGCCTCCGGTTCCGGGAAAACGACCCTGTTGAACGTCCTCTCCTCCATTGACCGGGTCAGCCACGGATCGATCGTGATCAACGGGCAGGAAATTACCGGACAAAAGGATAAACAGCTCGCAGAGTTCAGAAAGCATCATCTCGGGTTCATCTTTCAGGAATATAACCTGTTGGACACACTGACGGTGAAGGAAAACATTCTGCTTCCACTCTCTATTTCGAAAACGGACCGTAAAGAAGCGCAGCAGAAATTCAAGGTGCTGGCCGAAGAACTCGGCATTCAGGACGTCCAAAATAAATATCCGAACGAAATTTCAGGAGGACAGAAGCAGCGGACATCAGCGGCACGGGCCTTCATCCACGAGCCGAGCATCATTTTTGCCGATGAGCCGACAGGTGCACTGGATTCCAAGTCCGCATCCGATCTGCTCGGCAAACTGAGCGGACTAAATGAAACACGGGAAGCGACCATCGCGATGGTCACCCACGACCCTGTGGCGGCGAGCTACAGCAGCCGCGTCATCTTCATCCGCGACGGGCAGATTTACACCCAGTTACATAAAGGCGGACAGACGCGGGAGGCATTCTTGAAGGACATCATGAAAACCCAGGGTGTATTGGGTGGTGTGAGCTATGAGCATTAATCAGCTGATCCTCCGAAATTTGAAAAAGAATCTGAAAAACTATTACTTATATGTTTTCGCCCTCGTCTTCTCTGTGGCGCTCTACTTTTCCTTCGTGACGCTTCAGTACGACCCGGCGATGAGTCAGGATGGGTCGGTCAAGGGAAGCGCAGGATTGATGGTCGCTTCGGTTCTATTGATTGGCATCGTGGCCGTTTTCCTTCTTTATGCCAACGCTTTATTCGTGAAACGCCGTAGTCAGGAAATCGGCCTGTTCCAGCTGATCGGCATGACGAAAAACCGGATTTTCCGGCTGTTGACCATTGAAAACCTGATCATCTATTTCGGATCGATGGCCGTCGGCATTTTCATCGGGTTTGCCGTTTCCAAGCTGATTCTCATGGGCTTTTTTAAGATTGTCAACGTTGATGAAGTGGCCGACCTGCACTTCTCCATGGCGGCTCTTGCCCAGACGCTGATCGTATTTGCGGGCATCTTTCTGCTCATCATGGCGACGATGTACATCTTTATTCGGAAGCAGTCCATCCTCTCCCTTTTCCGTGTCACCTCGAGCACGCAGGGTAAAGTGAAAAAACTCTCGATCTGGGAACACATCATGGGGATTCTTGGTATTGTCATGATTGCTTCAGGATATTATGTGTCCACGCAGCTGTTTGAAGGGGATATTACCACAATCAACGGTCTGTTTATCGCGATGACGTTCATACTGGCGTCCACGATCATCGGAACATACTTTTTCTACAAGGGTTCTGTGCGCTTTGTCAGCAACCTGCTTAGAAAACGGAAAGCAGGCTATATGAATATCAACGAAGTGCTTTCGCTGTCTTCGATGATGTTCCGGATGAAGTCCAACGCCTTGTTACTCACCGTGATTACGACCGTGTCCGCCCTTGCTATAGGTCTGTTAGCCCTCAGTTATATCTCTTTGTATTCAGCGGAGAGCCTGGCAGAAAACAGATCCCCTGATGATTTTTCCATCACCAATGAAGAAAAAGCACTGGCCTTTTCGGAAACGCTGGAGGATGAGGGTTTCGACCATTCGTACCGCCAAGTGGAGGTGCTGCAGGCGAGTTTCAACGTGGAGGACATTCTTGATGTGGACCTTGAGGACATGAATTTTAATGTGGAAAATACAACCATTCCTGTCATCAGTGAAACTGCCGTTCCGGAGCTCGATCTGGAAGCGGAAAACATGATGATGACCGGATACAACGATATTATGCAGTCCTACATTTCCTTAAAAGACAACGGAGAGGTGGAATGGTTGTCCGAGAATGACTCGGTAAAACTATCCTATCAGGGACTGCGGGAAGACTATGTCATTTCCTCCCATTATACCGTCGGCGGTCTGCCGATCGGCGTCGTGTCCGAGGAACAGTTTATGGATATGAAAGAGAAGCTCGAACCTTCGATCTACACCGGGATCAATTTAGAGGATGACAGCAGGAACGAAGCGGCTTTCCAATTGTTTGAGGAAGCTGGTTTGGCCGACGGCATCGAACACCGGTCCCAGTGGTATGTGGAAACCTCGCAGAAACAGAACATGGGAGCCGTGATGTTTATCGTCGCCTTTTTAGGACTCACCTTTCTTATCACCTCCGGATGCATCCTCTACTTCAAACAGATGGATGAAGGAGAAGACGAAAAAGACAGCTATACGATTCTTAGAAAGCTTGGGTTTACAAGGGGGGATCTTCTGCGCGGCATCCAGGGCAAACAGCTCTTCAATTTCGGGGTACCGCTCTTGATCGGTCTGCTGCACAGCTACTTCGCCGTGAAGTCCGGCTGGTTCTTTTTCGGTAATGAAATCTGGACGCCGATGCTGATGGTGATGGGCGTCTACACAGCTTTATATTCCATCTTCGGTCTCCTTTCAGTCTTATATTACAAAAAGGTGATCAAAGAAGCGCTGTAATTGTCGAGCGGCTCTTTTCCTCCCAAACGGTGCGGTCTGGTATAGTAAAGGCATGAGGTGAAACGATGAATTCGAAACGTATACTCCATCAAATCAAACAACATCAGCCTTCCGTTCTCGGTCACGAGCAGTTCCGGAAGTTCTCTGTCCTCCTGCCGCTTATGGAAAAGGATGGGGAGATTCACGTCCTGTTCGAAGTACGGGCCAGTACACTAAGGCGGCAGCCCGGAGAAATCTGTTTCCCAGGTGGGAAAATCGATCCGGATGACCCGTCCGCACGGCTCGCCGCCATCCGTGAAACGGAGGAGGAGCTCGGCATCGGGCGCGGGCAGCTGTCCGACGTCCACCCGCTCGACTATCTCGTATCCCCGTTCGGGATGATTGTCTACGCTTTTGCGGGGTACTTGAATACCGACGAAAGTGCGTTTGAAAAAAATCCGGATGAAGTGAAGGAGCTCTTTACCGTTCCGCTTTCCTTCTTTATGGACCAGGAGCCGGAAATCCACTACGTCCATTTCGAGGCCCAGCCGGCGGAAAACTTCCCCTATGAGCTCATTCCGGGCGGTGAAAATTACAATTGGCGTACGCGTCAGATGGAAGAATATTTTTATCAATATGGAGACAAGGTGATCTGGGGAATGACCGCAAGAATCCTCGCCCACTTTGTAGATGTATTGAAAAAGAAACAGTAAATTCAAAAGGAAAAGCCTGTCCTGTGCTCAAACTATCACAGGACAGGCTTTATATGTATATACGTCAACAAATTCCTCGGATGAAAAGCTGGCTGCACAGGTCTTATGTATTACGGTAAAGCATCAAAAAAGGACCGCCCTTCTTCAACGGCCTCCTGGAACATAAAGAACGTAAACATCAACAGAACGAACAGAAAGGCGATCGATCCCCATTTGATTACATTCTCCCACCTCTTTGGCAATAACCCTGTACTCTGTATACCAAGACGTTTAAGAACAACATCCATAAGCAGGATGAAAGGAAAAGCTGCGATGATCGAAATGAGAAGTCCGAACATCTCTTTCAATTCCATTTCTACAATAAGAGTGCCGTTGTGGGAAACATTCTCAGATGGAAGCGGTGCTGTTTCAACAACCTCCCCCCTCCAATTATATTTTTCAACGGTTTCCTCCTCCATCCCTACACCAAAGGGAACATGATAAGAACTGTATTCAAGCGTGAGCTGAATACCAAAGATTATGAGAACAACTACCGGTGCTGCCAGCCATCGAATCAAGTTTTTCAATCGGTCTCCCTCCTTTTCCATAATCAGGATAACATTTGAATTTCTATTTTTACCATATCAGCATTAGATAAACATATATTGGAAGTTGATGTTACCATAAAGGAACAGGAGGCGATGATATGACAGAAGAAGAGATGTGGAAGGCAATCAAACGCCTGCGGCTTATCGAAAAAAAGCAGAGTGAGATACTGAAAGCACGGACCGGAAAAGGCCTCTACGAAACACGCCTGGAGCCTGATGAGGAAGGCACCATTATCCTTGACCCTGACGATCCTGTGCAGCAAAAATTGTGGAACCTGGATTAGAATATATAAAAAAACGCTGCGGTCTCACGCAGCGTTTTCTGTTTCTAAAAGATCTTTATATTGTTCCTGGATGAATCCAATGATGGTTCCAAGCGTCTGTCCCTTGAATGCATCCGGAACAGATTCCCCGTTCGGATCAGCGTAATAAAAGGCGCCTTTTTCTTCACTATAGGAGAAGCCCAGCTTGGTCAAACGATTGTTCAATTCCTCTGGATTTTCTTCAAGTCCCGTCTGCTGCTTGAAGTACTCTGTCGGATATACCCAGACGTCAACGTCATCACTGCCGGTTTCTACAATGAATAAGTCCGTATCATACTGCGAAATCCACTGATTTTTTGAGAAAAGGGCAACCCCTGTTCCTTCCAATCCTGCAATGCCTACTAAATTCACGCCAAAGATTTCATTGATCATCTTATACCGCTCATCAGCCGTCAGGCGTTTTTGGTAAGACAACCAGTATAGTTCCATGACGCGGACTTTGGAAAGTTGACTGATATCTTCATCACTCAACGGTTTCGGAGATGCCTCACGGACGCGTTCAAGGACATCATCAGAATAACTGCTTGTCTGCTTTCCAACTCCAAGATCAGAAATGGCTTGAAGATCAATGCTGAATACAGCGTCTACAACCCTGATCAATGTATAAGGCGTCACTCTGCGGTGATTTCGATCCAAATAATGATCCATAATGTCTGCCTTGTTCATGGTTTCCATGGAAGATTCAGCTTCACTAAACGAGTGCGGCTTTTTCGTTTCCTTCCTCATATCCTTGTAAACGGTAGAAATGACCGGATCATTACACTTCCATTCTTCTGCTTTGAGATCCTGTTTCCAGCTCTTCGCCTCAACCTGATGAGGAATTGCAGCCGATGCTCCTGCTGTGAACAAAGTGAACGCCGTCAATATTACTGCGGACTTCTGCATCCATTTTTTACGAAAACGCTCCATTTCTCCCTCTCCCCTATCGTGTGTCCGCCACCTTTCCAGGCCGTACACAACAAAAAATATAGATGATGTACTCTTCCGTTGAATGGTCTATTTTAACTATACCCGATGTTGTCGAATAAAGACACATCCAGCCGATTAAAAGTATGAGGAAGCCTCCTGCCCAGGGTACACTAGGAGAAAAAGGGAGAGAATGACGATGAGCACCTATTCGATTGTCTGGTTCCGGAATGACCTGCGTGTCCACGACCATAAACCCTTGACTAGAGCTGTCACAGCAGGGCATCCGGTCATCGCACTTTATATTTTCGATCCATATGATTACAGCGATCTTTCCTATGGTTTTATAAAAACCGGGCCTCACCGGGCACAATTTATACAGGAAAGTCTTGAAGACTTGAGGAGGAACCTGGCTGAACTGGGCGTGCCGCTTTTGATTAGGCACAAAGACCCAAGGGATGCTTTCCTGGAGATGAGCTGTGATTTCACGATTGACGGAGTGTACCTTCATGAAGAAATCGCCAGCGAAGAGCAACAGACCGAAGGACGAGTAAGAAAAGCCCTGCCGGGGGTTCCTTTTTACGTCGATCATGGACATAACCTGTTTCCACCGGAAGACCTGCCGTTTTCCACCTGGGATGTGCCAGATACGTTTTCCCAGTTTAGAAAAAGAATTGAAAAAAATGGGGGGACGCCCCCGAAAGCGATCGCTCCACCTCAAGCAGCTGTAAAAGCGGAGCTTCCAAATAAGATAGAGGAAGGGAAGATTCCGGACGCCGCTGCCTTAGGCATGGAGATCGAGCGGAAAAAGCCGCGTTACCATGGCGGATCGACAGCGGCTAAACAGCGGCTCCGGGATTACATCTTTACTAAGGACCGACTCCGGGTTTATAAGGAAACAAGAAACGGGATGCTTCTTGAAGACGATTCCTCTAAATTTTCTCCTTATCTGGCCAACGGAAACCTGTCTCCGCGGGTCGTGTATGAGCAGATCCAGCACTATGAAAAAAACTATACGAAAAACAAGTCGACCTATATGCTTTACTTCGAACTGCTCTGGCGGGACTACTTCCACCTCGTGCATCGGAAATACGGCGGTCGTCTCTTCTACAGGACAGGGCTGAATGGTTTGGAGATCCCCTGGAAAACAAACGATGAGCATCTGCAGGCGTGGATGGACGGCCGCACGGGCTATCCGCTCGTAGATGCAGCCATGCGGGAATTAAAACAGACCGGTTTCATGTCCAACCGGGCCCGCCAGAATGTCGCCAGCTTTTTTACAAAGAACCTCGGTCTGGACTGGCGGATCGGTGCCGCCTGGTTTGAATCACAGCTCGTCGATTATGACGTAAGCAGCAATTACGGCAACTGGCTGTATATCGCAGGAGTCGGAAATGATGCTGTTTCCTTCCGGGCCTTTAACGTGGAAAAACAGGCGCAGGATTATGATCCTGATGGGGATTACCTGCGCTATTGGCTGCCGGAGCTTCGTGAACTGCCTGTACCTTGGATTTTCAATCCTGGGGAAATGGGTATGATTGAGCAGGAGCAGTACGGGGTCCAGCTCGGGGAGGATTATCCGTTTCCCATCGTCGACTTATACGAATCGATGCGGGAAATGAAAAAAGCCTTCGAGGAAGCTTCGAAATAAGAAAAAGCCGCGGGGACAATTACCTTCCCGACGGCTTATTTTCATGCCTGCTTCGTTTTCCGTTTTTTCCGTAGATAAAAGAGGAGGGTTGCAATGATCAGGAGACCTGCGACAGCGGTAATGATGATGTTGCGAATGTTAGGAACGGCGAGTTCCACCATCATATTCGTTGTACCGGCGGTCTGGATATCCCACTGCAGTTCATTTCCGTCCGTCCGGTCGGCGTTGTGGTCTTTGGGTGCAATCGGAAGATCAAGCGTGAAGGTGAGGTCCAGCTGATCCGAGACCATCTGCTGCATCCCGCCCATCATTCCGCTGTTTTCAAGATTTATTTCACCTTCCACCTGATATGTAGTCGTAAACCACCCAGGCTCCTCCGACCATTCCACAGGGAGTCCTTCCATGACGTTTCCGATCCCGGCGGCTGCCGGCTGTTCCAGCTGATCCGGAACCTGGATTTCCTCGACGTTTTCAAAAGCCTTTCCGGCGGTAAACCCGGTGTAGCCATCTTCTTCGTACGGGTCAACCTGGTAGCCGCGGGATTCGAGGTCCTGTTCCGCTTCATCAATCACGCCCTGCATCCGCTCCATGAACAGACCCGCCTCTTCCTTGTTCACACCAATCTGCACCTGTGCCTCACCGCTTTTATCTTTGTTGACGGTCAGCTTCACATCGCCCTGCACACAGCCGCTTATTACAACCAGACTGAACAGAAACAGCACTCCCAGTCTCATTCTCATACTCCTTCTCCCCTTTTCAAAAAACACTCTCGAATATACGCACCGATATCCCTAAGACTTTCCCGTTTTCCATACCGCCCGTGATGTGCCCCACGATTATCCACACGGCTGCCCAGGCCCAGAAACGGCTCGGACGGCTTGAAATCGAGGCCGATGACAGGTACACCAAGAGTGGGGTATGTACCAAAATGAAACCGGGCAGAAGGGAATCCTTCTACGTTCATGGATGAATCGTAGGACACACCATAGACATCTGCAAACCTTCTCCTGTGTTCTCTGCCAAGCAGCAGGATAAGGGAAGGTTGTAAATAATGCAGCGTCTCTTCAAGCACTGCCGTTACTTCAGGAAGACACAGCAGCTTCTCTTTGCTTTTTATTTTACCCATAAACTGGAGCGTCGGAAAAGGAAAAGCATCGACATGAACAAGAGGAGGCTCGTTTTGATAAAAAGAAGCTCCCATCCCGTTCATAAACCCCTCAAGCTTCGCTCCACCCTTTCTGCCAAACCATCGGGTATACGCGTCTTCCCCCTTGAAATAGTCCTCGTATTTCTTGATGACGGCTGTCTGCCGGTCATCATCTTCCTGAAAAGATGCGAGTAGATCTGCACTTTCCTGGTCAAATGACTGCGCCGTTGTCTGCCAATCGGCCTGGTCGTTCAAAAAATACCGGGACGTCGGGTTTGTCCCAATGGTGACGATGGGATGCTCCCGCCTCTCCCCGAGCCATAAGACAGGTACCGACCGGTGGATGAGCTCGTTACGGACGTCTGAACGTCCCAGCCTGCTTTGAATATCAACCGCCCTGCTGAGCAGCTGGCGGGCTTCTTTTAAATCATCGGCCATCGATTTCCCTCCTCCCCCTTCCATTCCCGCCGCGACCACTATTTAACAGCGTAGAGCGGGTTTCCTTTGGGGACAATAATGTCAGGAGGGATCTCACCATGGATGGACGACCATTAACGATTGAACATTTCAACGAGCGCTTCCAGCGATGGAGCGGTGCCGATATTGTCATTACAAAACTGGAGCTGAACGATAAGGATACAACAGAGATGCATCTGGATCACATCGCTTACGGGACGGATGCTGCACGTCTGGATGAATACCTGCCTATGCATTCCCTGTTTTTATATGGAGATGGCGAAGCAGAAATCGGCCCTCAGCAGATGGAGCCGCTTCCAGCACCCTATTACGAAATCCCTCTGCAGGATACGACGCAGTATCTATACAGTCCGGAGGGCTTTATTGTCACGACGGACCGGGCAACCTACATCATTCAGAAAAAATAACGGCCTCGGCATCGGGGCCTTTTTACAAAAATAAAAACAGGGAAAATCCCTGCCGTCAAAATTTATATCCGAACACCACAACATCCACGGCATTCAGCCCCGTTCCTCCATCAGCCTCTGTTTTTATCGTCAGTCCCGTTCCAGGCACATTAAAAACCCTTGTAAACTGCTGTCCCGGAATGACCCGGAAGGAATCCAGCAGGAGGAAATTCACACCTTCCACTTTCACAATCAATTTGAACGTGACAGGCCCTTCCGATACCACCCGGTTGCCGCCAGCCACCCGGATGGAGTAGAACGGGCGGACATCAATGCCGCCGGGCAGATCCTTCGTCACATCCACGGTAGCCCCTGATTCAACCGTCTGACCTCCCGGCTCCGTCATGAAAATTAAATTATTCCCGCGTGAAACAGCCTCAGCCACCTCAACCACTCCTCCCCTTCTCTATCCTATGAAACCATGGAGGATTTAGGGAGTAGAAATCACACCTTTTCGTTTTCTTCCGCTCCTGATGCAGACGCTCTTTCCCTTCCCGGACTTTCTGCCTGTTTCCAATGGACCTTGTCAGATTTTCCAGGTTGCGTACGATAGAAATGGTGGACACCCCTGGATCAAACCTCATGACCTCCTCAATTCAATTGTGAAGGAGAATGTACATGGATCTGCTGACTAAAGGTCTCTTTACCTGCGCCATCCTGCTTTTCTTTTTTCCCATCACCAGCTACGCCGGCTCCATAAAAGATGGAGCCTCCGGGAATCCCGGGGAATGGTACGTGGGAGACACACCCGCCTCTGTAACGGAAGAGAAACGCCCCATTCTTTTCATCCACGGCCTCAACAGTTCATCAGAAACGTGGTACGAGAGTAATGATATGTATACCACCGCTCTCGATAACGGCTACGAAACAGCCTTTATCGATTTGTACCCAACCAAGGATATGTGGGACAACGGGGAGCTGCTGGCCGGTAAAATCGAAGACATGTATCATCATTTCGGCGAAAAAGTCGTCATCATCGCTCACAGCAAGGGCGGCATTGATACACAGGCGGCTCTTGTTCATCACGGCGCCTCTCCCTATGTGGATCGTGTCATTACCCTTTCCTCCCCCCACCACGGCTCGCAGCTTGCCGATCTTGCCTACAGCAGTTGGGCCGGATGGCTTGCCGGCATCATCGGCAGTAAAAATGAAGCCACCTATTCCCTGCAGACTGGGTACATGAGCTATTTCCGCTCCACCACCGACAGCAGCCCGGATATCGATGCCGTTCCGTTTTACACGTTCGGCGGTACGGAATGGGGCAGCTTCGGCAGCTCCCTGTACTGGGGAGGCTTGTACTTAAGCTCTTACGGCAGTAATGATGGAGCGGTTACAGTGAAAAGCTCCCGCCTCCCTTACGCCCAGGAATTGAAAGTTGGAAAATGGGATCACACGAGCATCAAAGAAGGCTCCTCCACGTTTCCCCTTTTCCGTCCTTACTTGAATGAGTCCGCTCCGCTCGCGGCATTCGGACTCGAAAAAGCCGCTGTGACAGAAGAAACCGAGCCGGCGGCCGGTCAGTATGTGTCGGGTGGCGAATACACAGGACGCACACGGGAGACCGTTATTGTAGAATCCGGAGCAGACGCCGTCACCTTCGACTGGATCAGCTCCAGTCCAGATGTTGACTTGAAGCTTGTCTCCCCTGATAAAAAAACCTACAGCGGCTTTAAAGCAGCAAAGGATGAAACAGAGGTGCTTGAAGGATCCTATCATCACACACTGAAAATCGATGACCCCGCTGCAGGCAGATGGAAGCTGGAAGCCTGGAGTCCAGGCGGGGAATCCTATCTGCTCAACACCTCCTTTGACAGTGAACTGAATGAAAAAATCAGCGCCTCGATCAACCTGGATGAGCTGAAAGTGAAAAACAAAGACGCCCGTCTGAAATTCAAAAGCGACATGACCGTCACCCACTATAAAAACGGTCGTCAGAAAGAAACGAAACTGAAAGCAAAGCAGCAATCAGGCGGATCGTATCAACTTCCAAAGCTTGGAGAAGGTGTGTACAGCCTGACCATCGAAGTGGAAGGAACCTATCAAAAAGAAAAGTTCGCCCGGACGATGATTTCCTCGGTCTACATCGACCAGAACGGCAGGGTATACAGCGAGGACTTTTAATACAGCTGGACAGATAAAAACGGCAGGAGAACGTATGACGTTCTCCTGCCGTTTTATTAGGATTGTTTCTGCAGCGCTTCCTCTAAAGGCTCCTTCAATGCAGGCGCAAGGGTTTTGGAGTAAGCTGTACTCAAATGGTGTTTGTCACGGTATACAATAACATTGCCGATGACAGGCTCACACACTTCTTCCCCGCAGAAGTAATCCGACAAATCCACGAATGTGACGTTCTCCGGAATACCATCTGTATTTTCCCATGGCACGACATCAGATAAGGCTTCATCTCTGGAAACCGAACAATCCTCGATCGACCCCTTTTCCTCAATACAAAGCGGCGTATCCTCTTTCATCCGCGGATTATCACGGACTGCCATGATATGAGTCGTCCCTTCGAGCTTCTTCCACTGTTCAAGATAGCCGTCCGGCACCGTCGTTCCACTATTGACCGTCGATGTTGTAAAGACGAGATCCGGCGGGTCCTCCTGTAGATCCTGCAGCACTTTTTCATTCCATTCCATACACGTTTCGTTCAACAGCCCGTCAAAATCATCGTTGGAGAACCGGCAGGCATCCTTATTGTAAAGGTCGATTTTCAAATTCAGATCATCAGACAGTTCACTGAGGGCCGGGAACCAGTGTCCGGAGTGGGAGCCGCCGACGAGGGCAACCGTATAGTCCGGATTCTCCGTCTCTCCCATAGAACAAGTTTTCATCCCTTCTTCACTCGTATACATGAAGCATTCTCTGTCCTCATAAAAGGCAGGCAGCTCCTCCTGCACTTCAATGGTCGATGGATAAGGATCCAGCTCTTCCGCATCTACGTTATAGAAGACGGCCTGAGCACCCGGATAGTCCCCCGCCTCATAAGCCTTCCCCTGCATCTGACTCACGTAAAAATTCCATCCGCCATTAACGAGAAGAACAGGGACAATCAAGGCAGTGAGCGCTTTTCCGATTTTCACCTTCGACGTTTTCACGCTCAAGTTACGGACGGGGGCTTCAATGTAGGTTACCGTTACATAAGCAAGCACAAGGGCAGCTGCTATAATGACCGCCCCGGCGAAAATCGATGCCTGACCGGTATCAAACCAGGCAAAATAGAAAATCAAAAGCGGCCAGTGCCACAAATAAAACCCGTAGGAAATGCTTCCGAATTTAAGGAAAGGCTTGGAGCCCAACAGACGGTCTACACCGAAGCCGCCACTGTTTTCAGCCGATATAATAACAAAAATCACGCCGGAGGCCGGTAGAAGAGCGACCCAGCCAGGAAAAACAGTGGATACCGGAAGCAGGATACCCGTAAGAGAAATGACGGCCAGGCCGGTCCATCCAAGAATCACAGACACACGTCTGTTCAGCTTCACATACGGAAGCAGCAAAGCGACGATTCCTCCGAGACTGAACTCCCACGCACGCGCAAACGTATCAAAGTAGGCCCACGGCTGGTTTACGGCCGTTTTGTAAACAGAGTACGAAATAGATAACACGAACAATGTGATCAACACGCCGAGCAGTGTTTTCCGGACCGGTGTCTTCAAAACTTTACGTGCAAGAAAATAGGCGGCCGTGATGAAAATCGGCCAGGTTATGTAAAACTGTCCCTGTACGGATAATGCCCAGAAATGCTGAAAAGGACTCGCCTGGTTGTTCTGCGCCAGATAATCAACGGAACTGATGGCCAGCTGCCAGTTCTGGAAATAAAACACCGAAGCGAATCCTTCAGCGATGATCTGCTTCCACTGGGCCTGCGGAAGAATCCAGATGGAGCCGACAAGGGTGAACAGCACGACGATAAACGCAACCGGAAACAGCCGGCGTCCGAGCCCCAGCAGGTATTCTCCTAAATGGATATTTCCCTGCTTGAGCATTTTGGAAAGCAGGGATGTCGTTATCAGGTAACCGGAAACGATAAAGAATACATCCACACCGCCGGAAACCGATCCAAGCCATATATGGTATACCGCCACAAGGAAGGCGGCAACCGCACGCACGCCTTCGATTTCCGGACGGAATCTTTTCTCAGGGGTCCTTAAATCATTCACTCATCACCATCTCCATTTCTCTCTTCCTCCTATGTATCCTCTCAGCTTATCGGACCCCTCCAGGACTGTGAATCTTTCAGGAGAGATTTTTACTAGATTTGCAGAGTTTTTACAAAAGGATATCTATAAGTTATTGACTCACCTGGTTGGCAAGTTTCGTTAAAGGAGCTGCAACATCGACGACATCCTCCCCGCCAAGCAGCATGTAATCGCGGATGGAACGCTTCTGGATCGTGTTCTCAAGAGATTCAGGGACCTCCTCTTTTCTAACAAGCAGAAGCGGGGCATCTTTTTTGGCAGCCAGCACAGCTCCTGTAAGAGCATCCGCATAATTATAGCCGGTAGCGGCAAGGGCCTGCTGATGACCGACGTCCAGCGTTTCAATGATCTCTGCGGCTGTATCAAACCGCGTATCTCCAGCAATCCTTTCCACTTCTGCAGGCAGCTGGGACGCTGCTTCTTCGCTGATGACACCGGTTCCTCCAATAACATGGGCAGTCGCTGTACTTGTAAGCGCTTTTAGTGTAACCTCCGGGACAGACTCGGGTCTTGTTAATAGAATAGGCACTCCCTGCCTCGCTGCGTATGGGGCAGCCGCCAGCGCATCCGGATAGTTCCGGCCTGTGGCGATCACTGCTTCCCCGGAATCCGAGTTCAGACTTTCAGCGATAAGAGCAGCCGTTTCATAACGGTCCGATCCTCCAATCCGCTCCACAGATGAGAGGTTCATGTCATTCAACTGATTCTCCACCCTCTCACTCACCGCACCGGTGCTCCCTAAAATGATCAACTTGTCCGCTCCAAGGCGTTCAATTTCTTCCTTAGCCGCCGGGGTCAATTCTCCTGATCTCGTTAATAGAACAGGCGCATCGTTTTGATAGGCCAGCGGGGCGCCGGAAAGAGCATCTGGGAAATCAAACGCTTTCGCAAGAACCACCGTTTCTGCTCCATCCTGCCATCCTTCCTTGGATATCTCCACAGCTGTTTCTATACGGGTCGCGCCCTTCAACCGTGTCGTTGCCGGCGTCAATGCGCCTGAAGCCACGTAGCCGGTTCTTCCGTCCTCCAGCTGGACACGGTAACGGACCCAGTGGCGAGCCGGTGATTGATCCGACTCATCATAATAGATGGAAGCATCGATGATTTCCGCTTCTTGTCTATCACTCAGACGGAAGCCGCCGTTTCCATCTTTTGTCCGGCGCACGTTTGTGCCATCGACTGTGATGACCGTATCACTTTCCTCAAACATCTGCCGCGATTTCGTCAGCGGCCCGTCGACATCATAATGGTCTACGGCAAATTTCACTTCTGCATCATTATCAGAAGGGTCATAGATGAAGTCATCCTTTTCAAAAGGAAGATCTGTCAGCGCCATTCCGTTGTTATAGTTTTCGATATAGCGGAAGACCTTCTCCTGATAGGCATCGGTATTGACCGAACCGTCCGCCTTCACGACCGGGCTGTTCACTTCCACGACACCGTTGTAGGCCATAACAGGAAAATACCAATGTTCAATAACATCCTTGGATGCGTCATTAACGGTCGGAATCACTCCACGCTCCGCAAGCTTCCATTTATCGAGCAGAATATCCAGCCCAACGTCCATGTTATAGCCGATGTCGCTTCTTAATCGCTCTGTATCGTATCCATCATCCGTCACCTGCATAATTCCAATGCCTAAACTACCGTCATCCTCTTTATTCACATTCGCTTTCGTTTGTCCGGCATCCGTCCACTGCGACCAATTGGATTCAGCAAAGGCGACTGCTTTAGCTACTTCCGGTGGAATATTCCGTTCCAATGCTTTTTCCGTCAGCATTTCAGCAATGTCTGAACAGGAAATCTCCTCATAGCTTTCGCAGGCATACGTTCCATCTGCCGCTGATGTAACGGTCGGCAGCATTCCGAATACCAACACCGAAGCCATCAGCAGTCCGCTCACTTTTTTCATGCAATCCCCCGTTTCTTCCTAATTACCTACTACTCTACCATTTATAAGAAAAATTGGAAGACTGGTTTGAAAAATGAGAAAAATCGTCGGACTTCAAAAGAAAATGACATAAAAAAGAGGACAGCTCGATCCGCTGTCCTCTTCGATACCTATTCTATTACTTGAGTCAGCTCCCACTTACAAATATGGAAAGATGTCTCTTCGGAGCTCTCGAAACAAATACTTTCATCGTTCGGGGCCGGGTAGAACCTTGCTGTCATCACATGAGTTCCTTCATTAGCAAAAACTTCTATGGAAGACGTATCTACATAAACCCTCAAACTTTTAAGCTGCGGCACTTCGACCTGGCGCTTCTCTACCGTTCCGTCCACGTAGCTCTGCCGTTCCAGTGTGAGCACCTGCTGTTCTTTGGAATATAGGATTCTTGCATTTGAACCAAAGCTTACACCAAACCAGCCCTGTTGAACGTCGATATCACTCATCATCAATTCAACGGCTTTCCCATGAACACCATCCAGGGTACGGCTCTCTTTGTTAAGGCTGACCTGATGATCAACGGCATCTTCCTGCCTGAGTGCTTCCAATTCCTGAACCGGCTGTTGGTGCATCTGCCCGTCCTGCCACGTCAATTCTCTTGGCAGCGTCATGTTATGCAGCCACTTATGGGCAATCGTCGGGTGATCCTGCTCATTCTGATCCGGTATACTCATCCAGCCGAACATCAGCCGGCGGCCGTGCGCATCCACGGTCGTCTGTGGCGCGTAAAAGTCAAAACCGTGATCAAGCTCTGTAAATGCACCATGCTCGTACGTCCCTTCTTCCGGATCGAAGGCACCTGTCACATAGCCAGCCTGGTAAACGTTTTGATAGTTCATGCCGTCCGCTTCCAGCCCCTGCGGAGAGAAGACAAGCACATCACGTCCATCCAGTTCAAATAAATCCGGGCACTCAAACATATACCCGAACTCCCCGAGAGGTTCCTGACCAGCGCCGGCAAGAATACCGGCATGGGTCCAGTCCATCAGATTCTCTGAGGTGAATAGAGCGACTGCCCCTTTCTTATCTTCCGTCTGTGCGCCGATGACCATAAACCAACGGCCGTTCTGCTTCCATACTTTCGGATCGCGGAAGTGGGCGGTATAGCCGTCAGGCAGATGGGCGATGGGCCCTTTTTTATCAAAATGAATGCCGTCTTCGGATACAGCGAGACACTGGTACGATTCCCGGTTTCCATTTTCATCTTTGACGTTTCCTGTGTAAAAGGCATAGAGCTTCCCGTCATGCTCGATGGCACTGCCGGAATAGCAGCCGTTTTTTTCAAACCACTCGGACGGTGTCAGAGCGATCTCTTCATGCGTCCAGTGGACAAGGTCCTCGGATGAGTAATGCCCCCACAGTTTAGCACCGTGGTCGGTTTTATACGGCATCCACTGATAAAACAGATGGTACGTGCCCTGGAACTGAATGAAGCCGTTCGGATCGTTCAACAAACCGACAGGAGGCATGATGTGGTAATGGAGACGATACGGATCGCTCTCCACTAGAGACTGATGCTTTTCGATTTCTTCATAAGCGCTCTTTCGCAGTTCTTGATCTTTAGACATCGATTACTCTCCTGACTGAAGGCGTGTTTGAACTTCTTCGATGGTCGGAAGGGCCGTCATCGCTCCCTTTGTCGATGCAGCCAGTGCTCCGGAAACGGCTGCGAATTCTGCCATTTTCACAGCTTCCGCAAGCGTCAGTTCCTCCATGTTCCCCTCATAGCGGTTCAGCTGATAAAGCATACCGGAGACAAACGCATCTCCAGCCCCTGTTGTATCGACCGCTTTTACTTTCATCGCCGGTACGTGCTCGACGCCTTCTTTCGTAGAAACATAGCTTCCGTCTCCGCCCATGGTAATGAGAACGAGAGGGATTTCATACTTCTCGAGGGCTTTCAGGCCGGGCGTGATTTCTTTTTCTCCTGTGATGAATTCCAGCTCTTCTTCAGAAAGCTTAAGCATATCCGCTTCCCCGAGCATGGAAATGATCGTTTCGCGGGCCTGTTCTTCAGATGGCCAAAGCATCATGCGCAGGTTGGGGTCATAGGAAATCAGCATCCCTTTTTCCCTGGCCAGCTCCACAGCCCGCTTCGTCGTATCTTTTACCGTATCTCCGATCATGGAGATGGAACCGAAGTGAAGCACTTTGTGTGTATCAAAGTCAGATTCCTGAAGATCGGAGCGCTCTAAAAACTGGTCCGCACTGGGATGGATATAAAAATCGAAGCTGCGTTCTCCGTCTTCCGCGTTCGTCACGAACACAACACCCGTACGCACATCACCCGTCAACGGCATGGCATGGGTCTGCACACCGAAATCTTCGAGGGTTGTCTTCAGAAAACGTCCGAGAACATCATCGCCGACCTTCCCTAAGAACGTGGATGGAACCCCGAGTCTTGCGAGACCGACCGACACGTTAGCCGGAGCACCGCCGGGACTTTTCTGGTAGTTCACATTGTTTTTATCCAAGGGAATAAAATCGATTAACGCTTCACCGAGCGAGATGACACCATTTTTCATCACTAATTCCTCCTTTGAACCTTTGTATGAATCATACGAAACAAATCCCTACCAGACAAGCTGGTAAGGACTTGAAAAAAGGATTTACTTCGCTTCTTCTTTCCATCCAAGAAGAAGAGTGGCAATGACCGCACCGCCGAGAGCGATCAGACAGCCGATTCCGTAGTTGATCGGGTCCTGCGCGATCGCAAACATCGGAATACCTGTCAGACCGATACCGTTCGCCATGACTTTGGTGAAGACGACGTAAGCTCCGCCGAGCGCACCACCAATAGCTGCACCGATGAACGGGCGGCGGTGCTTCAAGTTCACACCGAAGATCGCCGGCTCTGTAATTCCGAGGAATGCGGAAATGGCAGCTGGAAGAGCGATTTCTTTCGTTTTCTTGTTGCGTGTTTTAAAGAAGACGGCAAGTGTCGCTCCCCCTTGAGCAATGTTGGCCATCGCCCAGATTGGAAGCAGGTAGTTTCCGCCGACGTTATTCAACAGCTCCGCCTCAATGGCGTGGAAGCTGTGGTGTACCCCTGTCAATACGATCGTAGAGTACAAGCCCCCGAAGATCAGTCCGGCAATCGGACCGGCCGTTTCATAGACCACATCAAGAGCCGTTGTCAATCCATTCCCAAGTGCACGGCCGAGCGGTCCTACAACAAGGAGCGCTACGAAACCGGTGAAAATAACGGTAAGGAACGGGGTAAGCAGAAGATCGACCGCGTTCGGAACGATCTTACGGAAGTTCTTTTCAAGCCAGGACATGACGTAGACCGTCAACAGAACTGGGATAACAGTCCCCTGATACCCAAGCATTTCAACGCCGAAGCCGAAGAAATCAAGGGTTTCCGGCTGGGCATCAGAAAGCCCCCACGGATTCAAGAGTGCCGGGTGGGTCATAATCCCCCCGATAACAGCGCCTAAATACGTATTCCCTCCGAATTCTCTTGCTGCACTGAAACCGATCAGAATCGGCAGAATGATAAAGGACGCAGAGGAGAACATATCCAGCATGACAAATAGTCCGCTGGCCGGGTCCATCCATTCGTACGTACGCATCAAACCGAGCAGACCCATCAGCATACCCGCAGCTACGATAGCCGGGATGATCGGAACGAAGATGTTGGAAAGCGTCCGCGCAAAACGGGCGAACGGGTTCATTTTGCTTTTTGCTGCATCTTTATGGGAAACGGAGGCGTCTTTCTTTTCCTCTTCCTCCCCTATGGACGCGCCGACAAGCGGGCCGAAGTGGGCGAATACTTTGTTCACGGTTCCCGTTCCGAAGATGACTTGATACTGGCCGGAGCTTGAGAACGCCCCTTTGACGCCATCAAGTTCTTCCACAGCCGATTTATCTATTTTGCTCTCATCATCCATAACGAGGCGGAGACGAGTGGCACAGTGAGTGGCGCTGACAATGTTCTCTTTTCCACCAAGCAGAGGGACAAGCTGTTCAGCAACTTCTTTGTGATTCATGATGATTCCTCCTTTATTTTTCCAATAAAAAAGACCTAAAACGCATAAAGAATGCGGATAGGTCCCTGAAAAAGGATACACCTATGCTTCTTTACACATTTTAGGTCTTGCCTGCTACTGCAGTAACAATCCTACATTATTCAACTTTGGATTGACTCCTATTCTAAACGATGAAAACGCTATCGTCAACCATTTTCAATCAAAAACGATCACTTCATCAATCGTTGAATATGAAGGGCGATATAGGCGATTTCAGACTCAGGAAAATCGATGCTGTATTCTGCTTTCAAAAAAGCCGCGACCTTTTCCGACGCTTGGAATGCATCGCTGTACTTCATTTTTATCAGCTCGAGCATATCCTCGTCAATCGGTTCGAACTGGCTGCCTTCCTCCACACGGCTCAAGGCATAACGAAGGTGGGTCACAAGACGCTGATAATTGATGCTTGTCTCTTCGATCGTCAGCCCGGCGGTCTCCTCCACTTTTTCTACGATGTCCCGGAGAACCGTCGCTGTCTGCAGCGACTCCTGCATCGACGGGGAGTCCATCTTGGCTGTATGGATGTGCAGGGCGATATGCGCGACCTCATCGGTCGGAATATCCACGCCCAGCACCTTCTTGATTTCCTCCTTCGCCCACAGCCCCGCTTCATATTCCTTCTTATAGAGGAATTTGATTTCATGCGTCAGCTTATTGTGAATCGGAAATCCCTGCTCGAGACGTTCGAGCGCAAAGGAAAGATGATCCGTAAGCGCTATATGGATATGGTCATTCAAAGGCGCTTCCAGGTGGCCTTCCGCATAACTGATAATCCGTTCAGCCAGATCGAT
Source organism: Halobacillus sp. Cin3 (assembly GCF_947311855.1). Lineage (NCBI taxonomy): Bacteria > Bacillati > Bacillota > Bacilli > Caryophanales > Bacillaceae > Halobacillus > Halobacillus sp. Cin3. The sequence continues at coordinate 89,566 of NZ_CAMZMV010000003.1, read as the reverse complement.
ATGCGCTTCCGGGAGTGTCGCAAGCAGCTGCTGGAACTTTTCTGATGACTGTTCCCGAAGCAGGAAGATCTTTTCGATTTTGTTTTTGGGGACGATATCGTTCCGCTTCTTTTGAAAAGCCAGTCCCTTTCCCATCACGATTTTTTCCTGTCCTCCGTCATAAACGACCACGGCGTTGTTGTTCAAAATTTTAAAAATGCGCATAAAGCCCCTCCGGTCCATAATATCTCCTAACAGTTTACCACGAATGCTTCCCCTTATGACACACTCAGGCCCCGTCAGCCCAGGGTCCGAAGAAAGCGTTTTAAAAAAATCTAGTAAAAGCGTTTTCAATTTCCACAATCTATGCCATAATACTTGTATACAAGTTAGACAAGTATACGAAAACCATTAAAGAAGGTGAATCGATGACAGATTCCATCCCTTATTTATATCCTGAAAAATGGCTGAATAAAGCATCGGCCGGCGAACGTGTCGCCTCTGAGCTTCGGATCCGGATTATTGCCGGTTTGATTGAAAGCGGTTCAAAGCTTTCCGAAAACCAGATGGCCACCGAATTTTCCGTCAGCCGCTCCCCGGTCCGCGAAGCCCTCAAGCTGCTCGCATCGGAAAACCTGATCCGTCTGGAACGGATGGGAGCGGTCGTTCTTGAACTGTCCGAAAAGGAAATCCAGGAAATCTATGATGTCCGTCTTTTGATCGAAACATTCGTTTTCGAACGACTCGTCAAAATGGACACAGCGGAACTTGTGAAGGAACTGAGCAAGACACTGGAAATGATGAAGATCGCCATCAAGTACAAAGATGCTGACGATTTCTCATATGAAGATGTCCTGTTTCACGAAACGATCATCCGCTCTATTGATCATTCCCACATTTTCATGATCTGGAAGAACCTGAAGCCGACACTGGAAAGCCTGATCCTTATTTCCATGCGCATGCGCTTCAAGGAAAAGTACGACGATTTCGACCGGATCATCAACAACCATGAATTGTATATCGAAGCCATCCGTCAGAAAGACCGCGATCTTATGGTCGAATCGCTGCACAAAAATTTCGATGACGTCCAAGGAAGTGTCGAGGATTTATGGAGGTCACAGCAGATCTATTCAAAAGGAGTCGAAAGCGATGACTAACTATATGATGGGTGTCGATATCGGCACCACAAGTACAAAAGCTGTCTTGTTCACCGAACAAGGAGAAGTCGTGGAGAAAGCGAATGTCGGCTATCCCCTACATACGCCGGACATCTCAACAGCGGAGCAGGACCCGGAGGAAATTTTCCAGGCTGTTTTGGAAGCGGTCACACTTGTTAAAGGGGCCCATGCGGACAAAGCCGTATCCTTCGTATCCTTCAGCAGTGCGATGCACAGCCTGATTGCTGTCGATAAGGACGGCAGCCCGATCACCCCCTGCATCACGTGGGCGGACAACCGCAGTGAGAAATGGTCGGAAAAAATCAAAACCGAGTGGAACGGGCACAGCATCTACCGGAGAACGGGTACACCGATTCATCCGATGAGTCCGCTCAGCAAAATAACATGGCTCGTCCAGGAACAACCTGAAATCGATTCCAAAACCTATAAATATATCGGAATCAAAGAATATGTATTTTATAAACTGTTCGGTACCTATGTGATCGATCATTCCATCGCTTCAGCGACAGGGATGATGAATTTGGAGAAGCTCGACTGGGATGAAGAAGCCCTTGAGGTCGCCGGCATCGGCCGTGAAAAACTGTCTGAGCTCGTTTCTACGACTTCTCTGTTCACCGGACTGAAAGAAGAATACGCCAAGGTTACCGGTCTTGATCACAACACTTCCTTTGTAATCGGAGCCAGTGATGGGGTCCTTTCCAACCTTGGAGTCAACGCCATCAAAAAAGGGGAAATCGCCGTTACGATCGGCACAAGTGGAGCAATCCGCACAGTGATCGACAAGCCGCAGACCGACGAAAAAGGCCGGATCTTCTGCTACGCGCTGACCGAAGATCAATGGGTCATCGGAGGACCGGTCAACAACGGCGGCATGATTCTCCGCTGGATCCGCGATGAATTTGCTTCCTCGGAAACAGAAACGGCGAAACGCCTCGGCATCGATCCTTATGAAGTGCTGACGAAAATCGCAGAAGGCGTCCGACCAGGATCAGACGGACTGCTCTTCCACCCGTATCTCGCAGGAGAGAGGGCCCCGCTTTGGAACCCGGATGTACGCGGATCCTTCTTCGGGCTGACGTTATCCCATAAAAAAGAGCACATGATCCGAGCTGCTCTGGAAGGGGTCATCTACAACCTGTACACGGTTTTCCTTGCGCTGACGGAATGTATGGACGGACCGGTGACAAGGATTCAGGCGACCGGAGGGTTTGCCCGTTCGGAAGTGTGGCGCCAGATGATGGCCGATATCTTCGAATCCGAGGTTGTCGTGCCGGAAAGCTATGAAAGTTCCTGTCTTGGAGCCTGTATTCTAGGACTCTACGCTACAGGCCGGACAGATTCACTCGATATTGTATCCGGGATGATCGGCAGCACCTTCAAGCATACACCGGAGGAAGAAGCGGTCCATGAATACCGCCAGCTGCTTCCGATGTTCATCCAGCTGTCCAGATCTCTGGAAGAAAACTACGCCAGCATTGCCAATTACCAACGAAACTTAACCAACTAAACAAACGGAGGGTTTACGATGCCATTATTAATGGTCGCTATTGGAATCGTCGCTTTACTTATCTTGATTATGGGACTCAAGCTGAACACATTTGTTTCCCTGATTATCGTCTCCTTCGGTGTTGCCGTCCTACTCGGCATGCCGCTTACGGATATTGTACCAACCATCGAGGCAGGTCTCGGCGGAACGCTCGGCCACCTCGCCTTGATTTTCGGTCTTGGAGCTATGCTCGGTAAACTGATCACAGACGCCGGTGGTGCCCAGCGCATTGCCATGACCTTCGTCAATAAGTTCGGAGAAAAGAACATTCAGTGGGCCGTTGTTGCCGCATCCTTCATTATCGGGATTGCGTTGTTCTTTGAAGTCGGACTTGTCCTGTTAATCCCGATCGTTTTTGCGATTTCAAGAGAGCTGCGCGTATCGATTTTGTATCTGGGAATCCCGATGGCAGCCGCCCTGTCCGTCACTCACGGCTTCCTGCCGCCTCACCCGGGCCCAACAGTTATCGCTGGTGAGTACGGGGCAGACCTTGGTGAAGTGCTGCTGTATGGAATTATCATTGCTGTCCCGACGGTCATTCTTGCTGGTCCGATTTTCACAAAAATGGCGAAGAAAATTGTCCCGGACTCTTTCAAAAAGCAGGGGAACATCGCTTCTTTAGGCGAACAGAAATCCTTTAAGCTTGAAGAGACACCAGGCTTCGGTATCAGTGTCTTCACAGCTATGCTGCCCGTCATTCTCATTGCTATTTCTACAATTATTACATTGATTCAGGAAACCATGGGTGTAGAATCCGGCGGCTTCCTCTCTGTTATAAACTTAATTGGAAACGCATCCACAGCGATGATCATCTCCCTGCTTGTGGCGGTTTACACGATGGGGATTGCTCGTAACATTCCAATGAAAGACGTGATGGACTCCTGCTCCACAGCCATTGCCCAGATCGGTATGATGTTGTTGATTATCGGGGGCGGCGGTGCCTTCAAGCAGGTCCTGATTGACGGCGGTGTCGGTGATTATGTGGCGCAGATGTTCGAGGGCTCTTCCATGTCTCCACTGCTGCTTGCCTGGATCATTGCTGCGATCCTTAGAATCTCCCTCGGTTCTGCTACAGTGGCTGCTTTGACGACGGTCGGCCTTGTCACACCGCTTCTCGGGCAGACAGATGTGAACCTGGCACTGATGGTGCTTTCCACAGGTGCCGGAAGCTTGATCGCTTCCCACGTCAACGACGCCGGTTTCTGGATGTTCAAGGAATACTTCGGCTTAACGATGAAGGAAACGTTCGCCACATGGACGCTCCTGGAAACGATCATTTCCGTTGCCGGTCTTGGATTCGTCCTTCTGTTCAGCCTTTTTGTTTAATCAAAACAAAACCCGTACGAAGATAGAAAGTCCTATCCTCGTACGGGTTTTTTATTTTACACAGCCGTCATGACAGCCAAATAAAACGATACAATCATTAAACTCCCGGCAGCCGTCACTATACTAAGCGAAGGCCTCTTCACTGCGGAAGCGATAGTGAGCAGGAGGAACAAAGAGCCGATCAGACCGAGCATCCAGCTGACCGGTCCGAACGACATCGTCACTTCGATGAGTTCCGAGCCACTTTCCCCTGTAAACGCCCGGTACAAAAAGGAAGCTTCTTCTCCTTTTGTCCCCTCCTGATTTGGCGTACCCGCCCGGCCCATGGCAGCCGTCAAAGCAAAAGCGCCGAGAGCAAACCCGCTTTCCGCCTTCGTCCACGGAAGCGGATTAAAACGCTGGTCACAGGCCTTTTTACGGAACAACACCCCGTTGACCAAGGCGAACAAAAGGATGCCGATGACAAACAGGTGCTTGACGAGAAGGGCCTGACCGTAGTTCGATGGCAGGGATTGAGCGTAGCCTTCCAACGCATTCATATCCGGAGAGCCAAAGCTGTACAAATCCACGGACATCGTGAAGTACCCGGCGGCAAACACGACAAGCAGACTGGAGACAGCCGTTGGTGTGTACCACCGTAGAAAGGATCCCCAGTTCTTTTTAGACACAGCAAACCAGCTGACCATCAGGAGGAGGCCGATCCATACGGATGCCCCGAGAAAATGCAGGGTATGAAACACATGGCCCGACGCTCCTCCGATGGACGCTGCATGTGCGGCCATTGAATAGGAAGCCGTCATCGCAGCGACAAGCCCTAAAGATACATAGAGCAGACCCGTTTTTTCCTTTACACCCTTTGTTGTCCAGATAAGAAGAAGGAGCATAGAGAAAAAGGCTGTCAAAAGAAAGGCACGTCCGACGGCAAACTCAAAAATGACCTGAATGAAGGCGCTCCCCCACCCTCTTGATGATGCAAGCAGATCGACGATGGGCAGCACCGGCAGGAAAGATCCGAATGTCACCAGCAAAGCACATGCCTGAATCAGCCTTTGATCTATGCGTACCGGAGGTTTCAGATGGTCCGGTACAAGCAGCAGGATCAGAGATCCCATTAATAAGGAAAACGAAAGGTACAAAAGCAGTTCAGTCAGTCCAATCAGAATCCCCATTGGTACTGACTCACTTCTTGCTGCTGAACAGCTTCACAGCGAGTACGATAACAACGACAAGAAGCAGGAGCGCAACAACAATCATGAACACAGGCAGGCTGTTTTCCTCTTCCGGCTCCTGTTCGCTGTCCACGTCTGTTTCCGTTTGATCTGCATCGGTGTCTGTTTCTGTATCGTTCTCCTCTTCAGGAGCCGCTTCTTCGGTCGTTTCCGTGTTTTCTTCAGAAGCTGGTCCGTCTACAGTAAAGCTGAATTGTTTCTCAATCACATGACCATCCGCACCGATGATTTCCCAATTGACCGTGTACGCTCCATTTTCAAGGACGTCATCAAACACGGCGGTCATCGTCTGATCAGAGATCGTCACCTCGGACGGCGCGGGAGCCTCTCCCTCCGTTTTCGATAATTCAAGCGTGCTTCCCTCTTCAATGACTGTATTGAAGTTCAGTTCGATCGTATCCAGGGGTTCTTCCACCGTCTCCCCTTCAGCGGGCGTCGAGTTTTCCAGTGATGTATGAGCATGGACCGCCGGAGTGAACAAGCCAAGAGCGACGATCAGTGCCAGTAAGGCCGTTGAAATTTTGTGCATAATTTTTCCATCCTTTCTCCATATTAAGACTAAGTAAATGAAAGCCTTATGATTGGCTATTAAAGCCGGAGTATTTTACTATAGAGATAACGGGTATCATCCCTTTACGGATCACCCATCCCATGATGACAGACTTCCGTAACCAAGCTAAGTTTATGTGATAGAATCATTCAAAGTCAAAGTTTCTCATCGTTTGTCACAAAATCTCCATGTTCCCCGGTTTTATAAGATCCATTCCCACACAGCAAACCCTCTGGTGAACCGCTCTACACAGCTGTTCAGAAGAAATTCCGACAAAACCTTATAAATGTTGACAAATAAAACAATGTATATAATAATAGTTACTGGATAATAATTATTATAAATAACTGCGCCCATTTTTCTGCAGTTAAATCTCTACCTATATCAGGAGGAATTTTACTATGTCCCTAATCGGAAAAGAAGTACAATCATTCCAGGCGAAAGCATTCAAACAAGGTGAATTCATCGACGTTTCCAACGAAAACTTCAAAGGTCAGTGGAGCGTTGTTTGTTTCTACCCGGCAGACTTCTCTTTCGTATGCCCGACAGAGCTTGAAGACCTGCAGAACAACTATGCAGCTCTTAAAGAACTAGGTGCAGAAGTATACTCTGTTTCTACAGATACACACTTCGTACACAAAGGCTGGCACGACAGCTCTGAAAAAATCGGTAAAATCGAATACGCTATGATCGGGGATCCTTCCCAGCAGCTATCCCGTCAGTTCGACGTTCTTAACGAAGAAGACGGCCTTGCTGACCGCGGAACATTCATCATCGATCCAGACGGCGTTATCCAGACGGTAGAAGTTAACGCAGGCGGAATCGGCCGCGATGCAGATAACCTGATCGGCAAAATCAAAGCCGCTCAATACGTTCGCAACAACCCAGGCGAGGTATGCCCTGCAAAATGGGAAGAAGGCGAAGAAACCCTTACACCAAGCCTTGATCTCGTAGGTAAAATCTAAGGAGTGTCTTAATCCATGGTTCTCGATGCACAAATAAAAGCACAACTGGAACAGTACCTGCAGCTTTTAGAAGGTGACATCGAACTGAAAGTCAGCGCGGGAGACGATAAGGTCTCCCGTGACATGCTGGCTCTCACCGATGAGCTTTCTGCCATGTCACCTAAGATTACTGTCCAGAACACAACACTTAAACGTACACCAAGCTTCAGCGTAAACCGCCCTCAGGAAGAAACGGGCATCACGTTTGCCGGCATTCCTCTCGGTCATGAATTCACCTCTCTCGTCCTCGCCCTCCTTCAAGTGAGCGGCCGTGCTCCGAAAGTGGATGACACGATGATTGAGAAAATCCAGAACATCAAGGGCGAGTTTCATTTTGAAACATTTGTCAGCCTGAGCTGCCACAACTGTCCGGACGTTGTGCAGGCCTTGAATATCATGAGCGTGCTGAACCCGGGCATCACCCATACAATGGTGGACGGTTCTGCCTTTAAAGAAGAAGCAGAGAGCCGCAACATCATGGCTGTTCCATCCGCCTTCCTTAACGGTGAATTCTTCAATGGCGGTCGCATCAGCCTTGAAGAGATCGTTGCCAAAATTAGTGAAGGCCCATCTGCTGAAGAGTTTACAGAGCGTGAGCCTTATGACGTTCTTGTCGTTGGTGGTGGACCAGCTGGTGCGAGTTCTGCCATCTACTCCGCCCGTAAGGGAATCCGTACCGGCATCGTAGCCGAACGATTCGGCGGCCAGGTGCTGGATACGATGACGATTGAAAACTTCATCAGTGTAAAAAGCACGGAAGGACCGAAGTTTGCCGCAAGCCTTGAAGAACACGTCAAAGACTATGATATCGATATCATGAATCTGCAGCGTGCCAAGGACCTGCGCAAAAATGAAGAAGGCATGTTTGAACTTGAACTCGATAACGGCGGCGTACTGAAAAGTAAAACCGTCATCCTTTCCACGGGTGCCCGCTGGCGCGAAACCGGTGTTCCGGGAGAAGACGAGTTTAAAAACAAAGGTGTAGCATTCTGTCCGCACTGTGACGGTCCTCTATTTGAAGGCAAAGACGTAGCGGTCATCGGCGGCGGAAACTCCGGCGTGGAAGCAGCGATCGATCTTGCTGGTATCGTCCAGAACGTCACCGTCCTTGAATTCGCAGACACATTGAAAGCGGACGATGTCCTGCAGGAACGTCTGCACAGCCTGCCGAACGTCGAAGTGAAGACAGGTGCCCAGACGACGGAAATTACCGGCGATGAGAATGTGAACGGCATCACGTACATCGACCGTGCTTCCGGCGAAGAGCAGCACGTGGACCTTGAGGGCGTCTTCGTCCAGATCGGTCTCGTGCCGAACACCGAATGGCTCAGCACAGATGTTGAAACGAATAAGATTGGTGAAATCATTACAGATAAACACGGATCTACAAGCATTCCTGGTTTGTTTGCTGCCGGTGACGTTACCGACAGTCCGCATAACCAGATCATCATCTCTATGGGAGACGGTGCCAACGCAGCACTTGGCGCTTTCGATTATCTGATCCGAAATTAAATGCTATAAAAAACCCGCTTCATCAACGAGATGAAGCGGGCTTTTTTTATGCTTTCCTATTATCTTTTACTTTTGCGATTTAGGCAGTGGTGCCTGTGGAGAAATGAAGCCGCGCTCCACGAGTTCCTGCCAGAATGCTTCTGGAATGTCGCGCTGGATCATATCAAGATCCTCTTTAATACGTTCCGGACGTGTGGAACCGGGAATGACGGATTTCACAGCCGGATGGGCGGTAGAAAACTGCAGGGCCGCCGCTTTCAGATGAACGCCATGCTTATCACCGATTTCCTTCAACTGATTCACACGGCCGATGATGTCAGCGCCCGCTTTTTCATAGTTAAAGTGGTCGCCGCCGAACAAGGCACCAGAGTTGTAAGGGCCGCCGACGACGATATCAATGCCTTTTTCCTCCGCCGTCTTCATCATACGCTCAAGCGCACGATCGTGCTGAAGAAGGGTATACTGGATGGCTGACAGGTTGATGTCCGGACGGTTTTCCTCAAGCTCCATCGCAATCTCGATCGGCTCGGTCGTATTCACGCCAAGGCCCCAGCCTTTGATGATACCTTTTTCACGCATCTCGGACAGCACACGGAAAGCTCCTGTCCGTGCTTCCTCGAACTTGGAGATCCATTCGTCCCCGTGAAAGTCCGGTGATAAATCGTGCACATAGACGATATCGAGGCGGTCCGTCTTCAGACGTTCCAGGCTCTGTTCAATCGATTTTCTCGTTGCCTCTGCGGAATAGTCCGTGATGACTTTGTTGTTACGCCCATGCGCAAACAACCCATCTTTGTCTTCTTCCTCCTGCGTCATGTAGCGGCCGACCTTCGTACTTATCACGTACTCATCACGGTCATATTGGGACAAGACATCCCCAAGACGGCTTTCCGCCAGACCCGCGCCGTAAAAAGGTGCTGTATCAAAATAGCGCACACCCTGATTCCAGGCAGTCTGAATCGTTTCCCGTGCTTCTTCCTCCGGGACATTGCGGAACATGTTCCCAAGTGGCGCGGTTCCAAGACCTACTCTATGTTTTAATGCGTTTTCCAACGTTTTCATAATGAAGATTCCTCCTTTAGAAGACTATATTTCTATATCCGTTCCTATCTTATTTCAAACAAACCTTCAAGAGCAAAGGTTTCCACTTGAGGCGGAAGAGGTATAGATAAAAAAAGGATGGTGAAATGGAGGAGAACACCGTGACGACCTGCATCCACTGTAAGCAGCGATGGAGCTTTCGTGCAGCGTTCAGACAGCAGCCACTCCTGCTGCAGGAAAGAAAGGCGGCCTGTCCCCACTGCGCTTTTGAACAATACGTGAGACTGGACGATTCCGTTTTTCTGCTCTTCATTTTTCTTCCTATCGTCCTCGTAATCTTGAAAATCACATTCGGACTGCCCGGATCGTTTTACGGATTCGGAGCCGCCGCGGGATTCATCTCCCTCTTTTTATTGACTCCGTTTCTGACTAAAGCAAGGGCATGGAAAGAACCCTCCCCATGGGAAGGATTCCGAAGAAGGAAAGCCTGAAAAAGCAGCCGACGGAAAGCGTCCAGCTGCTTTTTTGACTTAATGACCAGCCTGCCACGGCCGGGCTGTTGTTTGGCGCTGCGGGCGCGAAGTTGGAAGATCCTCACGCCTGACGGTCCGCGGCTCCATGCCGTTTTCGATCCGCTGCTTGACGCGGCTGTCCATCCTTGACGTCATCGGCGGCTTGAAGACCCGCTTCGAAACGCCCTGACAATCCGGACAGGAGGCCTCCCTCCTGCTTTCTTTCATGCCGGTCATCCAGATTGTGAATTCTCCGCACGCTTCACATATAAAAGAAAAATGGGCCAACACGCATCCGCTCCTCTACTTCGGCAGAATATCTTTTGTGAAAATTTCCTTCGGCAGGGCAAGTGTACAGCAGGAGTTCGGTATATCGACGACGCCGGCCAGATGCCCCTGCACAGGTGCGGTTCCAAGCAGCATGTACGCCTGTTCACCTGTGAATCCGAATGTTTTCAAAAACTCGATAGCGTTCAAGCAGGCATTGCGATAAGCCGTATTGGCATCCAAATACGTCTGCTTCCCGGAAAATTCGTTGACGGACACGCCCTCAAAGACGAGGAATTCGTTATAGTGTGGCATCACGGGACCGGGGCGGAACGCCGGATTTCTCTTAATCTGGTATTTGTTCATGCCGTCCTTGATGACTTCGACCTTCAAATCGATCCATCCGGGCATCTCTATTCCGCCGCAGAAGGTGATTTCCCCGTCTCCCTGGGAGAAGTGCAGATCACCGACAGACAGCTTTGCCCCGTCCACAAAGACAGGAAAATAGATTTTCGAACCTTTAGAGAGGTTTTTAATGTCGCAGTTTCCTCCGTTTTCACGCGGGGGAACTGTCCGTGCCCCTTCTCTGGCCACACGATCAAAGTCCGCTCCCTTCAGACTGCCTGCAACGGCATTCTCCTTAGTCGGCAGGTTGGCGAGCGGAGGAACGCGGTCCGGATCCTGGCTGACAAGCTCCTCTTCTCTTCTGTTCCATTCATCCAGCATCTCCTGAGACGGGGCTACACCGATCAGCCCCGGGTGGATGATGCCGGCAAATTTGACGTTCGGTACGTGGCGGGAGGTGGCGTAAATCCCTTCAAAATCCCAGATTGACTTAGCGGCTTCCGGATAGTGATCCGTCAAAAAGCTGCCGCCGTTTTCCTTGGCAAAAATCCCGTTAAAGCCCCACTCATGGGAGGAAAACGTGCCGATATCGAGAATATCGACGACTAATAAATCTCCCGGCTCCACGCCATTGACGTGGACCGGCCCACTAAGTACATGCACCCGGTCGAGATGGACGTCCCTGATATCTGAAGGGTCATCATTGTTCTTAATCTGTCCGTCCGTCCAGTCGAGGCATTCCATACGGAACGATTCTCCGGGATTGACGGAAAAGACAGCGGGAATATCCGGGTGCCAGCGATTATGTCCTACAACGTCCTGTTCATCCATACGCTTGTTCAAATCGACTTGAAAGATCTGTTTCGTCATCGACTCATCCTCTCTTCATAGATCGGTTCGAGCGCCAGTGACTTCCGGAAATAGGACATACACCTCCCCTATACCACAAATTATTACACCTCTTCCCCTGCTCCAGGAAAGTTAAACGGAAGATTTTGTAACAAATGACCTGTTGATCTGCTTTAAAGCTTGTAATAATCCCTTACAAGCCTCTCCAGTTTTATTTTTTCCAGGTAATGGGCCGGTGCAAGAAACGTCACCGTGACCACACCAGGGTGCCGGCCGATATCGATCGAGCCGGTAATCGTGGAGCGGTTCATCACTTCAGGAACATCGATTCCAAAAGCCCTGGCTGCCCGCTCCATGCCATTCGTCGTCGCTTCATTCAAATCCGCCCCTGTCCCGATGAAGGAAACCGGGTAGGAGTCCTCCAGCTGTTCCACCTGCCATTTTTCAGCTAACTTCATAGCCTGCTGTTTTTCTTTTTCTGTGAAAGGCTTCGCGAGGTAAGGCAGGTCTTCCTCCACCGGAAGCAGCAGCGGACCTTCCAGATTTACACCTTTCAACACATCGACCTTCAAGCTGACGATCCCGGAAACATCTGTCGTGTGGCCGGCAATTTCGCCGTTGCCCTGCATCGCATGCATATCCCCCACATACACACCTCCACCTTCGACCTTTACGGGGCAGATGATGACAGCCCCTTCACGGACACGATTGATGTCCATATGTCCGTCTGTCCTCTCCTCGAGTTCTTCAACCGTTAAGCCGAAATCGTGCGGGGCATCAATCAAAAATTGTCCAAAGTCACCGGCATTGTGAGAATCCGGAATCGGCCGGGAAGGTGTAGTTCCAAGCTGTCCTAAAAATGGACGCAGACGGGCCACGGCCCCGATGAGATCATGGGGAGCGAACGTCACGACCGGGTTTTGGATTGATTCCTCCGGTGTCCGCATGTAACCCTTGGCATCGCGGGCCACTTTTTCAGCGGCTTCCCGGTGGAGCGTGAGTCCGAGTTCTTTCTGTTCATCAAAAGCCATCGTGTACGCATTCGTAAATACAAAGGGGGTGACGTCTTCTCCACAAACTTGACAGCGGACCGCCTGCTGGCCGATTCCTTCGATATACGTATCCGGATTTTTCGTTCCGCAGCTCGGGCATCGGCCATCGACGAAGGGGTCGCCTGTGAACCTTCCTTCCACCGGCTGATCATTGCCGGAGGCTGTGGCGATTGACGTCACTTCTATCGATTGGATATGAATGACGACGGCGTCCCCCACCTCGGCCCCTTCGACATACACAGGCTTCGTCACTTCATGACCGCCCTTTAGGGCGGGCGTAATCATCGGCCCCCAGCACCCCGGTGTTGTATTGGCGATAATATGTCCGCCGTCCTTCACTTTATATTCCATAGCTTTACCGGGATCCAGCACTCCGTCCGTAAAGGTATTCACATACACCGTCTGTTTCGCTTCCACATGATCTCCTCCTTTTCTAAAATTGTAAAAGTATTCTGATATTTTTACAATAAAAGTGACTTTTCTACATACAAAAAAGCCCTTCATCCGAAAAAGATGAAGGGCTTTCGTTTTTATTCAACTGCTGAGGCGGTCACCTCTTCTCAATTCAGTACGAGCTTTTTTTCCGTCAGTCCGAGCGCTTCGCCTGTCTCGGCATGGATTTTCTCAACGAGAGACGGGTCGTTTTGAAGGGATGTGCCGTAACTCGGAATCATTTCCTTCAGCTTCGGCTCCCACTGGGCGAACTGGTCCGGGAAGCAGCGCTGCAGCACGTCAATCATGACATGGACAGCGGTGGATGCCCCCGGGGATGCACCAAGCAGGCAGGCGACGGTTCCATCGGCGGAACTGACGACTTCTGTACCGAACTGAAGCGTTCCTTTGCCGCCATCCTCGGTATCCTTGATCACCTGCACGCGCTGACCGGCAACGACAAGCTCCCAGTCTTCACTTTTCGCATCGGGAACGAATTCCCTCAATGCTTCCATCCGCTGCTCCTTGGACTGGAGCACCTGCTGGATCAAATACTTCGTCAAGGCCATTTCCTTCATACCGGCAGCCAGCATCGTCATGACGTTATTGGCATTGACCGATGTCAGCAGGTCCATATTGGAGCCCGTTTTCAGGAATTTCGGTGAAAAACCGGCGAACGGTCCGAAAAGAAGGGTCTTCTTATCACCGATGTAGCGGGTATCAAGGTGCGGCACACTCATCGGCGGTGCCCCGACCGGTGCTTTGCCGTACACTTTGGCGTGGTGCTTTTCTGCGACCTCCGGTTTGTTGCAGACGAGGAACTGTCCACTGACAGGAAAACCTCCGATACCTTTGCCTTCTGGAATGCCGGATTTCTGAAGCAGATGGAGACTGCCTCCTCCTCCTCCGATGAAGACGAACTTCGTTAAATAGCGGGTTGTCTCCCCGTTGGCATTTTTTACCTTAACACTCCACGTCCTCCCGCTCGTCTGCTCGAGGTTTTCGACGCTGTGGTTGTAGTTCATCGTTACGTTCTGATGCTCCAGGTGGTCGAACATTTTGCGTGTGAGGGCGCCGAAATTCACATCCGTACCGGCATCAACTTTCGTTGCGGCTGCAGGCTCTTCCGACGTGCGCTCCTGCATAATCAACGGCATCCATTTTTTCAAGGTTTCCGGATCATCAGAAAACTTCATATCTTTGAAAAGTGGGTTCTGCGCCATCGTTTCATGGCGTTTTTTCAAAAACTTGATGTTCTCGATTCCGTATACGAGACTCATGTGCGGAAGCGGCCGGATGAAGTCCTCCGGCTTTTCTATACGGCGGTTGTTCACGAGATAGGACCAGAACTGCTTGGAAACTTGAAACTGTTCATTGATTTTTACGGCTTTCGTCATATCAATCGAGCCGTCCGGCTTTTCGCTTGTGTAATTCAATTCACAAAGGGCGGCGTGTCCAGTGCCTGCGTTATTCCATTCGTTTGAGCTTTCCTCACCTGTGCGGCCGAGCTTTTCAAACACGGTCACCTTCCAGTCCGGGGCAAGCTCGTGGAGCAGCGACCCAAGTGTCGCGCTCATGATTCCAGCGCCAATCAAGATCACGTCTGTTTCGATTGCTCTGTTGCTCATGTTTACCATCCTTATAACTATGATTTTGCAGAAAAACCACCGCCGGATGCAGCCGCTTTTCTGTTAAGATATACTCGTTACCTCTATGATAACGCTTTATAGATGGAAAAGTCACGATAATCTAAAAATTCCCCACACGAATAATGTAAGAAAAACCGCCTCAATCCGTGACGATTCGGACGAGCATACCCGGAAAATTTTTCATTCCTTCCTTATTCTTCTTATAACCTGTCCGGTTTATTCCAAAACGGATGGATGACTTTTCCATTCATCCCCTTTCGTTATTAAGAGACAATAAGAGGAGCATATCAACGGTTTAATGTCATGTGTAGGTAGGGATGAAACATAGGTTTTCCGACGTGGAATCAAGTCTTGCTCAATCGTGTGGTTGGTTGAATAAGACTCACTTAAAAAAGAGGCCCTTCAATGAATCATTGAAAGGCCTCTTCTACTGCTGATCACCCCTGCCTCACATAAATAACAGCGTAAGACCGGGAGCGATGATAGAGACGATCACAGCACTCAGCACCATCGCCACCGTGCTGATCGATCCTTCCAGCGTATCGCGCTCCATCGAAGCGGATGTGCCGATGGCGTGGGAGGCGCTGCCCATGCCGACACCACGGCCGATCCGGTGGGTCAGACCGCTCACTTTCAACACGAACGGGTGAATCAAAAGGCCGCCAATGCCGGCAATCATAACGAATACGGCTGTGAGCGGCATGACCCCGCCCGTCGATTCTGAAATCGACATCGCGACAGGCGTCGTTACCGATTTTGGCACAATCGAATGGATGATCAGGTCACTGAATCCGGCCCATTTGCTGAGCAGCAGTCCGGAAACGATTCCAACAACTGCACCAATCACCGTTCCTGTCATAATCGGAACGAACATCTTTTTCAAAATATCCCGGAACTGATAAAGCGGGTAGGCGAGTGCAACGACCGCAGGCCCGAGCAGCCGGTCAATCCATTTTCCGCCGGTCATATACGTTTCATACGGCAGATGAAAGACTAATAGAATGATGACAATCAATGCAGTGGAAACGATGACGGGTGTTGTGTACAGCCGCCTGTGTCTGCGGTAGACGAACAGGGTCGCCAGGTAAATGGCAATCGTCATCACCATCATCAAAAGAGCGGTACTCATGCCTCCTCCCTCCTTTTGACGAGCATCTGTGTCACCCGTCCGGAGACGGCCATGACAAGCGCTGTACTGAAGAGGCCTATGACGATGAGCAGCATCCCTTTCCCTTTAAAGACGTGGGCATAGCTGATAATTCCGACGGTCGCTGGTATGAAAAAGAACGGCAGATGGCGGATCATAAAGGCGACGCCCTGCTGAAGCAGCCACTCTGGAATTATTTTTAAAGATAAAAGCACAAACAGCAGCAGCATGCCGATCACACTGCCCGGAATGAACAAGCCGAGCGCCTGCTGGATCCATGACCCGGCAAGATAGAGCCCGTAAAGACCGGCAACCTGCAACATGACAATAAAAACTCTATTCAACGTACATCCTTCTTTCCCATGGTTAGAATCTTTCATCATGATAACACTATTTCAGGAAAAACAGGCGGCCAACCATGGAAGAAAGACCTCAGGACTTGTTTTTATTCATCTCCGTAAACGCACGCTGGACAACGAACCGGACGATGAATCCTGCTGCCAGTCCGGTACCCATCACGACAAAAATGTTTTCCGAGAAAGACATCCCGGCGAGCACCCCAATAAACAGTGCTGTTCCTATCGCAAGTCCGAAAATGATCTGCTGCGTTTTATTCAAACTCCATCCCTCCCTCACACGTGTTACTAACGGTTTCCCTTATTTGGAAAAAACGACACACGTATGCTCTACTAGAGAGAGCACGGATACATAAAGGAGGCGGAAGCTCCCATGAAGACAATCGCTTCTATCATTTTTTTCTTCTACTTCTCTGTTTTATGGAAAATCACAGGGGAGATCTGGGAACGAGTGGTGCCTTTAACTTGGAAAACGAACCTGATTGCCCTTCTGGTGGTTCCTATACTGATTATGGCCGCCTATCTATTTTCTTCGTTGACGATAAAATGGACGGTGAACGGGCGAAATTGAAATCCATTGATCGAAGCAAAACCATTATGGAAGGAGCTGGATTTTAATCGATTGAAACGTAAGGTTGAATGTGCGGGATCAACCAAAAATAATGAGCAGGGGGATCATTTAGCAGAGGAGTGGTTTGAACGTGGTTTTTATAAAGTATGGCTTATTTCTTTTGATAGGTGCTTTTGCTCATTACACCTTGGTGATGATGTATACCCAATGGATCATGTTACAAAGATTAGACATAGCAGGATCTGCAGGCCCGCTGGAAGCAGAAGTTTTCCCGGGATTCTCCTTGATTTTCAAAGTAGAAATTGGAATTGCAATGGTGTTGATCGCATTAGGCATCTACCAGATCATCAAAGAAAATCGATAGTTACACAGCATAGTGGTGTATAAGTGTAAGGAGCTGTCTATCGTAGGCAGCTCTTTTGGCTGTAGAAAAAGATTGTCCTCCATCCAGCAAGGGGGAGCGGGGTGAAGGAGACTTTGTCGATGTTAAAGAACTCCCAAGGAGCAGTGCCCCTTCCACTCCTGCGGGAGAACGAGGGGTCCGAGATCGCCGAGCGTGGGTTTTGCGAGGAAGCTCGGGCGCTCGTCCGCGGAAAGGGAAGGGGCTTTCGCTCCTGGCGGCAAGAAAGAAAAAAGCTTGTAGAGAAACCTCTGAAGCCAAAAGGCCGTCCCATGCAGGAACGGCCTTTCTGTTATTTCTCCGCTAAAAATTCACGCATCAACCGGTTCACTTCCTCCGGTTTTTCAAGATGCGGCGCATGGCCGACACCTGGGAAGCGGTGGATGGTCAGATCAGACAGGTAGTTTTCCACCCCGTCGAGGTTGCTGTTTTCAAAAGCGGCGTCTGCATCACCCCAGAACTGGAGCACCGGCTGATCAAACTGTTCATAAGGCAGCTGTACCGGCTGCTTCACATGATCTTCAAACGGATAGAACGAGATGGCGCGGTAATAATGAAGCATCGCCTTCATAGCGCCGGGCTGCTTCCAAGCCTCTATGTACTTCTCGACCTCCGCCTCGGCCATCGCCCCTTTTGCCACGAGTGGATCAAACAGCACCTTGCGCAGCTTCTCTCCATCGTTGGCTAAAAGACGCTCGTGGGAATCCGGGCGCTGGAAATAACCCATATAACTCGATGCCTCCCGCTGTGCCGGGTTTTCAGCCAGCTCACGGCGGAATGTGTACGGGTGCGGCGCATCAAACATGATCAGTCTGCTGATGTATTCCGGACTTGAGTAGGCAAGTGTCCATGCGACCGCTCCGCCCCAGTCATGGCCGACGAGAATGCATTCTTTTTCCCCAAACGCTTCAACCAGCTTTTTCACATCATCCACGAGGATCGACATGTCATAGGAAGCCACGTCCTCCGGTTTGTCCGACAGGTTGTAGCCACGCATATCGACAGCTACCACTTTATAATCCTTGGAGAATTCTTCGATCTGATGGTGCCAGTTGTACCAGAAGTAAGGAAAGCCGTGCAGAAACAGCATGAGCTCCCCCTCTCCGGCTGTAACATAGTGCAGGTCCATGTCATTGATGGTGACGTAATCTTCTTTCCACATCGCTATCCATCCTTTCTGAACATTCTATCATCGAGACACATTACGCCTCTTGGATGAATTTTACAAACGAGAAGGCAGCAGATTTGGAAAAATAGGAATTAAAACCCACAAAAAAAGAGCGATTATATGAACCGCCCTTCCCGCTTATCCTTATACATCTTCTGATCGGCTGATGTATACAGATCTTCCATCGACATGCCCTCTTCATAACAGGACCATCCATAGCTGAACTGAAGGTTTCGGATGAACGGATCCTCGTACGTCTTCAGCCGGGCAGACATCTCCTTCACGTAATCCCTGACCGGACGTTCCTCATCATGAAGCACGATCACGAACTCATCGCCTCCGATTCGTGCCGGCAGCCCATGGTTTTTGAACGTTTTCTCCAGCACCCTCGCAAACTCGAGAAGCACCTGGTCGCCCTGCTGGTGGCCGAAATGGTCATTGATTTCCTTAAAATGGTCGAGATCGATGAGAATGATGCCGAAAGGCCGGCGGATTTCGATCATATGATTGAGGTAGATTTCATAGCTCTGCCGGTTGTACAGTTTGGTGAGGAAATCCTGTTCTGACGTCGTCGATTCCAAAAACGTATAGGCGACGAGAATTCCAAGCACAATCGACGTCCACGAAAAGTACAGCTTGGAATCGAACAGCTGGACAACCATGCCGCCAATCGGCAGCGCGAAGAAAACCGTGAAAATCCAGTACGTCGAGCGGCTGACTCTTGGTTTGTTTTTAATCAATAACCGGAACATGGAGATGTAAATGCCCGCAAGGATGAGGTAGTGAAATTCTTTGAGCGGTCCGCTGCTGAAACCGTTGACGACAGGGTCCACATCAAAGTAAACAGGGTAAAATACATTGATCAGGAGAACAACGAACGTGAAGATGGTCATGTGCTGATAAAACAGCTTCTTATACACACGCGAAGGGGCTTTGAAGAGATGATAATCGACATACGAAAGCATCAGACCACCGAGGACAGGGCCGATGAGAAACAAGCCGAAGTTCGTCCAGTACTCCAGCAGATACGCTCCGAAAAAAAGCTTCCGGTCGAAGATCCACGTCAGCGGTTCAAGGATGACAGCCGCGGCAGTCGCGGCCATAATCATCCGGAGCAGGCGTTTTCCGAAACTTTCCACCTTGGATTTCGTTCTCATTATGACATACAGGACAGCCAGACATAGAAGCGCAAATACGTTCAACTGGAACTGTACAAAATAGTCCATCACCCTGCTCCTCTTTTTCGATGCCTTTCGTGGTGCTTTCCGCCTATTTTTCTATATCATACTCCGAAAATTCCGACTCGTCAAAACATTATAATGAACAAAAAGGTTAAAAAAACACCCTCCTGTATTAGGAAGGTGTCTGGTTTATTTATACTGCTTACGTCTCACCCACATCGTTGCCGCCCACTTTTCTCCTTCAATCACCGGCGATCCACCGTGAAGCGTCCGTTCATTGAGCTCCATATCATTGTAGAAGTATTCAAAGTAGACCGCCATCCCTTTTTGCGGGGATACCGATAGATTCATATGTGGAAAATACGTCTCTCCGCCTTCCTCGACATCGTTCAAGTAAATCACGAGCGTTGAAATGCGCGGGTTGGCCGCCGCTCTTGAGCTGGCACGGAAATAATCATAGTGGGCCTTATATTCCTGGCCCGGTTTATAGTTCAACATGTGAAGTCCTTCTCCATGTTCGACGGGTACATTCATGATCTGCGCAATCCGCTTCTCGACTCGTGCCTTCACATCGTCTTCCGGAATAAATGTGCTGCTGCTCGTCCGGATCTCGCTCACATCACGGCTGGAGCCGATTTTGGAACGATCCATCCGGTCCTTCGACAGCTGGATGAGATTCTCGCATTCTTCATCACTGACCACATTTCCCAGAATGACGATTTTCGGATCCTCCATCTTCGCAATCACAGAAATCTCGCGGTCGTCGGTTACAATTCGGTTTCCCGTATGATCGAAAATAGATACTTCTTTCACTTGCATGTTCACGTGTGCTTCACCTTTTCCTCATAATGATGAAACGCTTTCAAAATAGCGTTCTTACCTGAATAGATTTTCAGGATATGAGAAATATTCTACCATCTTCTTACTTAAATTTCCTTAATTTTTCAAAAGAAAGTCAAAACGGGTCCAATTGCCTTCCCTGTACATACCCACTCACCCTCGCTCCAAGTCGCTCCTTTATGTTTGATACAGCCAGACTGTGGGAAACTACCTTTCATATGCAGAAGCTTGCCCTATATAAAAGCTGATAGAGTAAGGATTTATTTATGAGGAGTGATGAGAATGACAGATAGAAAATTAGTAATGATCACAGGATCTACATCAGGGCTCGGTTTTGAACTGGCTAAATTATTTGCGAATGATGGCTATGACGTGGCTATGTCCGGGTCCAGTGAAACCATCTATCAATCCGCAGAGGAAATTGAAGAATTAGGAGTGGAAGCTTATCCATTCCAGGCGGATGCATCGACGTATGATGGGGTGGAGGCTTTCTGGCAGTTTGTGAAAAACAAGGGAAGAAACCTTGATGCGGCTGTTCTCAATGTCGGCATCGGCATGGGAGGCTCCTTCTTGGAAAATGATCTACAAGAAGAGTTGAAGCTCATCGACATCAATGTTTCCGGAACCGTCCATATGGCTAAGCGCGTCGTTCAGCATATGGTTCCGAATCAAGCAGGCGACATCATGATCGTTTCTTCGGTATCGGCGACACTGCCTACCCCTTACGAAACGGTCTACGGTCCATCCAAAGCATTCGGATTCATGTTTGCCGAAGCATTAAGAGAAGAGCTGAAAGAAACCGGCGTCAATGTGACCGCCATGCTTCCTGGTGCCACAAACACAAGCTTCCACCACAATGCCGGTATGGATTCTACGTACTTCGGAGACGAAAACAACAAAAATGATAAAGAACTAGTCGCCAGGCAGGGATATGAAGCACTGAAAAACAACGTGGATCAAGTCGTCGGTGGAGATGAAGCGACGAAAAAAGAAGCCGAGGAAAATAAACGCACGGCTGAAGATGTTCTGGCAGCCAAGCATGCGGAAAAAGCAAAGCCTCAACAGTGATACTTCTTCCAGTATTATAGAGTAAAAAGGGATGACCTTCTGTTTAAACAGAAGGTCATCCCTTTTTCTCACTCCTCACCTTCAGCGGGATTAGAGATTACGTTTCTATTATCCTCTCAAAGCCAGCTGAACCATCAGCTCAAGCCCCGTCGGAATGGTATCTTCATCCACATCAAACTTTGGATGGTGATGGGGATACGCACTCTTCTCCCCTTCCATACCGACATTAATGAAAGCTCCGGTTTTCTCCTTCAAGTAATAGCCGAAGTCTTCCGCACCCATCGTCGGTTCGACCTCTGTGAACACATCGTCTCCGAACGTCGACTGGATGATGTTGCGGGCCGTGGCACAGGCTTCCGGATGGTTGTACACCGGCGGCGTGCCTTCGATGTAATGGTAGTGGCCGACAGCGCCGAAGCTGTCGCTGATTTTTTCTGTCAGCTCGACCGTCCGCTTGTACATCAGCTCCTGCCCTTCAAAGCTGAGTGCACGGATCGTTCCCTTCAGCGTCACCTGATCAGGAATGACGTTGTAGGAATTGCCCGCTTTCATCTTGCCGAACGAAATGACCCCAGGGTGAAAAGGATTCAGGTTCCGACTGATGATCGACTGGAAGCTCTGGATCACGTGTGTCGCAACATAAATCGGATCGACCGTATCCTGCGGAATACCGCCGTGGCCGCCGTTTCCTTCGATAACGATGTCAAAATCGTCACTGGAAGCCATCGAAAAGCCTTCTGCAAAGCCGACTTTGCCCAAAGCTACATTGGACATGTAGTGCAGACCGTAGATGGCATCCACGCCTTCGAGCACTCCATCTTTGACGAGCTGCTGGGCACCACTCGGCGATTCCTCCTCGGAGCTTTGGAAAATGAGCACGATGTTATTTTTCACAAGCTCCGGATGCTCACTCATCCATTTCGCTGCTCCAAGCAGTGTCGCCATGTGGGCGTCGTGACCGCAGGCGTGCATCACGCCGGGAACCGTGGAAGAGAACGGCTTTTCCACCTGCTCGTGAACCGGCAGGGCGTCCATGTCGGCTCTCAAGGCCACCGTCCGGCTCCCTTCGGTTCCTTTGAAGAACGCCACGACGTTCGGTGCTGTGAAGCCGTCAAGCAGGGGAATGCCGAACTCCTCAAGAAGCTCCTTCACATAGGCGGCGGTATTGTGTTCTTGTCCGGAAAGCTCCGGATGTTTATGGAAATGACGGCGCTGTTCGACCGTCCATTGACTCAATTCAGCTGTCGTATGTGTCATGATATCTTCCTCCCGTTAATAAGACTGATTAGAATGGACCGTACTGGATGAGATGGGCGATGAATAAAAATACAAGCGCAAGTCCCACTTCAATAAGGATGAATGGGAAGACCCATTTCGCCCACTTCGTATAAGGGATCCCCGCCATCGCAAGGCCGGCAATCAATACGCCGGAGGTCGGGAAGATCGTATTGGAAATCCCGTCCCCGAGCTGGAAAGCGAGAACAGCCGTCTGCCTCGTTACTCCAACAAGGTCGGCCAGCGGCGCCATGATCGGCATCGTAAGCGCCGCCTGCCCACTTCCGGATGGGATCAGGAAATTCAAGAACAGCTGGACGAAAAACATGCCGGCTGCGTTGAATACCGGTGGCAGCTGGTTCAATACGGAAGACGCAAAATAAAGGACCGAATCCATCAGCAGTCCTTCCTGGAAGACGACGAGAATCGCCTGAGCGAACCCGATGATCAAGGCTCCTGTCATCACTTTCTTCGCCCCGTCCATCAAGCTGTCGGCCATTTCGTTCGGCTTCAATTTTCCGATTGCCCCGACGATGATCCCGAACAACAGGAATAAAGCAGCGATTTCCGTAATGTACCAGCCAAGCTCAAGTACGCCGTAAATCAGCACGACGAAGTTCAATAGGAAAATGGTCAAAATCACTTTGTGCCGCGTTTCGAGCTTCGCCGGCCCGGCCATTTTCGGCTTGTTCTCGGAAAACGTCCCCATGTAGCGGAGCTCCGGATTTTTCTTCACTTTTCTCGCATAGCGGTAAATATAAAGCACGGCAGCTACGTAAAAGGTGGCCAGCAGCACGAGACGCAGCCCCATCCCGGAAAACACCGGCAGTTCTGCGACACTCTGGGCCACACCGACGTTGAACGGATTGGTCAAGGCACTCATAAAGCCGATGTTCGCCCCCAGGGCGACCACCGCATAACCGACGATCGCATCAAATCCGAGCGACATCGCCAGCGGCACGATGATGGCTATGTATATGATAGTCTCCTCTGCAAGCCCCATCAAAGAACCCATCGCCGCAAACAAAAGCGTCAGTACCGGAATCAAAAGCAGCTCCTTATCGCCAAGCTTCTTGGTCAGCGTACGGATCAACGCATCAAGCGCTCCTGTCGCACTTAAGATCCCGAAAGACCCTCCGACGATCAATACGAAAAAGATGATGCCCGCGCTATTGACGAGCCCTGTATGAACGCTTGTAAAAATTTCAAAAAAGCCGACCGGCGACTGTTCGGTGAACTGGAACGAATCGGGTACGACGACGGTACGGCCGTCCTGATCGACTCTTTCATACTCTCCTGCCGGCACGATGTACGTCAAGATGGCAGCCAGGACGATCACAGAGAAAATCAGTACAAAAGCATTGATGTTGATGCCTTTTTTCTCCTGTTTCTGCTGTGGCTCCCGGGCGGTTTGTTTTTCATTCTGCAACATGTTGTGCTCCCCCTCTTTCTTCCCAAACAAAAAAGCAGCGAGGACCCGCTGCTGAACCATACTCATTTCTCTATACATATTGAAGTCACGCTTCGCTTGTATCCTACCACTGAGTGTCTGGCTGTCTGTTTGTCCTGATGTGTGAATCTATGAATTTTTATTCATATTATTGTATTTCACATTCATAGATTTTGCAAGCCCTTTTTCCCAATCGATGGAAGAAAAAATGAAGATCCTTCCAAAAGAAGGCGGAAGCAGATGAGACGGCTGTGGTACACTACAACTAAAAAAGGAAGCAAGGAGGGCGGCTGATGATCCATATTCTCGTCGTCGACGACGATCCGCATATTCAGCAGCTGATCACGATGTACATAAAAAACGAAGGGTACGAAGCGCTGACCGCTGATGATGGCGAGCAGGCGCTTGACGTGCTCGGCTCCACCGCCGTCGACCTCGCTGTCATCGACGTGATGATGCCGAACATGGACGGCTATGAGCTGTGCAGAGAAATCCGCCGTTTCTATGAAATCCCGGTTCTTATGGTGACAGCAAAGGGCGAGGTCCAGGATAAAGTGAAAGGGTTCGAACTCGGGACCGACGATTACATCGTGAAGCCGTTCGAGCCCGTGGAGCTGATGATGCGGATCAAAGCCCTGCTGCGACGCTACCACATCCGTGCCTCCCAAACCATTGAAGCCGGCAATGTCACGCTCAACGAAACGAACAAAACGATTACCATCAACGGAGAGAGTGAACTGTGGCCGCTGAAGGAATTCGAGCTGCTGTATACCCTCGCTTCCTATCCGGAGCAGATTTTCACCCGCAACCAGCTGATAGAGCGGATATGGGGATTCGAGTACGAGGGCGATGACCGCACCGTTGACGTTCATATTAAACGGATCCGCGACAAACTGAAGAAAAAAGGCGCCCGCATATCCGTGAAGACGATCCGCGGTGTCGGCTACCGGATGGAGGAGGTCACGTCTTGAAAAGCTTGTATGCTCAAATTGTCGTTACATTCATCGCTGCCATCGTCATCGGGCTCGTCATCACGTTTTCGATTTCCGGACGGCTCCACGCCCTGCAGGTGGCAGAGAAACTGGAAACCCAGATGGTGAATATCGGGAAGGAGTTCATCGAGCTGTATAAAAAAGAGCCCGACACCGATGCCGACCTCTATCTCGACGCCATGAGCTCGGGCAGTTTTGAAGTGCTGCTGTTTAAGGACGATGCGGAGGAAAGCCTTTATTACGAGGAAGGACAGGACTGGGATATCGATCAGGCCGACGTCGAGCGCGTTCTGAATGGCGACGTCCACAATGAGTACCTTCTTCCTCCCCGGATCAACATCGGACTCCCTTTTGAAAAGGACGGCAGCTCCTACGCGTTGTTTCTGCGGCCGGATTTTGAATTCTTTTTCGAAGGCTTCCGTCAGATCGTCCTTATCCTTTTCCTGACCGTTCTATTGATTGGAAGCTTCGTATTCATTCTTTCGACGCGCTGGATTGTCAGACCGATCAAAGCGATGACGGAAACGGCCGGCGAGCTTGCCAAAGGCAACTTCGATGTCCAAGTGGAGACAAAGCGGAAGGATGAGCTCGGCAGCCTGGCCCACAGCTTCAATCAGATGGCCCACGGCCTCGGTGAACTGGACGGCATGCGCCAGCAGTTCGTTTCCAACGTGTCGCATGAAATCCAGTCTCCGCTCACATCCATCCAAGGCTTTGCCCGGGCTTTGAAGGATGGCGTCGTTACGGACGAGGAAAATAGGCAGGCCTACTACGACATCATCGAAAAGGAAAGCCGCCGTCTGTCAGTCCTCAGTCACAATTTATTGAAGCTTGCCACTCTCGACAGCGACCACCCGCCGTATGAGCCATCCTCCTACAAGCTGGATGAACAGCTCCGCCGGGTGCTCGCCCACATGGAGCCGCAGTGGTCGGATAAAAAAATCACCATCGACGCAGATCTTGAGGATTGCAGCCTTTATGGAGATGACGACCAGCTCGAGCAGGTGTGGGTGAACATCCTCAGCAACGCTATCCGCCATACACAGACGGAAGGAACGATTGCCGTCCGTTTGAAGGCAGATGAAGATGGTGCGGAAGTGACCATCTCCGATGACGGTGAAGGCATGAGCCCCGAGGATCAGCAGCGGATTTTCGAGCGTTTTTACAAAGCGGACAAATCAAGGACGAGAAAACAAGGCGGAAGCGGCCTCGGCTTATCGATCGCCGAAAGAATCGTCCAGCTTCACGACGGAACCATCCAAGTGACAAGCCGGCCCGGAGAGGGCGCAGCTTTCACTGTCCATCTCCCCCGCCGCTGAAAAAATTTTGGTTGTTCATATTCAGTTCATACAACGGTTTTATGATAAGGCTACCATCTTGAAAAAGGAGCCATGATGTATGAACTGGTTAACAAAATTCAGCTTAAAAAATACGGTCGCCATCCTGATTCTGACGGTCCTTGTGATCGCCATGGGAATCTTTGCGACGGACAAAATCAAAGTGGAAACCTTCCCGGACGTCAGCTTTCCTGTCCTGACGGTCCAGACGGTCTATCCGAACGCCTCGACGGAGGAAGTGGAGGAAAACGTGACCACCCCTCTCGAGGAAGCCCTTCTGAACATGGAGGACTATGACGCGATTACGAGTACGTCTCAGGAGAACGCGTCTTTTATTACCATCACCTATCCATTCGGTGAAGATATCGAAGAAGCTCAATCAGACATCACCAATGCAATCGCCGATGTAACGACACCGGAGGATGCGGAAACCGAGGTGACCGCTCTGTCGATCAACTCGACACCGGTCTACCAGGCCGCGCTTTCCTCCGATGACCTGCAGGCGCTTCAGGCTGATGTAGAAGATACGATCGTTCCGACGCTTGAAAACCTTGAAGGTGTAGCTGGTGTCCAGGTGACGGGAAGTGAGGAGTCGAAGCTGCAGATCGAAGTGGATGAAGAAGAAGCTTCCACGTACGGACTCACACTATCTTCCATCCTTGATGCTGTTGAGCAGTCCGAATACAAGCTTCCCGCCGGCTCCCTCCAGCAGGACGGTTTGTCCACACCGGTGGAAATCACAGGAACACTTGATGATGTGACCGCTCTTGAAGACCTCACCATTCCGGTTACATCGGCCGGTGCTCAACAGCAGCAGCCGCCACAAAATGCAGGGTCTGAGGCTGCCGCAGGAGCACAAGCAAATGCAGCTGCACAGCCGGAACCGGAAGCCCCTCAGGAAGTGACCCTCGGGGAAATCGCCGATATCACTCAAGTGACCGAGCGCAGCGAAGTATCCCGCTTCAACGGGGAAGACAGTGTATTGATTGAAGTAACAAAAACCCAGGACGCCAACACGGCCGACGTTGCCGATGCGGTGAAGTCCTATTTAAATGAAGAGGTGGATGACAGCGGCTATGAGCTGTACACCGTCCTCGACCAGGGCGAAGAAGTGAACAAATCCATCTCCGCATTGTTGAAGGAAGGCGGATTCGGTGCCTTGTTCACCGTCATCGTCATCCTGCTTTTCCTAAGAAACATCCGGGCGACGATCATCGCGATTCTGTCGCTGCCGATTTCGATTCTCGGATCGATCGCCCTGCTTGAAACATTTGATTACACCTTGAACATTATGACGCTCGGCGGTATGGCCGTCGCCGTCGGACGAATCGTCGATGACAGTATTGTCGTCATCGAGAACATCTACCGCTGGAAACAGCAGTATCCGGAAATGAAGCAGCGGGATGTCGTCTTCAAGGCGACGAAGGAAGTGCTCGGCGCTGTCGCCTCTTCCACGATCGCGACACTGATCGTCTTCCTGCCGCTCGCCTTTGTCGGCGGTATTCTCGGCGAATTTTTCCGACCGTTCAGTCTCGCCGTTGTGTTCTCGATCACCATCTCCCTGCTGGTCGCTCTCATGCTTATCCCTGTGCTCGGCAAGTTCTTCTTCAAGGACGTGAAGCACGAGGAAAAAACGAGCCGGCTGGCCACATGGTATGAAAAATTCTTAAGAGGATCCTTGAAGAAGAAAGGACTCGTCTTCACCCTTTCGTTTGTCCTGTTGTTCGGATCGTTCTCCTTCATTCCGGCACTCGGAGTATCGTTCCTGCCGAGTGAAGGCAGTGAAACGTTCGAAGTCGAACTCACCCTTCCGGATGAGACGACGTTTGAAGAAACGACAGCGCTTGCGCAGTCGATGGAAGCCACCCTTCTGGATGACGATCAGATCGACTACACGCAGGTATCCATCGGCTTTTCCAGCCAGCGGCAGCTTCCAGGCATGAATGCATCTGTTTCTGAAAACATCGCCCGCTTCTACGTCCAGCTTCAGGAGGACGTCCAAGCCGATGAAGTAATGAACGACTATGAGAAAGATCTGCTTGCCCAGGCGCAGGATGCCTACCCGGATGCTGTTGTGAATGCTGCGGAAGTCCAGCAGGATGGGCCGCCATCCGGCAATACGATTGATGTGAATTTGTACAGTGATGAGAATGAAGATTTGAGAGAGGCCGCCAACCAGGTCGCCCAGCTTTTTGAACAAAACGATCAATTAAAGAATGTATCCAACGATATGGAGGATACGCAGACGAAATACGATATCTCCCTGAACGAGGATGGCAGAGACCTTGGCGTGAGCCCGTATCAGCTGATGCAGCCGATCCGCGAACGACTTCATCCCCTTGATGGGGGCACGCTCACCCTGACTGAGGAATGGGAGATGGAGCTTGCCTTCGATGAAACCTTCGCAACGAAGGCGGATATCGAAACGTATACCATCATGACACAGGACGGTGCCAAAGAGCTGCAGGAAATCGCTTCGATTGAAGAAGTGGAAGTGCCGAAATCCATCAAGCACCAGGACGGTGAAACGGCAAGCACGGTCTCCGCGACGATCATCGGAGACGACACCGCCGCCGTTTCCCGTGACGTGGAGGCCGATGTCGACTCCCTCACCCTGCCGGACAGCGTGGAAGTGGATCTGACCGGAGGACTGGAAATGATCAACGAAGGCTTCGCCGACCTCGGGCTAGCCATGGCCGCAGCTGTCGGACTCGTTTTCCTTGTACTCAGCATTACGTTCGGAGGCATCCTGACACCGATTGTCATCCTGTCCTCCCTGATCTTCATCCCGATCGGCTCGCTCGCCGGCTTGTTCCTATCCGGCCAGACGTTGTCGATGAGCGCAATGATCGGAATGCTGATGCTGATCGGAATCGTCGTCACCAACGCCGTCGTGCTGCTTGACCGTGTTGAAAGCAACCGCCGCGAAGGACACGAGCTCACAGAAGCGATCGTCGAAGCGTCCCGTACGCGTCTGCGGCCGATTCTCATGACCGCCCTGGCCACGATTTTCGCTCTCGTGCCGCTCGCCCTTTCGAACTCGGCTTCCGGGCTGATTTCCAAAGGACTTGCGATTACGGTCATCGGTGGCCTGACGACATCGACGCTGCTCACCTTGATTTTTGTACCGGTCTTCTATTATGCGGTTGGGAAGTTCCGGAGAATGGAATAGATGATGGAACCCGCAGGCCTTTGAGGTCTGCGGGTTCTTTTATCATGTGGCTTATTTTGCTTAGACTTCAATAATTTCGTTCGTTATTAAATCATAATTTTTTCTAAAAACTTTAAAAAGGGTATCTAAGTATGAAAAAATGACCAAATAAATAGATAAAAAGGAGATCTGGAGCTATCGGTGGAATCGCCGTTGGTGACGTGCATCACTTTGGCACTTGCTGGTGGTGGAATACTATACAGGGTGGTTTTGTAATGAGCGATAAAAGAGACAATTCCAATGAAATCAACATGAGTAAAAAACGATTTTATGTAGTGTTCGGTGGCACGATTGCTGTCGTTATTCCCCTTTATGCCGTAGTCTCTCAGGGTATCGAAAGACTGTTTTAATAAAAGAGTGCTCTTTGGTAGTACACCCCGGAAGTTAGAACGAAAAATCTAACTTCCGGGGTGTTTTCTTTGGCAGGATAAAGTAATAAATTTAAATAGAAAGTGATATGGTAATCTTCAAGGATACGCTCGTTAACTGAAAATGTACTCTATTCCTAGAGATAATCAAAATTCGCGTTGCTTTGTGCCTGTCAAGCATTCAGAGAAGATGGGTTAAAAAGAAAGCAATTCAGGCAAGTCTATCCTTTCCAATTTAAATTGAATATATTAAACTATACGATTCAGACAGGAGCATCTAGTTTTAAATTTCTTAATTATTCTACTTTTGAATTCCATTCCAAAAGGTTATCCATGTATCATCTAACCTTCTTCTATACTCTTCATAAGAAAAATTCATCAAATACATGAGGGCACCATCTAGAATACATAAAAAAGAATTGGCTATTACGTCAATATTCACAAATTTATTGTTTTCTTCTCGACCTTCATTTAAAACACGATTCACCAATGATTTGATGGCCTTCTCCATTTCGAAGTACATCGTATTAAACTTATCTTTGAAGTCCTTGGGAGGAATAATCATAAACCTTTTAATAAAATGCCCTAAACTGTTATTGTAAAAATATTCATTCAGCCCAATTAATATATTGTATAATTTAGCTTCCGTTGTAAGGTCCGCTAAGTCATTGTCTATATTTTGAATGTAATGAATATATTCGAGCATTGTTGTATCCATGACTTCTTCAAATAGGCGGTCTTTACTAGAGAAGTAAGCATAAATTGATGGTGCTTTAATATTTGTCCTGGTAGCAATATCTTTCATGGAAGTTTCTTCATATCCATTAGTTGCAAAAGTGATTAAGGCATTGTTTACTATCCTTTTTTTCGTTTCTTCTCCTTTAGTCACGGGATTCTCTCCTTTATAATACTTACTCCATTTTAAAAAATTGACGCTATTGATATTGTTTTTTTAATATTATTCTTTCTAAGAATTTTGAAGTAGCCTCTGTCCCAACAAATAGTAGAATACCTACTAGTGAACATTACATTATTCAACATATGTGTTGGAGATGATATGCCTGGTAAGCCCCATACGCCATCAAATAAATACCAAAGGTGTCTAAGGTTACTGCTTTATCTGCTTCTGTTGCTCCTCTTAGAGTTCGATATACCAGAATTAATAGAAATATTGATATTAAAATCAAACAAAATCAACGGTTAATAAGACTATATCATTCATCGCAACTTTCCTCTCCATGATGCATCATCAACGAGTAGCCCTTATGACAATAATTTAAGGCCTACAATACATCCGATTATGCCCCCTACGAAGATGAGTTTCTTCAAATCCTTCCGTTCTTTAAAGATGAACATTCCTAACAAAACACTGCCAGCTGCCCCAATACCCGTCCAAATACCATATCCAATACTGATAGGGATTTCTTTTAAGGATAAGGATAGTAATACAAAACTCGACCCCATAAAGATAACAAAAGCCAGGGAGGGTTTCATTTTTGTGAACCCTTCAGCCATTTTTAGAGATATTACTCCTCCAACCTCCAACAAACCCGCAAACATTAAATAAAGCCAACTCAATTTATACACCTCTTTCTTGAACAGAGTCATTTTCATTAGAGTCTTCTGATACTAATTTCAGTCCAATGATACAACTAATAAGAGTAACTAACAGAATCAGTTTTACAATGCTGAAAGCATCTCCTAAAAACAACATCCCCACGATCCCTGTTCCAAATGCTCCTATACCTGTGAAGATAGCATAAGCTGTAGAAACTGGCATAGAAACAAGCGACTTAGAAAACATCCAAAAACTCACAATCATAAGAATTAATGTTGGAAAAACTACACTCATATTTGTAAAACCGTTTGAGAATTTCAGACCAAAAGCCCATCCCACTTCACATAAACCAGCAATGATTAAATAAAACCATGCCATATTCAATTACCTCCTTTAAATAATCTAACTAACGTTAGTTAGATTATATGGACTATTTGAATTAAAATCAACCCTTCCAATCAATTGATCTCGTTTATTTCGAAATTCTGCACTTCCTTCTCAAAGAGCTCCGCATCGATATAGGTGACCGAAACGCCAAGGTCGGCCGCTCTTCCCCGCCTGCTGATAACCTCGGTACAGCCGCCATAAAAGACTGGTGTCCCCGTGGGATATCTCGTCTATTTGACGAACTTCTTCCACAGGACGCTTTTGGAAACAGAAACAGGTGAAACCCTCGTATCTCCCCCATCTATAAAAGTATCCCCCCGCTTCCTTTTTTAATAAGGAGCGGGGGATACTTTTTATCTCATCCAAAGAACTTTAATGGGATTTAATTCCATTATAAGCAGCCTATGATACACTAAGATTATCCAAAACGATGATGGAACCCAGCCACTGGAGGCCCGCTTATGAAAGAAAAATACTTGATACCCATCCTGATCTTTTTCGTCTTAGGATCCGCTGCAATTAGTCGTATCCATTCGCTCAGCCAAACGTTTAAATCGTTCTTTTACGGTACCGCTTTAGTCGTTCTCCTTGTGATAGGGATGATACGCACCTATCACTATTTCAAATCCTGATGGTAAGGAGTTGATCGTAAATGAAGCTGCTTAAGATCGGTGGAGGTGGGCTCAAAATGGCCATCCTTTATATCGTTCTTACCCTCCTGTCTCCTTTCATCCTCCATCTGACCGGGAGGCGAAATGTCCTGTCCGAGCCTGAATGGATGGGCGGAAATCTTTGGTTCATTGAAGTAAATGAACATGAAATGTATGCAACAGCAACAGCGACGGGAATCAGCCTTTCCTTTCTTCTTGGAGTTGTTTTGTATATCCTGCTTCACTTTTTCTTTTCCTTTAGAAAAAAGAAGCGGAACGTCATTCCTTCATAAAAAAAGAAGAGCACCTGTGTCGATCGACACAGGTGCTCTTGTCATGACAGCTTCATCCTTACGTACGTCCGGTCATCGTAGGAGATATGTGGGGACTGCACCCCTTTGGTGGATTGGAAAACCCGATGGCACAACGGATCTTCCTCAAGAGTCTCCGCCAGTCGTTGTTCTGTTTTTTCAAGGGTTGGAAGTAATGAAGGATATCCGTCACTGGCCAGAACCAACTCCTCCACCCCCTCCGCCGGAACAATTTTGATGTCGCTTTTGTTCATCGGAAAGCCGTCGGCAACCGTGTAAGCGAGCGGTGATTCCGACGGCAGGTTTTGATAGAGGTACTGCTGTTTTTGAAACGGTGCAAGATCACGGGCGCTGAGGTCGCGCTCCACAAGGTCCTCGACTGAATAAGATTGGAGATAGCGGTCCAGAAGCTGGACGCGCATGTCAGCAAGGAGCTGGTCCACCAGTTTTTCATTCGTCTCCACCCGGCCGTCCAGCATACACTGACAGTCACCGATCATCCATACTTCCATGTGATGCTTTGAATAAAGAATCAGGTTCGCTCCCATCCGTTTGTGAGGATGGACTGTGACTTCTTCAACAAGCTGGTGCTCAACGTAATAGGCGTTCAAAGCAGCTTCTAATTGCTCTGCCGCTTCTTCCATGGAAACGTCCGCCTGAAAATGCCGGATGGTCTCCACGATCCGCTTCACAGCGATTCTTGCCGGAGAGACGCCCCCGTATAAATCCTTTTCTTTTGGCGTCATCCCATCTATGACGGCGGCAAAGTCATCCGTCACCATATAAGCGTCTTCATTGTTTTCTTCCCTCCCTGTTTTGGACAGGGTCAGTGCTTCTACCATCTCCATGTGGCCACTCTCCTTCTACTACTTGGATTTCCTGCCGTACACAAAGTACAGCGCCACGGATGAAATCACCATCAATACGACCGAATAGACGAGCATAAGCGCCTTTGCATCCGTGGACGCCTGCGGATCGGTACTACTTTTGATGACGATGCCTAAAGGTTCAAGCAGCGGCTGGAACAGGAATACCGTCAAATCATAATCTGCCAGCATGTTGTTGAAGTTCAACACCATAACCGCAAGCGTGGACGGAAGGATGACGGGAAGCAGGATTCTACGGAACGTATACATAGAAGAAGCTCCTAAATTTTTTGCTGCTTCTTCAAGGGAATGATCGATGGTGAAGAACGCCGCTTTCAGCATGCGCAGGGTGAACGGAAGCTGGACGATGATATAAGCGACCAGCAGCATCCATACCGATCCGGTCAGCACCTGGTTTCCGAGCAGGCTGTTCGGTTTATCATACGTAAGAATCAGACCGAGCGCAATCAATGTTGATGGCAGCAGCCAGGGAATCATCATTGAATATTCCAACAGCTGGGTGTAGATGTTTTTATGCCGCTGCAGAATCCGGGAAACGAGCAGCGTGATCATCACCACGATGAAAGCGGACGCCGCCGAATACGCGATACTGATGAAGTACGGGCGGAAAGCGGAAAAGTCCGTAAACAGCAGCAGATAATTGTCCAAGGTGAAATGGTCGAGAGCCAGTGTCGCATTTTCGATGCTGAACGTATCGGTAAAGGAAAAAATGATGATCAGCACAACAGGCAGCGCATAAATGACGAATAACAGATAGGCGGCGATATGAACAAGCGCATTGGCCCATTTGTTTTCGATCTTCTGCTTTTTGATCGTCGACTTCACCTTCGATACGGAAATGAAATTGCCGTTGTTCTCCATCCGCTGCATGAACATAAGCAGCACCATCGTAGCAATACCAAGAACAATCGAGAGGATGGCCGCGATATCCCGGGAGGTGACGCTTTTGGCAAAGGTCAGGATCATCGGGTTGATCGTCTGGAAATCCTGTCCGCCGACAATCAATGGAGCGGACGTCGCACTCAATCCAATCAGAAAGATGAGGATGGTCACGGCAAATATTGTCGGCTTCAAGACAGGAAGCACCACTCTCCGGATAATATAAAAATCGGAGGCTCCCATGCTTTTGGCCGCTTCAATCGTCTGATAATCCACCTTCTTGATCGCGTTCGACAGGAAAATGACGTGGTTGGAAGTAATCGCAAACGTCATGACGAAAAGAACCGCCCCATACCCCGTAAACCACCCTGTATCAAAGCCCGGGAAGATCCCCGCAAGCAGATTGGTCAAAAATCCCTGCTCCCCGTAAAGGAATTTATAGCCGGCCACAAGCACCACACCACTGTAGATGAGCGTCGTGTAGTATCCGAGCGAAAGCACCCGGATGCCTTTGATATCAAAGTAATTCATCACAAGGACGAGGAAAATCCCGACGATGTTCACCGTCATGACAAGCGAAACCGCCAGCAGGAAGCTGTTGATCAGACTCTGCACGGCCCGGCTGGAGCTCACCAGCTTATTGACCGCCTCCAGGGACAGCGATCCGTCAATGATGAAGGTCGTTTTCAACAGGTTCACATTCGGATAGATCAGAAAAGCGACGATGAACCACGCAAAGAACAAAGCGATGAGCAGGACGGCGAGTTTGGTTGAAGCCGTCCCCCTCCATTTATTGATCCACTGCATAGCTGTGTCTCTCCCGATAAGTCATCACATCATGGATATCGATATAAATATCCACTTCGTCCCCAATGTTGTGAGGGGCTCTTCCATCTTCCCTCTCAATACTCTTTATAACGGTGCCGTTGACGAGAAACGAGTATTTCGTATACACGCCGTAGAATTCCGCATCCTCCACCCGGCCTGTCAGTTTGAGGACAGACGCTTCCTTTCCGCCCCGCCACTGACGGGTATGAACCCGTTCCATCCGGACATAGTGACGCTCATGTTCCAGATAACCGCCGCCCATCTGCTCATTCAGCTCTTTGACGACAGGAGTCTCCAGATGGTTGATGTCGCCGATGAAATTGCAGACGAACTCGGTTTCGGAGTGGCTGTAAATTTCCTTGGGTGTTCCGACCTGCTCTACGACACCCTTATTGAAAACGGCAATCCGGTCCGAAAGCGTGAGCGCCTCCTCCTGATCATGCGTCACATAAATGGCGGTGATCCCGAACTGTTTCTGCAGATTTTTCAACTCTCTCCTCAACTGGACACGCAGGCGGGCGTCGAGGTTGGACAAGGGTTCATCCAGCACGAGGATACGGGGCTTAAGGACGAGCGCTCTC
Source organism: Halobacillus sp. Cin3 (assembly GCF_947311855.1). Lineage (NCBI taxonomy): Bacteria > Bacillati > Bacillota > Bacilli > Caryophanales > Bacillaceae > Halobacillus > Halobacillus sp. Cin3. The sequence continues at coordinate 53,650 of NZ_CAMZMV010000003.1, read as the reverse complement.
GCAATCGCCACCCGCTGCTGCTGCCCACCGGATAGCTCGGACACCTTCTTTTTCAGCTGTTCTTCACTGAGGTCGACCTTGGCCGCCATATCGCGGACCTCCCGATCGATCTCCTGCTTCGGCACTTTCTTCACCTTCAAGCCAAAGGCGATATTTTCATAGACATCAAGCGTCGGAAACAAGGCATAGCTTTGGAAGACCATGCTGACTTCCCGTTTTTCTACAGGCAGCGATGTAATGTTCTCGCCGTTCAGGAAAATCTCGCCTTGTGACGGATGGACAAAGCCGACGAGACTGCGCAGCGTCGTCGTTTTCCCGCACCCGGACGGACCGAGAAGGGTGAAAAATTCCCCTTCGCGCACGTTCAGGTTCAAATTCTTTACTGCTACGAAATCTCCATAGTTGATCTGCACATTTTTGAATTCAATCACAATCGCTTATCCTCTCTCTATAAAATTCCCTCACTCATGGAAAGAGGAACAGCCCAAGTATTGGACTGTCCCCCATGCTATTCCTTCTTAAGGAAGCAGCTGCAGTTCAACCTTTTCGACCCATTGATCTATGTTTTCTGAAACGAATCCCCAGTCAATATCCTGAACAGTCACGGACTCAGCAAGCTCCTTCGTCGCTTCATCTGCATATTCCAAGGCTCCTTCATTCGCCGGCAGGGTGGAGAATTCCTCCGTCCACTTTCCTTGGACTTCACTGCTGCCGAACCAATCGACGAACGCTTCCGCCGTGTCCTGCTGTTCTGTACCTTCTACAATGGCCACCTGCTCAACGACGTGTGGAACGCCCACTTCCGGCGTGGCATACGCTACATCCACACCGAACTCTTCCTCTTTCGGCACGATGCCGCTCGACCAGATGCCTGAAATCGGTACACTTCCATCAGCGACCTTCGCGAAAAAGTCTTCCCCTTCTGCCGGGTGATAGCCGTTCGTTAAGTATTTTTCAAGCTCGTCCCAGCCTTCCTGGGAAATCCCGTACTCGCCGTTCTCATCCTTATAGCGGTTCAAGATGCCAGCGATGATCGCCCGGCCGGTTCCACCTTCATGACCCAGGATGGCATACTGTCCGTGGTACTCCTCGTTGTTCCAAAGCTCCGGCCAGTCTGCCGGGGCAGAGGACGCGTCATAGTTCTCCGTATTGTAAATCATAAGAATCGCCTGTTTGACGATGGAATGATAGTAGCCTTCCGGGTCATTGATGTCACCCTGGATCTCTCCTGCCCAAGATGGAACGTACTCAGCAAGCATGTCCTGCTTTTTGAAATTTTCATAGTCCATCGTGGACAACCCGTAAACGACGTCGGCGACCGGGTTGTTCTTTTCTGCGACAAGACGGTTGGCGATATCTCCGCCGCCACCCTCAACGATTTCAATATCAAAGCCCTTTTCAGACGCCTGTTCCTTCAGCCAGTCGCCACGCCCGTCAGAAGCGGAGTTCGTATAGACCACCAGCGGCTCCTTCGCCGACTCCCCTTCCGCTGCCGATTCCTCTGTTCCTCCACATGCCGCAAGAAGCGTCGTCAAAGCCAAGCCTGTCGTCAACATCATGTTCTTTAATTTCATCTCATCCATCTCCTTAAGTATCCATATGAAATAAAAGCGGTCCTTCCTTGTTTTCGTCCTTCCCCTCATTTTTGGAACGTGTCAATTTTGATTCTAGAACCAAAAACCGCTGCGGTAAATACTAAAAACAACTTCTTTACATACTCTTAGCAATCCATTTACAAACAAAAAAAACACCCGCTGCAAAAAATGCAGCGGGTGCCTGGTATGGTTTATCGATTCAATTTTCCATCGATGTACGGAACGAGAAGAGACGGCCAGTCGGTTTGAATCATGTCGACACCCTTATCGATCAGTCTGCCCCAGCCGTACTCAGGGCCGTGGATCAATGACGTGTTGTCATCCAGACCAGCATACAATATTTTTTCATCATCGAGGGTAATGGCATTCGCCCAGACGAACAAGCCGGCGTCATGCACCCGGCGGATGACAGCATCGTCAAACAGCGGGTGGTCCTCGGAATCTGCAATCAGCTCGATGCCGACAAGATTGATGCCGGGACTGCTCATGACCACCTCCAGCTCTTCCACCGTCTGAACAATCGGCATGTACATGTATTTCCGCTCATGGTTCTGCAGCTGCCCGAGATAATCGCGGTGGACAGGACTCTTCAAAATGAGCTGATCCATCATGTCATAGCCATCCAGCAGCGGCAGAAGCTCTGCCCAGTCCTGCCAGGAGCGGTCGATGTTCAGGAGCGTATCCCCTTTCAGAAAGCGCAGGCCGTCATCCAGACTCTCGACCCGATAACTCACAGGCAGCGAAAGGCTGTTGTAATACGTCATGGCGGCCACCGCCTCCGTCGTCATCTCTCTTATATTCTGATCCACGCCGAAAAGACGCTTTTCCTCACCATCATGGAAAAGATAAAAATTCCCATCAGCTGTCCTGGAGACGTCGATTTCCAACGCGTCACTCCGCAGACGGAGCGCAGCCTGAAAGGCCGGAATCGTATTCTCAATGATGTTTCCTCCAGGCAGCCCTCTATGTACCGCTGTAAGCACCTGCTTTTCCTCAAGCTTCCGGCTCAGCAGCCCGTTGATGTGCTGATACTCCTTTTTTCCTGCCACAAAACCCCTCCCCCATCGTCTTACTATTTTCACGGATAAATATATACATGATATTGGAACGTGTCAATACTGGAATCCCATGTTATATTAGAAAAAGATACATACGGATACACCGCAGTAATGGAGGTTTGTAAGAGTGACAACAATTAAAGATATCGCTAAAAAAGCCGGCGTTTCACACGGGACGGTTTCAAATGTATTGAACAAAAGAGGCAATGTGAGTGTAAAAAAAATCAAGATGGTGGAAGAGGCGGCCCACGCCCTCGGTTATAACCTGAACCGAAAAGCCCATACGCTGCGCTCAGGGACGAACCATGCCGTTTCCCTTATCCTGCCGAGCCTCGAGCAGACGGAGTATGTCCAATTTTATGAAGGCGTAAAAAAATCCTTACGTGAACAGGGATACTCCGTCCACCTGTATATCACCTATGACCTCCCCCACTATGAGGAAAAGATTCTTGAGGAAATCGCCGCCGAACGGGTGACAGGGGTTCTGGCCGTTTCCTGCCTTGATGATGCCCGTACCTATTATGAAAAACTGCACATTCCGGAAGATCACGTCGTGTTCATCAACCGCCAGGTCCGGAACAGCCGGGCGTCTGTATCGTTCGACTTCACCGAGGCGGGCAGAGATATCGCCGCCTACATTTTAGATCAGGGCTTTGAGTCCGTCGGTCTATTTACAGGGGAGGAAAAACACTCCAATGAGCGCAGCTTTACAGACGTGCTGGCGAGAGACCTCAGTTTTCTTCCGACCCGTATTGAACGGACAACGTTGCAGCAGGCGCACAGCGCGGCGTTTTCCTTTTTCAAGGACCAGTCCTTCGATGTTCTCGTAACAAGCAGCCCGAACTTTGCCGATCACTTACGGAAGGCGCACACGTTCGGGTCACTACATCCTATGCCCGCACTGATTACCCTGGACCCGTCCACACGTGGAGCGGGGGCGGATACAGTTTCTTATCTCCAAAACTATCAGCTTCTCGGAAAAAAGACGGCCGGCTGGCTGCTGGATCATGTCCATGATGTGAAGACGATGGAGCCTCACGTGATTCTTTCAAATAAAGGGTTTGTAGATACGGAGGTTACCGCATCTACAAACGGTTCCGATACGATCAAGCTGCTGACTCTGCCCAGTCCGACTACAGATGCTCTGCAGAAGATCCTGCCCCATTTCCAGAAGCAGACCGGGATCCGTGTCGAGGTGGATGTCCAGTCGTTCGACCAGATGTACGAGGAGTTAATGTCCAAATCGCAGGAGAGGGATCATGACTTGATCCGTCTCGATATGGCTTGGCTTCCTTGGCTCGGGGAGGAACTGTTCACCCCCCTTCAAGGGCTGGATGGAGAAATCGACGACAGACTCGCGTCACTGCCCAAGTATTTGAAGCGCAACTATTCAGAAGTGAACGGCCAGGCGCTCGTCCTTCCTTTTGATCCAAGTCTGCAGATGCTCTTTTACCGGAAGGATTTATTTGAGGACCCGAAAATCAAGCGGATGTTTTATGAAACGTATAAAAAACAACTGACGATTCCGGAAGACTTCGAGTCGATGAATGAGATCGTCCATTTCTTCTCTCGCGCAGCTTACAGCGATTCGCCGATCGAATACGGGACAGGGATGATCTTAGGCAAGCCTTCGATCATGGCCCTCGATTTCCTCGCCCGCTACTACGAGCGAGGCGGACGCCTCGTCCAGGAGAATCATTTGATGCTCGATCCAGCTAAAGCAGAAGCGGCGCTGGAGAACTACTTGGAAACGGTGAAAATGGCTAAGCCGTTTCTGAACCAGTGGTGGACCGAAGAGGTAAGCAGCTTCGCCCGAGGCGAGATGGCGATGATCATCGGATTTATCAACCATGCTTCGAAAATTTCACTGAGTGAAGTCGGTCCGCTGGTCGGTTCCGCCCTCCCGCCAGGAGGCTCTCCGATTTTAGGCGGCGGTGTTATCGGTCTTTCCAAGCAGAGTAGAAAAACCGACGCGGCTCTCACCTTTTTGAAATGGATCCATGAAGATGCCGTCGCTGAGCAGATCACGATGCTCGGAGGTACGACAGCAAAGCTTGAGGTGTGCGACAACCAGACCATTCACTCGCTGTACCCGTGGCTGTCCAATTCGTATGATACGAAATTCAAAGGGATCCGGGAGAAGCAGTTCAAAGACGGCTCCTATTTCAATACGAAAGCGGTCGAAGAAATTATCGGGACGTCCCTGCAGCGTTCCCTCAGTCAAAAACACGCGGTTTCCGACATCATTGCGGAAATCAACGCCAAGCTCGAAAACTATGCGGATACTTTTGTCCGATCATAACTGAAGAAAAGAAACGCCCTGCTTTTACACGGAAGCAGGGCGTTTCTGATTGGTTCTCCTCAACGTTCATACTTTGTTCAATATTTCACAAAGTTTCCTTCGTTACTAGTGCTATGATGAATATGTAAGGAAGATCTTCTCCACATACCATTTCATTATTCATTGAATATAAGGGGGAAACGCATATGAAAGCTGTTGTAGTCAATCCACATGCAAAAGCAAATGTTGAAGTTATTGAAAAGGATGTCCGTCCACTGCAATCCGGGGAAGCCCTCGTCGATGTGGAATACTGCGGGGTCTGCCATACGGACCTGCACGTCGCTGCTGGTGATTTCGGTGATGTCGAAGGTCGTGTTCTTGGGCATGAAGGCATCGGCGTTGTTTCACAAATCGCTGATGATGTCACAAGCTTGAAGGTCGGCGACCGGGTGAGCATCGCTTGGATGTTCCATGCCTGCGGGCGCTGCGAATACTGCACGACCGGACGGGAAACGTTCTGCCGGAATGTCCAGAACGCCGGTTACAGCGTCGACGGCGGTATGGCCGAGCAGTGCATCGTGACAGCTGATTATGCGGTAAAAGTACCCGACGGACTCGATCCGGCTCAGGCGAGCAGCATCACCTGCGCCGGCGTGACGACGTATAAAGCGATCAAAGTATCTGATGTGAAAGCCGGTCAGTGGATCGCCATCTACGGCTGCGGCGGCTTGGGCAACCTTGCTATCCAGTATGCCAAGCACGTCTTCAACGCCAAAGTGATTGCGGTCGATATCAATGACGATAAGCTCGCCCTCGCCAAAGAGATCGGCGCCGACATGACAATCAATCCAACAACGGACGGAGATGCAGAGAAAGTCATCCAGGAACAGCTCGGCGGTGCGCACGCCTCTGTCGTTACGGCGGTTTCTAAAAAAGCCTTCAACTCTGCTGTCGATGCCGTCCGCGCCTGTGGTAAAGTCGTAGCGGTCGGACTGCCGTCTGAAACGATGGATTTGAACATTCCAAGACTCGTCCTTGATGGCATTGAAGTGATCGGCTCTCTCGTCGGTACGCGTAAGGATTTAGAGGAGGCCTTCCAATTCGGAGCCGAAGGAAAAGTCGTTCCTGTCGTGCAGACACGCCACCTTCACGAAGTTCAGGACGTCTTTGAGGAAATGGAACAAGGTAAAATCCAAGGCCGAATGGTGATCGATTTCCATCAGCACGAATGATAAAAACCGCCCGTGCCTGCTCCGGCACGGGCGGTTTCTTTATGTCGTCTACTTTCTTTTTTCCATAAAGGTATGAATCACGATATACAAAAAGATCAGCCCTAAAGGAAGGAACGCCTCAACCATCAGACTCGTATCGGCCTGGACGCCTGCTGCTTCCAGGAGCAAAGGCGGCACATAGTAGACCAGCGCTACGAAAACCAAGAAGAAGCTTTTCCACTTCCAAGCGAGCGCCACAAGGGTCAGAGCGGATAAAACGAGGATGGCCCCTTCCGCTGTCGGTCCAGCCGTCCATACAGCCGGTATCGAAAGCATTTGATCCATGAAAATCAATCCCATGAACAACAGCAGGAACCCGCCACTGATAACCGCATAGAAGGTGAATTCCTTTTTCTTCGTCGGACGCTTAGAGGATACGTAGCGGAAGGCCAAAATTATGGCTCCTAAATAAAGCAGGGCGATGACAGGATAGCCGAGCAGTTCGAGAAGCGAATACGACAGCTCCCCTTCCAAAGCATCTCCAAGCAGCAGGAAGGCGACGATACCGAGGATAAACCCCTGGATCCACCCGGCGATCTGTTTCTTATCCAAAGGCATCTCCCCCGCCAGTTCCTTCATATACTTTTCCGGAGACTTTCCTGTGATATGCTCCGTGCTTTTTCCTTCTTGTTCAGCTTCAAGGAGATGATCCTCAAGTTCTTCTGTAATCTCCTCCACCTCGGCTTCATTCCTGCCACTCGTAAGCAGATACAGCCTTAGATGATCGACGAATTCCCGGCTTTCCTCTGATAAAGTCATATACGCTCTTCCCCTTCCAGTAAATTCTCAACGCCACCGGAAATGCTTTTCCACCGGACTTTGAAGGCTTCCAGTTCGTGTCGGCCTTCTTCAGTAATGGCGTAGTATTTCCGCTGCGGGCCGCCGGACGGATGCTTTTTCTTCGTCGTGGTGACCAACCCTTCTTTTTTCATTCGCAGAAGCAGCGGGTAAATGCTCCCCTCCTTAACCATGGAAAAGCCATAGCCGTTCAGTTTTTCGATCATTTCATAGCCGTAGGTCTCCCCTTTTCCGATAATGGCGAGCAGACAGCCTTCAAGAATTCCTTTCAACATTTGGCTCGACGACATCCAGACGTTCCCCTCTCCATCATTCTTGCATTGCAAGGTAGTTAGGCAAAAAATAAAAACGTTCTATATTGTTATGCAAGTTAGTTTAAGCTTAACTCTAATCACCATTAACTTCAAGTTATTTTCCAAATAATCTCACCTGAATAAGTGTTAAAATTTGTAATTCGTTAATATATTAGATTTGTATTCTCAAATAAAGTGCCATAGGAAAGGTGGAGGTTAATGTTCAGATTCTCTTTCTTACCGCTCCTGCTCATTTTCATGCTGTTGATTTCAGGGTGTCTTTCAGCATCCAGTGAAACGGAAAACGAAACCGTTCACCCAGATGCAGTCCCTTCTAACAAGGAACAGGAGAATAGTGACACCTCTTCCTCACCTGAAGCCTCAAACCTCCTGAAGTATCAAGAATACCAAGACGCCATTGCGGCCGTTCATGGGGCTTATCTTTACGCTTTAAGACCTATGGAAGACTTCTTTATCCTGGATGCTGATTACGGCGATAGTCCTGTAGATAACAAAGAATGGATGGATATGATGGACAAGTCCTTAGAAAACTTTCGGAAGGGAAACGATCTTCTTTATTCCATAAAGACTGTGCCTGTCGAGGTAGAAGATATTCACGCCCACTTCCTGAGCATGGCTGAAAGCCTGGAAATTTACATCGATTTATACCCCAGGGTAATGGATAAGGCCAAAACAGAAGAGTATAGACAGTCAAGAGAATCCATCAATGAGTCCCTGTCTTACATCAAAGCCAAAGATGCACTTAATGATGTGATGTTCAACTACAATGAAGCCGATAACCTGATGAGAGAGTTTGGAGAAGAAAATGGACTTGAAAATTTCTACATTTTTAACGATGAAGAAAAGGGGCATATGAACTCACAGTTTAATGGGGAGTAAGGTTCTACAAACCAAGTATATTCGGAATCAAAGGCACAAATAAAAGCACCTGCAGCTATTGTTATACAAGCCAGGTGCTTATTCATTTATGTGAGTGCATTCAGTTTCTTCAAATATAATTTCGCTATCTCTTCCTGACCGATCATCCGCCACTCGATGTCCCGGCCCAGTTCCTGTTTCGTTTCTTCCATTCTCATTCTAAAACTATCTTCAAAACTCTTTGATATATCTCCCATGATGAAAAGGTAAGCATAATTAGATTCGGAATTCTGACTGCAGCGGATAAGATCTTCAATCGGCTTTTCCGTTTTCACGTTTCCCTGATAGTTCTTACATTGAACCGGAATATTATCAAGGATGTCTGAGTTACTAAAAGGATCGAGAATTTTAATGGTCAGATCCCATCCCTGTCCGGAATCCCCTGCTTTTTTCACCTCAACTCCAGCCATCGATTCAATCAGTTCTTTCACGAAGCCTTCAAAGTGCGCGCTCGGCCATTTTTGTGAAATTCTTTCATACGTCTTCTTGATTAACTCCTCTTCCAACGCCTGTGATGCAAAAAGGGCGGCATCTCCTTCTTGATTTAACTTCTCAAAATCCTCCCCGCCCTCCCTTGAAATTTTTTCAATGCGTTCAAGATTATCGAGAGCATCAGAGTTGTAGATCTCATAATACTGACCACGCTTGCTGAGGTGATGACGCAGCTGCTGGGACACCATTTTGGAATCCACTCGAATAAACTCATTGGTTAACAGGCGGCACTCAACATAATGGTTGAAATCATCCATCTCCGGGTCCGTAGAACCGTATTCCCCTGTCACTTCTGCGATAAGAAAATTCCTCAATGGCCTCTTCAGCTGAATGACCAACCGGTCTCCAACAGTTAAACGCTTCATCAAAAACTGGGTGTATCTCCACGTCACTTTTTCGTTTGATGTCCGCTGCGATGGAGATTTCTCCTTAATTTTTCTCAAATCAGACCCAGGTCCGCTCCAACCAAATCTTGCTCTGCCATTCTTCAGTTCCTGAATCATCCAATCTTCCTGCCCGGAAAACGTCGCGACAAATTTAAAGTAACGGGTGATAACCCTCCACTCCCTTTCTTTTTAATGCACCGCCCCCCTATATTTTACCATAAATTAACTCAATAATCAGACTATTTACAGCGTATTCCTGCTTATGTATTTATACCCACTCCAACCATCTCGTTCCCTTGCACTTTTCGTAAGATACTATTAAAGTATATACTGGTTGAAATCCATTCAATATGGTAATGGATATAGATAGCGTCGCTTTTTAGCTTTGGGAATCAAACTTCTCATAAAGAAAGGGTTCAGATATATTATGAAAGATAATTTTTGGCATGAGCTGCCCCGGCCGTTTTTCATTCTAGCGCCGATGGAAGCCGTGACAGATGTTGTGTTCCGTCATGTGGTGACGGAAGCGGCACGACCTGATGTGTTTTTCACTGAGTTTACAAATACAGAAAGCTACTGCCATCCGAAAGGGAAGGACAGCGTGCGCGGCCGCCTGACGTTCACAGAGGATGAACAGCCGATCGTCGCCCACATTTGGGGAGATAAACCCGAATACTTCCGCGAGATGAGTATCGGCATGGCGGAGATGGGCTACCGTGGGATTGATATCAACATGGGCTGCCCGGTTCAGAACGTAGCCGGAAATGGAAAAGGCTCCGGCCTGATCCGCCGTCCGGAAGTGGCTGCTGAAATCATTGATGCAGCGAAAGCCGGCGGACTGCCTGTCAGCGTAAAGACCCGTCTTGGTTACACAAACCTCGACGAATGGCGTCCATGGCTGAAGCACCTGCTGGAACAGGACATCGTCAACCTGTCCATCCACCTTCGGACGAAGAAGGAAATGAGTAACTACGATGCCCACTGGGAGCTGATCCCTGATATTATGGCGCTTCGCGATGAAGTGGCCCCGAACACGCTGATCACGATCAACGGAGACATCCCTGACCGTCAAAAGGGACTGGAGCTCGTTGAAAAATACGGCGTCGACGGCATCATGATCGGACGCGGTGTGTTCCACAATCCGTTCTGCTTCGAAGTGGAGAAGAAGGAACACACAAGTGATGAACTGCTTGATCTTCTACGTCTGCAGCTGGATCTTCACGACAAGTACTCTGAAGAGCTGGAGCCGCGTCTATTCAAACCGCTCCGCCGCTTCTTCAAAATTTATGTCCGCGGCTTCCGTGGAGCCGGTGAGCTGAGAAATCAGCTGATGGGCACCCATTCTACGGATGAAGTGCGTGCGCTGCTTGATGAGTTCGAGGAAAAAGGCGGCATAAAGGAAGAAGAAGGATTCACGATTTCTTAATCAGACGAAAGAGGAGAGCCTTACAGGTTCTCCTCTTTTATTATTTGGCTTATTCAACTAATGCCTCCAATCCTTGAAGACTTAGTCGTGAGATCTCCCACCTTTTGCTATCCTTCGTTTTTATAACGTTCCTCATTGAAGAAGTTTGATATGATTAACATCAATAATCCTATTACAATCATTGGGATGGATGCAGACCTTAACAAACTTGGAGTACCTTCAATTCCTATAATTTCACTAAATGCAAATCCCGCAGCAAACATCCATAACCCTAAATAAGCCAGCCATTTTCCCGTTGTGGTTTGCCTATTTGAAAACATCTGCAATCCCCTCTCTCAGCTATTGTGGTTTCACTTCATTTTTCTTTAAGTGATTTGACGAATGAATCAATAAGATATAAATATATCATATCAAATCTGCAGTTTTATGGAAAAAATAACCATATTTATCATATGTTCCCCCCGCCACCGAGTCTTTCACAACCCTGCCCCTATAATTAGTAAAAAAAGGATAACTTCACACTTTTTAATTCGATCAACTGAATACTTGTATATCAGAGTGAAATAAAACAATTGATAATTTCACCGATTAACCTCAGCATTATCTCCTTTCATTCGTTATTCTTTACAAGCCTATTCCAAAACGATACCATTAAACTATTAAGTTGAATAGTTTAATGCGAGGTGTGGATTTAAACATGGATGCAAGGTCCTTCAAAGATACCATTTATAACGAATTCTCTCGGATTGGCAAGGTGTTATCCAGTCCCAAACGATTAGAATTGCTGGATTTACTATCTCAATCACCGAAATCCGTCGAAGTTTTATCGAAAGAAACAAAAATGTCTATGGCCAATACATCTAAACATTTACAGGCATTACTAGAAGCCCGTTTAGTGATTTATGAAAAGGAAAAAAATTATGTCATTTATCACATAGCAAACCCTAAGGTAACGGACCTGCTTTTCTCTATTAAATCCATTGCTGAAGATCAAATTGCTGATGTCAATCTTCTACGCAAAGACTTTATTATGAGAGGGGATGAGTTGGAAACGTTAGAGCTGGAAGATTGGGCAGAACGTAAGGAAGAGGAAAATCACATATTGATTGATGTTCGACCGAAAATAGAATATTTAAATGGACATCTTGATGGAGCGATTTCCATCCCTATGGAAGAATTAAATACACATATAAGTGACCTTCCAAAGGACAAAAAAGTGATTGCTTATTGCCGAGGACCATACTGTGTTTATGCAACAGAAGCCGTTGAGTATTTGAAAGTAGAAGGCTTTGAAGCAGCTCGCTTGGAAGCGGGGATTCATGAATGGAACCTGTACAAAGAAAATTTGACCCACTAATCCATAGAGGAATAAAAATGCTAGTTCGTCAATATATGCACACAAATCCTATCGCATCTTCCTATTTGTTTGGCTGCGGTAACAAAGCTTCAGGAGTTGTAGTAGCCCCGTTGCAATGAAGAAGTTGATTTCTATATGGATGAAGCCAAACGGTTAGGAATGAATATTGTGTTGTCATTGACACTCACCTTCACGATGGAAAAAAATAACTAAAAAAAGAACCTGATGATCAATCAGGGTCTTTTTAAAGAGGGATTTAATATGAAAAAAGTTCAAGTAGGTGTTCGAGAAAATATTGTTCAATTTGTGTTATTAGTGGTCATTAACCTTTTTGTCGGCTCGATGGTCGGTTTAGAAAGAACTATTCTTCCGATTCTAGGAGAAGAACGGTTCGGATTATCATCCATGAGCGCAGCCCTATCCTTTATTATCAGCTTTGGTTTTTCAAAAGCGATTGTGAACTTCCTAGCAGGTAATCTAGCCGATCGGATGGGAAGGAAACAAGTGCTTCTCTTAGGTTGGGGAGTTGGATTATTCGTTCCGATCATGGTGATTTTCGCTCATGCTTGGTGGGTCGTTATTGTCGCGAACATCTTTTTAGGGATTAACCAAGCACTCACTTGGTCGATGACGGTTAACATGAAAGTCGATCTTGCTAAATCAACTCAACGAGGATTAGCCGTCGGTTTTAACGAATTTGCTGGCTATATCGGTGTTGCGATTATGGCAGCTATATCAGGTTATGTTGCTTCTACTTATTCTTTAAGTCCGGAACCCTTCTATATTGGAGTCGTACTCGTCCTCTTTGGATTTATTTTATCTCTTATCGTCCAAAATACAGACCAACATGTGAAAACGCAGGTGGAACAAGACAAAGTAGAGTCAGATACTGTTTCTACATGGGAAGTTTTCAAGCGAACATCATGGAAAAACCCTAATTTAGCTAGCAACAGCTTGGCTGGACTGACAACGAATTTAAAAGACGGAATGGCCTGGGGGCTTTTCCCGATTTTTCTTACGGCCGGCGGGTTAAGTGTTGGACAGATTGGTACGGTGGTCGCGATTTATCCAGCATCTTGGGGGTTATTTCAACTATTCACCGGTGTGTGGAGCGATAAAATAGGACGAAAAAAACTGATCGTGCCTGGAATGTTTGTCCAGGCATTATCATTGTGGTTCATCTTAATTGTAAATACCTATTCTTTATGGGTCATAGGTGCGGCACTACTAGGAATAGGAACAGCCATGGTTTATCCGACGATCCTTGCTTCCATAAGCGATGTGGCTCATCCGGAATGGCGTGCAACATCCATGGGAGTTTACCGGTTCTGGAGAGACAGTGGATACGCCTTTGGAGCATTATTTGCAGGAATCATTGCAGACTTTATTAATGTTAATTGGGCCATTGGCCTTGTCGCCGCCCTCCCCTTAATTTCCGGAATCATAGCATGGTTAAAGATGAAAGAAACGCTCCAAGCAAAAAATTGAATATAATTATAAGATATAAAAACACGCTTATCCAGAAAATAGATAGAGCGTGTTTCTTTAAACAACCGATTAAATGATGATTATCTCGAAACTAAGTCTTCAACTAACCTGCCCAAAACGTTAATAAGGGAGCAATTCGCTTGTGACAGATTCGCCCCCGTTTATGTAAGACTCGGATTCGAGATATCTCTTACTGTTCTTTTACTTTAGCACCCGTTAGTTGAACAATCTATGGTTATAACCTAATTCTATTTAGGTAAGATCATAAAATTTCGCTACTTTAATATAGGTTTATTTTTGATTATCTGGATGGCTATATTTCTTTAATATACTTGGGTTTACAAACCGTATTGAAATTACCTCCCCGCAATTTATACAGACAGTTAGTTCTTTTTCAAACTCTGGTACTTTTACAAATGAATTCCCACCACACCTCTTGCATTTTTGCATCTCATATCTCCCTACCTTACTTAGAGTTAAATGGATTTCATTATTTTATAACTTCCACACAAATGAGCATTATACCTTTTTGAAGTATACTGTGATCCGTCAGTTAATAGGTTAAACCACTGATATTACATGTGCATATGTAATGAAGGGCTAATGCTCTATTGAATAATCGTCCCCTATTGCTTAAAACTCGATGTCGAGATATTGAATAATAGGAATGTGTCCCTTGAACAAGCATCTTACATTATTAATAATTCTTGTATGATGAATACTTTAAAAAAGACAAAGTCCATTAAACCTTTGTTTTTTTGTATTTTTTTATAGCATATGTCCAACAAGCAGCACCAATCAACATAAGAATAACTGGTAGAGCTATAAGAGTACCAAAAAAAGCAAAAGCCTCCATAATAGCTCCTCCTTTCATAAGCTGTTACAATTATTCATTTTCAATATTTATTTAAATTTAGTTATGTAGCTAAAGATCATAAATACGTCCTTAAGCTATTGCCCCCGATATAGAAAGACTTGTTTTCAAGACACTTTAGTATAAGACTTTAAATTACAATCGTTGTATAAAAAAGAAATATTACTACACATCACTTTTTAAGTTACTTGCTACGATAAGATATACAAAGAAACTTACTCCAATACATCCTAATATTCCTGATAAAGTAAGCAAGACGTACTGCTCAACATACAAAATGCTTACAGCAAATATAGCAAAACAAAAGATGATCCCTAAAATATTTAAGATAGTATTCCTCTTGCCTTTCATAATCCCCACCCCTCCTGTTATAAAAACTCTTACTACATATACGATATCATCCTAATTGAGTTTCAAATTGCCTAATATCTCGAATTCAAGTCTTCAAGATAAGCCAAAAAAACGATGATGCTAGAACATTAGATTCTTACCAGTGTAGAACTCCCCTCAGCATCGACTGCTTATAAGCAGTCGATGCTGAGGGGGGTTCAAAGGTCAATTTCATTAGTTAAAGATGCAAAACAATTAACATATGATTCTAATATCCATAATTATGAAATTGCGCTCGCTAAAATCTACTCCAGTGTTAGTTTTTCTGTTTGCTGTGGACGGCCCCATTGAATTTCTACTTGTATAGGTTCACCTGTTTCAGGCGTGCAGCCTGAACATTGAGAAGATATCGTCACTGTTCTTTTATCTAATTTTTCCCATGTTTGAATGGTTTCTTCTTCGCTGATCGTAATTTTTAAGTTTTTCAATTCTTCATCTTTCTTGTAATGGAACGTAAATTCTCCATATTCTGTATCAGGTCCGTTATCTGCCGAGTATTCTCCCTCCCAGTTGCTGGATTCACCTGACAACATAATACTTTCATTTGCACACCCAGCTAAGACTAACGTAACTATAAACAAATATAATATTATTTTTTTCAAGGTCTGTACCTCCATTGCTATCACTGTAAATGAATATTGGTTGTTATGATTCGATTCTCAAGTTGCAGAACCTCTTTATCTTTTGTATAGAATCATGAACTAAAATTCTTAGGTGTTAGAGAAGAGGATTGTATAATCCAGGCCACTAACAGAGTCTTCGTAAAAAATCGGGACTCTAAGCCCCAACCTCCATACAAATGGGGTCACACGGATAAGTCTTCCTCGTAAAGAACATTTCCCTCTTGATCAAGTGCCCTCACTGATGGCATGGTCATCTTCCTGATCGGTAAAATACAAAACCATTTTCGCGTTCCCAAAGTCTGGCACATCCGCGACTTCCCTAGACGAGCTGTGTCCAGCTTCAATCACTTCTTCCACAGATTGATGCTGACAACCCGTGAGCAGAATAAATATAAAGGTTGATCATAGGACGTTGGATTTCAAACGTTGATGCCTCCCTGAATCTTATGTATGAAACTCTCCAAACCGTATCATCAAGATTTATAGGCGTGAAGGGGTAACAAAGAAGACTGGGTTCGGAACATTGTAAAGCATTGTTTTATATTGGGAATTTATTGAAACGAAAAAGATGGTCGTCCGTATACGTAGTAAGGAGGCTGAAGGATGTTCATTACAGGTGTAGTTTTGATTCCGATTTTCATCTATTTTCTCGTCATTTTGTTTACGTTTGCGTGGGGAAAAGCAGGAAGAACCGAACAGGGAAAGAAAGTCCTCAACAAGTCGATGGCCACCGCCGCTCCTATTCTGCCGATCGGCTGGCTGCTGCTCGAGAGTTATCACTCCATCATCCAGAGCCTCACCCTGTCTACATACCGCGACACGATGTGGGTGTTGATCATGCTGACGTTCATCGTCGTTGGAGCAAGCATTTTACGTAGGAAAAAGTCCGCTGTTCCTGCGTAATCAAAAGAAAAAGCAGGCGGTCATTTTTACATAAGAAGAGTATTGAAAAGAAATTCTACCCATTGTAGTTAACGAAGGAGATTTGCCCTTATGCTGACCATTAGTCTGAAAGAATTTAAAAACCTATTTCAAAGCATACGTTCCATCATAATCATCTGCATCCTCTTTGGAGTCACCTTAGGAGCCGCCAAACTAGTCAGTAATTTTCAAGGCCAGCTTGATCAACTAGGTTTTGGAAACAATGCTTATGCCACTGGAGCGACTATCATTGTGCTCCTTGCCGGACCGCTTTTCGTTTTAAGCTTATCGCATAATGTAATCAATCAAGAGCTCAGTTCCAGAACAATAAGATTTATAGCTACCAAAACGACGAGGTTTAACTTTGTAACAGGTAAAATGCTGGGCGTTACCCTTTTTTGGATCACCTGCTTACTCATTGCTTTCCTTCTTATCATTCCGTTTTCCAAAGCATTCTTTTTCCTGGAATTCGCTCAAACCTTTATTTTCATCTTATATTACGTCGGTCTGTCGATTCTGTTATCGACGCTGATTCCTAAACCGTCCTTAACCATGTTTATAGGGGTTAGCAGTGCTGTCGCTTTTACTGTGCTGGGGTTCTGGAGCATGGCATCCGATAACATTTTTCTAAAAATATTCAGCTTTATTACTCCTTATTTCTACTATAGTCATGCAGAGGCGTATATGGCGTTTCCTGTCCTTTTGTTCCCGATTATATTTCTAGCTATCAGCCTATTTGTTTTTAAGAGGAGAGATTTGTAATGTACGCGGTTGAAACCTACCAGTTGTCGAAAGTCTATGGAGATAAAAAAGTCGTAAATGAAATCAACTTACAGGTGAAAAAGGGAAGTATCTTCGGTTTTTTAGGTAAAAACGGAGCCGGTAAATCTACTTTTATTAATATGATAACCGGATTAACCAACCCTACTTCAGGTTCTTATACTCTCCTGCCAGACCAAGGGTCCAGTGCAGATAAATTACGCAGCAGGATCGGGGTATTACCTGACTACTCTACGTTTTACGATGATTTAACAGCCCTGGGACACTTGAAATACTTCAGCAGAATATTAGGACTGAAGGTAAGCAAAAGCCACATGGAAGACTTATTAAAAAAAGTGGGACTGGAGGATGCAATCAACCAAAAAGCGAAAAAATTCTCATTCGGTATGAAAAAGAAGCTCGGTCTTGCGCAGGCTTTAATCAATGAACCCGACCTGCTTTTTTTAGATGAGCCGACTTCAGGTGTCGATGCGAACGCCATTCTGAATATCCACGAAATCATTCAAGATATTGCGGCCCAGGGAACCACCATCTTTCTAACCTCCCATAATCTCGATGAGGTAGAAAAGTTATGTGATGAAATCGCGATTATGGATCAAGGAACGATAAAAACTCAGGGAACTATGGCACAGTTAAGGCACGATTATCAAAGTAACATCACGGTCCATATCAAACATAGTGAAATACAGGCTGATGTGGAAACATCTCTCATCCAAGAGCTTAAAACCTATGGTTCAGATGTTGAAGTATCCAGTAAACATACGGACCTTGTTGTATCAAGTGAGCAGACCATTGCTGCTATCAACAGGCTTTACTTAAAAAAGGATATTGATATATTCAGAATACAAGTTAATGAACCTACATTGGAAGAAATATTCTTAAGCACAGGTGAAAATAAACAAAGTGCTTAATTTTCCGCCAGAAGACCGGCCGATGTGTGACGCCTTCAGGGCCGGCATCCAATGATAAACAAAACGTGATATCCCATCAAAGATAGACATTTGTCCATAAAAAAGAGGTGGAGAATATTCTCCACCTCTTCATTCAAAACATCCCCGGGTTAATCATTTCCGGAATATAGAACGCGACACTCGGAATAAATGCGACGACGAGCAGGACAATGACGACGACCGTAATATACGGTACGACAGCCTTAAACGACCGTTCAATCGGCAGTTTTCCGATTTTCGCTGCCAACAGCAGACACAGCCCATACGGTGGTGTCACCAGGCCGACGGCGAGCGTCATAATCGTTATGATTCCTAGCAGAACAGGGCTGATATCAAACGTCAGCGCCACTGGAAGCACAACAGGGATGAACAGGATCATCGCTGGTATCGCATCCATGAACGTACCGACGAACAGGAAGAAAGCGATGATGATCAGCAGGAAGACCCACTTGCTGTCGATGTTATTGGCAAAGAACTGCTCGGCCCACATGGACAACTGGTAGTAGCTCATCAATTCTCCGAGGGCGTTGGCAGCCGCCAGAGCGAACAGGGACAAGGAACTCAATGTGAGCGTATCGACTAAGATTTTCGGGAAGTCCTTCAGCTTCAACGTCTTATAATAGAACATCCCGACGATGACCGTATAGATAGATGCGAACGCAGCCGCTTCGGTCGCTGTGAAAATCCCAGTGATGATTCCGCCAATCAGGATAACCGGCGTCATCAGTGCAGGAATAGCGTCGAGAAACTGTTTCATGAAGTTGGACATCGATGCTTTCTGATACGTCGGATACCCGCGTTTCAGCGCCAGTATGTAGACGATGACCATCATGCTGATTCCGATGAGCACGCCTGGAATGATCCCGACAAGGAACAAAGCTCCGACCGACACGTTCGTCAGCCCTGCATAAATGATCATCGGAATACTTGGCGGGATGATGACTCCGATTGTTGAGGAGGCAGCGGTCACACCGACTGCGGTGCCTGTGTCATACCCCTGCTTTTTCATATTCGGAATCAAAATTTTTCCGACACCCGCGGTATCCGCCTGGGACGCTCCGGATACACCGGCGAACAGCATCGATACTAGAATATTGGCGTGGGCAAGCCCTCCGCGGATGTGACCGACCATCGACAGCGAAAAGTCGATGAGCTTCTGCGAGATCTGGCCGCTGTTCATCAAGTTGGCGGCGAGAATGAACAATGGTACCGCCAACAGCACGAAGGAATCGAGTCCGTTCAGCATTTTGACAGGGACGGTGACTTCAGGAATGTAAGGCACGTTGATGATCCCGGTCATGGCAACGATTCCGATAACAAAGGCGATCGGAATGCCGATGATCATCAACAGGACGAACAATAAGACTAAGATAGGACCGATCATTCTACCACCTCCTCGGTGCTGAAGTTTTTCACGTTACGGATGATATGGGCGAGGGTGTAGATGGCCATCGTACCACCCATGATCGGAACAGAAATCCAGACGTAGCCCATTTTCACCTGTGGAAGGGAGACCCAGTTGTAGTTCCAGAAGTTCTGGCACGCTTCGATGCCGTAATAGAAAATCGCAATACTGAATACGAGAAGAATGAGATCATTAAGCAGATAAAGGCTGTTTTTCCCCTTTCCTTTCAGCTTCTTCAACAGGAAGTCGAATTGGAAATGCTCTCTTCTGTTCAACATGACAGCTGCTCCCATAAAGACGGACCAAATGAATGAATACGTGGCGACTTCTTCTGTCCAGACAGCGGAAACTCCCATGAACCGGGTGGCTACCTGGATGATGATGGTGACGAAAAAGGTGATCAGAAACAGAACGCCGACGGTCAGCTGAATTCTTTCTAACCATTTAATCAATATCAAAACCTCCTTGGTTCAAAGAAGATAAAAGGAAAGGGCACAGCGACCGTGCCCGGGCTTTCCTTCTTTACTTCATTTCTCTGATTTTCTTTAAAAGATCGGTCACGCCGATTTCCTCTGCACGTGTATCCTGGATCGGTTCAGCAAGCTCCATGAACGGCTCGCGGTCGATTTCGTTCACTTCTGCTCCGTCATCAATCGCCTGCTGTTTGTATGCTTCTTCCTGCTCATTCACCTCGGCACGTTCTTTTTCTACAGACGCCTCGGCGGCATCCATGATCGCCTGCTTCTGCTCGTCACTATAGTTCTCGAACTTCTTGCCGTTGATCAAAAGAAAACGTGTCGTATAGTCGTGGCCGGTTTCTGTGATGTATTTGCCGTTATCTGTTTTGTGATGGTTCTGCTGAACGAAGTATGGATAGGAGTTTTCCGCTGCATCGACAACCCCCTGCTGGAGACCTTGATACAATTCACCCCAGGCGACAGATGTCGGAACAGCACCGGTTTCTTCCCAGTAGTTCGCAACAGCCCCGGACGTCTGTGTGCGGTATTTCATTCCTTCCAGATCAGCCATGGATTCTAGCGGTTTTTTGCCGTAGTAGTGACGGACACCTGCGGACCAGTAACCGAGCAGTTTGAAGTCGTTGTTGGATTTCTCATTGATCGTCTCGGCCATCGTTTCACCGACTTCCCCGTCCACGACACTTTCCCAGTGATCATAGTTTTCGAAAACATATGGAATGGCGAAAAGATCGATTTCCTCAATGCCCGTCTTGGACATGAAGCCTGGAGATACGAGCACGACATCAGCTGCACCGAGCTTCAATTTTTCCACGAGTTCCGATTCACTCGTTCCGAGGGTTCCGGCGTGAACTTCCACTTCGATGTTGGCGTCCGCGCTTTCAGCCGTTTCCTTAAAGGCTTCCATTCCTACTTGATACGGGTTCTCCGGAGACGTCTGGTTGTGGGCGGCGACGATTTTCAGCTTGTCCCCGTCACCCGTCTCTCCGCTCGCTTCCTCCTCGCCACCACTGCATCCCGCTAAAACGAATACCCCGGCGAACAACATGAACAACAATAGAGATAAGGTTTTTTTCACTTTTTACGTCCTCCTTATTAGTTGAATCCGCTTACACATGAAGCGGCAATTGCTCGTGAAACTGCTGGGCACGATCCACATACATTTCCGCTTTTTCCTGAAGTGCCTGATAATCGCTGTCGGTCTTCAGTGCAGAAGCTTTCACAAGCTGGCTTCCGATGCCGACGATTTCGGCTCCATTGACGAAATACTCTTCCATATTATCAAGATGGATGCCGCCGGTCGCCATGATGGACACTTGCGGGAGCGGTCCGAGCACATTTTTGATATAGGAAGGACCGACTGTACCGGCGGGGAAAATTTTTACCGTTCCCGCTCCTGCTTCCAGTGCGGTCTGAATTTCCGTCGGTGTCAAAACGCCCGGGATGCACGGCAGCCCGTAGCGGTGGACGAGCTCGATGGTTTTCACATTCAGTGTTGGAGCAACGACAAAGGCCGCACCGGCTGCAATCATTTCTCTCGCTGTCTCCGGATCAAGCACCGTGCCTGCCCCAACGAGCAGCTTCCCTTCAAAAGCCTCGGCGGTTTTACGGATGAGTTTCGCCGCATCCTTCGTTTCTGCGGTGATTTCAATCGCCTGGATACCGCCGTTGACGAGAGCTTCAGCAATCTTCAGGATATTCGTTTCATCTGCCTGGCGGATGACCGGGATGACACGGGCCTGCTTCAAACGTTCTGCTGTATTCATTGGCTTTCCCTCCTATTCCAAATTCGCATGGCGTGCCGTCATTTGTTCGTTGGAATCTTCCTGATCCGATACCGCCTGAATGATCACGGCATCCAGCAACAGGTGCACCGATTGATCGAACTGGTTGCCGAGCGGCTGAATGGTTGCCGGTTCATCCGGAAGCCGTTTTTTCGTAGCTGCCGGGATGACGAGCATTGAGTCACTGAGCTCAGCGATGGGGGACGTTGGATTGGTTGTCACGGCGGCAATGGCTGCTCCTGCTTCCTTCGCTTTTTCGGCGAAGGATTTCAAGGATCCGGTCGTTCCAGATCCGGAAATGACGACAAGCAGGTCATCTGCTTCGATGTTCGGTGTAATCGTTTCTCCGGTAACGTAGACGTTATAGCTGGCGTGCATGAGACGCATCGCGAAGGCTTTGCCCATCAACCCGGACCGCCCTTCGCCGGAAACGAAAATCCGCTTCGCTTTCTTCAGCTGATCCGCCAGGTTTCCGGCCTGGGATTCATCTACATTGGCCAGCACTTCCTGGATTTCACCGCTGACTGTACTGATGGTGGTTTTCATAGTCATTCATGGCTCCTTTCAGGGACTCCGCCGCTTTTTTCGTGTTGGACTGTTTCGTAATCGCACTTCCGACAATGATCGTATCCGGCCCCTCCTTCAAAATTCCGGGAAGAGAATCGGCGTTAATCCCACCGGCGACCGCGACTTCCAAATCGGGGTGTTCCTTTACGAGCGAAAACAGATCCTCTTTTTTCATATCACCAGTCTGCTGCATGTCTTTACCGAAGTGGAGGCTGACTAAATCGACACCTAGTCCGGTCAGCTCCTCGATCCGTCCCGGGTCGGTGACGCCAAGCAGATCAATCATGATTCTGCCTCCTGTTTCTTCCGCCACCTTCAGCGTATCGACGATCGTCTGATCGGCGGAAAACGCCATGACTGTCGTCATGTCAGCACCGGCGCGGAACGCCTGGGCAGCTTCATGCTTTCCTGCGTCACACGTCTTCATATCTGCGACGAGCGTTTTATCCGGGTATCTGTCTTTGATCTCACGAACGACCGCCATCCCGTATTCCTTGATGACCCCTGTTCCAACTTCGATCCAGTCGATAGTTGAAGCGGTTTCACCAAGAATGTGAAAGCATTCTTCCCTTGTCAGGCGGTCGAGGGCCAGCTGCAGGTTCATCTTCTCACCTCATCTTTCGACTAATTCCCGTTCACCTAATTGAACAAGGACATCTTCCAGTTCCGGTAGTCCTTCATTATCTCCGTACACACTGACGACCATCGATCCAATCGTGTTGGCGAACTGCAGCGTCCGCTTCAACGACCAGCCGTGCAGGACGCCGTAGATGAAGCCGGCATCAAACCCGTCGCCCGCACCAACCGTATCGATAACCTTTTTCGGAGGGACCGCAGCCAGCCGCAGTGACTTCCCGTCTATCGAAGCGAAAGCCCCTTCACTCCCCTGCTTGATCGCAACCGTTGAAATGCCGTAACGCTGGCACGCGGCAACGATCTCTTCCTCACGCTCCACACCAAGCAGCAGTTCCGCTTCCTCTACGCCCGTCAGCATAATATCGACGTAAGGCAGCAGCTGTGTCAGCGCTTCTCTCGCTTCCTCACGGCTCCACAGTTTGAAACGGATATTC
The DNA here is from genome assembly GCF_947311855.1 of Halobacillus sp. Cin3. Taxonomy (NCBI): domain Bacteria; kingdom Bacillati; phylum Bacillota; class Bacilli; order Caryophanales; family Bacillaceae; genus Halobacillus; species Halobacillus sp. Cin3. The sequence goes on along the minus strand of NZ_CAMZMV010000003.1, from coordinate 30,426 downwards.
GGATCGAAGGAAATGAGAGCGCCGTGATCTTTGGCGACGGTCACCGCCCGTTTCAACAGCGGAATGTTTTTCTCCGGCTCAATGGCCGCAAACACGCCGGTAATATGTAACACCTTTGTCCTGCGGAGGGCTTCAATGTCGAGCGTCTGCTCAGTCAGTGTCTTCGTCGGGGAGTTCTGCCTGTAATAAAACGTGCTCCCACTGCCATCCTCCTTGATTTCCTTAAAGTTCAAGGACGTTGGATAGCCGTCCATCAGCTTGACCGCTGAGATATCAATACCTTCCCCACGGGCCGTATTGCGGATGTACCGGCCGAACTCGTCATTTCCCAGGCGGCTGATCCACCCCGTTTTCAAACCAAGGCGGGCACAGCCGATGGCGACATTGAATTCCGCCCCTCCTGCTTTTCGTTCGAATGTATGCACATGCCGCAGCGGGCCGTTCTTCGATGGATCGAAGGTGATCATCGCATCCCCGATCGTCATCACGTCGTTCATGTCCATTCCTCCTCCCTGTAGACTCATTAGACGGAATCCCGAACCATCAGCTTCGGCTCGAAGCGGTAGAACGGACTCATCTGTTTATCCTTCTTATCGATCTTATCCAGCAGAAGCTCTGCGCCCATGCGTCCCATTTTGAACGTTGGCTGGGCGACCGTTGTAATCGACGGCGTATAGAAGCTTGCGAACGATACGTCATCAATGCCAATGATGGCGAGATCCTCCGGCACGCGTAGACCTTTGTGCTTCACATATTTCAATACTTCGATCAGCACGAGATCGTTTCCGGCAAGAATCGCTTCCGGCGGCTGTTCTACCTGAAGGAGCTTCTCCAGCGCCTCCTGCATCTCATCCTGATCGGCGCTGACGATGTATTCATCCTCAACGGCCAGACCGTTTTTGCGGAGGGCGCTTCTATATCCTTCAATCCGCTCCATCCTCGGCGTGACATGATTGAAAATCGATGTCGTCATCAGGCTGATCCGCTCGTACCCCTTCTCAGCGAAGTGGTCGACCGCAAGCTCTGCCGCTCTTTCGTTATCCAGCATAACGGCGGTCACCGGCATCTCCTCCACCTTCCTGTCCAAAAAGACGACCGGATAGGACGCGTCCAACATCTGCTGGTACAAGTCGCGGTTATCTCCGGTAGGGAAAATGATGAGCCCGTCCACCTGCTTGGCCCGGAGCATTTCGATGTAGTGCTTCTCCTTCACCGGATCATCATCCGCATTACAGATGATCGTGTGAAAATCTGCGCCGTGGCAGGCGTCTTCAATCGCCCTCGTCACTTCTGTCGTGAAGTTGTGCAGGATGTTCGCCACAATGACGCCGATCGTCTTCGTCGACTTCTGCTTCAAACTCCGTGCGACGAAGTTCGGCTGATAGCCAAGCTCCTCAATGGCCTCCTGGATGCGTTTCTTCGTTTTTTCTCCCATATAGTCATAGCGTTTATTCAAGTACTGCGAAACGGTGCTTTTAGATACTTCTGCTTGTTTCGCAACGTCTGCGATGGTTATCTTTTTCATTGGAATCTCCACATTTCTTTATTACTAAATCGGTTTAGTAAATCGATTTAGTTGTATTATAGATTTTGTGTAAGCGTTTTACAAGGGGTTTGTGAATATTTATCTAAATTTATAGAAAATTAGAGTTGTCACCTTACAAATAGTGGATAAAAACACAGTATGAACGACTTTAATTTAGGATATATGGAAAAAAGAGGGTATTAAGATAAAAAGGAAAAGCATCCCCTGCTTCCCCCTTCCAAAAATAAAGTCCATCATCTACGTCCAATTTCAACTCTATCGCTTACCCGTTCATAACCCATAAACCGGCTGTCATCCGGAGAAACCCCGGCCAATCCATAGACTCCCACGAACTGGTAGCGGTGAAAACCGAGGTTGTCCTTATACTTCGCAAACACCGCCCTGTTCCTGACCGGGTTCTTTCGATTAATTTTAAAATAGGTATCTGACTCACAGGTCTCCTGTTTAAATCTTACAGGTGCACGGATATAAACAGAATAAACACTTTAATAGCGAAAAGGGGATCAAGATGGATAACCTTACTAAAGAACAGCGCCGGAAAAACATGAAAAATATCACAAGCAGATCTAAAGTCGAAGATAGAGTATCTCAAGAATTATGGAGGCGAGGATACCGGTTTAGGAAGAACAACAGGAAACTATTTGGTAAGCCTGATATCTCTATAAAAAAATACAAAGTTGTCATATTTATTGATTCGTGTTTTTGGCATGTATGTCCGGAGCACAGTAATATACCAGCTACAAACCCAGACTTTTGGGAAAAGAAATTAAAAAGGAATATCGAACGTGATAAAGAAGTAAATGAACACTATATGGATAAAGGGTGGAATATCTTGAGGATATGGGAACACGACTTAAAGAAAAAAGTGTTTATTCCTACTATTGATCACGTTCAAAAGTTTATAGAAAAAAGTAAAAGTAAAGAGGGCAGTATATAACTGCCCTCTAAGAGTCAAGCGGATCTTCACGAGTAAATCCTTGTCGATTCTTGATTTGATGTCTATTTTAAAATGCCTTTGAGATATCCTACTATGATATTAGCGGGATAAAGATAATCCTGATACTTACACCGTATATTTTCTTGAAAGGCTTTCCTGTATGATCAGAAACAATTTTACGTATTCAAGATCATCTCCAAGCTGATTTAATGAACACTAAATCTCTACTTACAGGGGTGAGATGCCAATTTTAGAGAGAAACTGTTTTTTTACACCTTAAGAATATTTTTAAGAATTACTAGTTGAGAGCTTTTATTCTTGTCTATATTCACCTTTCTGTAGAACTATAAATCATGGCAGAGAGTCCAACAAGTCTCAATTTGCTTTGTGAAGAAATATTCTAGTTCAGTTATTAGACCAGATTTTTTATATCATTTAAATTACTTCTTTTCAGCTGCTCCCAGCACTCTTCTTTTTTAGCCCACTGAGTTATGTTCTGCTCCCCAGCTGATTCCTTAAGAAAATTTAATACTTTATTAGCTATAGTATATATCAATTCATCCCAAGCTTCTGAAATGCCTTGCTCTTCCCAGACTTTCAACAAGTCAATTTTATGACTATATAGATATTTTAACAAAGCTACAGTATAGTATATTACATTAGCCTTATAACCTTTTAATTTCATCTCGTTTACTTTTTCTTTAACATAAATGTTGATAATACTTCTAGATATTAATTTTTTATAAACAATTAAATCCAGTTCCTGAAGGGGGATTATTTGGTTCTTTTCATCTTTTTGATGTTTCCAGTACATCTTATTTTCATCCATGAATTTTTTGAAAGCCATTTCTCCTCCCTTACTAGAAATATGAGGATACCCTTCCCAAGATATATAATACTTTGCCAATTCTACTTTCGTTAGAACCTTTTCTTTAGGATATGTTTTTTTAAAATCTTTTTGCTCTTTACCCTTATTCCTTCTGTTCACATCCACCATATATTGCCCTCTAGCTCTTTCAAAATACCATTTATTCTCTGACTTTCGTAAGTCTCTTGTCGGGATCCATACATCTCTAGAGTATTTCTCAATATCAGATAAAAATCTTGTATTTGCCATTAAATCTGACTTATTAATTTTATTTTGCGTATTAGAATATTGCGAGATATTGGAGATCATTTGGTCTGCTAATAAATGTTGATCTTTTTCTTCAGTAGACTCCACATGAATAACTGTTAACTTGGTTTGTATATATACATCACTTAAATCAACACCACTTTTATATGCTTGATATATTGAAGCGGTTGTCTGACCTCCATTAACAATTTGCCACCCCTCAAGACCATTTATATAATATAAATTAATACCATCTCCAACATGTTGAATATCACCCGAATGTGCAATACACGATATCCCATTATTATATGCAACAAATATTTGTTTTTGTTCAGGGTCTTTCAGGGTGTCTCTAATCCCTTTGTTTGTTCCTCCTCTCGCTTGGAGAAAAGACCTGACATTTCTTTCTACTAGCTTTGGCCCCCATACTTCATAGGCTTTTGCTAACATTTCTGCGGACATGAAACCAATATAGCAGCTAAACTCTCCTTTAAAATTTTCTTTGCTAGATTGAGGTACATACATCATTTCTATACTCATACCAAAATCCTTTGCAAAATCAATGTAAAAGGACTGTCCTCCCTGTTCAGCATCTACAATTTGTTGTACCCTTTCGACATCCCAAACATTAACATTAGTAGTGTCAATGTAAGGAGTAGACAAGTCTATTAGTTTATTAGATTCATATATCAGGTTAGTAACCACTATAATATTAACTTCTTCAATATGTTCATTTACTATCAATTTTGCAAGATCGTAAGCCTCTAATGATTTATCAATTATATCCAATAAATTCTTGGAGTTAGTGACAAACCTTTTAGCTTTATTTGCAACTTCCTTAAAATATGTCATTGATGCACTTTGTTGCCAATTAGATTGCTCTCCTTGATCGAAATCATAATCTACTACATAAAGTGTTAAATTTTGCTGCTCTTCATCGTAGGAGTATGCATTTAACAAGATATTCTTATTAGAATTGGTGTATGGAGGTATTAACACCTCTGGTTCATCTTCAGGGTCAATGTATTCAAGCATCATTTCTAAGAATGAACTTTGATAACTACCAGATTTTTCGGCATTACTTTCAACATTTTCTAATAATTCTTGTATGAAGCTGTTTTGAAGTTTACTTTTTATCATGTCTGTCCCCCTAACTAAATTAATATAGTTTATAAACTTCTTCTTTGTCAGATTGAAAACTCTCACAATGTGTTAAATCGATATTATATTTCACATGGGATATCCCTTTAGGTAACATTTCTTGAGAGAGTTTGGGGAAATCTTCATTGACTTTATAAACTTCTTCTTTATCTAAATAAAAATAAGGTTCTGTATAGTCATCTTCATTAAATCCAATATCCGTCAAACGATCATTAAATATCAATGCAATCCTTTGAGACTTTCTTTCAATTTTTAGTCTAATTCTGTTTACTAAGTCCTTAAGGGAAGTGCCGTGAGTCTTACTCTTTTCTACAAAAAACACATTTAAGTATAAATTCTCAATATCATTAGTTTTTTTCAGCTGTAATTCGTTTGAAATTTTCACTGATTTTGTCAATTTATCTTGTGTAGTTTTAATCTCAATCCCACTTTTTGAATTTTTAAAGTCCACTCTTCCGCTTGTAGGGCCATCCCAGTCATTTATCACAAGCGGTGGAAGATTAGGGTTTCTTTCTATCCAATTCTCAATGTAGGATAACTCCCCGAAAAGTCCTTTTTGCTGATCATCATTTAACTTCTTATAACCACCTTTTTGAAAGAAATGTTTCCACCTGTCCAATACTTTGTATAAAATCAAAAATAGCGATTCCTCTCCATCTTTACTTCTGATATGGTCGATAATATTCTGTAGTACTACTTCAAATATTTCAGTGCTCTCAACTTCCTCTTGCCTAATAATAATTAAGTTTCTTTCTTTTAAAAAGCCTATTTTTTCAAAGTACTCCATCCCAATGGTCATACCCCTCCATTTAGGTAATAGGCCCAATTGACTCTCATCCCAGGGTTCTGGTCCAATATCTATATATAATTGTCTATAATCATTTACAGGATCAATTCCCGCTAGCATAATTGGAGGTGTAGAGCTTATAAACTTGAGTTTATAATGTGAATTGTCATTTTCATCTTCATTAATAATTTTTTCATATTCTTCTTTTATATTCACTCTACTTTTCATTTATATCACCTTACAGTTTTATTAGTTTGGTAGACCTCAGATACTTCAATGTCAGAATTCGGGAATGATACAGCAACACCTATAGGAACTAAGTCCTCACTAAATGTACATTTGCTCTTAGAGAAGGTAGCAGCTCCTGGATGAAGAGGGTAAATTAGTAACATACCGTATTCTTTAGGCCGCAGTTTTCTCAATTCCCCCTTACTACTAATACCTTTCTGCTTAAGATAATCTATATCTACAAATTCTTGTTTTGATGCTACTATAGCTCCCACATCAAGCTTCTCTACTCCTTTATCACTCGTTCCACGTCGAACTGCCGAATCCAGATTTATACTTCCTAGCTTAACTGGAAATGTTTTTAAATCACCTGTGCTTTGAGGTAAACCTTCAACAATTGCCACAGTCCAATTAACTAGTTCATCATATTTATTAGCTAAGTTAATATAATTTAAAATTTTATCTGAATTTACTTTGTTAGCATTTTTATCCGTTTTATAGTCATTTAAAAATTCTTTTATCTCTTTCACATCAATATCTTCAGCTATATAGTATTTCACTTTACCCGTACCATGGCTTTGCTTCTTTATTGAACCATGAATATTATTAATTAAGTTAGTAGTTGCTTTCATATTACCTTCAAAAAAAGACATTCTATCTTCAAAAATCCGTGTTTGTTGCAATGTCCCACCGTACAATATGTTAGTGACAATAGCATTTCTCATCTTCAATGGATTTGTTAGTGTCATAGTAGGATGGGCTAGCATCTTGACTGCATAATCCATTGGTGTATTGTGGTTTGGATCCATCTTGTCAAACTCTTTTCTTAATTCAACCATTGCGTAAGCTAAATGTTCGAAGTTAAATGCAATTTCCTCTGTAGTGTATATTCTACATAAATCTATATACCCTTCCCTAAATCCAAACCACCGACCCATTTGCATTAAAGTATCATACATTAAAGTATTCCTGGCATAATAGGTTATACTTAACCCTTCTAAAGTAAGTCCTCTAGAGAGTTTATCTCCGCCAATTGCGATAACATTTAAACCATTTTCTTTATACTCGTCATAATCTAGCGCATCTTTGCTATTCCCGTTTATCTCAACAATCTGAATAGTAGTCAAAATTTGTTTCACTTCTGAAAAGACTAATTGCCAGCTGAATTGAGTTGAATTTTCAGACCATCTTAAGCTGGTCTTTAACAAATCTGCATTATACAAATGCTCTAACCGTTGTATTAGTTTACTTGTAGGATTATATAGTATTTGATTTGTAATAGCTTCATACGCTCGGCTCACTTCATCTTTAATATTAGACTGCACATCTTTAAACCTGGATGTATGTATAAGCATTGAATTGTGCTCATTCTTCTGCCCGCGCAGCTTTCTAACTGCTATATTCAAAAGAAATGCCAGCATCGCTTCTTCCATTTGAGGTGGTACTTCTTCAAACTTGTTAGCATCATTTTTACTTTTTATACCTTTTATAACATCAACATCAAGCGATTCTAATATTCTTATCAAACTTGGCTTTTTATAGTCAGCATCCTCATAAACATTAAAATACTCTTCTGGACCACAATACCCTTTTGGCTTTGGTAGTCCTATTAAAAAATCTTTAGGATATAAATCCTTTCCTTCTGCGCTAGTTTCTGCACTAGTATTTATTAGAAGGTTGGCGAAAGGCGTGGCAGTATAGCCAACATAACTTTTCTGTTTAAAAACCTCTAAAATTTGTCTAACTAGCTTATTAATTTTTTTAGGATCCTCATCTTTTTTGGGGTTTGATGTATCTACAGATGCTTGATCAGCTTCATCATCTATTACAAGCAAAGGGACTTCTAAATTAAACAGATTTTTATGGTTTATAAGTATGTCCCTTAATGACTCTAGAACTGTTCCATTTTTTTTAGTTACAATTAGTGTAGGGCGGTCTAAATTGTTTAAACCACTAGTTGCAGTACTTATATCTTTTTCTGTTGTAGTCCAAGTAGAAATGATGTGCTTTGGCCCATTCTCTGCTATTTTAGAAACTCCAACTTTCTTATATTCTTCATCGTCCTTATATCCAACAACCTCTTTATTAAGTCTAAGTTGTGTTTGAGACCTTAAATCGTTGTGAATACCTGACAAGACAATTATCAGTTTATAACCTACGTCATAAGCCTTATTAATTAACCCTGTGAAGTTAGCTGTTTTTCCTGATTGTACATACCCTAAAACCAACCCTCTTTTATCGAAGGGCTCAGGGCTCTTAGGGTTCCCTAGAGCTGATAATATGTCGTTTGTAGATGTGTGAATGGAGTCTATAGCCGTAGTATCCCATTGTTTTTCTCTTGAAAGATACTCTCTATACCTAGACCAGTAAAAAGCATCTTTCAACTTGGATGCCGAAAACCAATTTTTATCATTTTCCCCTTTTAATATAGTTGCTCTAGGAACCTCAACCCCAATGTTATAGTCAATATACATTTTCGTAGTCCACTCATTAATTACGTCATCTGACAAATTATGGTCTTTAATTGCTATATTAGCTATCTCTAAAGCTTTTTCAGCAGCTAAATTATCTGAATTAAGAAAATCTCTGAAATTATAATAATTATTAGAAAAAGTTCTTTCAAATAATGATTTTATATCCATTTACAAATCCATCTCCTCTATAATTCTCTCCAAAGTAACACGATTAATGCCATCGAAAGCCGGTTGGGTTATTAACGCATTTACAATACTTTCTTTATCTTCTACTACCCCTATATTTATAAGTGTTTTTGTAAACTGATATATAAGGTTACGATCGGAGTCAGATATTTCTTGTATCTTTTCTTCCTCTATTTTTGGTGTCTGCATCATATTACTCGGCGACCCTAATTGAACAAACTTTAAGTAAATATTCAAGAGTTTTACTGCTTCCTGGTCCAATCCTTCAAATAATTTCAATAACATAGGGTGATTGCGATTAAGAATGAATTGAGGACCTTTATCTAAATTGGATTGTTCCCATGTATTTAAACTGCCTTTAACTGAACTTTTCCCGCCCAAATTTTGTGCTCTGAAATAGAAAACATCTCTTGAAATTCTTCTAGTTAATTTGGATATAGATTCTAATCTTTTTCTTGCATGATCAGGAGGAGAAATTGCAGATTTTTTTATGTCTACTTGCCAATCGAGATCAGCAGTATTTGGTATATCTACTCTTATTCTTGCAAGTTGAGATGAGGAGTCTTTATTAAACATCCCCAACCAGTCCCCATAATACAGAAGTCTATTTTCTCTATAAATATAGATACCTTGCTGGTCATACCACCCTTTATTCCCACCAGCTGTTTTGTACTCCTGTTTATTTAGTTTTGAAGCATGTGGAAGAATGAAATATTTTACTTTCATTCTATAATTATCAAATTTAATTTCTTGCTCTTCTCCTTCTAATGTAGCCATATGTTCACTAAAGAATGGGTCCCATGGTTGAAGGGGGGTTTCATTAATAGTTAAAATCCCAGGATTTTCTTCAATAAACGAATGAAAAATAAATTCTAAGTGTTGTTGAATTCGATTGACTTTAGAATAAAAACTTGATTGCTTTATTGGTTTTTTGCCACCAAAACCCATAAATTTGTCCAATTTATCAATATGTACAATTGTTCCGCTCTCCCCATCAATCTCTCCTATAGACCTTTTTACCTCTTCAGGAATATAAGTGAACATCTCCCATTCATTAGAGTCAAGTACGTGATCCAAATCCCAGCACCGTTCTGAATAAATTCCATTTTTTTTCGTTAATACACATACTCTCTTCCCCATCGAAAAGGAAGCAGTTTTCAAGCCCATCCCAAAACGTCCTAGCTCTTTTGGCTTTCTTATAGCCCTAGGATCTTGAGAACCGATTTGCATAGCACAATGCAGCTCTTCTCCGGTCATACCTACTCCATTATCTGAGATTTTGATAGTTCCGTCATTCTCATTATATTTAAATTGAATATTAATTTCTGTAGCTTTTGCATCAAAACTATTATCTATAATATCTGCTATAGCAGTCTTAGAATTATATCCCAAAGACCTTAAAGCTTGTATTACAGGAACCGCTGATGGTTGTGCAACTATAGTATTCAAACTATCTCCCCATTCATGTAACAACTTTACTAAATTATAACAAAAATATTAATTACTATGATACTTATATATCTCCACTCAAAGTAAAGAGAGTAAACACTAAAAGACTGATTAGTTGATTATTTTTCTACACTCTTATTTTAATTGAACGAAGAAAACTTTTATCTATAATAGCTTATACTAATAAAGCAGGAACTGTATTTCCTACTTTATTGAAACAGCTTATCATTATTGTTTTATATTATGTAACCACCTCTAAAACAATGAAGCCTTACTCCTTTCTAAAATTAATGACCTAGCATTTCCTGGATGACTCTAAATTAGTATATGAATGAGGAATGTGCTAAAAAACACCACAGATTAAGTGTGGTGTTTTTCATAAGCTGATAAACCACCCCTTCTTTTAATCCAGAATGGTTTCACTTCATTTTATTTTTGAGCAATGTCTAATCTCCAACCATTTATAATTGTAAATTGCGGAATTTCATGCAAAATTCACGTTTCAATCCACTTCATATTACTTTCACCTAATAAATCAGCAACAAAGACATCCGCATTCAGGTATTATATAAAGCCCTTTGAAAATCCTCCACATCCACTGAATATGTCCAAAACATTCATTTTATTATTTTCCATCTATACACCTTCTTCTATTAAAGCGCACTCAGTGCATTTTTCTACCTTCACTTACTATATATTAATTGTTAAATAATTTTCATTAGATTTACGTTAGGAAATAACAATACAAAATGGTGATATTCTAATAGATTCGTAGAATATCACCATCATTTAAATTTATTCTGTTAAATGTAGCGCTTCTTCAGACTAATCCTGCGAGTTCTTCTGCGATTTCCTTATTAGACTGTTTATTCCTCAGGTTCTCCAATTGGACAGCTGGATCAGGTTCAACATGATCATACTCAATCCCTGCAAATGTTTTAAGCACAGCTTCAAAAAGCATTTTAGCACCCTTTACGGGTACTGCCATTCCTATCTGCTTTCTGATTGACTCCTTACTTCCGACAAATTCAAACCCGTCACCAAATGTCTGCAGGCGCGCACGTTCCCTGTTGGTCAATGCTCTATTTTCCTTCCAGTGATACATGTGCGTACCACCTCCACCGCTTCCTGTTACCGTATAAGCAGGGCGTTCTGGATCAAGCCTCTTATATATGGAGCTTAAGCGTGCTCCTTTTACTTTCAGCTGCAGCTCTTCCGGAATATCCGGGTGCCATGCATTTCCACCAGGTGGAATATGCGAGAGCATATCCATTACTTTCTGAGAGTGTTTGGGAAACTCATGGTTTAAGGAAAAATGCAAAATAGGGGGATCTATAATTGCATCCCTTGAAGTTGCATAATTCTCAGGGGTAGTAGGTGCAGGGACTTTAAAATGGATACCTTTTTCGTGAAGATCATTCCTGATCCCGACTATAAGAATACGGTGACGTGCCTGGGGAACACCATACTGCTCAAACTTATATAAATGAGGAGTTAAAACATACCCGCACTCCTCCAACTCGTTAAGAATCTGGAGAAACGCTTTCCCTTCATTGGCACTTTTCAGCCCACCGACATTCTCGGCAATAAAAAATTTCGGCTGATAGGACTGTACGGCTTTCACCCCGTAGGAATATAAAGGACCGAATTTTCCTTCCATACCTTTCTTTTTTCCAACCTGACTGTAATCATTACAGGGAAAACCAAAAGCGAGACAGTCAATATCAGGGAGGACTTCCCTGTCACCGATTGGGAGCATTTCCACAGGCCCAAAATGTACAGAAGGATCTTCCTCATTTCCGCAGATATTTTTCCCAAAGGTCCTGCATGTATCTCTATCAAAATCATTGGACCACCGGTGTTCTATATGAAATCTCTCGCCGGTTTCAGGGTGAACAACAGATGCTTCCCCAGCACCCATGGCCATTCCTCCAGGTCCGCTGAAAAGTTCTCCTTTATAAAATTTCATCTATATTACTTCCTCTCATATCTCCAAATGTACGTTCTAGCATACCTATTTCTTATTTTACATATTTTTTCTGATTCTTGCAGCTGAAATAGGTCATTTTAATTATATTTTTACACTAACAAAGGATCATTGGTCATTCTCAAGAAAATATTAGATATATCCAGCTAACATTTTTTACTTCCCATCATTTTTTAATCTATACATTGGATGTATCATCTGTTAGTAATTGGTCTGTACCTTTGTATTTCGCGATAAAAGACATATTATTTCTATACAAAAGACCCTCGATAGTATAAATACTATCGAGGGTCTTTTACATGATAAAGGGTAACCCTACGCTGAAATCAATTCCTATATTCATATACGTTAGATCCCAGGCAGTATACCGCTGAACAAGCTTAATACAAACACCATAACAAGTGCACTGATCCCTGCTACAAACCCGCCTAATGTCCAAGCACGCAGGGTATCCGGAACGGACAGTTTACTGAAACGACTGACCACCCAGAATCCAGAATCATTCGGCAGGGACAACCCTACACCACCCGCACAGATCGCGAGGCCGACGAGAACAGGAGAGACACCTAGTTCTGCAACCATTGGACCGATGATACTGGATGTTGTAACCAGGGCAACCGTTGTAGATCCTAAGGAAGCACGCAGAATTTGCGAGAAGATAAAGGCGAGCAGGATAACTGGAATGCTCCAGTTCTGCATCGTCTGGATTAAGTGGTCACCGATACCACTTTCATTAATCACCGCTCCGAATCCACCACCGGCACCCGTGATAAGCAGAATACTTCCTGCTGTATTAATAGCCTGGCTGTATAACGTTTGGTTCGATTCTTTCATGTATTTAGGGAGAACGATGACAGCAACGATGACGGAGATAAAGAGCGCAACGTTTTTGTCGCCAATAAAGCCGAAAACAGTCGCTAATCCTGTACCGCCGGCTACAAGATCCGTAATGGTATTCAACAGAATCAATACGATAGGAAGGGTAAGGATGGCATAGGACAAACCTGTGCTGATCGTCGGCCCTTCCACTTCTTCTACAGCAGCAGCGGTTTCTGCTATGCCCTGCTCAGGGTCCTGTTGTTGTTTTACTCTTCTTCCAATAAACATCCCATAAAAATAGCCGCCTACCAGTGTTGCTGGTATAGCACATATAAGGCCGTAAACAATAAACAATCCTAGATCTGCGCTTGTATTTTCAGCGACGACTAACGGCCCCGGCGTTGGAGCAATCATACTGTGGGAGACAATTAATCCTACCCCAAGCGCCGTCACAAAGGATACGATGGAGATTCCTGTTTTTCTAGATAAGCTTTTTATAAGTCCAGTTAAAATAACGAAGGCAGCATCAAAATAGACAGGAATCCCAACCGTTGCACCTGTTAAAGATAGTCCCGCAGGGGATTTTTCTTTACCAAACACCTTTAAGATGGACTGCGCAATCTTTTCGATTGCTCCAGATGCAGCAAGGAACTGTCCAAAGATGACACCTAAACCAATGAGAATCCCTACACCAGCCAACGTATTACCGAAACCGCTTACAATGATGCCCGGAACTTCAGATGCGGGCATTCCTATGATCAGGCCGGTAAGCAGAGCGACAGCGATCAAGGATAAGAATGGCTCCAGCTTTACTTTTAAAATAAGGAAAAACAGGAACGCTAAGGATAGGAAAAAGATCAAAATCAACAGGTTACCAGACAACATGGACTCACTCCTTTTTTAGTGGAGAAGCCAACCCGTTCTTCCCTCTCTACAAAAACGGGTTGGCGCCTCGTTAAGAAATTGACTGTACGATATTCTTTAATGTACTTCGGTCCCCAACGTTTCCTGGAAAAATAATATATGGAAGGTTGGGAAACTTGCTTTCTTCATCCGTCTGCCAAACGGGTATCCCCGGAGCGACCTGGCCCATGACATTCGCTCGAATAACGCCTAACCCATGAGTACCGATGTCGCTTGAAGTAATGCCGCCTTTTGCAATCATATACTTTGGTTGACTGGTAAGGGAACGTACGATATTCGTGACTGCTTTTGAAATATCCACGGAAAGTTTAAGTTCCTCCTCTTCCTTGCCTTCTCCAAGGTCGAGACGTTCCCTTCTTGTATAAACCACCGTAGAAAGACCGCTTTGAATAGTCTCATCCACTTCATTAATCACACGTTCCACTTCTTTTTCCAATGCTTTCTTATCTAACACGAGGTGGCTGTCAAATTCGATGACGTGAAGATCTTCAAGCTTTTTCAATTCATTCAATTGCTCGGTTGTCTTATTCACGTGTGACCCTACGATGATAAGCCCGCCATGATTGGAGTGCTTATGAACGAGCTGTTCTTTCGTAAGCAGAGGCTTGGAAGAAATATTTCCAATGACTTTTGTAAAGGAGGCAGCTGTTCGGAACAAGAATTGTTTCCCTGCTTGGATGGAGCGGATTAAGGCAATAGAGAATACTTGAAGATCCTCTTCAGTTAAAGCGTCGACAACCACTTTCCCAAAGCCGGACACCTTCTGTAACTGGGAGTGGATCGCATCTATATCCATCGCTCTTAAGGATTCTAAGGTTATCGTTGTTACATCTTCGCCAGCGTATGCCCCTTTTGTTTTTTCTTCCACGTAGGATCGTAAATCGCTCGATTGAAAACCAAACGTACGGTCTTTGGCGAATTCTGTCTCACCAGCTGGAATATAATCACTCCCGCTTTTTACATAGTGAACCCCTTCAATCGTAAAGCGGCCCCCTTCTTTGAAAAAGGGAATAAGGATTTCTCCGTCCACCGAAGAATGTGAACGGTCTTCTATTGCGTTTCTTAACGTATCCGTCTCCAAAGGATAATGCCCTCGTAAAGTAGAGTCCCCTCGACTAATCAAAATGTATGGAATATTCGTCTGGTTAGAGATGGACTCCACACGCTCAGCTATAGTCTGGTGAACATCAGCCGTTTGTTGTTCACTGAAGGACCTCGAATTCGTCAGGATAAAAAACATTTGATTGTCCTCTTGAAAAGCTTTGTGAATCGTATCTTTCTCCCAATCTGTGTAGACAGCTACGTCATGGACGGTTTGAACACCTGTAGGATCATCATCCAACACAACGATCTTATGTTGAAAAGAAGCATATGCCTCCTCCCACTGCTGCTTCAAGCTGCTGTCTTCATGGTTATTCAAGCTGTTTATATACTCTTTCAAATTTATCGTTTGATTCATGTTTTCACCCTTTCTGCTTCGCTTCTAAAGAGTCCCATTCGTTTGAAATTGCTTTTCATAATATTGGATCAAGCCGGCATGATCGTCGCCTGCTTTCCCTTCTTCTATTAAACGTTCAAACATATGAAGCACCTGCTGGGAAAGAGGCAGGTCTAACTCCAGCTCCTCCGCCGTTCCTATCACATTGGTAAGATCCTTAGCGTTAATATCTATGCGGCCGCCGGCTTTAAAGTTGCGCTCCAGGACCAGAGGCGTCTTCGCATCGAGTACAGCACTTCCAGCAAGTCCTCCACGTACGGCTTCATACATTTTCTCTAAATCAATACCGGATTTCGCAGCAAGAGTAAAGGCTTCGGACATAGCAGCGATATTTACATTGACCATCACTTGGTTGGCAAGCTTTGCTGTGGTTCCACTTCCAACCTCACCAACTAATACGATGTTCTCTCCCATTACCTCAAGCAATGGTTTAACTTCTTCGAATTTTTCCTTCCTTCCACCAACCATAAAGGAGAGTGTTCCATCAATCGCTCTTGGTTCCCCACCACTGACAGGGGCATCAATGAGGGATAGCCCTTTATCTTCCAATTGATCTGCAAAGGCTCTTGTATCGACCGGCGAAATGGAGCTCATATCCACAACCGTTGTACCGGCATCTGCCCCTTCTATGATACCGCTTTCACCAAACAGGACACTTTTTACATGCTCCCCCTTTGGAAGCATTGTGAAAATAACATCACTTTCTTTTGCTACGTGAGCGGCATGCACCCCTGCAGAAGCTCCAAGGTCCTTCACTTCCTCAGTCGCACGCTCATTTACGTCAAAGACGATTAAGTCATAACCTTCATTCAATAAATTGGCTGCCATCGGCTTTCCCATAATACCTAATCCAATAAATCCAATTCTCATATTGAAGACCTCCTGTAGTAGCGCTTTCATAATTCGTTAAAGCCATTGTATTACACGAAATCTTTTTTGTATACATTATTTTTAAAATTGTATACAAAAACAATCATTTTGTGATCATACATTTTATGACAGGAGAGAAATGTTATACTATAACCAGCAAAAGGGGGCGTGAGTGCTGATTCAATCCGCGCTGTAAAAATTATGAATTCTGATTGAAGAAGCCAACCGATTATGAGTACATCTAAACGCGCTTCCGCTTATACTCAGGCCTATGAATATATTCGGGAGCAAATTTTAAACGGCGAAATCAAAGGAAAAACCAAATTAGTCGAGGATCGCTTTGCAAAAGCCCTTGGGGTGAGCCGCACGCCGGTTCGTGAAGCCTTACGAAAGTTGGAAGAAGAAGGCCTTGTAAGGGATAAGCGGGTCGCCCAGCCAACAGAATCCGACCTTCGTGATATGTTCCGGGTCCGGATGCTCCTCGAAGGAGATGCCACTCGTCTAGCAGCAAATTATATGGATCCATCGACCTTAACCATTTTGAAAGACTGTATTGATTCGAGTAAGAACGGAAACTACGAAGAAACCATGACGTCAAACAAACAATTCCATGATGTCATTGTGGAAGCAAGTAACAATACATTTATGATCGAAACCATTAACCGGATGCAATCCATCATCTATCTATTCCGTAAAACGGTTGTGTATCATAACCGACCTGGATTAATTGAAGAGCATGAGGACATATATCAGGCCATCCTTAACCGTGAGCCTGATCGAGCAGAGGCACTGATGAAGGATCATTTACAGGCAGATCTGGACTTCTTCCTACATATATCCAGGAACCGGTGACAAGAGACCTGCTGCGATTATTGATTTCTAAATAACAAAAGAGAAGGTTATTCCATTTGGAATAACCTTCTCTTACGTTTTAGGGAACTGATAACCTTACTTATGATACGGTTCATTCCGATTAATCTTAAACGCCCGATACACCTGCTCCACCAGCATCAACCGCATCAACTGGTGCGGGAACGTCATATTCGAAAACGACAATCCGAAATCGCTTCTCTCCAGCACTTCATCACTCAAGCCAAGTGATCCTCCGATCACGAATGCGACTTTGCTCTTTCCGTACGTCGCAAGCTCGTCCATCTTTTTCGCCAGCTTCTCAGACGTCAGCTGCTTCCCTTCAATTTCAAGCGTAATGACATAGGTGTCCTGGGAGATCTTGCTCAGGATGCGCTCGCCTTCCTTCTGCTTCACTTCAAGCATCTGCGCTTCACTCAGATTTTCCGGTGCTTTTTCGTCGGGCACTTCGACGACCTCGACTTTGGCGTAGGGGCCGAGACGCTTTACGTATTCGGCGATTCCCTGCTTCAAATACTTTTCTTTCAGTTTTCCTACCGTGACAATGGTTAATTTCATGGTGGTTCCTCCCCTACGTTCTGTTTCCTTTAGTTTACCATGACGATTCCAGGAATAGAAAAACACCACAGGCATCCTGTGGTGTTCATTCAAGCTTGAGAGGGTGTTTACTCTCTTTTAAGTTGAGGTCATGAGCAGCGTTCGGTGGTGACGCCTGCGGGAACAGCACGAACCGAAGATCCACTTGGGCATATGGTTTTTCTGCCCAAGTTAGCTGAGGTCGTGCCCGCGGCAAGCAGCCACCGATACGCGGAACGTGACCATCATCATGACATGTTTATCTCTCTTTATAGAATGCCAATCGTATTCAACAGAATGACGACCGCAACGGAAATGACCGGGATCAACAGCGCGACAACGAAGATGTCACGGTAGCTGTCCTTGTGGGTCATGCCGGTAATCGCAAACAGCGTGAGCACCGCTCCGTTGTGCGGCAGCACGTCGAGGCCGCCGGAGGACAGGGAAGCGACGCGGTGGAACGCTTCGGCGCTGATGCCGGTGTCCTGGGCGATCTGATAATACTTGGAGCCGAGGGCTTCCAGGGCGATGCCGAGGCCGCCGGAGGCGGATCCTGTGGCGCCGGCGAGGACGTTGACGGCGACCGCTTCTGAGATGAGCGGGTTGCCTTTGATGCCGACGAGGATCTGCGTGAGCTTCTCAAAGCCGGGCACTTCGCGGACGACGGTCCCGAAGCCGACGGCGGCACTGGTATTGATGATGGCGATAACCGAGCCGCTTGCTCCTTTGTTGATGGATGTGACGAACTTTTTGAACAAGGTGATGTTCAGCAGCATAATTAAAAGAATTCCTGCGATTAATGCGGTGACAACGTCCCATTGCAGCAAGTTTAGTGTCAGTAACACGGTCAGCAGCGGCAGAATCGACAAGATGAAGTTCGGCTCGCGCTCCACGTCACCGAGTGAACTTTTATCCTCCGGTTCGAAGAAGATGTCGCCTCTGTCACGCAGCTGTTTCTCTCTAAAGCGCAGGTACAAATAACCTCCGACCGCCATGATGATGGCGGCGACGATCCCCATGACCGGGGCCGCGGATGCGGTTGTACCGAAGTATTCCATTGGAATGAGGTTTTGGATCTGCGGTGTACCAGGCAGGGCCGTCATCGTGAAGGTGAAGGCGCCGAGCCCGACGGTCGCTGGTATGAGCTTCCGGCTGATGTTGGCTTCCCGGAACAGCGATAAGGCGAGCGGATAGACCGCGAAGACGACGACGAACAAGCTCACCCCGCCGTACGTTAAGACGGCGGCGGAGACGAGTACGCCGAGGATGGCGCGCTTGGTGCCGATCACTTTTGTGAATGCGACGGCGACCGAGCGGGCCATGCCGGTGTCCTCCATCAGTTTTCCGAAGATCGCCCCGAGCATGAAGACCGGGAACCATGATTTCGCAAAGGCGACAAAGCCGCCCATGTACGTATCTTTATAAGCATCGAGCAGGTCGAGGCCGCCGGTGACGGCGACGACGCCGGCAGCGATCGGTGCGACCCAGATGATCGACCAGCCGAGGTAGGCGAGCGCCATCAGGACGATGAGGCCGAGTAATATCCCGAACATTGGTGTTTCCCCCTAAATGATTTTTACATTAAGATTTTAGACGGATTCGACGACCATGGCAATCCCCTGTCCGCCTCCGATGCAGAGTGAAGCGACTCCATAGCGTCCGCCGCGGCGCTTCAATTCCTTGATCATCGTATACAACACGCGGGTCCCGCTGGCGCCGACCGGGTGACCGAGCGCGATGGCGCCGCCGTTGACGTTCACTTTTTCACGGTCGAGCCCGAGCTCTTTTTCCACCGCCAGATACTGCGCGGCAAAGGCTTCATTCACTTCGATAAGATCCATATCCTCAAGGGAGAGCTCCGCTTTTTCAAGCGCCTGACGGATCGCCGGCGCAGGACCGATGCCCATGTAGTGCGGATCCACACCGGCCACGGACCAGGAAACGATTCTTGCCACAGGGCTTAAGCTGTGGTCCTGGACGTGATTTTCACTGGCCAGAACGACGGCTCCAGCGCCGTCATTGATGCCGCTCGCGTTTCCGCCTGTGACACTGCCGTCTTTTTTGAAGGCGGGCTTCAGCTTGGCCAGCTTTTCTGAATTCGTGTCCTCCCGGATGTGCTCGTCCTGATCGACGACGGTCGTGCCTTTGCGTCCCTTCACTTCCACCGGAGCGATTTCCTCAGCAAAACGGCCGGAGCGCCGGGCTTCGGCGGCACGCTGGTGACTGCGGGTCGCATATTCATCCTGGGCTTCGCGTGAGATTTCATAACGTTCGGCCAGATTTTCCCCTGTCATGCCCATGCCGGCACCGATGTACTCATCGGTAAGCGCAGACCAGAGCATATCATCGACCTTCGGTGTGCCGAGCTTCGTACCAAAACGGCTGCCGCGCAGGGCGTACGGGGCGAGACTCATGCTGTCGACACCGCCGGCAAGCGCGGTGTTCCCTTCCCCAAGGAGAATCGACTGGGCTGCGGAAACAACGGACTGCATGCCCGAGCCGCAGAGGCGGTTGACGGCAAGTGCCGGGCTATCCATCGGGATGCCTGTTTTCAGCGCGATGTGGCGCGCCATGTATGGTGCGTTTTGAGATGAATGAATGACGTTGCCGATGACGGAAAAGTCGATGCTGCCGGCGTCGATGCCGCTCCGCTTCAGCGCTTCTTTTCCTGCGGTGATGCCGAGGTCTGTCGGCTCCACGTCTTTGAGGGCGCCGCCGAACGTACCGAACGGCGTGCGCGCTCCTTCTACGATATATACGGATTTCATTGAAATACCCCTTTCGGTTACTGGGTCGTATAGCCGCCGTCGATGACAGCCGCCTGACCGGTAATGCCTTTCGCTTTGTCACTGGCTAAAAACAGCGCGTAGTCGGCGATTTCCTGGACTTCCAGGAGACGCTTCTGCGGCACGAGCGGATAGATGACTTCCTCAAGTGCCTTATCGAGCGAGACGCCGCGGTTGTTGGCGAGATCCTCAAGCTGGTTGCGGACGAGCGGTGTATCGACATAGCCCGGGCAGATAGCGTTGACGGTAATGCCGTCCTCCGCGCCTTCCAGAGCGGTCACTTTTGTGAGACCGATGACGCCGTGCTTGGCGCTGTTGTAGGCGGACTTGCCGGCGAATCCGATCAGGCCGTTGATGGAGGCCATGTTGAGGATGCGGCCGAAGCCCTGCTTTTTCATAATCGGGAATACGTGCTTTGTCGCCATGAACGGGGCCACGAGCATGATCTTCGTAATCAGCTCGAACTTCTCTGTCGGAAACTCCTCGATGGACGAAACGTGCTGGAGGCCGGCGTTGTTGACGAGCACGTCGAGACGGCCGTACTTGTCCACGGTTGCATCAATGGCGTCCTGGATATCCTTTTCCTTCGTCACGTCACAGACGAGACCAGTGACGTCATACCCTTCTGAAGATAGCTGCTTTTCGGCTTCCTTCACTTTTTCCTCGTTTATATCGCTCAAGACGACCTTGGCGCCGTTCTTGGCGAATTCGGTGCCGATTTCATAGCCGATGCCGCTGGCCGCG
The DNA here is from genome assembly GCF_947311855.1 of Halobacillus sp. Cin3. Lineage (NCBI taxonomy): Bacteria > Bacillati > Bacillota > Bacilli > Caryophanales > Bacillaceae > Halobacillus > Halobacillus sp. Cin3. Next base: position 9,470 of record NZ_CAMZMV010000003.1, on the reverse strand, counting down.
CCTGTAATGAAGACGACTTTATTTTCTACCATCCGGTGTTCCTCCTCACGTGTTGGACTGGATTGTCATCAGCTCGTCGCTGACGATCAGATCCGCTTCTGTCGATGCCTTGATTTCGTCTACCGTCCAGCCTTCGGCGATTTCGATCAGCTTCAGGCCTTCCTCTGTTACGTCCATGACGGCACGCTCGGTGATGATGCGGTCGACGACGCCTTTTCCTGTAAGCGGCAGACGGCATGCCTTCAGGATCTTCGGATCTCCGTGCTTGTTCACGTGGTCCATGATGATGACGACTTTTTTGGAGCCGTGGACGATATCCATCGCCCCGCCCATGCCTTTGATCATTTTTCCAGGAATCATCCAGTTGGCGAGATCGCCGTTTTCTGCGACTTCCATCCCGCCTAAAATCGCAAGGTCGAGGTGCTCGCCGCGGATCATCGCGAACGATTCAGCACTGTCACAGTAAGCGGCGCCGATGGAGGCGGTGACGGTTTCCTTTCCGGCGTTGATCAAATCCGGATCGACTTCCTCTTCATACGGAGAGCGTCCGATGCCGAGCAGTCCGTTTTCCGACTGCAGGACCACTTCCTTATCATTATCGATGTAGTTGGCGACCATCGTCGGCATTCCAATTCCAAGGTTCACGTAGTAACCGCTTTCAATTTCCTTTTCAGCACGTCGGGCAATCAGTTCCCTGACTGCCGCTTTATCCATTTCTACGGCCATAATAGCCCCTCCTTTTGTTATGCGTGAGTGCGTACGGTCCGGCGTTCGATGCGTTTTTCCTGCTGTCCTTCAATGAGTCCCTGTACGTAGATGCCTGGTGTGTGGATCTGATCGGCATCGAGGTCGCCCGGCTCGACCAGCTCTTCGACTTCGGCGATCGTGACAGCACCAGCAGCGGCCATCATCGGGTTGAAGTTGCGCGCCGTTTTGTTATAAATGAGGTTGCCGTGCTTGTCTCCCTTCAGGGCACGGACAAGGCTGACATCAGCGGTGAGTCCGGTCTGCAGCAGATAATCCCTGCCGTCGAAGGTGCGCACTTCTTTTCCTTCCGCAATCGGGGTTCCGACGCCTGCCGGTGTATAGAAGGCCGGGATGCCGGCGCCGCCGGCGCGGATGCGTTCTGCGAGCGTTCCCTGCGGCGTGAGCTCGACTTCCAGTTCGCCTGCGAGCACCTGACGTTCGAATTCCTTGTTTTCGCCGACGTAGGAGCCGATCATCTTATCAATCTGTTTGTTTTCCAAAAGCAGGCCGAGACCCCAGTCGTCAACGCCACAGTTGTTGCTGATGACGGTGAGATGCTTCACGTTCGATTCGACGAGTGCCAAAATGAGATTTTCCGGGATTCCGACGAGTCCGAATCCTCCGACCATAATCGTTGAGTGATCGTTTATGTCCTTAACAGCTTCCTGAAATGATGTGTGAATGTGTTTCATATTGGTTTCCACCCCTTCCACCCTTCTACATGCAAGTTTCATGCCAACTTTTCAACCGCGGTACTAAAGGCATCTGTTTTTTTGCTTTCCGGATTTATGGAAAAACTGATTCAACATTCATGAAAACCCTTACAAAAAGGCATAAAAAACCCATTCCGGATTTCCGGAACGGATTCCTGAAATCTGGAATGGCTTACAAGTCGTACTTTTTCACTTTGTCATACAGGCTTGATTTGCCGATGCCGAGGCGGTCGGCGGCTGCACATTTGTCACCGTCCGCTTCTTCGATTGCCCGGAGGATCGCCGCTTTTTCCGCTTCCTCAACGACATCCTTGAGCGTCTGCCCGGCGCGCTGGCCGTTTCCGGATGATGACAGATAATCCGGCAGGTTCCTGTAACGGATTTCCCCGTCGTCGGTCATATGAATGGCGGATTCGATGACGTTTTCCAGTTCACGGACGTTCCCCGGCCAGTCGTGTTTGTTAAAGAGAGCCTCCACGTCCGGGGCGAGCGTCTCGACCCGTTTGCCGGTCCGGTCACTGAGCTTTTTCAACAGAAACTTCGTGAGCACCTTAATGTCGCCCCGGCGTCTGCGGAGCGGCGGAATATCGATCTGGACGACATTGATGCGGTAGAAGAGATCCTCCCGGAATTTGTCCTCCTTGATGAGCGCTTCGAGCGGCCGGTTGGTGGCAGCGATGATGCGGACGTCGATGGCCTGCGGCTTCTCGGCCCCGACCGCTTCGATTTCGCCTTCCTGCAGGGCGCGGAGGATTTTCACCTGGGCGTGGAGCGGCATGTCGCCGATTTCATCAAGAAACAGCGTGCCGCCGTGGGCGAGCTGGAATTTTCCCGGCTTGCCGCCTTTTTTCGCCCCGGTAAACGCTCCTTCCTGATAGCCGAACAGCTCCGCTTCGATCAAGTGCTCCGGGATAGCCGCGCAGTTCACCTTGATGAACGGCTGCTGGCTCCGCTCACTCAAGTGATGGATGCTGTGGGCGAACAATTCCTTTCCTGTCCCGCTTTCGCCGCGGACGAGCACCGACACGTCGCTGTAGGCGGTTTTGCGGATCTTTTCCTTGACCTGCAGTACTTCCGGTGAGGTGGTGATGATGTCATGCAGCGAATACTTGGCGCCGTTCACGTGCTGCATCTGGCTGCGGTATGTCTCGAGCTCAAGCAGGAGATCCTTGATGTGGGTGTTCATGATTTTCCATTCATCGGTATCACGGAACAGCACCATGCCGAGGGCCCCAATCACTTCCCCATCCTCCTGGAGCGGAATACGGTGGGCGATCATATAGTCGCCGCGGATCTTCTGGAGATCGGCCATCTCCTCCTCGCCGGTGTCCACGACGATGTGCATCCGCGTATTCTCAATCACTTCAGTGACATGGCGGCCGGTGATTTCTTTTTGGTCGACTTCTAAGAAACGGCCGTAGCTCTCGTTCATATAGGAAATCCGGCCGTCCCGGTCGACGACGACGATACAGTGCTTCACATTGCCAAACAGTGTCTCCAGCACATGATTGCGCTCCTCAAGCATCGATGGCATCCTGGGTCACTCCTTTGATATGATAACGTTTTCAATAGTCGCTACTTTGAGTCTATCAAAAGAGAGGTGGAGTTGCTAGATACCCCTCCTCCTTTTTTTACCATGATAGGATGAGAAAAGGAGGTGTTCGATATGGATTGGTTGTGGAGCTGGATGGCCTTATCTTTGGCTGTCGGGGCTTTTTATACAGCGGAACAGGCGAAAAAAGAGAATAAGAGGTTGAAAGAGCGGTTGGACCGTCTGGAGCGGAAAAGCGACGAAAAACCTCCCTCATGAACGAGGGAGGTTCCTGCATTATGGATGCAAAGGAAGATCAATCTCCAGATCATCGCCTAAAGGGTTTCCTGTTTGATCAGTCGGAGCTTTGACATAGAGGGTCAGTTCCTCAATATCTTTCACGTTCGTTTCATCAAAGAAGAACGTGAACAACCTTGAAATACCTTCTTCACGGAAAATACGTTCCACGAGGCCATCACTCATCTTCTCATCCGGATCAACCATTTCACCCGTACCTGTCTCCACACGGAAATGATCCCATGTAAAAATAATATCCTTATTGGACACGGCAAGGTCCATTCCCAGATTCAAGTACTCTACGTCTTCTCTGCCAATCAAGTCGATGAACAAGTCATCGGTATAGGTGCCTGTAACAAGGCTTGCCGCTGCGAAATCCAAGGTAACAGGTCCTGTTTCATATGTACCTATATCTTCGGCGGTGGAGACCATTTCAAAATTCCCCCGGTCGGTTTCCACGATTTCAGGTTCCTTTTCATCATTAGAAGAAGATTCTTCCTCCACTTTTTCTTCGGGCTCATCAGCCTTCTCTGTTGTACCTTCTGAACTGCACGCTGAAATGAACAAAATAGTAAAAAGAACCAGCACAGCCTTCCACTTTGTTAACAAACGATCACGCTCCCCTTTGAAGTATCACCTAAACATTACCATGCAGGAGATCCATAAATAAAGGAAGTGTTCTAAGCAGCCTCCTTTCCACTCACGTTTTGTAAAAATCACAGCTTTTCCTAAAACAAACATGGGATATGTAAAAGCAAACACCTTTATCATGCAATAACATAGATAAAAATACCCAAAAAGGAGTGTGAGGCCCTCTAAAAAGAAGGAAAACCAGGAGACTGCGTGCATCCAACATTTCAGCCCGGGCCAGTCAGAGAGAGAACCGGGATAAACTAGAAGGGTTACGAGGTGGTTGTCTTGGTTTATATCGTATGGGCAGAAGCCCTGATCATTGTCGTATTCGCCGTGATGATAATGAAAGATTTGTTCAAAAGAAAACCCGCGGCCACTCCATCAGCAGACGACGCCCCGAAAAGAATCGGTCCCCCATCGAATCATCCTTACGTCCAAAGAAGCCTGCGGGTCAATGTCCCCCGTGTCGAAAGTAAAATCATCATCGTTGATATCGACACCAAACGGTTCAAGGCCTTGAACCAGAAATACTTTATCGGCTACATTGAAAACATCAGCCTTACCGGATTGAAATTTTCATCGGAGTACAACATCCCTATCCAGGAGAACATTACTATCGCGCTGCAGTTTTCCTTGAATGACGAAGATTTTGACCTGCAGGCCCGGATGGCCCGGAAGCATGAAGAATTATCAAGCTCCGCCGTCGTCTACGGGGTGGAGTTCATCGAGGTCAGCGAAAAGAACCGGGAGCGCCTGGCGCGCGTCCTTTACCAGCTGCAGATCGTGACAAATAATAAGGCGCTCTGAACAGAACAAGCCCCCGGATACCCGGAGGCTCGTACCTACTCCTCTTCGCTCAGCTCATAGTTTTCCAGCATATAGATCCGCTCCATCATCGTCGGATGCCCGTAGCGCAGGTACTTCACGAGCGCCGGCGGATCGACGTCACTCAAGCCGTTGACGGTGAGCTCCTGGAAGGACCCGACAGCCGCTTCCGTATCCTGTGTCATCTCGATCGCATAACGGTCGGCATCCGCTTCTGCATCGCGTGATACCGCAAGCTCAACAGGACTTGCGATAAAGGAAAGCAGCGTCAGGATCAAATAAAACATCGGAAGACTGGCAATGTCGGACACCTTCGTGAACCCGAGTTTTTCTCCGTAGCGCCGGACGCTCCACCGCAGCAGATGATAGGTCGCCAGCAGTCCAAGGAAGGTGGCGAAAATGGCACCGGCAAGATTCCAATACAGGTGGTTCATAACGTAGTGGCCGATTTCATGCGCCATGATGAAAAGCACTTCGTTTTCCTGAAGCCGGTTGAGCGTCGTATCCCATAAAACGATGCGGAGATTGGAGCCGATGCCGTTCACGTAGGCGTTCATGCTGTTCGTTTTCTCCGACATATTCACTTCATAAACACGGTCAGCGGGAATATCCGCTTCATCGGCGAGCGTGAGAATTTTTTCCTCGAGCTGTTTGTCCTGCAGTTCTCCGAAATCATTATAAAGCGGGTCGATGACGACCGGCTGCAGGTACATCATGAAAATGAGAAACGGAATCATGAGCAGCCAGGCGATCAGCCACCAGCGCTTTTCGAATTTTTTCATTAAGAAATATAACACAGTAATGAGAACGGCCATGATGAGCCAGCCAATCCAGAAGCTGAGCAGCTCATCGCGCATCCAGCTTGAAAAGCTCTGGGTGGAAATGCCGTACTCCACCGACAAGCGCCGCTTGACGTAATCGATCGGGAATAGCAGGATCGATGTCAGCGTCGATAACAGCAGCACAAACAACGGAATCTGGATGATGCGGAAGCGTGACACCTTTTCCCCGAACTGCTTGAAGACGATCGACGCGCCGAAAATCATCACACCGAGGTAGACGATCCACTCCAACGGCTCGCCGAGAAAGGAGAGGAAGTTCTGATAGGTCGAGTATTCCTGACTGAGTTCAAGCTCCCTCGCGGTCATAAATGTCGCAGGGTCGGCGGCGGTCCCTTCGTATTCCGGGGGCACGCCGTGGTTTGACCACTGGAAAAAATACAGGCCCAGCACCAGACTATAGAGGCCGTAGAGAATGAACGTCCATGTGATAAATTTTTTCTTCACTGCCTGCCCTCCCTGACATACGCATTCGTCATAGTGTACGAGCCCGCCCGTCCGCTTAGAACGTTTCCTTCAGGATCAGATGCATCAGATGATCCGGAATTTCCAGCAGCGACTTTTTAAGAAACGCCGGCTTCACCTCATGCAGGGACAGATCATCGAGAGCAATCCACTGATAGATCAGGTGATCGCCTTCTTTTCCAGAAAAAGGTCCGGCTCTGAACTTGGGCTCCTTCGTTTCCAGCGCATAGTAAAAAGCCACTTCATGAAGCGCTTCTCCGCGGTGAGGGAAAAAGCTTTCGGCAATCCAGACCGTACGCTCGACCTCGACCTCCCAGCCGAGTTCCTCCCTCATCTCGCGGATGATCGTATTCATCGAATCCTCGCCGAGCTCAATGCCACCACCCGGCAGGGACCAGTGGGCATCTTTCTTTTGTTTATGTAACAGCACATGCCCCTGCTGGATTAGTATGCCGGCGGCGCGGTGATTGAAAAACCGGCCGTCGCTGCGGAATCGTACATCCATCCGTCTGCCCCCTTTTACGTTAACAAATCCCATTCCTATTACATACGCCGGACGGGGTCGGGAGTCCTTTATTTTTTATGGGGGGGATGTGTTTTATGGAAAAATGATGACAATCCTATACAAACGGACAACGACCCACTTTCTTCCCGTATACTGATAGAAAAGACAGAAAGCAGGGATCTGCTGTGACAACTTCTCTTTCTCTCTCCAACATTCATCTGAAACGAATCTTCTTTTTCATGATGCTTATTCTTATCCCCAACCTGCTTCTGATGCGTCTGGAGCTGGCCGGACCGATTGATGACCGGATTGGCACAGCGACAGCGATTGATCTCGGTATCATTCTCCCGCTCCTGCTTTATTTCTTCGGATTCAAAACGCGCGCCTCGTGGATCGTTCTGCCTGTTCTTCTTTTTATCGGTGTCCTGCTTGCCAACCTGATCATCCCGAGTCACGCCGACGGATACCTCTCTTATTTCAACCATTCTGTCATCGTCCTGGAAGCAGCCGTCATCAGCTTTGAATTGCTGGTTCTCCTTATAGCCGTCAGGAAAGTTCCTCTTTTTATAAGAAACTACAAAGCTCAAAAAAAGGAACGGTATCATTTTCTGGCGAGCTTTTCTGCAGTTGTCGACCACTCCTTTTCTTTCAAAAGAGTTATTCATGTGCAGAAGATTTTCCACGTGCTGGCTGTGGACCTTTCCGCTTTTTACTACAGCTTGTTCAGCTGGCGGAAGCAGCGTCCGGATGGGTATACGTTCCATCAGGACGGGGCGTATACCGGCGTGTTTTTTATGCTTGTCCATGCGATGCTCATTGAAATCATCGCTGTCCATCTGATGGTCGCTCAGTTCAGTCATACAGCCGCCTGGATTGTCACAGCTTTGGATGTGTATGCCCTTTTGTTTATCATTGCTGATTACCAGGCCATACGTCTGTCGCCAATCGTTCTCGATCGTCACGGGATTCATTTTCAAAAAGGGATCCGGGCCTATGGATCTGTTCCATGGGAGAAGGTCGAAGGATTATACAACAATGATCAGCCGGTAAAAGCGGACAGCATTGAACTCGCTTTTTACGGCTTGGAAAAAGAAACACCACCGTATGTGATCCGGCTGAAAGATCCAGTTACCATCCGCCGGCCTTTCGGATTGAAAAAAAATGTGACCTCCATTTATCTCAAATTGGATGATGCGGCGGCTTTTCAGGAAGCTTTTCATAAAAAGGGAAGATAAAATCCCCGGAAGCAGGCCGCTTCCGGGGATCTTCTCTTTACCAGATCTGTTCCACATATTCCGGGTGGTCGATGAACGGGTTGCGGTTGCCTTGATAGTCACTGAAAATGATCTCGTTACGGTTACGCTCAAAGCTGTCGACCGGATCACTCTCGTGCCACTGTTTCAATGTGGAAAGCTTCCCTAAGTATGGACCGCTCGTACCGGTGTAATCCGCAATTTCAAGGTCCAGTTCGCCCTGATCGCCTTCGTAGCGGACGGCCATATAGAAAATCATCCGGGCCACATCCCCTTTGACCTCATCACGGGGTTCCCAGGAGTCACTGTCCGAATACGTATCCGGGGCGTCGGCATAAGCGGAGCCGCCATTATCAAAATCAAGGTTGCTGCGGGCAGAGTTCACCGATACATCGGTCGGACGCAGGTGATGAATGTCGGTGCCGGCTCCCATTCTCGTGCCGAAATCGCCGTGGGACTTCGCCCAGACGTGCTCGCGGTTCCACTCATCGACATACCCACCGTTCTCATACTTGGAAATCGAGTTCCCTGTATACAGTAGCAGGACATTGCCTGTGTTGTTCGGATCTTCATCGGTATGACGAAGCGCATCCCATACGTCCGAATATGTAAGCTCCGTATGATCGTCGATGACGTTGTGAAGCTCCTGCTTCAACGCATCTCCCATCAATCCATCCGCACTGCTGTAGTAGTCACCGGACGTCGAGCCGTCTCCATCCCCGCTTCCGGTGTCGGCACCGCCGCAGTCACCGGATGTTTTGGTGATCGAGCTTACGTATTCGACGCCTTCATGGCCGAAGTAGGCATCACGGGTGCCGTCCACGACGATTTTTTCCCCCATCAATCCGGGGTTGTTCTGGAGACCCCACTCATAGCGGTATTCAGAATCCAATTTGACCAGGATCATGTTGTTCATATCCGTTTCGCCGGCATCATCCGCAAGCGCGAGAGCATAATTCGAGGAAAAATTGCTCTGCTCCACGGTCGACTGGGATACCGGTACGCCCACGATGTACCCCTCAACAATCACATCGGTCCCGTTGGACGTCTGCATCGCTTCCTGGACAGACAGGTTTCCAGCAGCGCTTACAGCTGGTCCCCCGGTGAAAAAGACAAGACTAAAGACGATCAAAAATAATTTCTTCATCATGTACACTCCCTTGTTTGTCATATGGCCTTACACCGCTTCTTTCCATACCCACCTCTGATTTCCTGCCTGAAACTGTGAAGTTAGCACGATTCTCACAGAGCGTTAACATGCGCTTCATAATGAGGACCTCCGGCGCATGACGTCCGAATCAGATTTCTTTTCTTCTGTCATAGGAGCGCCACGGATACATATGTATAAAGGGTAAGCCATTGATTCCAAGGAGGAGATGTTCACATGAGTGAAAAGCGAAGCTCTAAGGAAAAAGACGGCTTCTTCAAGCAGGTGGCCAAAGAGGCCAACAACATCGTCCATCAGACGGTCGATTCGTCCGGGAAGGTCATCAAATCGATTACCGGTGAAGGCGGATTGATTGGCAAAACCGTCGACTCATCAGGGAACATCATTAAAAAAGCGTCCGAAAAAAGCACCGAAGCCTGAACTGTACCCCATAATATGGACAGTTTATAAAAAGAGCCTTAGGCAGCTAAGAGATGGCCTCGGTATTGTACCGG
>NZ_CAMZMV010000002.1:0-550322 GCF_947311855.1 Halobacillus sp. Cin3 | reverse complement strand
CCGGTACAATACCGAGGCCATCTCTTAGCTGCCTAAGGCTCTTTTTATAAACTGTCCATATTATGGGGTACAGTTCATGGAAGGTTTGGGCACTTCGTTTATGCGGCGCTTGTGTCCTTCTGTTTTTCACCGCCTCGTTTTTTTATGGCCAGTGCAAACGGAAGGGCTAGCAGGGCAAGAATGATACCAACCACGACCACGTTGGACTCTACGAGGTTGATCAAGTTGCCGAGGACGATCCCGACGACACCGAAGTCCCCGTCACCAAATGTTGTTCCCTGGAAGCCTAAGGTTCCGAGAACTGGGAGGAGCAGTGCAGGAAGGAAGCTGATCATGACACCGTTGGCCATCGATCCGAAGATAGCACCTTTTCGTCCGCCTGTCGCATTCCCGAACACGCCGGCGGCTGCTCCTGTAAAGAAGTGGGGAACGAGGCCGGGGACAATAACTTTCAACCCAAGAAGGGGAAGGAACAGCATACTGATCAATCCGGCGGCAAAGCTGAAGAGAAAACCGATGATGACAGCATTTCCCGCGAACGGGAAAATAGCGGGACAATCCAGCGCTGGTTTAGCATTCGGCACAATCTTGTCTGCGATACCTTTGAACGCCGGGACGATTTCTCCAAGCAGCATACGCACACCAGCAAGAATGATATAGACGCCGGCCGCGAATGTCAGTCCCTGCATGAAGGAGAATACAAGGAAGTTCTGACCACCGCTCAGCTCGGATTCAACAAAGCCGGGACCCGCCGCTCCAGCGACGACGAAAAAGAGGATAACCATCGTCAGGGAGACAGAGACAGAAGTATCTCTTAGGAAGCTGAGCGATTTGGGTACTTTGATTTCTTCTGTAGACCTTGATCCCTTACCGACCACTTTCCCAATCGAACCAGCGACAAGGTAGCCGATCGAACCGAAATGTCCGACAGCAAAGTCATCAGATCCCGTGACCTTCCGCGTATAGGGCTGAAGCATTGCTGGGAATAACACCATGATCGCCCCGAGGATGATGGAACCGAGAATGATCATGCCTGCACCGGAAAAGCCCCCGGTCGTCAAAATGACAGAGATGAGACAGGCCATGAACATCGTATGGTGCCCGGTTAAGAAGATATATTTAAAAGGACTGATGCGGGCCAGGATAATATTAACGACCATCCCGAACAGCATAATCATAGCCGTTTCCGTACCGAAGCTTTCCTGGGCCAGCGCAACGATCGCTTCGTTGTTGGGGATGACCCCTTCGACAGCAAAAGCTTCATCAAACATGCTGCTGAAGTTCCCGAGAGACTGGACGAGTACGTTCGCCCCTGCTCCCAGGATGACAAATCCCATCACGGTCTTCAGCGTACCGGAGACAACATCTCCGGAATTTTTCTTTTGTACAAGGAGCCCGATAAGAGCGAATAATCCAACGAGGATGGCGGGGGTTCCCAAAATATCTTTCATGATCAAATCAACCATATAAGTCGCTCCTTTGTTTGATGGAATGGGTTAGGTTACAGGTTTTGTTCCAACGCGCTTCTCAACTCGTTCTTGTCCATCAGGTTCCGCAGTTTTACGACGTTCTTCTGCCCATCTTCCAGACTTTCTACAATATCTTCAGATCCGAGGAAGAGGTCGGCCTGCTCGGTTTTGGCCGTCGTCAAATCGGTGTGGGAGACTTCTGCTTCCTTCCCCATATCCTGAAGGGCTGATTTCACATTCATTTCAACTATCATACTGCTTCCAAGTCCATTTCCACATACAACTAATACTTTTTTCATTTGAATTCCTCCTCGTAATTTTACACTTCTATAGTTTGGTTGATCAGATGAAGAATCTCTTCATTAGATGACGCTTCAATCATTCGATCAACGGCCTTTTCGTCCGAAAGCAGTTCCGTCAGCTGGGCCAGCGCTTTTAAATGGGTCTGATTATCAATGGCTGCGAGAATAATGATCAATTGCGCTTTATGCTTTTCCTTATCAGAAAAACTGACCGGTTCATTAAGCTTTAAAAGACTCATTCCGAGCTGCTCCACGCCACTTTCCGGACGGGCGTGAGGGATGGCGATCCTCGGGGCAATCACGATGTAAGGGCCCAGCTCTTTTACATTTGTAATCATAGCTTCAACGTAATCAGGGTGGATGGAAGATTTGTCGATTAACGGCTGGGCAGCCGTGCGGATCGCTTCTTCCCAATCCGGAGCCTGTTCTTGAAGTTGAATCGTATCCTTCGTCAATAATTCGTTAAGCATCGGCTTTCTCAGCTCCTTTCTATCGGTATGAAGACTGTCCAACAGGATAGTAATCTCTTTTTGAAGCCGTTCCTGCTGATGGATGGTCGCATACTTTTGAATCGTTTCCATCAATGCGGCAGGCAGGCTTCTGTCTTCGGGTTCTGTTTCAAATTGTTGATTCATGATTTGGATGACCCGTTCTTTTTCAAAATTGTTCAAGATGGCCGGGACGTGGATCACCGGCACCTCGTCCGACTTCACATAATTGGTGGAGAATACGACATCGGTGTCATGCTTGTTTTTCTGGTACTCCCGTTTGGAAAGAATGTCAGTGATCCGCAGTCCGGCAATCAACTCTTCCAGCTGGGAACGAAGCATGTTGGACGTACCGATGCCGTTTTCACAGACGATGATGCCTCTGTACTTCGTTTCGACGGCTTTTTTTTCTTTGTTCAACCATCCCCCGAAATGAAGAGTGATATAAGCCGTTTCCTCCTCAGGCACGGGCCTGCCGATGAACAACTCCAGGTGCTTCATGACGCGTTTGGTCAGATGATAAAGGTCGGCATAGGTTTCCTGAATGTTTTGAGACAGCTCGTTGGTGACTTTGACACCATATTTAATCCGGTAATAGGCGGGTTTGATATGGGACAGCAGATTCTCTGCCAGTCCTTTTCTGTCATCAAAAACGACGAATGAGTATATTTGAAAATCCTCGATCATCTGATGGATCACTTGTCGCAGCCCTTCACTTTCCCTTTCTGAATACCGGCTGATGTCGTCGTGCTGCACTTTGGAACTAAGCAGGTTCATCGTCATAAAGCAGATTTCATCTTCCGGAAAAACCAAGGGCCAGACTTTTTCCAGTTCCCGCGAAAGAACGGAAGCGGAAATGTAGGCATCTGTCTGTTTTAAAACTTCCTTCTCTTCCGGCTGTACGTATACGAATTGGTTCATGTCGATCCGTTTGACCATCATCAGCATCTGAAGGGCCAGCAGATCAGCCATTTCGTCTGTAAATGTAGCCCCGAGCTGTTCCTCGACAGCAAACAGGAGACGTTTGATGACCCGGCTGTTTTCACCGGGCGGGAGGAAAGAGGGCAGGGCCATGTGTTGAAGGTTGTTTTGAACCGTCACCCACTCGGGATGGGAATAGGCATCAACGACCAGGTTCAAGAGCATCAGCCTCTGTAAATCCTCCGGTCCCTCAACCTGATAGCCTGCTCCTTTTTGGTAATGGAGCGTCAACCCAGTCTGGTCAAATTCCTGTTTGAGTGCTGCAATGGCTTTGGCAACCGTTCCTCTGCTCATATGGGTGAGGTCCATAAAGGTATTCATCGATGCATGTGGCTGTAAAAGAATGTTTGCTTTGATCAACAGGGTGCGTTCTTTTCTTGAAAGCTGGTAGTGCCAGCCGTCAAAATGAAGAGAAGCACCTTCCAGGTGATGTCTGGATGATTCAGGCAAGCAGAGTCCTTCACCGTGACGCGTCTCCAACAGATCCAGCTTCTGGCCGGCCAGCCAGTCGTTGATCTGCTCGACATCATAGTAAACAGTGCGTGGAGAGACATTCATTTGGAAAGCCAGATCTTGAACAGCGACAGGAGTTGTCGACTGATTCAGAATAGATATCAGGTGTGCACGCCTTTTATCTAAAACCATGGAGGGTCCCTCCTTTGTATTTCCAGGAATATTCCTGCAATATTGTACGTTGTGATTGGGATGATCATCTTATGTTATGAGTATAGCCGTTTAATGACGGTTATGTAAGGGGTTTCAATGTTCATAGTTTGTCATACATAAATTTGCAAAAATATACGCGTGTGAAGTGGATGAGCGGTTCCTGTGAAAATTTAAATGTCGGCCATAGAAACGGGAGATATTTTCCATGGTGCTGCATATAGTGGTATAAGCTTTATAATGGAGGAATGGAAACGTGAGAAAGTGGCTGGGAACCCTCTTTGTTTTCCTAATCGTAGCTGGATGCGGCGCAGGATCTTCGCAGCGGGCCATCCAGGAACTGACATCCACGATGGAACATGAACTTCATATCGTTTACTTTTATGAACAGGAACGCCCCACAGAAAAGCTGGAGGCTCAGCTGACAGGGATGAAAGTGTTTCTGGCGAGAAAAAATATACCTGCTTCCATCAGCTACAGGAAGATCAAGGCTGATAAGGATTATGAAGAACTACTGGGAGTCAAAGACGGGCAGATCCTTGTTTTCGATTATAAAGGCATCCGCTTTAACGCCCGCAATATACATGTACTGGAAGGTATGATCTTACAGCTTTCCAACCCATAAGCAGACAGAGACTTAGAAAAGTCTCTTTTATTTTTCTGTTTTTTCCAAATTTAGAAAAACCTCTTCCGTGTTATCCATGGATATGCTACCTTATACATAATAGATAATTGGAAGCGTTACCATTAAAGGTGGACCAGAAATGAACTTCTGGAAAACCAGGAGACAGTGATGGAGGAGGATGAATCATGATCGATGTATCGACCTGTCAAAAGACGACATTTAAAGGGCTGAAAGCGGTTGTACTGGAGAATGAGTATGTACGCTCTGTCATCCTTCCTGACTACGGAGGAAAGATGGTCAGTTTTTATGACAAGACCATTCAATATGAGTGGCTGTATCAGGCCAAGGAAGAGTCCCTCCGGATACCGCCGTACGGCGCGGATTTTTCGGCGTATGATTCCAGTGGGTTTGATGAAATGTTCCCCGGTATCGATCAGGGGCCGCATCCTGTAACGATGGACGAAATTCCCGACCACGGGGAAGTATGGGCCATGCCTTGGACGTGGAAGGCCACCTGTGATGGAATGGAATTGACGGTGGAAAGTGATCGTTTTCCGTATCGATTGATGAAACGTGTCAAGCTTGGAAAGAACGATGTGGAAATCACCTACAAGGCAGTCAATAAGGGATCGGTTCCATTTCCTTTTATATGGACACCGCATGCGCTTTTGAACTATAACGACCAGACGGAAATCCAAGTACCGGAAGCGATGAAGGAAGTGATGAGTGTAGAAGCTTCCTCCACCCACTTAGGTGGCTGGGGCACAACGCACACCTATCCGGAAACCTCATCCGTTTCTACCGGGGAGCGGCTCGACCTGGCTAAGCTTGAGCCATTGGAGGAAGGCACGGCTGAAAAGTTTTATTTTACAAAGCCTCTCAGTGAAGGCTGGTGCGCCCTTGTACAGCCGGACCTTGGAAGAAAATTAACTTACCATTTCCCTGAAGAAAAAGTTCCATACCTCGGCGTATGGAAAACCCGCGGGGGCTATAGAGGCGAGCATAACATCGCCCTTGAACCGTGCACCGGTGTATATGATGATGTGTATGTAGCGGACAAAATCGGCCGGGCATCCTACATTCCCGCAAACGGCTCCTACACATGGAAGTTTAAGATGGAAACAGGCAGCAGTTTTTAAAAAAGATGAGAAGCCTACGAATCATTACAATCCTGGAATGTCAGGAATGAATGGGAGCCAGCATGTGGTCTCTGGTCACGTTCCGCTTATCGGTGGATGCTTGCCGCGGGCACGGCCTCAGCTAACTTGGGCAGGAAAACCACCTGTCCAAGTGGATCTTCGGCTCGTGCTGTTCCCGCAGGCGTCACCACCGAACGCTCCTCGTGACCTTCCCTGATGATGCTCTATGAAAGGAAGATTTTCTGTTTAACAGAAGATCTTCCTTTTTTATGTCCAAATCATAGAAAAAAGCATGTGCCTTCTCTTTATCAATCTGTATGACGAAACCAAAAGACGTACAACTCATATTCGATTGTCTGCTCGGGTGCTGTCCATGTCCTGAATCCTTCTCCCCTTATCCAACAGACAAAAGAATGGTCGGAACTTCTGGAGGGGACTGGAAAGCAGGAGGTTTTATAATTTGTTGAGACTCCGACCATTCATCGGACTTTTTTTGTGTAAAAGATAAAACAGCAAAAAAGTGCAGAATTATGAGGTTTTTTGGAAATTCATGGTGGCGGGATAGTAAGGTCAAGGCTTCTCCCAGCTCGAAACTGTTATAAAGCTTCTCCTATTGTAAGCAAAAAAAGACAGAAAACGGCAGAATTTTTACCATTGAAACGCTTTCAGGAAGACCGCTAATATAGGAATTACATAAAAAAGCGCATACATACATTTGGTTCCGCTTACACAAAGGAGAGGCATCTATGAATGCATTTACAGTCGTATCATTCTTATTTTTTACAGGTTTCGTTGCTCTCGTAGCCTGGTGGTTTACTAGAAAGGAAAAACTCGATACACAGGACGGCTATTTCCTTGGCGGGCGTAATTTGAGCGCCTGGGTCATTGCTGGTTCCCTGATGCTCACGAACCTATCAACCGAGCAGCTGGTCGGCCTGAACGCGCAGGGCTATTCTGATACCATTGCCGTCATGGGCTGGGAAGTCGGATCGGCCATTTCACTGGTCATTGTAGCTTTCTTCCTGCTGCCTCGCTATATGAAAGGCGGCATCACGACGATTCCCGATTTTCTGGAGGATCGTTATGATTTTAATACAAAACAGATTGTGACGATTCTTTTCTTGTTCGGATATGTATTCAACCTTCTGCCTCCCATTCTTTATTCCGGAGCTGTAGCGATCAATGGTTTGTTTGATATTCCAGGGGCTCTCGGTGTAAGCCGTACGGTCGGAATATGGATCACCGTCTTTGCTATTGGAATTGTCGGTTCGATCTACGCGGTTTTCGGAGGGTTGAAAGCGGTCGCCGTATCCGACACGATCAATGGTGTCGGTCTGTTGATCGGTGGTTTGATGATTCCGATTTTAGGTCTTTTCGCTCTTGGGGATGGGTCAATGACAAATGGTATCCAGACGATTGTTCAAGATTCTCCGGAAAAATTGAATTCAGTCGGCGGACCGGACAGCCCGGTACCATTTGGGACGATGTTTACAGGGATGCTGCTTGTGAACCTGTTCTATTGGGGTACGGCCCAGCACATCATGCAGCGGGCGATTGCTGCCAAAAACTTAAAAGAGGGCCAGAAGGGTGTTTTAATCGCTGCATTTCTGAAACTGCTCGGGCCGGTTTTCCTGATCGTACCCGGAATTATCGCCTTCAATATGTTCGGTCCGGGTCTTGAACCGACCGATGCCTACCCCCGCCTCGTCGCGGAAGTGCTTCCGGCACCACTTGTGGGCTTCTTTGCGGCAGTTTTGTTCGGAGCGATTTTATCCTCCTTCAACTCCGCTCTGAACTCTTCGGTCACCTTGATTGCCTTGAACATTTACAAGCCGTATTTCAACCCGGATGCCCCGGATAAGGTAGTCGTAAGAAAAGGGAAATTTGTCGGTATCATTCTTGCTGTATTTGCGATGTGTATCGCCCCGCTTATCGATAAAGTGCCACAGGGATTTTTCCAATACCTGCAGATCGTCAACGGGTTTTATAACGTACCGATCTTTACCATTCTCATTGTCGGGTATTTAACGAAACGGGTCCCGTCCATTGCAGCGAAGATTTCATTGTTCGTCTTTATTTCCATCTACGCAACGACCCAGCTGGTCTGGGATACAGGACTTCACTTCCTGCATATTCTCGGCATCTTGTTTGTCCTTTGTACTGGATTGATGCTTCTGATCGGGAAGCTTCGTCCGAGGGATACCGACTTTGTACTGGAAGAAAAAGCGAAAGTAGATATGACGCCGTGGAAGCTCGTCTATCCTGTCGGTCTGGCCGCAACAGCCGCAATGGTCGTCATCTACCTGCTGCTCTCCCCAATCGGCATCCTATCCTGACTGATGTTTCCGCCTTCTTTTTGATATAATGAGAATATTGTCAAAAGGAGTGAAAGGCGGGAAAAAGAATGGGAAAAGCCAGTCAGCCGATTGAGTCTTTTTATCATAAAGTGTACGAAAACCTGGATGCGTTCCATGAAGAAGCGCAGGAGCTTCAACGAGAAGAGTCCGGTGGAGATCCAGTGGATGACGAAAAGCTGGAGCGGACAGAATTTGCGTTGCAGCTGGCCAAGGATGTCCTCGAAAACTTCGTCGACGATGGCAAGAGCATGACCATCAACTACGATAAACGTTCGGTCACCATTGAAGTACCAAAACGCTGAAAAAGAGCTTGTCGAGAAACTCCGTGTTCCTCGACAAGCTCTTTTTATGTGTTCAGGGTTCCCTGCCATTTCCTTCCCCCACAAATGTCTATTTTTCTTTGGAACTTGCAAAAAAAGAAGTGACAGGTTGTTACTTTTCAGGGCTGGAATGCTTCTGCTTTAGTGGCTCTTCCTTAACTCAGCTACCTTTAAGTCTTTTAAAATCACCTTTTGGTGAGGTCACGAGGAGCGTTCGGTGGTGACGCCTGCGGGAACAGCGCGAGCCGAAGATCCACTTGGACAGGTGGTTTTCCTGTCCAAGTTAGCTGAGGCCGTGCCCGCGGCAAGCATCCACCGATAAGCGGAGCGTGACCTCAAGAAAGATGTTCCGACCATTCCACTCCTGCGGAAAAACGGGAGGCCGAGACCCCGCAGGGCGTTCTCCCTGAGGAGGCTTGGACGTTCGTCCGCGGAAAGGGGATGGTCGGAGCTCCTGGAGGCGCTGGTTAAACATAGAGCTGCTATAAACGTTGAAAGGACTGCCCTGACCGGGACAGTCCTTTCTTATGTCTGATTCTACTGTTACAAATGTTTATGAGATTCGCGGAATCTGCCGGGAGTGATGCCGGCCTGCTTTTTAAAAACCTTCGTAAAATAGTTGGCATTTTTGTAGCCGGCAAGGACGGCGATTTCCTCAGCCGAGTATTTCGTATTCGCCAGCAGTTCCTTCGCTTTGTTGATCCGGATGGACGTTAAGTACTGAATCGGCGTCTGACCGGTGGCGGCTTTGAACTGCCTCGTGAAGTGATAGCGCGACATGCCGGAGGCTTCCGCCATATCATCCGGGCTGATTTCCTCGGTGTAGTGGTTTTTGGCATACATGCTTGCGGCGATGATGGCATCCGGCCACTGGACGAGTCCTTTTTCCAAGGTGGAACAGTAATGAAACAGCTCCATTGTGAATTGATAGGCGTAGCCGGAGGCCTGGTGGGCGTTGGCGATTTCTTTATTGGCCGCTGATTCGAGCAGCTGGTGGACGTAGGAAACGGGCGGCGCATCAGGCGGCATGTGGAGGATTGCCCCGACATTCTCCTGAATCTGGTTCCAGTAGGACTCCACCACATTTCCATACAGCGTCAAAAACATGAATTCCCATTTATCACTGTGATCGGGGAGATAATACCGGTAGTCCCCGGGGATGTTTACGATGAACGCCTGTCCCGGCGTCAGCTCATAGGTTGTTCCTTCAATATCGATGGCTCCTTTTCCTGCGGTCGTGTACTGGAAGATATACTTCCCGCGGTCGCGCCGGTTCGTTCCGTCCCAGTCATACAGTGTTGTCGTCTGTTCGTCCCAGCCGAGCGACCAGATTTGGGCAAGCTGCTGCAATTCCGGGTCGGAAAACCGGTAGCCGTAGGAGCCGTGTGTCAAAGAAGAAGGGGTCAAAGCAATTCTCCTTTCCTGGAAAAGCAAATATAAGCAGGATTTCATAATGGTTGATTTTCTAATTTCCCTCCATATCATAACAGCTAACCTGATCTGGTGGAATATTGATAAGCAAAAATGTGCAGAATGCGTCTTTTTATTTACCATTGATTGAAAAAGGGTTCATTTTTACAATAAAGCTAACAACTACTTGGAAGCGTTTGCGGAAAAGATTGGAGGAGGGAACATCTTGGCGATTCACATCACGGAAGACAGCCGGCAGTTTCACTTACAGGGAAAAAATATCAGCTACATCATACATGTTCTTAAAAACGGCCAGATCGGCCATCTTTATTATGGAAAGAAAGTAAGGGACAGGGACGATTTCAGTCATTTGTCCAAGGAGGAATTCCGCGTCACCTCTTCCTATGTCTATGAAGACGATCCAGCATTTTCTCTGGATATGATTCCCCAGGACTACCCTGGGTATGGGACATCGGATTACCGGGAGCCGGCTTTTCATATCCGGCAGCCGGACGGATCGAGGATATCGAACTTCGCTTACTCCTCCCATCGTGTCACTCCGGGAAAGCCTTCGCTTGACGGGCTTCCGGCGACCTATGTGGAGGAAGAATCAGAGGCGGTAACGCTGACCATCACTCTTATGGACGACCATACCGGCATGAAGCTTGATTTATTATATACCGTCTATCATGACAAAGATGTTATCGTTCGCTCTGCGCAATTTACAAATGAAGGATCGGTATCGTACCAGCTGGACAGAGCGTTGAGTGCTTCCATGGACTTTCCGGACAGCAATTTTGAGTGGGTCCAGCTATCCGGCGGATGGTCAAGGGAACGTCACGTGCATACACAGCCGCTTCATCCGGGCATCCAGAAGATCCAGAGCACCCGGGGCACAAGCAGTGCTCAGCACAATCCGTTCATCGCTGTCCAGCGGCCGGGAACGACAGAGCATTATGGGGACGTTTACGGATTCAGTCTCGTGTACAGCGGCAACTTTTCAGGGCAGATTGAAGTCGATCAATATGAGCGGGCACGGGTCAGTATGGGGATCAATCCATTCGACTTCAGCTGGAAGCTGGAGCCGGGCGGATCGTTCCAGACGCCGGAACTCGTATCTGCTTTTTCATCGCATGGACGCAACGGTTTAAGCCATTTGTATCATGATTTGTATCAGAAGCGGCTTGCCCGCGGGCGTTGGCGGGATCAGGAACGTCCGGTGCTCATCAACAACTGGGAGGCTACCTATTTCGATTTTGATGAACAGAAGCTTCAATCGATTGCCGAACAGTCCAGCCGTCTGGGTGTCGAGCTGTTTGTCCTCGATGACGGCTGGTTCGGCCGACGGAATGACGATACGACGTCGCTGGGCGATTGGTTTGTAGATGAAGCGAAACTGCCGAACGGGTTGAAGCCGCTCGTTGAAAAAGTGAACGAGACAGGGATGGCGTTCGGCCTTTGGTTTGAACCGGAGATGGTATCCAAGCAAAGTGAGCTTTATGAAGCGCATCCCGACTGGATTATCCAGGTGGCGGGGAGACACCCGTCTACAGGCAGGCATCAGCTGGTGCTCGATTTTTCCAACCCGGAAGTCGTGGACTACATCTACGACCGGATGAAAACCATTTTGTCAGAGGCCAACATCGAATATGTGAAATGGGATATGAACCGGTATATGACAGAAATCGGATCGGCACGTCTGGCTTCTGATCAGCAGATGGAAGTGCCCCACCGGTATATGCTCGGGGTTTATGATTTGTATGAGCGTCTAACCACAGAGTTTCCACACATTCTTTTTGAGTCGTGTGCAAGCGGAGGGGCCAGATTTGATCCGGGTATGCTGTATTACGCACCTCAAGGATGGACGAGTGATGATACCGATGCCGTCGAGCGGCTGGCGATTCAATACGGCACCTCCATGGTCTATCCATTGAGCAGCATGGGCGCCCATATTTCCGCCGTTCCCAATCATCAGGTGAAACGGGTGACGAGCTTGAAAACGCGCGGCGATGTCGCCTTCTTCGGAGCGTTCGGCTATGAACTGGATGTAACGAAAATGAACGAGGAAGAAAAAGAACGGATGAGTGAACAGATCACGTTTTATAAACAGCACCGTGCTTTGTTCCAGTTCGGTACCTTTTACCGGCTGACGAGCCCGTTTGAAAAGGGTGGGAATGAAACGGCATGGATGGTCGTATCCGAGGACGGGCAGCGGGCGGTCGCTGCCAGTTATCAAGTGCTGGCCCGCCCCAATCCAGGCTTTCGCCGGATCCAGCTGACCGGGCTGAATCCGGCGACGGAGTATAAGATCGAAGGCTTGGAACGCACGTATTATGGAGATGAACTGATGCATGCCGGCCTGCCGCTGGAGAGCGGATACGATGGTTCGCAGACAGGGGGGCTGGAGGAGTCCGGCGACTTTACTTCCCAGTTGTTCGTCCTGACAGCCGTCACGAATTCTACAACAATGGATGAGGTGGAAAAATGAAGCAGATGATCGAGGCATTTTATGAACAATTTGGAAGCGGGGGAGACATTCAATCGTTTTTTGCGCCGGGGAGGGTAAACCTGATCGGCGAGCACACCGATTATAACGGGGGGCACGTGTTTCCTTGTGCGCTGAGCGTCGGCACGTATGCGGCGGCTAGAAAGCGCAGCGATGCGAAGCTGAGACTGTATTCGATGAATTTTCCTGAACTTGGTATGATAGAAGCGGACCTGAATGAGCTCGTTTACGAACAAGAGCAGGAGTGGGCCAATTATCCCAAAGGTGTCGCAGCTAAAATCAGGGAGGCAGGCTATCCTCTTTCTGAAGGAGCGGATATCGTCTATTACGGAAATATTCCAAACGGCGCTGGTTTGTCTTCTTCGGCCTCCATTGAACTCGTCACCGGCGTCGTGCTGGATGCCTTTGCCGGACTGGACATCGACCGGGTGGAGCTTGTGAAGCTTGCTCAAGCGGCGGAGAATGAGTTTGTCGGAGTCAACTGCGGAATCATGGATCAGTTTGCGATAGGCAAGGGAGAGAAGGATCATGCTCTGCTGTTGAACTGCCAGACGCTGGAGTATCAGAAAACACCGATCCACCTGGAAGAGGAAACGCTCGTCATCGCCAATACAAACAAGCGCAGAGGACTGGCGGATTCTAAATACAACGAACGCCGCCGGGAATGTGAAGAAGCCTTGGAGCAGTTAAAGACCGAACTGGAAGCCGTCTATCTCGGCGATATTTCTGTAGAAGATTTCGAGGCGTATAAACACGTGATTGACGATCCGGTCACACGAAAACGCGCCAAACACGTCATTTACGAAAATGCACGTACAATTGAAGCGGTGCAAAAACTGAATGCTGGGGATATCAGCGGTTTAGGCCGGCTGATGAATGAATCACACCGTTCACTGCGGGATGATTATGAAGTAACGGGACATGAATTGGATGCTTTAGTGGAAGCGGCCTGGGAAGAAGGAGCGGTGGGCTCACGGATGACCGGTGCCGGCTTCGGAGGCTGTACCATCAGCATTGTACCTAAAGCGGATATTGAAACCTTTAAGGAAAACGTAGGAGAACAGTATTATAAGCAAACCGGTCTTGAAGCGGACTTCTACGTGGTGGAAATCGGCGACGGGGCGAAACGGTTGGAGGAGGAAGAGTGATGACTGTATTAGTATGTGGAGGCGCCGGATATATCGGCAGCCACGCCGTGGCCCAGCTGCTGGACCGCGGAGAAAAGGTAATCATTGCAGACAACCTGCAGAAAGGCCATGAACAGGCCGTTTTGGAGGGGGCTGTTTTATATAACGGGGACTTGCGGGATGAAGACTTCATGAACCGGGTGTTCGAGGAGAATGATATTGATTCGGTCGTCCATTTTGCAGCGGATTCCCTTGTAGGGGAAAGCGTCGAGGACCCGCTGAAATATTACGACAACAACGTATATGGAGCGGTCTGCCTGTTGAAGGCGATGGCTGCGCATCACGTGAAACGGATCGTCTTTTCTTCCACGGCTGCTGTGTACGGGGAACCGGACCAGGTGCCCATCCAGGAGGATGACCGCACGTTCCCGACCAACCCATATGGAGAAACGAAGCTTGCGATTGAGAAGATGCTTAAATGGGCTGAACAGGCGCATGGCATCAAGCACGTGGTGCTCCGCTACTTTAACGTAGCCGGCGCTGATCCGGACGGCCGCATCGGAGAAGATCACCGTCCAGAGACGCATCTCATCCCGATCGTGCTGCAGGTAGCGCAGGAGAAACGGGAAAAGATCATGATCTTCGGCGATGACTATCCGACCGCAGATGGCACCTGCATCCGTGACTACATCCATGTGACGGATCTTGTGGATGCCCACCTGCTGGCGATCGACAAGCTGAAACGTACAGAAGAAAGCGGCATTTATAACCTTGGGAACGGCCAGGGCTTCAGTGTCAAAGAAGTCATCGATACCGCCCGCCGTGTAACCGGCCGGGATATTCCTGCCGAAGTGGCTCCACGGCGCGCCGGTGATCCGGCTCAACTCGTCGCATCCTCCGGAAAAGCGATGGAGGAGCTTGGCTGGACACCGCAGTATGCTGAACTGGAAACGATGATTCAAACAGCATGGGACTGGTTCCAAAACCATCCCGACGGTTACAACCAATAAATTGAAGGGCTGGTGAGAGACGTGTCCATTTATCGCAACATTGAACAACTTCTTCAGTACGGATTATCCAAAAAGATGATAGCTGTGTGGGATGTCGATTATACCCGCAACCGCCTGTTCCATCTGTTTCAATTGGAAGGGCAACATCCAGAGGAAGCGCCAAAAGAGCCGGTGCCGGACACTCCTGCAAGCATTTTGGAACCGATGCTCGACTATGCAGCAGAGCAGGGGCTGATGGAGGATAACACTACGACAGAACGGGACTTGTTTGATCCGAAGATTATGGACTGTCTCGTTCCACGCCCGTCGGAAGTGATCCGCGATTTTTATCACACCTTTGAAAAGCAGGGACCGGAAGCAGCGACCCGGAACTTCTACCAGCTTTCCAAGGAGGCGCATTACATCCGTACCGACCGGATCGCCAAAAACAAACACTGGTACAGCAAAACGGAATACGGCGACCTTGAAATAACGATCAACCTGTCCAAGCCGGAAAAAGATCCGAAGGCGATTGCCGCGGCGAAAAACAAAAAAGCCGACAGCTATCCGGACTGTCTGCTCTGTAAGGAGAATGTCGGCTATGCCGGACGTCTCGACCATCCGGCAAGGGACAACCACCGGGTAATTCCTGTCGATTTGGAAGGCGAGCATTGGTTCCTGCAGTATTCCCCATATGTGTACTACAACGAACATGCCATCGTTTTATCAAGGGAACACCGACCAATGAGCATCTCTAGAGAAGGGTTCGACCGGCTGCTTGATTTCGTCGATCAGCTGCCCCACTATTTTGTCGGCTCCAATGCGGATCTGCCGATTGTCGGCGGCTCGATTTTGAGCCATGACCACTTCCAGGGCGGCCATCATGAATTCCCGATGGCGAAAGCGCCTGTCGAAGAAACCATCCATATTCCGGCGTATCAGGACGTGGAAGCCGGAATCGTACGCTGGCCGATGTCTGTGCTGCGTCTGAAGAGCACCGACCGCACACGTCTGGCTGAGCTTTCCGACCGGATTTTGACGAAGTGGCGCACGTATAGTGATGCGTCGGCGGATATTTATGCCGAAACAAACGGAGAGCCGCACAACACGATTACTCCCATTGCCCGTTATCGGAACGGGGCTTTTGAAATGGATCTCGTTTTCCGTAACAACCGTACAAGTGACGAGCATCCGATGGGAATTTTTCATCCACATGAGGAAGTGCATCACATAAAGAAAGAAAACATTGGCCTCATCGAAGTGATGGGACTGGCTGTTCTGCCGGGACGTCTCATTGACGAAATGGAGTCGCTGACCGGCTACATCCAACAAGAGGAGCTTCAAGGGAAGGCCCTTGAGGATGAACAGACAGCCAAGCATGTCCCGTGGGCGGAATCCATCCGCTGGGAAAAGGACGATGTATGGCCGCAGCTGCAGGAAGAAATCGGGCGCCGTTTTTCAGTCGTGCTGGAGCACGCCGGTGTGTTCAAGCGCACGGAAGAAGGACAGCAGGCATTCCGCCGTTTTCTTCAGACGATATAGAATAAAACCAGGAGGACAGCTATGACGTACTTAGGTGTAGATTATTACCCGGAGCACTGGCCGGAGGAAAAGATCGACGAAGATATTGAAGGCATCAAACAGCTGGGGGCCAACATCGTACGAATCGGTGAATTCGCCTGGCATCTGATGGAACCCGAGGAAGGAAGATTTGATTTTTCCTACTTCGATCAAGTCATTGAGAAGCTGAAGCAGGAGGATTTCCATATCATGTTCGGCACGCCGACGGCAACGTTCCCGGCGTGGCTGGCGGATCAACATCCTGAGATTTTGTCCGCCGATGAATACGGCCATCCGCGCGTTTTCGGAGGACGCCGGCAGTACTGCTTCAACTCCGACGTCTATCGTTCGTATGCCGCAGTGATTACAAGGAAGGTCGTCGAGCATTATAAGGACGAGCCGGCCATTATCGCCTGGCAGATTGATAACGAGTTCGGACATGAAGGCAGCGATATGTGCTGGTGTGGGTCGTGTGAAAAGAAATTCCAGACCTATCTGACTGAGAAGTATGACAGCATCGACCAGCTGAACGAGGAGTGGGGGACGATTTTCTGGGGCCAGACGTACAACGACTTCTCCGAAATTCCTGCTCCGAAGCCGACGATTACGACGCATAACCCGAGTTTGAAGCTCGAGTGGGCGCGCTTCCGTTCTGATTCCTTGAACGGGTTTGCTCATGAAATGACGCAGATTGTAAAGGAAACAAAAGGTGCGCACCAGCAGGTCACGACGAACGTTTCCGGCGGGTTTTTCTCGAAATGGTTCGATCACGCAGAAAACCTCCGCCCGATGGACTTTGTCTCCTATGACAACTATCCGGTCTGGGGCGGGCTGGAAGAACCCATTGCACCGGAAGCGATTGCGATGATGCATGACTTCAACCGAGGGCTCTTGGATAAGAACTATTGGATCGTGGAGGAGCTGATGGGGGCGCAGGGCCATGATGTCATCGGGTACCTGCCGCGTCCGAACCAGGCGAAAATGTGGTCCTACCAGGCCTTCGCTCACGGCTGTTCCAACCTGCTCTATTTCCGTTGGCGCGGGATGACGAAAGGGGCGGAGCAGTTCTGCTACGGCGTCGTCGATCACGACAATGTGTACGGCCGCAAGTATAAGGAAGTCCAATCGTTGTTCAGCGAAATCAAAGATTATGGCGAGCTGCTTGATGCACCAATCCAGGCGGATATAGCCGTTCTCTATGATTATGACAACATATGGGCGTGGCGTTCCCAGATTCAGAGCCGCGACTTTGATTTTACCGACGAGCTTGTCCGCCTCTATCGTCCTTTTTACAACCAGAATGCAGCAATCGATGTGATCCCGGCGGACCGAGAGTTGTCCAGCTATAAGGTGGTTGTCGTACCGGTGATGCACGTGATGGATGAGACGCTTGCCGAGCGGCTGAGAACGTTTGTGCAGAACGGAGGGACCGTTCTCTTCTCCTACCGTACAGGGTTGAAAGGCAAAGACAATAACCTGCGTCTCGGTGAAGTTCAGCCGGGACTTGTCCGCGATCTCGTCGGCGCCCGGATTGAGGAAATCGAATCGCTCACCAAAGATCACCGTCTGAAGCTGCAGGGGGAAGGACGCTTCTCAGAAGTTCCCGGCACCGTCAGCATCTGGCGTGACCTGCTCGTACCGGAAACAGCGGAAGCTCTGTACCAGTATACCGATGCTTTTTATGACAGCTATGCGGCTGTTACGAAAAACAGCTTCGGACAGGGGCATGTGTACTACATCGGCGGCGGACTCAATGAAGAAGCCCTCGATCGGATTGGTGAGGAAATTACAGAACACCATCAAATTGAAACGATTTCTTCTGTCCGCGGAGTCGAAGTGTACCGCCGCAAAAGCGGGGAGGACGCCTACTTGTTTGTGATGAACCATACCAGTGAAGAGCAGTGGTTCCAGGGAGAGTCGCTGGCACCATTTGAAAGCCGTTTAATCCAGGAATAACACGTGTGTAAGGCCCTTCCAACTGAGGAAGGGCCTTAAGCTTGTAGAGAAACCCCTGTTTCTTTACAAGCTGTTTTCTTTCTTAACCCCCAGGAGCGAAAGCCCCTTCCCTTTCCGCGGACGAGCGCCCGAGCTTCCTCGCAAAACCAATGCTTGGTGATCTGGGCTCACTCGTTCTTCCGCAGGAGTGGAAGGGGCACCGCTCCTTGGGTGTTCATTAAAATCGAAAAAGACTCTCCTTCACCCAGCTCACCTTTGCTGGATGGAGGGGAGTCTTTTTCATATTTCGGCAGCCAGCCGTCATCAGCGTCTGTTATGCCGGCCTCCTCTGCATCGCTTAAAGCTATTCTCCTCCAACGAACCATCTGCTTTCTCTCCACTGTTTTTTCCTATTGAAGAGAACGACAGTGATGAGGAAAGATGTCCTTTTCACCATCCATTTCGTCCTTTCCACGGAAAATCGGGGGCGGTTTATTCTCAGGCGGTTTACGATAGGGGCAGCAAAAGAAAGGGAGTGGGAGAAATGAAATGGATGCGGGTGATCCTCATGATGGCCGCTGGGATGACTTTTATGGCTTGGAGCAACGGAAAATATTTAATCAGTGTGGCGGCTTGGATTTTTCCGGTTCTTTTTATGATGGCTGTGAAGGAAATGTCTTTCAGAAAAGCATGGGTGCTACTTCCTCTGGCCACAGGGACGGCTAATCAGATCAGTTTTCATCATCTGCTGCCGAGTCTCGATCTTCCATTTTTTGAGTACCTTCCTGGATTAGCTGGAGCTCTTTATGCCATCCCCTATCTTCTACAGAAGCATGCGTACCAAAGGAGTGATTCCTTTATCGTTACGCTGCTTTTTCCATCGGCTTATACGCTGCTGGATACGCTTCATATGTACTTCAATCCATACGGCAGCTTCGGTCATCTCGGTTATTCGCAGCATCAGCTTCTTCCGGTCATGCAGATGGCATCCATCCTCGGCATTACAGGTCTCACGTTTCTCATTACTTGGACGGCCGCTGTCGTCTTCTGGCTGATGCATGGAGAGGCGACGTTGAAGAAACGCCGGACGGCTCTTGTGATGGCCGGAGTGCTCGCAGCCGCTCTGACCCTTGGCGGACTGCGGACGATCTCAGGAGGAGAAAAAGAAACCGTCCACGTTGCCGGTCTGCACATCTTTGACCGGACCAACGAGGAGACGACGGAAATTTTTCAGCTTCAGGAAAGCGATCCTTCCTTATTTTTGGAAAAAGCCGGGGAGCGGATGGATGAATTGATCAAAGCTACTGAAAAAGAAGCAGAGCACGGAGCAGAAATCATCCATCACGCCGAAGGCTCGGTCATTATTGATGAATCCCAGAAGACGGAGTATCTTGACAGACTGCGGGAGGTCGCCGTAAAGGCCGGCGTCTACATCATCACCGTCCCGTACATCTATACTCCCTCAGAGGAACCCAACGAAAATGTTCTGTACATCATTGACCAGAACGGAGAGATTGCCGCGGAGCATTATAAGTACGGCGGGAGCTTTGTCGAACAGACGGTCGAGGGAGACGGGGATATCCCTTATGTGGACACTCCTTACGGTCGGATTGCCGGAGTCATCTGCTGGGATAAGGATTTCCCAGCTGTCATGAATCAAGTCGGGGAAAAGGACATCGATCTTCTCTTTGTTCCATCCGCTGACTGGAAGGAGATTTCACCGTACCATACCATTGCCGGTACCTTGCGCGGGTTGGAAAACGGAGCGGCTGTCATCACCCAGACGGTGAACGGGATGTCGATGATCACGGATGCCGATGGACGTACGCTTGCGGAAATGGATCATTTTGCGACAGACGACTGGACGATGCACGGTCATGTACCGGTGGAGGGGAAGCGGACCTTTTATACGGTTGCGGGGCAATATTTTCCTGTATGTATTATAATAGCTGTGATTCTACTTCTGTACGTCGTGTTTATTAGAAAACAAAGAAAGTGAGGGGCTGCTGTGAAACTCGGATTGATCTGTGGGAATGACCACAGAGAGCGGATTTTGGAAAAATTCGAAGCTCTCGGTATCGAAATCTACCGACAGGCCGATGTCTATGTCGTCCAGGAAGGCCTGCAGGACGGATTTCTGCCGTGCATCGTTTTCCATCCGGATCATCTGGAGGACTTGACGCTGCTTCTGCAGACCGTCTCCTCCAAAGCATCCTCCACGAAAATCGTCGGTATGAAACAGGAGGAATTCCACGTCCTGCCGCATGCCGACATCTTATATTTCGAAGCTCAGGACGCCGTTGTTTTCTGTCATACGAAAAACGACGTCTACCGGATGAAGGAGAAGCTGTTTCGGCTTGAGGAACGACTGCCGGGAGAACAATTCATCAAAGTGAGCCGCTCGTTTATCGTGCATATCGACACAGTGGAAAAGATTATTCCGTGGTTCAACCGTCGTCTGCTCTTGACGTTTGAAGGATCGAAAAAGGAAGTGGAAGTGTCCAAAAACTACGTGAAATCTTTCAAAGCGTTTCTAGGAATGAGGTGATCAGCGATGAAAAAATATTATACGGAAGCGATTCTGCTGTCGGTCCTCATCGGCGTGTTGATCCGGGGAGTGGTTCTACTGTGGTCCGGTCGTCCACTGCTCTCCGGCCCGGTCGATTATATTTTCAGCGTGTTGATCGCGGTGCTGTCCTGTTCGGCCGCCTTCATCATCCACATGCACATCCTTGCCGGCAGGAAGTCTTCCTTTTTGAAAAAAGCCGGCTGGTCCTGCCTGCTGATCGCTCCTCTTTACGGGTCGGGCAACCTTTTGTTCAGCGGGTATTCGATTCTCATCGAAGCGGCTTTCTATGGATATGGGGCCGGCATTCTTGCCCTATCGCTCCTCTTGATCTATCAATTGAACAAACGAATCCAAACCTATGAGTACTACTTGATGAAAAAGAAAAATCGATAGGAAAACCCCTGTCACCACGGGGGTTTTTGTCGAACAAAGCGGTTCCTATGCCTTTTCTCCCAGAAAATAACTTTGATTTTAATATTCAGAACATTATAATGATTGGTATATTTATGTTCATTAAGGGGGAGAGGTATGAAACAAGAGCTGACAAATTTATGGAAAGACTGGCGATTACATACGATTGTGCTGGTCATCGTACTCCTGACAGAAACGATTGGTACGCATTCCTTTACGGTCGGTCCCGGCGTAGTTCTGCTGCTGCCGATGCTTTACGCCATCATTATTGGTCTTGGATTATTTTTCACACCGCTCATCAAGGAAAAACAGTCGAAAAACGCCGAGCCGCTCATCGTTCTTGGTGTCACGCTGCTGATTGCCAAAATCGGCGTGATCATCGGTCCATCACTTCCACAGATTATTGAAGCCGGTCCGGCACTGCTGCTGCAGGAATTCGGGAACCTTGGAACAATCTTCATCGCCCTGCCTGTCGCGATCATGCTCGGACTGAAGCGGGAGAGTATCGGCATGACCCACTCGGTCGCCCGTGAGCCGAACGTCGGTCTCATTATGGACAAGTACGGGTTCAATTCACCGGAAGGACGCGGCGTTATGGCCATCTACATATTCGGTACGGTATTCGGTGCGGTATTCATGGGTTTGATTTCCGGCTTTTTGGCCACGTTGACGCCGCTCAATCCACTGTCCTTTGCCATGGCTTCGGGCATCGGTAGTGGAAGCATGATGGCCGCCGCCAGCGGCTCGCTCGTCGCCGCTTTTCCACAGATGGAAAATGACATCCTCGCTTTCGCCGGGGCAAGCAACCTGCTCTCCTTATCGACAGGCCTTTATATGAGTATCTTCATCGGTCTGCCGCTCACAGAGAAGCTGTATGATATCATGACACGCAGAAAGAGCACCAGCTCTCGCGTAGAAAAGGGGGCATAAGTGATGCTGAAAAATATACAGGAATGGCTGCTCATGCTTGCGATTTTCGGAGTGACCGCCCTTTTGGGGAACTGGATCGGCTATGATGTGATCGTCTGGGAGGCAGTTCCGGGCATGCTCGTGCTCATCGGCATCTGTCTCGTCGGTTTGATCTTAGGAAAAGTGCTCCCTGGCAGTATCCCAAGTGTCGCGTATGTCGCACTTGTCGGCGTGCTCGTATCGATGCCGTGGATTCCAGGCTCTTCCTTTATCGTAGAGACGACGAGTGAAGTGAATCTGCTTGCGTTGACGACACCGATTCTTGCCTATGCCGGTATCGCCATCGGCCGCTCATGGGCGGATTTCGTCAAGCTCGGCTGGCGAAGCATCGTCGTTGCGATGTGTGTCATGCTCGGAACGTATATCGGTTCGGCGTTGATTGCCGAAGTAATTCTACGCTTCCAGGGGATCATCTAATATAAAAGCCGCACCTGGCTGTCTTATAGAGGCGTTTACGGGCTGTTTATCGGTCAAAGCGGAATGTATATCAGTCTTTCCGCGTGGATATCGGTCGAAATGCTGATATATCGGTCAAAATAACGTTTTATCAGTCAAAAAGCGGATATATCGGTCTTCTGCTTGTTTCACACGATTAAAGCCGTACGACATAAAAAAAGCTGCAGGATCATGTCCTGCAGCTTTCCTTTTTCGTTATTCTTTTCCGGAAGGAACTTCACAACCGTCTTCGGTGCATGCGGCTCCATCGTCTGTAGAAAGATTTTCAAACGCTGGTTTGTTTTCTTCATCAAAGGCTTTCTGAAGGCCGTTGACGAATACTTCCGTCGGCTGCGCGCCGGATACAGCATACTTACGGTTGATGACGAAGAAAGGAACGCCCTGCACACCGATTTCATGCGCTTCCCGTTCTTCCATGCGTACCGCTTCTGTGTAAGCGTCACTGTTCAGGACATCTTCCACTTCGCTGCGCTCAAGACCAGCGTCAACAGCGAGGCGCGTGATCGTTTCATGATCACCGATATCCTCAGAATCCGTCAGCACGGCTTTGAAGAAGCGTTCTGCTGTTTCCTTGCCGAGGCCTTTTTCGTTAGCCAGCTGAGCCACGCGGTGGGCGGCGAACGTATTCGTTGGAATCATCGTATCAAAATGGAAATCAAGACCGACGCTCTTCGCCTGCTCTGTCATATTGGCTGTCATGCCGCGGGCCTCTTCCAAAGAGCGGCCGTATTTATGGGCCAGGTGCTCATGCATGACTGGCTCTGTGTTGCGTCCAGCATTCGGATCAAGCTCAAAGCTCTTATATTCGACTTCTACCGTTTCGTTGGGGAACTGCTTCAACGCTTCCTCCAGACGTGCCTTTCCGATGTAGCAGAAAGGACAGACGAAATCGGACCATACTTCTATTTTCACAAGGATCACCTCTATTATTAGTTTCCCTTTCATTGTACGAGGGTTCGGGAGGGAATGCCATTATTCTGTTTGTCAGGCGTTTGGTTGATATATTCGGAATTTCGTTGATATATCTGAGAAATAACCGATATATCGAGAAAATAATCGATATATCCGCAAAAAAATCGATATAGGCGGAAAATAATTGATATCGCTCGTCCGCCCCCAAGCCAGCAGCCCGGCACATCCATCTGTGAACAAAAAGTGAAAGCCGCCGCGGGTGATTGCATCTCCTTTCCAGAACCATTAAGATAGAACTAGTGAAAGCGCCATCCCAGGGCGGCGCCGCTGATTTTTTGTGAAAAAGGAGACAGCGCATGCTTAAAACACCCATTGGTAAATTGCGAGTGATGGGATTCCTTGAGGGGATGTCCTTCTTGATTCTGTTATTCATTTCAATGCCGCTGAAGTATATGTTTGATTACCCGGAGGCCGTTTCTGTCAACGGCGCCATCCACGGCGGGTTGTTCGTCATCTATATGGCTGCCGTCGCCTATGTGACCTTCACCGTCCGCTGGCCGCTTAAATGGGCCGCAGGGGCGTTTGTGGTCGCTTTTATTCCATTCGGGAACTTCATTCTGGACCACCAGCTGAAGAAGAACTACACAAGTCAGCCGGACAGTTTGACCGCATAATAAGCCGATCGACACCGAATCCCTTTCTGCTTCGATTATAAAAGCAGGGAGGGATTTTTTATGATTGCATTGGAAACGTTAAAATCGCGGAGCAGGAACAATATGGGGAACGTCCATCCAGAAGTGGAGAAGAAAGTGGACAAGCTGTTAACCGAAGCCTACGAGCGAGGGCTGTTCGTCCAGATTTCCTCCGGCTTCCGGACGTATGAGGAGCAGGCGTCTTTATATGGAAAGGGGCGTCCCGGCTACACGTATAAAGGGAAAACGTATGGCAGAAGCGGGACGATTGTGACGTATGCCGAACCAGGGGAGAGCAATCATCACAGCGGACGCGCCGTCGATTTCTTTTTGGTAACCCCGGATGGGCGGACGGCGCTTTGGACGGTTGATCATAACTGGCGCTGGGTGGCGGAACGGGCGAAGGAAATGGGCTTTTCCTGGGGAGGGGATTGGTCGAGCTTCAAGGATTATGCCCATCTTGAGCTGCCGATCGTCCATTACGTCCGGCGCGGCAGCCAGGGGAGCCTTGTGAATGACGTCCAGGAGAAGCTCCGGAAGCTCGGCTATTACACAGGGGATATAGACGGAAGCTTCGGCCCGCTGACAGAGGAGGCGGTCTTCACCTTTCAGAAAAAAGAAGGTATCCAGGTCGACGGGAGCGCCGGACCGGAAACGCTGCAGCGGCTGGATATCCGGACGTACCCAGGTACACCGCTGAGAAAAGGGTCACGCGGAGAGAAAGTGAAGGCTGTTCAGAAAAAGACAGGAACAGAAACGGACGGGATGTTCGGAAGCCGGACAGAGGCTGCTGTCTGCGCTTACCAGGACTCCCGCCGCCTTGAGGTCGATGGAATTGTAGGTCCGAAGACATGGCGGTCACTGTTTGGCAGGTGAAGCACCCATTGCGGGTGCTTTTTTGTTATAGTTCTTTTTGACCGGTTGACATTATTTGATATTTTTAGAATAATACAGGGTGTAATATTCAGTTTTTTCTAACTATTAAAAATTTTTACATTAATGTGGTAACGCTTACAAAAGGAGGTGACATCCACATGTTCATTCCGCTGCTTCTTGCTCTCATAACCATCGTTTCTGTTGTGGCTGCAGTGAAAAAGAAAAAGGCGGTGTTGTTTGCCATCCCACTGGCCGCTTTATGTGCAGCCGCACTGATCAAGGTGATCATGGTGCCGATGCCGTTCTGGGAGACGGTCGTCTTTATTTTCAACTTAAAAGGATAGGGAGGAGAAAACATGAAAAAGATGGATCCAGAGCAGGCCAAAGCGTATTTCCGGTTGAGAACGACACTGATTATGATCTACCTCGGCATTGGCGTGCTGGTGTCCTTTGGTATCGTTTTGTTTGCCGAAAGTCTTTCGTCCTTTACCGTGATGGGGATTCCACTTCCTTATTACATGGGGTCTCAGGGAGCTATTCTGACGTTTATCGTTCTTCTTTTTTTTAATGCGGTCATCAGTGATTATGTGGATAAAAAGTTCGGCCTCGTTCCAAAGGACAGCACAAAGGAAACCGACCAGGCCGCCAATCAATAAGTTAGGGGGAAAAGTATGGATGCTCAGTTTCTCGTATCGTTAGGATTAATTGTTGTGACGTTTGCGCTCTATATCGGCATCGCGATCTACAATAAGGCGAAAGAGACGTCGGACTTCTACGTCGCCGGCCGAGGGGTGCCTCCGGTGTTCAACGGCATGGCAATCGGTGCTGACTGGATGAGTGCCGCTTCCTTTATCGGTCTTGCCGGAACCGTCATGATTTTAGGCTATGATGGGCTTGCGTACATTATGGGATGGACGGGTGGTTATCTGCTGCTTACATTCCTGCTTGCTCCGCAGCTCCGGAAATACGGGCGTTACACGGTCCCTGAATTTATCGGTGACCGCTATCGCAGCAACACCGCCCGGCTGATTGCCGCCGTGGCGACGATCATCATCAGCTTTACATACTCTGTCGGACAGCTGTCAGGTTCCGGAGTTGTCATCGGCCGTCTGCTTGAAGTGGATACGATGATTGGGACACTGATCGGAGTCGTCCTGATCGCTTTTTATTCGGCGATGGGAGGAATGAAGGGCATTACGTGGACACAGGTGGCGCAGTACCTCGTCTTAATTGTTGCTTATTTAATACCTGTGATCTTCATGTCCATGCAGCTCACACAGAACCCTGTTCCATGGCTCTCCTACGGGGAAGTCATTTCGGAAATGCGTTCCATCGATCAGGAGCTCGGGATATCGGAATACATCGTTCCGTTCACAGAAGCCTCCAAATGGCAGTTCATGGCACTTATGTTTACGCTCATGGCCGGAACCGCCGGTCTGCCGCATGTGATTGTCCGCTTTTATACCGTGAAAACGATGAAAGCCGCCCGTTGGAGCGGGGCATGGGCTCTATTGTTCATCGGCCTGCTGTATTTATCTGCTCCCGCCTATGCTGCTTTCTCCCGATTCATCTTAATGACGGAAGTCGCCGGTTCCTCTCTTGGGAACCTGCCGGCGTGGACACAGCCGTGGGTCGATACAGGCAAGCTGTCCCTTGCAGATGGGAACAGTGACGGCGTGCTCCAGTGGACAGAGCTTGCCATCAGCAATGATATCGTCGTCATGGCCACACCGGAAATCGCCAACCTCGGGATTTTCGTCATCGGTTTGATGGCCGCTGGTGCGATGGCCGCCGCCTTATCGACAGCCGGCGGTCTGATGATTGCCATTTCCGCTGCTCTCTCTCATGATATTTACTACCGGTCCATCAACCCGAACGCCAGTGAGAAGAAACGGCTGTCTGTCGGCCGCTGGTCCATCGTCCTCGCAACGGTGGTGGCCGGTCTGATCGCCTTGAACCCCCCTGGTGCAATCACTCAGATTGTCGCCTGGGCCTTTGCGCTCGCTTCCGGGTCCTTCTTTCCGGCTCTGCTCCTTGGGGTATGGTGGCGCCGAGCCAACGGTCCAGGTGTCATTGCAGGGATGATCACAGGACTCTCGGTTACGCTCGGTTATATTTTCGCAGCCAAATACGGAGGGTTTACGATCCTTGGAATCATCGACACAGGGGCAGGCGTCTTCGGAGCCGCTGCCGCAATTATCGCCAATATTACCGTTTCACTTCTGACGGCCCCGCCGAGTAAACAGACACAGGATGAAGTCACCGACCTGCGCTATCCGGAGCAGATTCAATATAAGAACGGTGAATATTATAAGAAGGATGCCCAGTAAAGAAATCTGGTGGAAAAACGGGGCACAGACATAAAAAAGCCTGCGGTATGGAGAGGATCCACTGCCGCAGGCTTTTCTTTTCCCCATAGGAGAGGGGCATGTCCCGTTTATGAAAATTCCCGGGTCCATCCGCCTTTGATTTTCGTGTCCCCTTCAAAGTACTGGACGGTGATCCGGCCCTCTGAAAATGAAAATTCATCTTGAAGAAAATCGGCAAAGGCTTCGAAAATCTCTTCATCTCCATCCTCCGGATCCCGGTTCAGATCGAGATATATCGATGGAGCGGCCTCCACCTCACGGACACTCGGCGCATCCTCCGGCGTGTAGCGGTGCTGACTGCTCGTTGATTTTTCAAACTGGATATCGAGGTTTTCGACGCCTGCCAGCTCTTCGTCCAGATACGTCATGGACGTCTGTTTGACTTCTTCCTCCCATTTGGAGGACACGTACGTATCCACCAGCTGGTTATCCTCATTCCGATAGACGAGAAATTCAATCCCGTCCTCCTCATGCCTGACCTGGGCGGCGGCCCTGAACGGCTGATTGCCCATCGAATCATACATCACACCGTACACCTCGGTCTGCCCACGAAAGCGGTCCTCTGTATAGGCTTCGGCGTCTTCTTTTACCGCATCCTCATTATTGCCGCTGATGGCGATGAAAACAACCAGTACAGCGAGCAGGCCGACGGCAGCAAAAATCCCGGCACCGATGAGAAAGCGTCGCAGCGTTTTATTCATACGTCTAGCTCCTGTCCTTCATATTCTTTTGCTATTATTTCAAAAAAGCCCGTCGAGGGCAATGATGAGCTCCCGCTGACAGCCGTTTTAGAGCAGAAGCAGGACAACGCTCCCACATTTCTGATAGACTATTGAAGTTAACAGATATGCTCGATAAAGGAGGGGAAGTATGGCGATATTCTTCCAAGTCGTTCTTCCGGTCATCCTCGTCTTCGTGGCCGGATATGTCCTGCAGAAAAGTCTGCATCTGGAAATTAAATCACTGTCTACGGTTACGTTGTATTTGATGCTGCCCTGCCTTGTGTTCAAAACCTTTTATGAAGCGGATTTCAACCGGGATTACTATATGATGATCCTCTTTTCCCTGACGCTTTTAATAAGTATTCTGATTCTGAATAAAATCGGTGCCCGCCTGTTCCGCTACGGGACACCGACGGAAAGCGGCCTGATCTTGTCCACCGCTTTTATGAATGCCGGCAATTACGGAACTCCGATCGTGCTGTTTGCCTTCGGGGAGCAGGGGTTCGTCTACGCGGTGACATTCATGGTGCTTCAGCAGATCGTCATGAACTTTTTCGGTGTCTATTATGCCGCCAAAGGCACCGCAGGGTTCAGCATGGCTGTCCGCACGATTTTGAAAATGCCGCCGACCCACGCCGTCTGGATTGCCCTGTTGTTTA
The DNA here is from genome assembly GCF_947311855.1 of Halobacillus sp. Cin3. NCBI lineage: Bacteria > Bacillati > Bacillota > Bacilli > Caryophanales > Bacillaceae > Halobacillus > Halobacillus sp. Cin3. The sequence continues at coordinate 521,816 of NZ_CAMZMV010000002.1, read as the reverse complement.
AAGCGGCCGACGTAAACATCCCGGATAATCTGTATGCCAGTCTTGAACTCGTCGGCAATGCGACCGTTCCAAGCATCATGATTCTGCTCGGAATGCAGCTGGCGAACATCACCATTAAAAACCTCGACTGGAGCAAGATTTCTTTTGCAGCATCCATCCGTCTGGTCGCTTCTCCTCTGATCGCCTGGGGGCTGACCACCGTTCTTCCGATGAACGACCTGATGGCTTCGGTTCTTATTGTAGCCGCGGCGATGCCGTCCGCCGCAACGACGACGATGTATGCTGTCCAATTCGACGCCAAGCCCGACCTCGTTTCCAGCATCACACTGGTGACAACCATTCTGAGTGTTGTTACGCTTCCGGTTCTCTTGAATCTATTGACGTAGAAAAAGTCCGCCGTTCCCCGGCGGACTTTCGTTTGTATAGATATCCATTTCATCATTTCTTCTTAAACGGCTCTGGGATTGTCTCATGGAAAAAAGGAGGATCTCCTATTTATCTTGGGATCCTCCTCTTTTTCTATTCATCCTCCGCTGAGGTCACGAGGAGCATCCACCGATAAGCGGAACGTGACCATCTGCATGATGATTTCTTTATTCACTTTTCGAAGCATTGCGTTTTTCACGCCAGAACAAATATAGATTCCCAAAGAAAAAAGCGACACTCAAAACGCCGCCGACTGCTGACATTTCCACCGTGTCGGTGAACCATCCGAGCAGCACATAAATGAGAAAAAATCCGGCAAATGCAAGATAAAGCATAATCTCTTCCTTTCCAAGTCAAACGTCCATCGTTAGTATAACATTCCTGGAAAGGTTATGCGGGGGGATACATATGGAAGCGGTAGACGGTGAATTCCTCCCCCATCTCGATGCTGTAGGATTCGATCGGGATTTCTTCGTAAAACGTACCGTCAATCTGCTCAATCGATATAGAAAGAACGTATTCCTTATTTTCCATAATCGGAATAGGGAAGGGGTTCACGATTTCAATCATCCATTCATAGGCGAGCCGTTCCACAAAGGCGTGGGTGAAGGTCGTTGGTGCCTCGTCGAGCCAGATGCTGGCAAGGGGGGTCAGGGAGCGGGATGTCTCTTCCAAGGCCATTCCTCCGTTTAGTTGATATGACAGTTGTTTTCCCTGTATTTTACATGTATAAACGCGCGAGCTTCGTTCTCAAGATCCTGCGCCTCCGGTAAAAGGTCGAGGAGCTGATGTTCATCCGGTCCGCAATCTCCACATTTTTATAACCGTTAAGGAGGTCGGAGAGGAAGCGCTTTTCAAAAGGAGATAGAGTGGAGGGAAGAGCAGGATGTGTCGATGGGAGAGGATTTGTAAAGGAAGAGAGTGTATACAGGCGCCGGTGGGCAGCTGTCCTTTTCAGATCGTTGGAGACAAGGGTTTGATAGTGATATCGGAGTTTGGTGTGGAAGTACGTAGAGAACCGGCTTTTCCCAGGATCATAGCGTGCTTTGGCAGCGTGATAGACGAGGTAGCTTTCCTGGAAATAATCGTCGTGCGGGGGCGGGAGGTGCAGGTTGTGCATCACTTTGTAAATGAGTTCTTCCAATTCATGAAATTCCTGAATCTTTGACATGAGTCACTCCTTTCTACTTTTCTATTGTCCTACATTTGCCGGCAGCTTCCCAGCGGAAATTCCATTTTTCCTGGTGGAAAATATATTTTTTGAAAAAAGATGACACGAAAACTTCCATTTTCTTCGATTATAGAGTGAAGGCAGAAAATGAGAAGGAGTGAAGTCATGGAAACGGAACAGGATTTTGAACAGCTGCTGGCCGAATGGGAACGGAGCATCCATTACCACATCCGTAAGCTGCACATCATCGATGCGAACGGTGATTTTTATGCCGAAGGATTGTTTGCTTTATGGCAGGCCCACCGCACGTACAATCCCGAGGCTGGAGAATTTTCCACCTATGCCCACTGGAAGATCCGCAACGCGCTCATTGACCAAATCCGCCGCGAAAACAACCGTCAGGAAAGGGAAAACCGGTTTGTAGAGGAACTCATCCACAGCGAGGATTACATATGGGAGGACGAGCCGGTTGATACATACTTCTGGGACCAGGTCAAAAACCTGCTGACACCCAACCAGTGGAAATGGGTATCTCACCGTGTGAAGCAGGGCCGTTCTGTTGCGGAAACGGCCCGGATCGAAGGCGTGACCCAGGATGCTGTGAAAAACTGGGGACGCCATGCCAGAAATAAACTGAAGTCCTGCAGACATCTTCTTTAACCCTCACTTCTACATCCTCATAAAAAAGTCCGGCGCCTTCCAGAAAAGCGCCGGATGTTCCTCATCGATCGATGGTTATGTTAATTTTCGTCAGTCCCATAGCCCGGGCAGCCTTGATCATCTTCGCTGCTTCCTGTTCGGCATTCTGGATATGGATTTCGTTCCTGGATATACTCAACGTTGTCCCGCCAGACAACACGGTTGGTTCTTCCGGAGTCTCCTGGGCCAAGGCCAGCAGGGACTGGGGCTGCTGCTGTTCCGCCTGGATTTCTTCCTGACGCATACGATTGACGCGTCCGCGGATTTTACGACCATGATAAACGACACTAGCATAAGGGCATCCCGTTTCGGCCGCGATTTCGCGATAATTTTTATCAGTCTCACCGATCAGGCGCTTCACTTCGCCAAGATCGTAATCGTACTGCTTACTTTTCTTTGCCACTCTCGAATCCCCCTTTTTTCTTTCCATAAGCAATTGTATACAAGATTACAATATTTTAATAGTAGGTCCTATGAATTTATGAAATTTTTTTTAATTCCTGATATTTATAGTAGACTATTCATATGTCTTTCAGCTATTTTACATAGAAAGTGTGAATGATTTGTATAAAAGGTTAATCTTTACTATCCTCCCAATTGCAGTTATGGGCCTGATTTTTTACTTTTCCTCCCAGCCTTATGGCGAACAGGATATGCGTCCATCGTTATCGATGTATCTTCCGCTCGACCTGCTCCGTCCGCTTCTGGCGCCGGTTTCCTTTACCTACCACGGGGAAGAGGTCAGTCTGGCCAGCCACGGCATCGAAGGACTGGTGGAATTTTTCATTCGGAAGGGCGCTCATATCAGCATCTTTTTCTTATTAATGATCACCGCGTATGGAGCTTTCCTTGTGAACACCCGCTGGAAAAAAAGGACGGCAGCCATCAGCGCTCTGGCCGTAACGGTGCTATACGCATGTGTGGATGAATACCATCAATCCCTGACGCCGGACCGTACCCCGTACATCGGGGATGTCGGACTCGACAGTGTGGGGGCCCTGATCGGCCTGGCCCTTCTTTTTGCAGGAAACAGAAGAAGAAAATAAAAGAACCAGCGGGAATGGGCCCGCTGGTTCTTCGTTATTCAGGATTCGGCAGCTGGAACTTCGTTTTTCTGAATCGTTGTGACTCCACCCAGTTCGACAGCAAGCGCTTCGACCGTGTAGGAGGAAAGCTTATTTTGAAGCCGGCGTTCCTTCTCCTTCGTCCATTTGTCAAAAACAGCCACCATCGTCGGTCCGGCACCGCTGATGTAATAGCCGAGCGACTGCTCACCTTCAAGGACCTCCGTGACAGCATCGAACTCTGGGATCAGCATTTTCCGGTACGGCTGATGCCACTGGTCGTTCTTCATCATTTTTCCGGCGAGCGCCCAGTCTTTAGATGCAAGAGCAGCCACAAGGACATTGGCTCTCGAACTGCTGCGGACACCCTCCTTATAATCGATCTCCAATGGAAGAATGCTCCGGGCCTTTTCGGTTTCCAAATGATAATCAGGAACGACCGAAAGCCACGTCAATGTATCCAGATCCTCTGTGAAATGGACATAGTCAAGGTGCTCGCCGTCATAGTTGGAGACCATGATTCCTCCATAGACGGCAGGTCCGACATTGTCGGGGTGTCCTTCGATATCACAGGCGATCTTGAACTTCTCGTAGCGTGTCAGCTCTAGATCCAGCAGCTGATCGGCAAGTTCAATGCCACCGACGACCGCCGTTGAGGAGCTCCCCAGCCCGCGGGCGACCGGAACATCATTCGTCAACGTCACATGGGTGGGAGGCAGCGAATCAAAGCCGCGCGTTTGAGCGGCGGCGAGCGCTGTTTTATAAATCAAGTTGCGCTTATCTGAAGGAATATGCTCACGATCTTCTACCGGAACAGAAAAATGCCACTCCTCTGCCGGTTCACAATCCAGCGTCACGTATTTAGAAAGCGCAATGCCCACTGAATCAAAACCCGGTCCTAAATTGGCGGATGTTGCAGGCACCCGGATTTGGAACCGGCTCATGATTGTACTCCGGTGACGGCGGAAGCGAACATTTCATAGTCGTTTTCAATCCGTGCCGGTTTGACAGGGCTCGTTTCAATTGCTGTCGTCGGATCTTTCAAGCCGTTACCAGTCAGAACGTGGACGACTTTGGAGCCTTGAGGAATCGTTCCTTCCTTCACTTTTTTAATCATGCCGGCAAGCGATGCGCAGGAAGCAGGCTCGGCGAAGATGCCTTCCTTTTGAGCCAGCAGCTGATAAGCTTCGACGATTTCTTCATCGGTCACTTCATCAATCAACCCTTTGGACTCGTCGCGGGCTTGGATGGCTTTATCCCAACTCGCGGGGTTTCCAATCCGTATCGCTGTCGCCAGTGTTTCCGGATCCTCGATAACTTGATTGCGAACTATCGCCGCAGAACCGCTGGCTTCAAAGCCCATCATTTTTGGAAGGCCGGACTGGAAACGGTCATGGTATTCGTTGAATCCTTTCCAGTAGGCGGTGATGTTCCCGGCATTTCCAACAGGGATGCTGAGGATGTCCGGGGCGGAACCGAGCGCGTCCACTACTTCAAAAGCGGCCGTTTTCTGGCCTTCAATCCGGTAAGGGTTTACTGAGTTCACCAAGGTTACCGGTTCGGTTTCTGCCATTTTACGGACCATCTTCAAGGCATCATCGAAGTTCCCTTTGATGGCAAAAATTTCAGCGCCGTACATGACGGCCTGAGCAAGCTTGCCTTCTGCGATTTTTCCGTCCGGGATGACAACGATACAGCGGATGCCTGCGCGTGCAGCAAAGGCGGCAGCTGCGGCGGATGTATTCCCTGTGGAAGCACAGATGACCGCTTCGGAACCTTCTTCAATCGCTTTGGCCATAGCCATCACCATGCCGCGGTCCTTAAAGGAACCGGTCGGATTGGCCCCTTCGAATTTTACATAGCCTTCGATTCCTAGGTCCTGGGAAATCGCCGGAATCGGAAGCAGCGGGGTGTTTCCTTCATGAAGCGTCAGCTTTGGTGTGCGTTCATTGATGGGAAGAAACTCCGCATATTCTTGGATTAATCCTCTCCACATGATCATTCTCCTCCTTCGACACGGAAGACACTGTCGATTTTTCTAACGGAATCCAAGGTTTTCAGCTCTTGGACCGCTTTTTCGAAGTCTTCTTCACTGACTTTATGCGTCACCATCATCAATTCACGCTCGCCTTCCTGATCGGTCGCTTTCTGGGTGAATTGATCGAAGGAAATCGAATAATCAGCAAAAATATTCGTCAATTCCTTCAGCATGCCGGATTTATCATCCACATGAAGACGGATGTACTTTTTCGTCAGTTTTTCGCTCTGTGCGCGTACCTGTTTCGGAAACTGTGGTTGGACGTAAGCGGTTCCCGTCGTGCCGAGACGTATATTCTTCAAGACGGCAATCAAATCAGAAACAACGGCTGTGGCTGTTGGAAGTTTTCCTGCCCCCGGGCCATAGAACATCGTTTCACCGACTGCATCGCCGTACACATACACCGCATTGAATTCATCATTGACGGAAGACAGCGGATGCTCAACCGGCAGCAGCGTCGGTTCGACACTGACGGATACCCCATTAGAATCGTTCTCTGCAATCCCGATCAGTTTGATGCGGTACCCGAGTTCTTCCGCATACGTAATGTCATCAGAGGAAATGCCGCGGATGCCTTTTACATCGACATCCTCCAGACTGTACGGCATGGAGAAGCCGAGAATGGATAAAATCGTCATTTTACGAGCCGCATCAAGGCCATCCACGTCAGCAGTCGGATCGGCTTCCGCAAAACCGAGGTCCTGGGCCTCCTTTAAGACGCTGTCAAAATCGACGCCGTCCTGAGCCATCTTCGTCATGATGTAGTTGGTCGTTCCGTTGACAATCCCCATCATTTTCGTGATGCGGTCGGAAGAAAGGCCGTCCATGATCGAGCGGATGATCGGGATACCGCCGGCCACACTGGCTTCATAATATAGATCGCAGTTGTGCTTCTGGCAGGCTTCGAATAGCTGCTCGCCGTGCTGGGCGACAAGGTCCTTGTTCGCCGTTACGATATGTTTGCCGTGCTCAATGGCTTCCAGCATGATCGTCAAGGTGTGATCGATCCCACCCATCACTTCCACGATGACATCAATGTCCGGATCTCTCGTAATGTCCTCGTAGCGGTCCGTCAGTTCCGTTTCAGCCGGAAGCTCACGTTCTTTCGCCATGTCACTGACAAGCACCGATTTAATCGTGACATCGCACCCCGTTTTATGTTCAATGCGTTCTTTATGATCGCGCAGAATTTCAATGACACCTGATCCGACTGTTCCCAGACCGAGCAGTCCTACCGTAATGGATTTGTTCATTCTTCACACTCCTTCTCTCTGTCTCCTATATATACACAGAATTCTTTGTATAAAGGACATTGTAACGGAAAGGAAATTGAAGTACAAGAGTGAATTATCCGACGATTACAGAGGGCGGGCTGCAGGATTTACAGGAAATTAACAATAGAGCGAAAAAGCCCTTTTGACCGCCTTGGAAACCCGCTTTTTTCAAAAGGCTTATTAATATAGTAGAAAAGCAGGTTTTTCAGAAAGAAAAGAGAAAAAACACAAACCTGGAATGGATAATGGATGAGTTGACGTTTTCCAGAAGGTGGATTATAACTAAGTATGAAAAAAGAACCAGGAGGTGAGAACTATGTATCGCGGAGGTCTGTTTTTCTCTGGACTTATGATTAAGTATGAAAAGTACTACAAAATTCTGCTGCTCGATCTTGGGTTAAGCGGCAAGGAACATGAATTCGTTCAAGATGCTCAGGAAGTGGTTCAGGATATTCAGAGGAAACTTGAGACGGCAGCGAGCGATCAGGAGAAGTGCGCGCTGTTTTACTCGGCGCTGAGGAAACGGCTGGTCGACATCTATGGCGGAAATGGAAGCACCCCCGTTTAACAACGCATCCATTGAAAGGAATGCCCCCTCATTTTAAAGGCCTCACGCATACAATCACCTCAACAATAGAAGGATCAGGCAGGGAAAATGGGAAAGTCACATAGAAAAAAGGCAGGGATTGGAAGCGGATAATTTCCATTAAAAACCTTGTCCGCTTCCCGTTCTGTCTGCAGGACTTATGATACAATACAGATAGAATCACTGGGAAATCAAGGAACTGGTTTATTTCTTTATCCGGATACATACACAATTTTTTGTCGTCTTGACAGGAACTTTTCCCGTTCATGACGAATGAAACGTTTAAGGCTTGACCAGTGAGCCGGAACTCTACATAACAGCGCGGAGCGGCCCAGCCGATCTGCTAAAAGACAAAGGAGTGTTGGACATGTGGAAAGACGAATACAAACGCTGGAAAGACTTTTCTGATCTTGATGAGAATCTGTCCGTCGAATTGGAAAAGATCGTAGAAGACGAGGCATCTTTAGAGGATGCTTTCTACAAGAACCTTGAATTCGGTACAGGCGGTATGCGCGGGAAAATCGGTCCCGGTACGAACCGGATGAATATCTATACCGTTCGTAAAGCTGCTGAAGGTCTGGCTTCCTATGTCAATGACCAGGGGATGTCCAAGCGCGGCGTTGCCATTGCATACGATTCTCGATATATGTCGAAGGAATTCGCTGTTGAAACAGCGAAGGTCCTTGGACGCCACGGCATTCCTTCCTATGTATTTACATCCTTGCGACCGACACCGGAGCTGTCTTTCGCCGTCCGTCATTTGAAGGCGGCGGCAGGCGTTGTCGTCACCGCCAGTCACAATCCTCCGGAATACAATGGCTTCAAAGCTTACAATGAAGACGGCGGGCAGCTGCCGCCGGCTCAGGCGGAAGTGATGATCGACTTCGTGAACAAGGTCGAAAATGAGCTGAACGTAGAAGCGGCGGACCAAAAGCAGCTGGAACAGGACGGTCTGCTCCGCTGGGTGGACGAGGACGTCGATACTGCTTATATGGAAGCTTTAAAAACCGTAAGTGTCCGCGACGACCTGCCGAAAGATCTTTCGGTCGTGTTCACACCGCTGCACGGAACAGCACGCCACCTTGTGGAGCAGGGCTTGAAGCAGAACGGCTTCAATTCCGTGCACATCGTAGAAGAGCAGGCCACGCCGGATCCGGAATTTTCAACGGTGGCTTCACCGAACCCGGAAGAACACCAGGCCTTTGAAATGGCGATCGATCAAGGGAAAGCAGTGGGAGCGGACATCCTGATGGCTACAGATCCGGATGCAGACCGTCTCGGCGTTGCCGTGCCGGATGAGAACGGGGAGTACAAAGTGCTGACTGGAAACCAGACAGGTGCCCTGCTTCTGGATTACATTCTCGGACAGAGCGCTTCCATTCCGGAAAACGGCCTGCTTGTAAAAACGATCGTAACGTCTGAATTCGGCCGGGTAATCGCCGATTCCTACGGGATTTCCTCTCTGGATACATTGACAGGCTTCAAATTTATCGGAGAGAAGATTCGCGAGTACGAACAGTCCGGCGAGTACAAGTTCCTCTTCGGCTACGAGGAAAGCTACGGCTATTTAGTGAAGGATTTCGCCCGTGATAAAGACGCCGTCCAGGCAGCTGTGCTTGCTGTAGAGGCAGCGGCTTACTGGAAGAGTCAGGGAAAAACACTGGTGGAAGCGCTGGATACGCTGTATCAGAAGCACGGCTATTTCCTTGAAGACTTGAAGTCAGTCACATTGGAAGGGAAATCCGGAGCGGATACGATCGAAAAAATCATGAACGATTTCCGTGAGGCGGACATTCAGGAAGCCGGCGGAAAGAAAGTCATGGCGGTGGAGGATTACTCCACAACGGTCCGCCAGCTGGTACAGGAAGGAACCACAGAGGAAATCGATCTTCCGACGTCCAATGTCGTGAAGTTCATTCTTGAGGATGACTGCTGGTTCTGCCTGCGTCCATCCGGAACAGAGCCTAAAATCAAATTCTATTACGGAGTGAAGTCCACTACACGCCGTGAAAGTGAAGAACTGCTTGCAGCCGTGAAAGCCACGGTGGACGAGCGTCTGCACGCGATCATCTAATCGAAAAAATCCGCCCCTAATTCCGGGGCGGATTTTTTTCTTTGCCCTCTCGTAGAGCTCCCCATGTTGTATGCGCATGGTCACGTTCCGCTTATCGGTGGATGCTTGCCGCGGGCACGGCCTCAGCTAACTTGGACAGGAAGACCACCTGTCCAAGTGGATCTTCGGCTCGTGCTGTTCCCGCAGGCGTCACCACCGAACGCTCTACGAGACCTTACTCAGTAATGATCGGAAAATCGTTCCCTTTATACTGCAAAATCATTTGGGGAAGAATTTTATCTTCATCATATCTCTTGGTTCATAGGATACTTTCCGAAATGGTTCCATCATTGTTCGTGCAAATCCAGACCTCCTTGCCGGGAGCCACCCATGAAGGTGGATGAGTGAAGGAGAGTCCTTTTCAATTCCGAAAGGAGCGCAGACCATTCAACTCCTGCGGAAAAACGGACGGCCGAGGCCCCACAGGGCGGTCTCCCCGAGGAGACTTGGACGTTCGTCCGCGGAAAGGGAATGGTCGGAGCTCCTGGAGGCACTAGAGGATATCGGTTATGCCTGCATACTGAAAACTTGTTCTCCTTAATCAAGGGACCGGATTTGTTCCGCCTATCTTTGCTGATGCGTTTAGAAAAGGCTTTCAATTGATTGACAAATGAGCGATAATAGAATAAAATACTGAAAATTCAGATATAACATAAAAAGGGGTGGGCCCATGTTGAACATAAAGATGTTGAAGCCATATTATGTTAAAGAAGATAAACGTTTTATACGCATCGTCTTAGCCTACCAGTACTTTTCTTTGTTTATTGACGACGAACTTTATCAGTTTATTCCAATGGAAGCAAGAGAAATAATCATCGACCGCAATCGTCAGAAGGTGCACAATGTATTCGATATTTTCGTGTTTCAGCGCGGTAAAAATATGGTGTATGTATCGGTGGCGGATTTGCTGCAGCTGCCGGAATTTCTGACACACCTTCATTCGATTGTGTCGCCGTATTATGAAGAGGGGATTGACATCAGCCAGCAATCATCAAAAGAAGTGAGAGCCATTATCCGTGAATTGGAAAAAGAAAACCTCCGGCGCCTGATTGATAAGGCCATTGATGAGGACGATCAGGAAGCTTTCCAAGTACTGACCGAGAAATGGAAAGCGATGCATTCATAGGTGCCGGGCTGATTATTTTGGCCCGGTTCTTTTTATCTGGTATACTATTCTACATAAAACCACAACGAATTTCCTAAAAAAACTGGAATATAAGTGATAAATGTTAAAAATATATGAATTTTTTTCAAATGTGGTAGCGTATAATCCATTATAATAGGCTTATACTTACAGGATTAGGAAAAAAAGAACCGGGATACGGGGAGGTTAACAAGATGAGAGCGATGCCTAAAGACCGTCTGCTGGATGACGAGTGGATCGACTTGATACAGGAAGCGAAAGCTTTAGGCCTGAGTAAGGAAGAAGTAGAAAATTTCCTGCGCGGCGGAACGGAACTGTATAAACTAGTATAACACCCTTTATTTTTAAGGGTGTCTTTTTTTATGCCTCCCTTTATAATGAGTATATAGTAGTAGTTGGAAGGAGGGTCGGCATGAAAAACTTTGAAATGATCAATCTGCTCAAAGACTGTGCCATTGCATTCAATATACCAGTCCATTTAATCGACCGAAAGAATACAGCCATCTTTCAATATCCTGACACTTTTCTTAAACCACCGGAAGAAATTCTGGAAACCCGCCATCCTTATCTTCAGGAAGCAAGGAAAATGCTCGGAACCCTGCACCTGCTGAAGGATCCTTTTAACCAGTATGCTTTATTTTATGCGTATGAAAATCCACAGAAGGAAACCGTGGTCGCCCTGCTCGGCCCATTCCTGCATGAAATATCGGACTATAAAGAGGTCCAGCTGAGTTTAATTATGAATGATCTTTCCTCTTCTCTCGCAGAGGAGTTTGCCGGATACCTGGATCATCTGCCGGTAAGGACGCCGAAGGAGCTGGCATCCATCCAGCGTGTCTTGCAGCATGTGCTGCCAGGGAAAAAGGAAAAGGAGAAGAAAAACCCAACAGAGCCTGATCTCCTGCATCATTATGAAGAATATGCGGCATCACTTGAATCCTATCCGGATACGGTGGCATCGAAGCAGGAATTCATGGAACGTTTCAAACGTGGGGAAAAACAGGCGGTGGAAGCGTACTATTCACTGATGGACAATAACCTCCCGCATATAAAAAATCATGTGCGTTCTTTTAAAAACCATCTGATCCGTCTGGTTACGGAATTGAGCCTCCTTTGTATAGAAAAAGGGGCCCAGCCGGATGAAACGGGGTCATTAAGTGATTTCCATATCAGCTTCCTGGAGACGAAAGAGACCGTCGAAGAACTGGAAGGGCTGGAATCGATCATTCTTCGTTCGTTCCTGGAAAGAATCCAGGGGGTGGGCAGGCAGTCCTTTTCTCCGTTGGTGGAGCGCGCACAGAAATATATTTTCCAAAACCTGACGAAGGATTTAACGTTAAAGGAAATTGCGGAAACATTGAACGTCAATCCGAATTATTTATCCGGTGTGTTTACAAAAGAAACCGGCGTATCGATCACCCAGTTCATCAATCAGCAGCGGATTACCGAAGCGAAAGAGCTCTTATGCATCACAGAGCATTCGCTTATGGATATCAGCATGCTGCTCGGCTATAACAGCCAGAGCTATTTTACAAGGGTTTTCAAAAGTGTAGAGGGAATCGGCCCGAAGGAATTCAGGCAGAAATACCGAATAAAGGAAAAGTAATCAGCTGATAAAGGCTCAGCTGATTTTTTATGAGGGAATGTTCTCAAAAACGGACTATTTGTAAGTAAATAGAAGATATATGCAGGAATATATGGGATATGTGTTCTTTATAATGAAAAATGGTTGTTTATTTCCAATGGGTGAGCGTTTATAATATTCTTAATAACGAACAAAAAGATAGGTTAATTATGTCAGGAGTCATCTGACGATGGAAGGTGAGGTAGGTGGAAGTGACGCCGATTGGTGAAAAAATCCGTGTCCTGCGCACCGGCAGAGGATTATCTGTCAACGAGTTTGCCAAACGTTCTGGTGTATCCAAATCGTATATCAGCAACATTGAAAGAGGGGTACAGAAGAACCCTTCCTTAATCGTGATGGGAAAACTCGCCCGGACGCTGGAGGTACCGCTGGAAGAGCTATTAACACATAAGTATGCCGGAGAAACGGGGAATGGACAGAGCCGATAGCGGACGAAAGGGGACGATCATATGGTGAAACAGGAGGAATACAGAGAATGGATGGCTCTGATGAAAGAAGCCAGACAGCTCGGTCTGAGTCCGGAGGAGGTCAGGGATTTCCTGGACAACCCCCGGGTGCCGGAGCTTCTAAGCGAGGGGACGGGAGGATATGAAGGGTAAAACCGTCTTCACGAGAGAAGCAGGATGGCGCAATGTCACAGGGGTTTCCCCGCGGGTCATGGACAAACACAGGGCCTGCGCGCTCTCTTCTATAGTGGATCAGTATTCCCAGCTTCTTATCAAGCCGGGATGGGATATCCTCGTTGTCAACGACCGGGTATGGGGGAGGAAGCAGAAGGAAACCTCTGTGTGGGAAGAAGGGTTCATGAAGGCTGTGACCGGCGATGAGTCCCCGCTTTCCTACCTGCAGGCGTCGCTCTGTTATCATCATCTGCTGGAATATACGAACGAGGCATCCGGAGTCATTCCACAGGCCGTCCTCGACGATGGGTATGCCCGTACCCTCGACCTGTTCGGTGCTTGGCCGTTTGGAAAGCAGCTCCGCAGCTTTAATCCATTGTTCTTCTATGATTCTCTTTTTCATCCGGCTGTCGTTTTTTTTACGTACCATCGTGAAGGTGGTGCGGTCATACGAAAACATGTCCACCGTTTCGCTCATGGAAGCTATGAGCTGAAGACGCTGACGCGTAAGTGGGCAGCCATTTCTTAACCGGCCTATATAAAAGGGGCCGGTTTTTTTTTTGTGTGCTGTCGAAAGATCAACGGCCTTTTCTACCATTTTCTTCTTTTCATTCTGACAAAAATAGATTATGATGTAACAAAGTATTTTGAATTTTATTGACAGATCATTACGAGAAACGTAGAAAATGCGGGACTCTCTGTTTTCAGTCCTCATCCAACAGACTGGGCCCTTACATAATGACCGTCGGAAAAAGGCGTTTGATACCGAATCGTTAAGTAAATAGAAATATATAGGAACATCACGAATGAAAAGGTGGGTCGTATGGAGAATCTTAAAGAAGTGCTGGAAAATATCATCCAGCGCACGGAGAATTCAGAACTGTTGTCATCTCAGGAAGTTATCAATCAGCTGATTCAGCAGCTGCAGGAATAGATCGTGTGGAGCATCGCTGGGGACTATGGCGGTGTTTTTCCATGTTCCGGGTTCTACATAAGCTGAGAAAAAAGGCTCACGGGAAAGATAACGGAATCTTCGCGTGCCTGTGATATACTAATACCGACAAGAGTAAACTTACCAAGTAAGCGAGGATTTCTATGAACATTACTGTTGAAATTATCGTGGCGCTGCTGCTGTCGATGGCGGTCAGCTATGCGCTTGTATTCCCTGTTATGAAGTTAGCTGTTAAATGGAAAATGATGGATTATCCGGAATTACGGAAGATCCATAAAGAAATTACCCCGCGCATGGGCGGGCTGGCAATCTTTGGAGGAGCAGCCGCCGGAATGCTGTTTATCCGCCCGGATATGCCGTATATAGGACCGATCATTATCGGAGCGTTCATCATCGTCTTGACCGGATTATTGGACGACCGCTATCAGATCCGCCCGATCTTCAAGCTTGGCGGCCAGGTGGCTGCTGCGGCTGTTTTAATCTTTTCTGGTCTGAAGGTGGACGTGCTTAGTATTCCGTTCATCGGAATGGTCTCCCTGAGTGATCCGATCAGTATCATCTTTACGTTTCTATGGATCATCGGTATCACCAACGCCATCAACCTGATTGACGGTCTGGATGGGCTGGCGGCTGGTGTGTCGACTATATCCCTGATCAGCATTGCGGTGATGGCTCTTGCCATTGAACCGCAGATTTCGATTGTGTACTTATGTATTGTTCTGATCGGAAGCAACATCGGGTTTTTGTTCCACAACTTCAATCCTGCCTCGATCTACATGGGGGATACAGGATCCCTGTTTCTAGGTTACTCCATGGCCGTCATTTCCATGGTCGGCCTGTTCAAGAATGTGACGCTGTTCAGCTTTGTCATTCCGATTATCGTCCTTGCTGTGCCGGTGTTTGATACGTTGTTCTCGATTTTACGGAGAATGATCAATAAGCAGAAGATTATGATGCCGGATAACAAACACATCCATTATCAAATTCTTGCGGCCGGATTCAGCCACAGAGCAACGGTCCTGATCATTTATGCTTTCAGTGCCTTGTTCGGCCTGCTGGCGCTCTTATTTTCGCTGACATCCTTCGGGATATCCCTGATCATCACGTTCGTCCTGTTGTTCCTGCTTCATCTTTTTGCAGAAATGACAGGCGTCGTCTACCGCGGCAAGCGGCCGATCATCGGTTTGTTTTCAAAGACGGAACGCGAAAAAAACAAAGACAAAGAGAAAGCATAAGAAAAAGCAAGGGAAGCCGCGGCTTCCCTTGCTTTCTTTAATAGGAATCGACATCTCCGGGTGTGATGAACCATTTATCCGGGTCATTCATGTCGGTATTGTCCGATTCGATTTCTTTTCCGACGAGCGGCATCGGACTGTCTTTATGGACGAATCCATTCTTCTTCATCAAATGAGCCGGCATCATCGACGGCAGGGCCCATGACTGGATGACATCAGCTTCCCTCAAGACGCTGAGCGCTTCTTCAAGGAGAGCCCGCCAGGCGTCGTCATCGAAGGCCAGCCAGTCGACGATCATCCCGTTACGGAAGCGTCCTTCTTTTTCATGTGTGATGACATATCCTTGCAGCTGTCCCTGCTTATAGAGGGCAGTCATCTTATAATGGTGGACGGGATGGTCGAAAAAGCGCCAGTTCAAATACGCGGCATCACGGACGACGAGGCCGTCCGCTGTATGTTTCGTCTTTTCAGCCAGCTTATCGAACGCTTCATCACACCGGGTGATGCGTTTCACTTCATAGCCGTGCGGTGTTTTTTTCGACTGCCGGATCTTTCCGTACACACGATCCAGCGGCTTGAGGACTTTCAGTGGGGAAAGCTTGGAAGCGAGCAGGCTGACAGGCTTCTGCACATACATCCAGCGTGGCATATCCATCAGATGGCTCGCGCCGGTGTAGCGCAGGAATAATTCCTTCGCTTTCGGGGCAGGAAAACCATAAAGGTATGTGATGCCGGCTTTGCGCCCTTCTTCGATCAAGGCGTCATTCAAGTGCTTGTAGACCCCCTTGCCGCGGGCATCGGGATCCACCATCGTGTCGACACGGACACCGACCGTTTCGACGCATCCTTTGATATAGGCACTCATCATCCATAAGCTGATGTGGCCGAGAATCTTTCCGTTTTCCTCGAAAACGAGGATGAAGGGTTCTTTATGTTTAGGGTTCTGTTTGAATTTCCATTCCCAGGCGTCAAGAGGACGCTCCTGGTGGAAGGTCTTTTGGAAAAGGGTCTGAATTTGTGATTCATCGCCTGGTTGATAACGGCGGACTGCCATAATGCTTCTTTCCTTTCCGTATAAAAAAATACTTCCCAAAGTATAACAAAGAACGCAGACGGATGGCAGAAGGTCTCTGTTACAAGTTCGTGACGTTTCATTAAATCCCGATGGCATTCAAGCGACATTTTTATCTCAAGATAGAACTCTGTCAGAAAATCAGCTATAATGGAAGGTAATGTCATGGAACGTTTGACCGCGTACGGCTGACGGGTATTAGATGATGTCGAAAGCATTGCATAAGCAGGTTCTCACCCCTCCCCATCACCGGCAGACGTCATAAAGATAGGAAGTTGTCGAATGATATAAGGAGAAGGGCTGCTGAATCATTCAAAAAAATACATGATAAAACAATAGATCTAAGGAACCGCATCTAGATAATGGATGGGCCAGAGAAAGGGAGTATTGTTGTATGAAGAAGTCACTATGTGTAGTCGGATTAGGATATATTGGTCTTCCTACGTCCGTCATGTTCGCCATTCACGGGCACAAAGTGCATGGAGTTGATGTGAATCAAAAAGCTGTCGACATGATTAATGCCAAGCAGCTTCATATAGAAGAGAACGGTCTGCAGGAACGTCTGGAGGAAGCGGTAGATGCCGGTAACTTCAAAGCAGCGGTGGAGCCGGAAGAGGCCGATGTTTTCATCATCGCCGTCCCTTCCCCGATCCGCGAAGATAAAACCGCCAACCTCGACTATGTGCGTAAAGCGACAGAGGCGATTGTCCCTTACGTACGCGAAGGCAACCTTGTGATTTTGGAATCCACCGTTCCTCCTCGTACGGTGGAGGACGTCATGCTTCCGGTTCTTAAGGACACCGGTCTTGAAATTGGAACCGAATTGTTCGTTTCCCACTCTCCGGAGCGCGTCATTCCAGGGAAGGTCTTCCAGGAGCTGGTCGAGAACGACAGGATTGTCGGTGGAATCAATGAAAGATCCTCCGAAATGACGAAGGATCTTTACCGCTCTTTCGTTAAAGCGAATATCCATTTGACGGATGCTACAACAGCGGAAATGGCCAAGGTCATTGAAAATACGTACCGCGACGTGAACATTGCGTTCGCCAATGAGCTCGCCTTGATCAGCGACCAGATCGGTGTCAACGCATGGGAAGCGATCAAACTTGCCAACTATCACCCGCGTGTGAACATCCATACACCCGGCCCGGGTGTCGGCGGTCACTGTATAGCTGTGGATCCTTGGTTCCTTGCTGAAATCCAGCCGGATCTTTCCCAAATGATCCAGCTGTCCCGGAATACGAACGATAACATGCCGGTGTACACAGCCAACCAGATCGAGAAGCTGATGAAGGACCAGTTTATTCAGGATCCGAAAGTGGCCTTGTTCGGCTTGTCCTTTAAAGCGAACATCGATGACCAGCGTGAAAGTCCGTCCTTGAAAGTAATTCTTGAGCTCGTTGAAAAAGGAATCAGCTTCAAGACGTTCGATCCGCATATTAAAGAAAACGTCGCCTCCAACCAGACACAGGATATGGATGAAGCGCTTGATGGTGCCGATATCCTTGTGATTCTGACGGATCATGATGAGTTCAAGCAGCTCGATCCTGAATATATCAAGAGTAAGATGAACAACCGCGTCGTTTACGATACGAAGAACGCCCTGAACCTCGATAACTGGACAGAAGCCGGTTTTATCGCCAAGCGTCTGGGTGACTCCAAAAACGGATAAAGATCAGGTGAAATCATGAAGGAACAGTTTTTAGGTGTAGACGTGAGCAGCCACTCCTACGAGCGGCTGAAGCAGAATGTATTGAATGATATCAATGAAAAGCGTCAGTCTTTCATTGTGGCGATCAATCCCGAAAAGATATTGAAAGCCCAGGAAGATCAGGATTTAAAGGCACTTTTGAATAAAGCGACGTATCAGATTCCCGACGGTGTCGGCGTTCTTCTGGCTTCCAAGCTGAACAAAGGCGGCATCAAGGAACGTGTGACAGGAATTGATATGCTGCTCACCCTTTGCAAGCAGGCTGCAGACAACGGGAAGTCCGTCTTTCTTTACGGCGCAAAGCCCGGCGTTGCAGAAGAAGCGAAGGATAAGCTCATCGAGCAGTATCCGAATCTCCACGTCGCTGGTGTACTGGACGGCTATGAAAAAGATGAACAGAAGGTCATCCAGACGATCAATGAGTCCGGGGCGGATATTTTATTTGTAGCGCTCGGAAGTCCACGTCAGGAGTATTGGATCGTCGATCATATGAAAGAGCTCAATGTCAGCATCTTCCAAGGGGTCGGCGGCTCCTTCGATGTCATTTCCGGCCGCGTCAAGCGCGCCCCGGCGCTTTTCCAGCGTTTCGGTGTGGAATGGCTGTACCGGCTGATTTCTGAGCCGTGGCGGATTAAACGCCAGATCCGCCTTCCATTGTTTCTGCTGAAGGTATGGAGAGATAAGTAAGAGAAAAAGCAGCGGTGCTTGTGCACCGCTGCTTTTTTATGTGAACTGATTTTGTGCAGATGGAAGCAGGGGGACGTTTGTTCTTTCCCCCATCCAGCTCCGGCATCTTACAGAGGGGCTTTTGTCATCGTTGGAAAAAAAGCTGGAGGTTCAAGTAGTCCGATACTTCTATAAGGTTTCTGTTACTTTTGAACTTAAAAAGTTAAAATTGTGCAAAGATACGCTGAGGTATGTTGTTTGCCGTCGAATCCTCTTATATAATGAACATATTATCCTCATAGAGGCTTATTTTGGAAAAATATAAAGAAACATGTAGAAAATTTTCGGGATTTCTCCCCAAATATTCAACCCTTTCGACAAATAAGCCGATATACATACTACCGGCACGTATTCATCCATTGAATAGGATGACCATGAAAGTTTGCTCAATAAGATACACTACTGCCCTATTTACTATATACCCGACCAAACAAACCAACAAACATGCCATCGTATACGATTTAAACACACTTTCTATGGAATCAGAGCCAAATCAAAAGGAGGGGCTGCTCCGCCAATATCGCTGCATGGAACAACCTATTGCTGTCTGTCCGCTTTAGATTCTAGCTATCTATGATTTTTATTATGCAGGAGGTTCATATGAAAAAAATACATATCGGCGGCTTCTTTTTGCTGTTCGCACTTTTTGTCATTTTTCCGGCTCAGGCTCAGGCTGAAAAGACGGTTATTCTTGACCCGGGTCATGGAGGAAGATTCTCTGGAACGACTGGTTATTCCGGCGTATCCACCGGTTATTATGAGAAACATTTCAACTTGGAAATGTCCAACGAAATAAAGGAAGAGCTGGAGGCTGCAGGCTACGACGTACATATGACACGCACAAATGACAGCCACTTTGCCTGGAATCTCCACGACGATCTGCAGGCGCGTCTGGATATCGCCCACGATGCGGTGAGTGGCAACAATGATAACTCGATTTTCTTATCTGTTCACTCGAACGCGCTTCCTTCAAACCCTTATATGAGAGGGTATGAAACTTATTTCTTCGATATTGATGAAGGGATTAACAAGACTTACCCGCCATCCAAGGAGCAGATCGAATATTCGCCGGAAAGTAAGCGGCTGGCGTACACCGTCCATGAAAACATCCTTGATGGTGCCCCGTTGAAAGAAGGGCGAGGCCTTGTTCCATCCGACTTATATGTCACACGGAACGCCCACATGCCGGCAGCTCTTTTAGAGTTCGGTTACATGTCCAATCCGGATGAGGAAGCCCTGATTAAAACATCGTCCTTCCAGCAGAAAGCTGCGAATGCCGTCGTTGACGGGGTGAACGCCTATTTCCAGGTCTTTGAAGTGTACGACATGGAAGGTGAGCGCTTGAAGGTGTTTGATGATCAGCAGGACGCCATTGATTATGCCAAAGACGAAGCCAATGTCTATGTTTTTGATAAGTATACACAGGAGAAAATCTACGACAATACGAAAAAACGGTATGGCGCATATCACTCCAACCAGTCTTCTGTAACGAAGCTGTTCGTGAAAAAAGAAGACGCCATCGATTATGCGGGTGACTGGAAGAATATGCGCGTTGTTGATAACGAAGAAGGCGAAGTCGTCTGGAGCAACTACTTAGACAAAAACTATGTCGTCGAGCATTCCAACAAAGGGGCCTTGTACGAATCCTACAACCTCGACGATGCTGTCGCCTATGCAGTGAAGTGGAAAAACACATCTGTGGTGGATCAAGCGCAAGAAGAGGTTGTCTGGAGCAATTATCTGGATAAAGACTTCATTGTTACCCACTCCGACAAAGGTGAACTGAAATCCTTCTACCGCGAACAGGAAGCGGTCGCCTATGCGGAGCAGTGGAAAAACACGAAGGTGATGAACGACGGGGATGTGGTCTGGTCCAATATGGATGACAGTCACAACTATTCATTTGAAACGAACGTCCTTGCCGGTAAAGACCGGATGAAGACAGCGATTGAAGTGTCCAAGCAGCTGTATCCGAATGGACTGGACGGAGAAAAAACGGTTGTCCTTGCGACAGCGTTTGAGTTCGCCGATGCCCTGTCTGCCGGCCCACTTGCTGCACAGTATGACAACGCTCCGATTCTGTTGAACCGTGACGATGAACTCAGTGGCGATGTGAAACAGGAACTGCAGCGACTGAATACGAAAAACGTCGTTATTCTGGGCGGGACGAATGCTATCTCTGAAGGCATCGAAAAAGAGCTGAAGCAGAGTTATAACGTCGACCGCATCTCAGGATCCACGCGTATCGAAACGAATCTTGAAATCAATGAAAATCTGAAAGGTGCAGAAGGAGTGTTTGTTGCATCAAGCACAAGCTTCCCCGATGCACTGGAAGCCTCCTCTGTCGCAGCAGCCAACGGCTGGTCCATCGTTTTGACAGGAGAAGATGAAATCAGTAGCGACAGCTTGAATTACTTGACCGGGAAAGAGGTCGTGATTCTCGGAGGAACCGCTGTAGTTTCTGAAGATGTTGAAAAACAGCTTGTTGAGGCGAACGGAGCGGATCGGGTGGAGCGTCTGTCCGGTGCGACCCGTTATGAAACCGTTGCGGCTACACTCAAGTACTTCCAGGATGACATGAATTCCGATACCGTCCTTGCGGCGACAGGGAAGAACTACCCGGATGCGTTAACAGCTTCGGCACTGTCCGCAAGAACGTCCGCCCCTCTTGTGCTCGTTGGGGACAAGCTGAATCCTGAGCTTGAAAAACAACTCGATCTATACGGCGGGGAAAACGTCGTCGAACAGCTTCAAGTGATCGGAGCTGTCGTGGATGAGGACAGCCAGAAACAAATCGCTGACCACTTAAACTAAATCAATCAGTACTTTTTTGAACAAAGGAGAGGGATTGGATGAAGAAACTCAGCTTTATCGCCCTGTTCTTTGTTCTTCTGCTTTCAGCCTGCTCCGGCACCGATGTTGACCAGGCTGATCAGCTGGAAGAACCAGAGAGCAGTGAAACAGAAACAACGGAAGAAGAGACTCCTTCAGAAGAAACTCCTTCAGAAGATACGGAGGAAGAAGCAGAACCTTCCGAAGAGGAACAGACGGAAGAAGCTCCTGTAGAAGAAGAGCCTTCAAAGGAAGAAGCGCCAACTGAAGAGGAACCTGAAGTTGAAGAAGAGGATCAATCAGAAGAAGCGGCTGCAGAGGAACCAACAGAAGAAGAACAGCCGGAAGAAACGAAGGATGAAGAAGATAAGGTCTCTTCCGCATCCGATGACTCTGAAGAGACCGAGGAAGCAGGCTCATCCGCTGGTTTGAAGGCGTATATGCCGAAAGGACCGATGACGAAGACGTTCACGCAGAACGAAGATTACAAAGTGAAACATGAAGTAGTGGATGTGAACGACCGCTTCGTCCAGCAGATTGTGACGTTCGGAGACATGGTGACCCTGCAGATTCTTGAATTCACAGAAGGCAGAATCGCTGTTGTCTACCAGGAGTCCAACCCGGAAGATACGTCCAGTCAGCTTGAATCATTTGAAGCGCATGAAACGATTGATGTCCTTGTTGATGCCACCGGTGGCTCCGCGAACTTCCAGATTCTTGATGAAGCTCAGACGACCGCTACGCCTTATGGAGAATTTGACAATGTGTTCGTTGTTCAACGAACGTCCGATTCCAAGGTGACATCGATGTACCACTATGCCCCTGATTACGGCCTGATCCGTGAAAAGGTCGAGGACAAAGGGGACAACGGCTATACGATGACATCAGAACTGACTGAGATTCAGGAATAAAAAACATAAAAGGACGGATGAGTGTGAAAAGACTATTAACTTGCATTTCTGCTTTTCTATTGGCCTGCCTGACCGCCCCAGCCTTTGTTAGTGCAGAAGATTCCAACACATGGGTCGTCGAGGAAAGTAAAGCTTCCTATGAAATCAATGACTCTATTACCGCTGAAGTTGAAAACAAAGAACTTGAAACGAGTCTTTCTGTAACAAAAGAGGGAAAAGAACTGCTTGAAGAAACGACACAGCTCAGCACAATCACGGATCTTATCCTTGTTGAAGAAACGCTCGTTGTCGTTTATCGTGCTGACGGGTCAGCTCAAAGTTTGTACTTTGATGCGTACGACTTGTCTAATGGAAAGAAAGTGTTCGAATCCGAAGCCTATGACCGTTCGACATTCGAACTGTCCGGCGAAGAACTTATTATACAATATCCAATCCTTGATGAAGACAGCATCGATACAGAGCCGGAAGCCCTGGCGGAAGATGCGTTCACGATTGCCGGCGGTGACGTGACGAAAGGGAAAACAGAGGAAAAAATGTCTCTGCAGAACACGGTCACATCTCAAGCCGCGGTCAATGAGAAATATAAGAACCCGAGCTATGCCGAAATCAACCGAATCTTGACCGAAGAAGCCGAGAATTTCGATATTCCCCCGGAAATAGTCAAAGCGATTGCCTATCAGGAAAGTGGCTGGCAGCAGTACTGGGATCCAGGCCGCACGCCTGTCACCCATTATCAAAATTCCTGTACGCCTTCAAAAACACGAGGAATCGCCTGGGACGGAACGAACCTGAAGCTTGGTTATGACTGTATCGGAATCGGCATCATGCAGGTGTCCGACTACCGATTCATTGAGAACGAACAGGAAAGAAAAGAAGAAGTGTACAGGCTTTCCACTGATATCCGCTACAACATTCGTGAAGGTTTGAAGATTCTTGAGTCCAAGTGGAACTATGCCAACTACGATCTTATTCCTACGGTCAATGACGGCGACCGTGATGTGATTGAAAACTGGTATTTCGCTATTTTAGCTTATAACGGAATTTCCGAGCGAAACAACCCGATCACGAACGGGTATATTGCTTACCAGGAAAAGATTTATGACCGCATGCGTAATTATGGATTATTTAACGTAACCCCATTCCCGACGCACAAGCTGAACCCTTATCAAGACGGCATCATGCGTTTTAAAGAAAGCAACGTAGAAACGACCGGACCTCTTCATACGACAAAGCATGATTTTGGTACGGGTGAAAAAGTATACGTAACCGCAGGAAGTCTGAATGTGCGCAAAGCACCAAACAGTACAGTTGTCACAAGCCTGAAACGCGGCGAGCAGGTCACAGTGACCGGCGCCCCGATCGGCTATAACAGCAACACCCAGCACTGGGCATGGTATCCAGTGAAAACGACAAGTGGGAAAACCGGCTATGTCGCCTCCAGCTACCTGTCTGCCACACAGGAGCCGGACAGCTACCGTCTTTCCGGAATCAACCGTTATGAAACAAGTACGGCCCTGTCCAACTACGGCTGGCACTGGAATGAACCGAATGTCGCTGTCATCGGACGCGGGGATCTGCCGATCGACTCCCTGACTGGAAGTGTACTGGCCGCTTATCACAACTCTCCGCTTCTTTTGACACAGACGGACCAGCTTCCTGCAACCGTGGAAAAAGAATTGGAGCGTATGGACCCGGCGAAGATTTATCTGCTTGGCAGTGAAGGAGCGGTATCCGCTTCTGTCGAAAGCCAGCTGAAGCAGGAATACGGCTCTTCGAATGTCGAGCGCTTGTCCGGAGCCAACCGCTTCGAAACCGCTTATGAAGTGGCCGACGAAGTCGCCGATAAAGTGAACGTCGATGAAATCTTCATCACAACCTCTGATGAAACATCAACGGACGCCCTTTCCATCGCCCCTTATGCCGGCGATGAGAATACACCGATCCTTTTGACACTGCCGTACAAGCTTGAAGACAACGTCATCAACTTCATCCGTGAAAACGGCGTGGAAAAAGCGACGATTGTAGGCGGAACAGGGGCTGTCCACCAGACCGTTGAGAACCAGCTGAAAGGTATCGTCGACACGGTCGAGCGTGTCAGCGGACCCGACCGCTACAGCACAAGCGTGCAGATTGCCGAGAAGTACTTCAACGACCACCGCCTGGAAGAGGTGTTCTTCGCCCAAGGTGAGGAAGTCGTCGATGCTCTTGCCGGCTCACCGCTGGCCGCTTCCTACGAAGCACCGATTCTTTTGACGAGAAAAGACAACGTACCATCAACAGTGAAAAACTACTTGAACCATCTGCCGATCAGCCCGGAGAACTACTACCTGGGCGGGAATGCTGCCATTTCCGAAGAGGCCGAGGTGGAGCTGGAAAGTATCCGCCGCTAATATAATAGAAGAAAACCGGCTGTTCCCTATGAGGAGCAGCCGGTTTTTTGCGTTGACGGTCAGGTCTGCGGCCGGATATCGGTCGGAGCGGTGGGTTTATCAGTCTTTCTGCGCGGGTATCAGTCGGAACGCGGATATATCAGTCAAACCCACATTATATCGGTCGAAACGGAAATATATCGGTCAACCGCTCCCCCTCCCAGAGTACATATCAACGAAAATCCGCCGATATCAATTATTCTGCGCATATATCAATGATTCTCTGCATATATCAATGATTCTCCGCGTATATCAATGATTCCGCTCATATATCAACGAATTCCACGATAGATCAACAAACCCTCATCCCGGCCGACCCACCTCAATCCCACCACCCCCTCAGGTCGCATGAGCTTCTGCCCATATATGGAAAAGATATGACTAGACGATTACGATTCGTTTAAGGTTATGGTAAAATCAACAAGTATGGATTATAGTGTTACATAGCGAAATTTGTTTGATTTTAGCAAACGTGAAAGAGGTATTTGTGTGAAATCTAAATTAGGTTTAGCGAGCATACTGTTTATCGGCGCCACCCTGATCCTGAAGGTTTCCGGACTGATCCGGGACATGGTCATCGCCTACTACTTCGGGGCAAGCTACGTGGCGGATGCCTACCTGGCTGCCTTCATTATTCCGAATATGCTGATTTTATTCATGCAGAACGGGATGAAGAATGCGCTCGTTCCGAGTTACATACAGGCGGCGGAGGAAAAACGCGGCCGCTCGTATTTGGGACAGGTCTTCAAAGGAACGGCCGGACTTGCTCTTATTCTTTCGATTATCGGAATGGCCATTGCACCAGTGCTGATTCCGCTCTTGTATCCGGATTTCAGTCCGGAAGCGAGTCAGATCGCCATCTGGGTGACGGTCATCTTCTTTGCGTGTATATCGTTCGTCGGCATGAACTCGGTTTTGGAAGCGTTCTTTGACGCGGAAAACAAGTTCTCCTTGTCGATTGTTTCTCAAATCATCGTCATTCTAAGCTCGATTGCCGGTGCATTCCTTTTCGCCAACCAGATCGGGGCCTACTCGCTGGCGATCGGTTATGCAGTGGGTACGGTACTATCCCTGATTTTCAAGGCGTTCATCGTCGTCCCGCAGAAATCGTTGACGCTGAAGGAGAAGTTCGACTGGCCGGAAGTGCGCCAGTTTTACTGGATCTTCCTGCCTGTCGGGCTGACGGTTATGGTCGGTCAGGTCAACCTGCTTGTCGGTTCGGTCTTTGCCAGCTACCAGGGCGAGGGCGCGGTCATGTACATCAATACGGCGAAGAACTTCGTGCACATGCCGCAGGCGATTTTCGGGGTGACGATTGCGACGATTATCTTCCCGTTATTATCTAAAGCGATTACAACGAACGATACCGGGCAGTTTAAAAAGGGTATCGAAAAAGGGCTCACGACGATGTACCTCGTGTTGATGCCGTCGATCATCGGCATGATGCTCTTGATGCCGAACTTGATCGAACTGTTGTATGAAGGTGGTGCCTTTGATAACAAGGCGACAGAAGCAACGACCCAGGTCGCGTATTTCTACTTCGGTTCCGTCCTGTTCTTCAGTCTCAACAACATCATCAACAAAGGCTTTTATACCATGAAAAAGGGCCACCTGATCCTCATGATCAGTATCGGTTCCATCTTATTGAATGTCGTCTTCAACTTCGTGTTTGCCGAATGGCTCGGCTACCTCGGCATCCCGCTCGCGGCATCTGTGATGGCGCTCTTCTATACAGGGGCATGCCTCATCGTTTTCACAAAGCTTGTCGGGGGACTCAACTTCAAGTCCATCATCGTCGACTACGCGAAAATCACCGCAGCCGCCGCGCTTATGAGCGGAGCCGTCCTGGCTGTCAAACCGCTGATTTCAGGACTGCCGAACTTGTTCATTATCATCATCGTCGCTATCATCGGCGCGGTTGTATATGTCGGAGCCGCTTTTGTTATGAAGTCAGACGCCTTTATGTTTCTACTCCATAATGTTACGAAACGGAAAAAGAAAGGAGCAACGTCATGAGTCGTAAAGAATTGTTCATGAACGCGGTGCGTCCGGTCAACGCACCGATGACGAAATTCATCCTCGGCCGTCACTATAACGCAGACCTGATGGCGCTGAAAAATGAACCGGTCCAGAAGGTGCTCGTCCTCGCGCCCCATATGGACGACGAAACGATCGGTCCGGGCGGCACCCTCCGCCAGCACGCCGATCAGGGAGCAGAGGTCCACTGTGTGTTCATCACCGATGGAGCGAGCAGTGTTTCTGAGATGAGTGCGGAGGAGCTGAATGCCAAGCGCCGCCAGGAGATTGACAAGGTCAAAGACATCCTCGGACTGACGGACGTCGCCTACCTCAATCTGCCGGACGGTGGTGTATCAAGCACCCCGGATGCGATTCAATACTTGAAGGAAAGGATCGAAACCCTGAGCCCCGACATCATCTACACGACGCCGTTCATTGATGCGCATACCGATCACAGCGCCACCGCCAAACTGCTCAGCGATACGCTGAAGCGGATGGATAACGTACGCTCGAAAATCCGCATGTATGAAATCAACTGCGCCTTCCCGCCGGATTCGATCAACTGCCTCGTCGACACGAGCGAGCAGCATGAGAGGAAAGTGGAGGCGACGGAAGTGTTCGATTCCCAGGCCATCGCTTTTGACGGCTTCCTGGAGTTGAATCGTTACAAAGGAAAACTCGCTTCTGATCCTGTAGAAACCGCGGAGGCGTTCATCGAATGGGACAAATCCAACTTCGTGAAACACGTTGATGTGCTTGATCAGATGGGCTATAAGTTCCCGGAGAAGTTCAAGCAGGTCAACCGTACCGATACACTGCTGTGGGCGATTTTCAAAAACTACGCCATGAAGAAGGATTTGTACCGCAAAACCATCAACTAATCATCATAGAAAAGAGGTGTCCCCCATGCCTATCCCATGGAGAAAACTATACTTCGTGTTCGTCGCGCTTGCGCTTTTCTTCATCGGCGCAGCTCTCGATAACACGGTGATCGACCTATTGATCATGCTGTTCTTCGCCGGCTATGCCATCGCCAAGCCGAAGAACTCGCTGCTGATATTATTTACGTATTTCCCGATCCGCCCGTTTCTGCTGGAATTCAACCCGGCATTAAAAGGGATCGGCGACATCATCATCTTTGCGCTTTTATTCCGTGTCCTACTCATGTACCGCAAGGATTTAAAAAAGCTGTTCCAGTTCTACTGGTTTGAATACGCCTTTTTCGGCTTCCTCATTGTTGGAGCGGTATCGGCGTACTTGACCGGTGTATCCCTGACAGCGATCATCTTCCAGATCCGAGGCTTCCTGCTGTTTTACCTCGTGTTCTACATAGCAAGAAGACTGCACATTACGAAGGAAGACATCAACAAGTTTATTCTCACGACGCTGATCATGACCTTCTTGATCTGTATCCACGGCATGGTTGAAAAGCTGTCCCTAAGAGGCGTCTTTCTGCCGCAGAGCTGGCAGGATATGCCGCTGTCTGCGACCAACCGGATTCGTATTTACGGAATGACAGGAAACCCGAACGTCCTGGCGTATTACCTGTCC
This sequence comes from Halobacillus sp. Cin3, assembly GCF_947311855.1. Taxonomy (NCBI): domain Bacteria; kingdom Bacillati; phylum Bacillota; class Bacilli; order Caryophanales; family Bacillaceae; genus Halobacillus; species Halobacillus sp. Cin3. The sequence goes on along the minus strand of NZ_CAMZMV010000002.1, from coordinate 493,598 downwards.
TTCTCCATCATCATCATCATGTACTTCCGCAACCGTTTTACAGGCAAATGGCTGTGGTTGACGTACATTTCCCTTGCCTGTCTGTTTGGCGTCTGGAGTCTCACGTATTCCCGGGGAACATGGATCGCGTTTGCTCTCGCGCTTGCGATTTACGTTGTTGTAGCACGAAAGTGGAATTTCCTGAAGCCGCTGCTCATTTCGCTCGCCGCCGGTGTGGTTCTCATCGCTGTCCCGGTCAGTATCGGTACGTCGATCGTCGAGAACACCGACTTCGGAAAAGAGAAAAAAGAGAAGCAGTCGCAATATGACGACAGTGAAGGAAGCTTCAAGGACAGACTCGGCTCAACGATCGATAAAGAGACCCGTGAGCAGTCAAGCCAGTCCGGACGTATCTGGATTGTCAGCAAAGGCTTTGAAATCTATCTCGATCATCCGATCATCGGGACCGGCTTTGCCACATTCGGGGACGGAGCGACATTGAGCTACGATTCACCGATTTACGATGATTACGGCATTGAGCGTGAATTCTTCTCCGACAACCAGTACATCCAGATCATCACCCAGACAGGGGCGGTCGGTGTCATTCTATTCGCCATCTTCCTGCTGAACATGCTGTACCACATTTGGAAAAAGCGGAACGAAACGCTGCTCGGACCGGTGCTCCTCGCTGTTCTGCTTGCGGCCTATGCCGCCGGGATGGTGTACAACATTTGGGAAGGCGATTCGTTCACGATCTTCTACTTCGCCATGCTCGGCTATCTCTTGAATATGCGGCCGGAGCATGAATATGACCTCTAATAGAGGAGGGCGCTTATGAGTAAACGTGTACTCGTCATCAGCAACATGTATCCGAGCCACCGCACACCGACGTACGGCATTTTTGTGAAAAATCAAGTGGAGGCCCTGAAGGAAAGAGGGGTCTCCGTTGATACCGCCGTCAACCGTGATAACCGCGGCGGGAAAGGCAACCTGATCCGCAAGTATATGATCTGGCTCTTGAAAATACTCGCCCGCTTCATCACGAAGGGGCGGTCGTATGATGTTGTGCATGCGCATTATATCTTCCCGAGCGGCCTGCCCGGGCTGTTGTTCAAAAAGCTGTTCAAAACGAAGCTGATCGTCACCTCCCACGGCGGAGATCTCGACCAAATGGCAAAAAAGAGCGGACTGATCAAGAAGCTGACGAAAAAGATCCTTCATGAAGCCGATCACGTCATCGTTGTCGGCGAGGCTTTGAAATCGGAAGTGATTGACGGGTTTGGAGTCGCGGAAAACAACGTATCCGTCATTAATATGGGAGTCGACCGCCGCGTCTTCCAGTCGGTTGACAGCACAGAAGCGAAAAAAGAACTCGGGCTGAATCCTGATCATTTTCACATCCTGTTTGTCGGCAACCATATCAAGGCGAAAGGGCTCACCGAGCTTCTGGAAGCAGTAAAGAACATCCAGAAAAACCATAGAAACGTCGAGCTCCATCTTCTTGGAAGCGTCAAAGACGAAGGATACCTCCAGGAATTAAAAGAAAGCGTCCAACAGGAGAACTCTTCCCTCGTTCATTTTCACGGACCGAAAGACCAGAAGGCGGTCGCCACTTGGATGGCAGCCGCTGATGTGTTCACTCTGCCGTCTTACATCGAAGGCTTCGGCCTTGTCGCCCTTGAGGCGATGTCATGCCACACCCCTGTGGTCGGTTCGGATGTCGGTGGTCTTTCCTATCTGCTTGCGGATGACCACGGCGTGCTCGTCGAGCCGAAGAGTGTGTCTTCCTTGCAGACCGGTCTGCAGCGGGTGATGGAGGATGAGCTCTTACGTAAGCGGCTGATCGAGAACGGTGAACAGGCAGCCAAGGAAAGCGATACGGAGCGGCTGCTGAATGAAATCATAGATCTTTACAACCGTGCATAGCCTGCCGGTTTAGATGAACCATAAGGAAGGGAAGCGGGGAACTGCTTCCCTTTTCCTCCACCTCGTTTAAGGTGGATTACTTACATAATCCTCTGACATGTTTTATACTAAAGGCGGTGTAAATGAATCGTACAGAGAAACAGGAGGTAACAGGAAAATGGACGAACAAAGCAACCAAAGTCAGCTTGGAATCGATTCCGCTCAGCTTATGGATGATATGACTTTCGTATTATTCGGAGCCAGCGGCGATCTTGCGAAACGTAAAATCTATCCGGCTTTATACAATTTATATGTCGAAGGAAAAATGCCGTCCTCTCTATCTGTCGTAGGCTTAGGCCGCCGGCCGTATTCCCAGGAGGACTTTCGTGAAATCATCAAGGAGTCGCTGTCTACGTTCTCCCGTAGAGAAGCAGACCCATCCCATATGGAAGAGTTTCTGGAAAGCTTCCGCTACTTCATTTTTGACGCGATGGAGCCGCAGTCGTACGCCGACTTGAAGGCCTTCATAGAAGAGCGTGAAACAGAGAAATCCATTCCACAAAACCGTCTATTCTACTTATCTGTGGCGCCGAGCCTCGTCGAGCCGATTACGGCATCGCTTCAGAAGAGCGGCATCACAGAAACCGACGGCTGGAAAAAGCTGATCGTGGAGAAGCCGTTCGGCAGTGACCTGCATACCGCCCGTCACCTGAACGCTGAATTGAGAAAAGCGTTCGATGAAGAAGAAATCTTCCGCATCGACCACTATTTAGGCAAGCCGATGGTGCAGAATCTGGAATCGTTGATCCGTCCGAACCCGATTTTGAAATCCTTGTGGAACCATGACCAGATTGCCAACGTACAGATTACTGCCAGTGAAACGGTCGGTGTCGGTACACGTGCCGGTTATTATGACAAATCCGGAGCGATCCGCGATATGGTGCAGAACCATTTGTTACAATTGGTCATGATGACCGCACTTCACCACCCGGAAAAGCTGTCCGCCAAGCAGATCGAAAAGAAAAAATCGGCCATCATGGAGGCGCTGCGCCCGGTCGATGAGGGGAATATCCAGCAGGATGTCGTCCGTGGTCAGTATGAAGCAGGCGAAGTGGACGCCCAGTCCGTTGTCGGCTATCAGGAGGAAGACGGTGTCGAAGAAGGATCTAACAACGATACGTATTTCGCTGCCCGTCTGTACATCGATAACGAATACTGGAAAGGCATTCCGTTCTACATTCGTACCGGAAAACGTCTTGCCCAGAAATCGACGCGCATCATCATTGAATTCAAGAACGAAGTGGAGGATGAGCCGGATTCCGAAGGCGCAACATCCAATCTGCTTCTTATTGAAATCAATCCGAACGAAAGCATCGGTCTGCGCGTCAACCTGAAGGATGACGGCAACGAGAAATTCGAACCTGCTTACGTCAATTTCACGAAAAACCTGGATGAGCAGCCGGAAGCGTATGAGAACCTGTTGAATGACGCCATGGCAGGAAATGCCACGTACTTTGCGCACTGGAACGAAGTTGAGCTTTCCTGGCAGTGGATACAGCCGATTCTTGAGGCCTTCGAAGCCGATGAGCTTCCGCTTAACACGTACCATGCAGGATCCCAGGGACCGGAAGCAGCGGAGAAGCTGCTGAACGAAGACGGCTTCACCTGGTGGGAAATATAAATTACGGATAGAGAAGGGGACTGATTGAAACATGGAGAAACAGAACATCGGTGTCATTGGTTTAGGAGTCATGGGTGCGAACCTTGCCCTGAACATTCAAGATAACGGATATAAAGTATCTGTGTACGACTACTGGACAGACCGTGTCGATGAGCTCGTCCAAAACAAAGAAAACACCGGCAACGTCAGCGGTGCCTACAGTGCCGAGGAATTCGTGGCTTCTTTGGAATCCCCACGCAAAATCCTTATGATGGTCAAAGCCGGCGAAACGACGGACAAAGTGATCGAAAGCCTTGTTCCTCACCTTGATCAAGGCGACATGCTGATTGACGGCGGGAACACGTATTACGAAGATACCGAGCGCCGTGCCGCATACTTAGAGGAAAAAGGCATCCACTTCATCGGTACCGGCTTCTCCGGCGGGGAGGAAGGCGCGCGCCGCGGTCCTTCCATTATGCCTGGTGGGCCAATCGAAGCGTACAAAGAAGTGCAGCCGATCTTTGATGCGATCGCAGCGAACGTTGAAGGTACAGCATGTGCGGCCTACATGGGACTCGGCGGTGCCGGTCACTATGTAAAAATGGTCCACAACGGTATCGAGTACGGCGATATGCAGCTGATCTGTGAAGCCTACTTCATTATGAAAAACGTCCTCGGCCTGTCTGCTCAGGAGCTTCACGAAGTATTCAAGGAGTGGAACGAAGGCGAGCTGGACAGCTACCTGATCGAAATCACGGCCGACATCTTCACGAAAGTGGACGAAGAAACAGGCAAGCCGTTGGTTGAAGTGATCCTCGATACCGCCGGCCAAAAAGGAACCGGAAAATGGACGAGTAAGAGTGCCCTTGATTTAGGTGTACCACTTCCGATCATTACCGAGTCTGTATTCGCCCGCTTCATCTCTGCAATGAAGGAAGAGCGTGCGAAGGCAAGCAAATATCTGACCGGTCCTGAAGTGAACTTCACCGGCAACAAGGAAGAAGCGATCGAATCGATCCGCAAAGCGTTGTACATGAGTAAAATCTGCTCCTACGCGCAAGGATTCGCTCAGATGCAGTCCATGAGTGAAGAAAAGGGCTGGGACCTTCAGTACGGCGATATCGCCATGAACTTCCGCGGCGGCTGCATCATCCGTGCGCAGTTCCTGCAGAAGATCAAAGAAGCGTATGACCGTGAAGACCACCTGTCCAACCTGCTTCTGGACCCGTACTTCACAGACATCGCAACAACATATCAAAAAGAGCTTCGCGAAACGATTGCGCTTGCGATCCAGAACGGTGTTCCAGTACCGGCATTCTCCAGTGCGCTTGCTTACTACGACAGCTATCGCACAGAGAAACTCCCTGCGAACCTGCTTCAGGCGCAGCGTGACTACTTCGGTGCCCACACGTACAAGCGTGTCGACAAAGAAGGAACGTTCCATACGGATTGGATGAATATTTAATAGACGAAAACCCAGGCCATGCGCCTGGGTTTTTTATGTTGTCGAGAAACTATTAGCAGTTTACGGCCACGCATCGCTTATCGGTGGATGCTTGCCGCGGGCCCGGCCTCAGCTAACTTGGCCCGGAAGACCACCTGCCCAAGTGGATCTTCGGCTCGTGTTGTTCCCGCAGGCGTCACCACCGAACGCTCCTCGTGACCTCGCCAAATGATCGTTTGAAGAAGAAGAGGCTTCTTGATTAGTAACACTCATGTACAGGTACTAATGAAGTTCGCTGACTGGGATAGGAAGAACTTAACCTTTCCCCTGGTCTGAAAGCTCAAACATCTGAACATAAAAAGAGGAGACGGCGTCACGCCGTCTCCTTGTTATTCCGATTCTGTACTTTCAGGTTCTTCTGCTTTCTTTGCAAACACCGCACTGACCTGTTTGTTCCGTGTCATCGTTACGGACGTGCTGGCACTTGATCCTGAGACGTCCCCTTCCCAGCGGACGAAGGTGTAGCCTTCATCTGGTACGGCCGTGACAGAAATGGACTGTCCGGATTTCACCGTTTTATTGGACGCCTGTATCGTTCCTTCACCGATGACCGACATTGTCAAAGAATATCTCTCTGGCTCAGGTTCCGGTTTTGGCTCCGGCTTAGGTTCAGGTGTTGGTTCTGGCTCAGGTTCGGGCTGAGGCGCGGCTTTTCTTTCAAAGTTCGCAGCCACAACCTTGCTGCGGTTCATCTTCAACGTGATGGATGATGAGGAGGAACTGGCATCCCCACTCCAGCCGGTAAAACGCCAGCCATCCGCAGGAATTGCAGATAAGCTTACGTTCGTTCCGTCGTTGAACTGGCTGCCAGACGCACTTTTCTGGATACGCCCTTGGCCGTTAATCGCCACATTCAAGGAATAGGTTTCTACAGCTTCTGTCTGTTCTTCTTCATCTTCCTCGGGTTCCTCTTCTTCCGTTTCTTCATCCACTTGTGTAAAAACAGCACGAAGTGTTTTGTCTTCATTCATCGATACTACGATATCGGAGGTTTCTGAAGTGAGTGATCCTTCCCAGTGATCGAATTCCCAGCCGTCAGCGGCACGGGCACGAAGCGGCACTTTAGCGAGGTGTTCAAAGTCTGTTTCCAACGTGTCCCGGACGACTTCGCCTTCCCCGGTCTTAGCCAGCGTCAAGGTGTGTTTGACAGGCTCAAAGACAGCCGTCACATTCATATGGTCTTCCACTGTCAGGTTCACTGGATTCACGGCACCATCCAGATCATTTTCCCATCGGACGAATTCATACCCTTGCGCGGGGTGAGCCTCTATCGTAATGTCTTCACCTACACTATAGCTTTCCTGATCAGGATAAACCGTAACGGTTCCCTGCCCCTGGGATTTTGTTTGAATGATTTTAGATGACCCTTCAACGAAAATGTCGATTTGTTCTTCAAAATCTTCGAAGCGGACGGTCAGTACATCCTGACCTTCTTCTACTGCGGTCAACGTGGCTGTCTGATCCTGGTTCACATCCAGTTCAAACAGCTGCTTTTCAATCGACCATTCGGGTTGGATGCTCATTTCTTCTCCGTCCGCATCATACCCGGTCACCGATAAGTCGAGGGTTTCTCCAACCGCAAGCGGTTCGATTTCTTCCGGTGTTACTTCAACCTGGTCCAGCAGCTGTTCAACGACTTCCATTTCCATATCTTCTGTGTAGGATTCCCACTCCGCAGTAACCACCACTTTACCGACTTCCTCTGCAGAAAAAGTCGTCCCTGTGACACCTTCAACAGTGACCAGTTCACCAAGGCTGTTCTCTTCCTTCGTCCACTTCGCCTCAAGAGGAATGAACTTTCCTTCTTCACTCTCCCACGCTAATTGAAGATCACGCTCATAGCCTTTCTGGACACGGGGTCTTTCCGTTTGTATAGAAATCTGTGATTCCAACGTTTCCATGGCTTGTTCGACAGCATCTGCATCGTTTTCGCTGTATTTGATGCCTTTCTCTAAAGCGTTGTATGCTTTTTCTACATCCTGCAGCTGCAGCTGGATGTCGGAGGATTTTGTATACAACTTTCCTTCTTCCGGTGTTTCATAAATGCCGTCCGACAAAGTCTTTACAGCTTTTGAAGATTCCTTTACAGCGACAAAAGCATCCGCAAGTCCCAGTCTTGCATCTACAAATGCTGGGTCTTTCTCTAAAATAGATTGATATAAGTCAATGGCTTCTTCATAGTTTTCCTCTTCCAATGCTGCCTGGGCTTTCTCATATGTACTGTCTACAGAGTTTGCGCCAACGCCGTTCATAGTAAAAAAGACACCCGCACCAACAGCGAGCAATGCGATGACAGCAATGATGAGCACTTTCTTGTTCAAATGGTTCCCCGCCTTTCCTTCACACATAGGTTAAATGTCTCTTCATTATACAGGAACAGATGAAAGATTTGGTAAATGTCCCGTTAATTTGTCTAATGAAGCAGAATGATAAACAATCAAATTAAGCGATTTGAACTAATTTCGACGAAATTCTAAATAATGGATAGCGTCATGCCGATACTTTAACAAGATGTAGTACAAGAGGTTTGTTAACATTTTGAAAAAATACGCAATCCTCCCTCTTTGAAAGAATAAGAGTGTGCTATAATGTTCCTATCTGTAAATTCGACAAATATTGGAGGTTTATTAATGGAAGAGACCATTTCCTTGAAAGAAATTTTCGAGGTGATCAAAAAAAGAGTGTGGCTGATTGTCGGCTTAGCAGCTGGAGCAGCGGTCATCAGTGCCTTAATTACATTGTTTGTTCTGACACCAACGTATCAATCATCGTCCCAGTTTATTGTGAACCAGTCCAGCAATCAAGACCAGAGTGCTGCTTACGATATCAATGAGATCCGCTCGAACGTCGAACTTATTAATACATACAACGTTATCATTCAAAGTCCGAGAATTTTGGATCAGGTGGCTGATGAATTGAACCTTGATATGTCAGCAGGAACTCTATCCAGCAAGTTGTCTGTCACAAATGCCGAGCAGTCCCAGGTTGTGAACGTTACCGCAACGGATGAAAATGCTATGCTGGCGGCTGATATTGCAAATACGACCGTAGAAGTATTTAAGCAGGAGATTCCGCAGTTGATGAACGGAGTAGACAATATCAATGTCCTTTCTACAGCTGATGTGGGACCGAATCCAACGCCGGTAAGTCCAAATACGGCATTGAACATTGCGATCGCTTTAGTGGTTGGTTTAATGCTTGGTGTTGGTCTTGCTTTCCTACTTGAATATCTTGATAACTCAATCAAGTCCGAAACGGATATTGAAGATGTACTCGGCCTTCCGGTTATGGGCGTTGTTTCGACAATCACATCCGATGATACAGTGGATCTAGGGAAGGCGCGGAAGTCAAAGAACCGCGTATCTGAAATGAGGGGTGAATCTGTTGGCACGTAAGAAGAAAACAGCAGCAGCGACAAATACAAGAGCGAAGAATCTAGTTACAAAGAACAATCCGAAATCACCGATTGCCGAACAGTTCCGGACAATCCGAACGAACCTTCAGTTCACTTCTGTCGATAAAGACTTGGAAACAATGGTTGTCACGTCAGCCAACCCTTCAGAAGGGAAGTCAGTCACAACCGCAAACGTGGCAGTTGTCTTTGCCCAGCAAGGGAAAAGAGTCCTTCTCGTCGATGCGGACTTGCGGAAGCCGACGATTCACTATACATTCCGTGTACCGAATACAATCGGATTAAGTAATTATTTGATTGGTGCACAGAAAGTATCTGAAATTGCGAGTCATACGGACTTAAATAAGTTGGATGTCATTACATGTGGCCCGATTCCACCGAATCCATCTGAACTGCTTGGTTCTAACAAAATGAAGGAATTCATTGAAGAAGCTAAACAGACGTATGACATGATCATTTTTGATACACCGCCGGTTCATGCCGTAACCGATTCCCAGGTGCTTGGAAACTTTGTTGATGGAGTCCTTCTCGTTGTACGCAGTAAACAGACAGAGAAAGATTCTGCGGTGAAGGCAAAAGAACAGCTGGAACAGTCCCAGGCGAATATCCTTGGTGTGGTATTAAATGATCAGGATATTAAGTCGAGCAACTACTACTACTATTATGGACAATAAAAGGGAGGGTCTTAGACCTTCTTTTTTTATTATCCTCGCTGGTCATAACTTTAGTCACATAAATCTACAAAATTATAACAAATGTCATTGCCTTGTTCTTCATATCTATGCTTATTCTTGATATAATCGGCGTTAGTTTATAAAAAACTAGTTTGATAGGTTGGAATAAGAAAGGGGAGTATACCATGATTGATATTCACAGTCATATTCTGCCTGGTGTAGATGATGGTGCTCAAACGATTGAAGAGAGTATTCTGATGGCCGAAGCAGCGGTCGCCGATGGAATTTCAACAATTGTAGCGACGCCGCACCATAAAAATGGTGCGTACGATAATTATAAACATGATATTTTGATTCAAGTGGCTGAACTGAATCGCACATTTCAGGAACGCGGGATAGATTTAGAAGTGCTTCCCGGTCAGGAAAACCGTATCTACGGCGAAATGGTTCAGGGAATTGAAGCAGATGAAATACTAGCTATAGATGACAAGACAAAGTACATCTTGGTAGAATTTCCATCCAGTTCCGTTCCACGTTATGCTGAACAGCTATTCTTTGATCTTCAGGTAGCAGGTTACAGCCCTGTCATCGTCCATCCAGAGCGTAATAAACAGATCATAGAAAATCCAGATCTTTTGTATTCTTTTGTTAAAAAAGGGGCCTATACTCAGGTCACCGCAGGCAGTCTCTGTGGGCATTTCGGGAAGAAAATCAAAAAGTTTTCAGAACAGCTTCTGGAAGGGAACCTTACACATTTAATAGCTTCAGATGCTCATAATACAAAGACCCGCGGTTTCTGTATGAAAGAGGCCTACGAAGGGATCAATAAGAAGTTTGGAAATGATATGGTTTATTTATTAATGGAAAATGCAGAAGATTTGCTAGATGGTAAAGTGTTAGCATCTGAGCCACCTAAGCATATTAAAAAATCTAAATTTTTGGGTGTATTTAACCGCTGATATAATACAAAAAGGGCACATCGAACTATCTTGCATGTGTCTTTTTTCTTTTTTTGAATCTTAAAGAAAGCGCATTCATAACAAAGTTTTACATTTTATATAAAAGTTATGTAAAAATCTGCATCGCAGGTCTTCTTTTGAATGGAGGAAAATGGTACAATCAGATTTGTTATGTGACATAAAGTGCTTAGAATAAAGAAATATGTCTATATAAGTATTGAATGGGGGATTTTTCTTATGAAAGTATCAGTTGTTGGGACGGGTTATGTTGGATTAGTAACAGGAGTTAGTTTATCTGAAGTAGGTCATACAGTAACTTGTATAGATATAGATATCGATAAAGTGAACTTAATGCAAGATGGAATATCTCCTATATACGAACCCGGATTAAGTGATATGATGAGCAAAAACATAGCTTTAGATCGCTTGCGTTTTACAACTAACCATGAAGAAGGATTTAAAGATACGGATGTAATATACATAGCTGTAGGGACGCCTGAAAAAAAGGACGGGTCTGCAAATTTATCATTCGTGGATCAAGTGGCAAAAGAAATTGCAAATAATGTGAAACAAGACACTGTTGTTGTAGTTAAGAGCACGGTTCCTGTGGGCACAAACCATCGGGTACAACAAATTATAAATATGAATTTAAAAAGAGATGTAACTGTCAATGTAGTTTCTAATCCGGAGTTTTTAAAAGAAGGGTCTGCGATTTTTGATTCTTTTAATGGTGATCGAATTGTCATAGGAGCAGATGATTCAAGCTCTGCTGAACTAATTGAGGAAATTAATAAACCTTTTGGTGTGCCTGTTTTTAGAACTGATATTAGAAGTGCAGAAATGATAAAGTATGCTTCTAATGCATTTCTAGCTACTAAAATTAGTTTTATTAATGAAATATCTAATATTTGTGACAGAGTTGAAGCAAATGTGGAGGATGTAGCTAAAGGAATGGGTTTGGATAAACGTATTGGTAACCAATTCTTAAACGCTGGGATTGGATACGGTGGTTCATGTTTCCCCAAAGATACAAAAGCATTAATCCAAATTGCCGGAAATGTAAGTTATGATTTTGAACTTCTTAAAGGAGTAGTAAACGTAAATAAAAAACAACAAGGCCTTATTATTGATAAATTAATAGAGCGTCTTCCAGTTTTAGAAGGGCGAAAAATTGCGGTATTGGGTTTGGCTTTTAAGCCAAATACAGATGATATGAGGGAAGCAGCCTCGATAGTAGTTACAAATCGCCTTATTGAAGAAAAGGCAAATGTTGTGGCATTTGATCCAATTGCTAATGAAAAAGCTAAAGATATACTCCCACAGGAAGTTGTATATGAAGAGACTCCAGAAGAAGCTATAAGAAATAGCGATGCAGTATTAATTCTTACAGAGTGGGATGAAATAAAAAATATTAACTTATCAATTTTTGAAAATGATATGAATTATCCATTAGTTATTGATGGTAGGAATTGCTTTGAATTAAATGAAATGAAAAAGAAAAAAATAGAATATCATTCTATCGGCAGACCCACACAAACCGAAAAAATGAACTATATTAATGTATAGAAAAGGGGGGCTTTCATGTGGCTGGGATAAATCATGAGGTGGAAGAGAAAAATAATCATTCACTTATGAATAAGAATGAGAGCAAATCGTACTTCTTTACAAAAAGATCAATCGATATAGTTTTTTCTCTATTAGCGCTTTTGGTTTTATTTCCTTTTTTCTTGATTATTTGTATAATTATTAAGCTTGAGGATAGCAAAGGTCCAATATTATTTAGTCAAGTAAGGGTTGGAAAGAAAAATAAACATTTTAGAATGTACAAATTCCGATCAATGGTTTCTAATGCTGAAGAATTAAAGGAAAAACTTATGGAACAAAATGAAGCTGAAGGGCCAGTGTTTAAGATTAAAGATGACCCTAGAGTAACTAATATTGGTAGATTTATTAGAAAAACTAGTATTGATGAACTCCCTCAACTAATTAATGTTTTAAAAGGGGACATGAGTTTAGTTGGTCCACGCCCTCCTCTACCACAAGAAGTAGAACAATATAGTGCTTACGAGAAGCAAAGGTTAGATGTAACACCAGGCTTGACATGCTATTGGCAGGTAAGTGGAAGGAGTAATATTGGATTTAAAGAATGGGTAGAATTAGACCTGAAATATATAAAAAATAGAAGTATTATAGTTGATTTTAAACTCATAATGAAAACAGTTATTGTATTATTCGGTTCTAAAGATGCTTATTGAATTTGGAATGATAAGATGGTGGTTTAATGATTGCAAGACAAAATAACTTTTTTTTAGTTACATTAACATTCATATTTATATTGTTAGTGGGAATTTCTGCAGCTTATATTCCTAATTTACTATTATATATAATAGCATTTATCTTTATAACGTTTTCAACGTTAACCCTTATAAACGAACATAATATAAAAAAAATAACACCATACTTTTTAGTATTAGTGTTGTTTCAAGATACAATTGCAAAGCTGCTAAGTGACAGTGCTTCGTTCATCACATACATTGATGAACTGTTTATAGTTATCACGCTTCCAGGAGCTATAATTAGATTAATAAAAAAAGGGAAACTAAATAATCCTAGTATAGTTTTAGTTATTGGTATTATATGCTTTTTTGGTGGAGTTTCAAATATGATAAATGGTACCCCCTTTATCATTTCTGTCTCAGGTGCTTTCTTATTACTTAAAGGGTTATTGTGCTTGTTTATTTTTTCTACAATTAATTATGAATACAGAGATTTAATTAGGCTTAAAAAATTTATAAAACCATTGTTACTTTTCATTGTGATAGGCACGTTTTTAGATCTTATATTTTATGACACGTTTAGAGGCATTTTGAAAACAAATGATTCTTTTGAATTTAGAATGGGAATTATAAACATAAAATCACTATTTATACACCCTGGTGTATATGGGTGGTTTATGGTTTTTATTGGATCGTTCTATGCTGCATCATATTTTATACTAAAAAAGAAGATATACTTATTTTCATCTACATTCTTTTTTCTTTGTTCAGTTCTTTCATTTAGATTCAAGGTAATATTAAGTATTATAGTAATTCTTAGTATTATTTATTTATTGTTAGGTGTAAGGAAGGCTTTAATTTTGTTTCTGCCTACTATGATTATGTCATTAATATTATTTATTTTGTTTGGTGATGTATTATATTCAATTACTTCTTTAACAGTAGAAAGGTATTTGGATGTTAATATTTATGATTCAGCAAGAACTGCACTATATGTAGTCTCCTTTCTAATTGCTTCCAATGAATTCCCTTTTGGAGTAGGTTTTGGAAGGTATGGTGGGTTTATTGCGAGAGAGAATTATTCACCGGTCTATTATGAATATAGTTTGAGTAATGTATATGGCTTGAAACCTTCTGATCCTCGTTGGGCCACTGACACATATTGGCCCAACGTAATAGGAGAAACCGGATTTGTTTCTGCTTTTATTATGCTAATATTTTTAGTGTATTTAATAATCAAGATATTAAACAATTATAAAAGAAAACATACTAGCACAGATAAGATTTTCTTAATTTTTACAGCTTTAATCTTAGTACAAAGCTTATGTGAATCATTAGCCGAGCCGATTTATAACAGTTCTCCTCAAAACATATTCATTTTCGCAACAACAGGTATAGCTTTATCAATAATTAATAGAGATAAAGAGGGTGTTCGTCATGAAAAAAAATATTTTAGTAATCGGTTCTTCCCTTAAAGATAAGGGAGGAATCGTTACTGTAATGAATAACATATATGATTTGATTGGTGAAAAATACAATTTCAGTCATATAGAGACATACATAACTACGAATAATATTTTTAAAAAGTTTCTTTTCTTTATTAAAGGAATAATACTTATGATATATAAATTATTATTCTCTTCTATTGATTTAATACATATTCATATGTCTTATAAAGGGAGTTTTTATAGGAAGTCAATTGTAATCTTTATTGTAAAGTTTTTTAATGTACCTATAGTTGCCCATATACATGGGTCTACTTTTAAAGACTATTATGATAATGCGAGTTTTATAGAAAAGAAGTTGATTAGAAATACTTTGGATAAAGTTGATAGCTTAGTAGTGTTGTCTCAAGGATGGGCTAGTTTCTTTAGTGGTTTAATTGAAGATTCAGAGAAGATAGAGGTAGTGTACAATGGTGTAAAACCACCTAAACAAATCCCAAGTAAAAAAATAAATAAAAATCCTAAATTCTTATTTTTAGGAAGACTCGGAGAGCGAAAAGGCATTTATGTATTATTAGATTCTTTGAAGAAATACAAAGAAGCGGGATACTTTGGGCATGCATATATAGCTGGGGATGGAGAAATTGAGAAAGTGAAAAAAGTTATAAATGATTATAACTTGAATGAAATGATAACAGTTGTTGGATGGATCGATAGTTATGAAAAAGAGAAGTTATTAAATGAGTGTGATGTTTTAATTTTACCTTCATTTAATGAAGGCTTACCCATGTCATTATTAGAAGGTATGTCATATGGGATGGGCATAATAAGTACAAGAGTCGGTGGAATACCAGAACTAGTAACAGAAGATGAAAATGGGTTGTTAGTCCAAGAAGGTAACGCTGATGAGTTATTTCACGCTTTATCATTAATGCATGAAAACTATGCATGGAGACAAGAATTAGTGTCAATTAATTATAATAAAATTAAACAGTCATTTAATTTGGAAATACTCATTAGTGATATAGAAAAAATTTATGGAAAACTAATTAAAAAACGTGGTGTAGATTTTGAATAAAAACAAGAAAATAGGGTTGGTATCTTCTTCTGGAGGTCACTTAGAACAATTAAAACAATTAATTCCTATGTTACAAGAAGAAGATGTTTTTATAGTAACAGAATGGAATAAAACCACAAAAGGGCTATCTAGTGATTACAAGACTCATTTCTTGGTCCAACAAGAAAGAAAGAATATAACTTTTATACTTAATTTATTAAAAAATACAATAAGGTCATTAAGGATTTTAAGGAGAGAGCAGCCAGAGGTGATTATATCTACTGGCGCTGGTGCAACTATTCCATTTTTAGTGATAGGAAAAGTTATGGGTTCAAGAGTTATTTTTATTGAGAGCTTTGCAAAAATATCGTCACCTACTTTAACTGGAAGAATTATTTATCATATCGCTGATCAATTTTATATTCAGTGGCCGAGCATGGAAAAATTTTATCCAAAGGCTTTGTATAGGGGGAAGATATATTGATTTTTGTAACCGTAGGAACACAAAAATTCCCTTTTGATAGACTGGTTAAAGCCTTAGACCTAAATAAGAAAGAATACTTAAATGAAGAAATATACGCTCAAATAGGATCTAGTAAATATAAACCTGAAAATTTTGATTATATTGATTATCTGACATCCAATGATGCTCTGGAATATATAAAAAAAAGCGAAATAGTTATTACGCATGCGGGTACTAGCTCTATTATCCATGCTTTAAGGGAAAAGAAGAAAATAATTGTAGTTCCAAGACAGAAAAGGTATGGAGAACATGTAGATAATCATCAATTAGAAATATGTAAAGCCTTCGCATCTGAAAATTATATTGAAGAGTTGTATGATGTTCGAAATCTTACAGCAAAAATAAAAGATGTAAGAAATAAAAAGTATAACGAATATAATTTTGATAATGATGATTTACTGACTTCGATTAGAGCTTTTATTTATGGAGGGTAAAATGGTTAATAAAATAGGTTTGTTCCTTCCTTCTCTTGATGGAGGAGGGGCGGAGAAAATAATGTTGAATATATCAAGAGAGATGGCCAATACCGGTATGGATGTTGATTTAATAGTTGCCAAAAATCATGGCGCCTATATAAATCATGTTCCTCATAATGTTAACCTTATTGATTTGAAGTGTAATAGAATGCTGAAAAGTTTCTTTAAATTATTCAAATATATTAAGAAACATAGGCCTACTGCTGTTTTAACAACTTTAGAATCTGCCTCACTAATTGGAATATTAGCTAATTTATTGACGGGGAAGAAGACCAAATTATGGGTGAGGGTACCTAATTATTTATCAATACACGCTACAAATTCTGATAAAAGAATAGACAAGCTCCGACCAACATTAGCAAGAATATTATATAAACATGCCGATGGAATAATAGCTATTTCAAAAGGTGTGGCTAAGGATATTGCTAATATCACTAAAATAAATTTGGATGATATAAAAGTTGTTTACAACCCCGTTTCTTCACCTGGTTTAATTAAAAAGGGATCTGAACCAACAAATCATAAATGGCTGGAAGAAAAAAGTAAACCTGTTGTATTGGCAGTGGGGAGACTTACTAAGCAGAAAAACTTTTCATTATTAATTAGAGCTTTTAAAGTTGTTCAAGAGAGTATTGAAGCTAGATTAGTTATTATAGGAGACGGTGAAGAAAGAAGTAAATTAGAAGATTTAATTAATAATTTAGAAATATCTAATGCAGTTGATATGCCTGGTTTTAAAGATAATCCTTACTCATATATGTCGAAATCTGACTTATTTGTATTATCTTCAAAATGGGAAGGGTTTGGAAATGTTATAGTCGAATCCTTAGCATTAGGAACTCCAGTGGTTTCAACAAATTGTCCAAGTGGCCCATCGGAGATCTTAAATCATGGTGAATATGG
Organism: Halobacillus sp. Cin3; assembly: GCF_947311855.1. NCBI lineage: Bacteria > Bacillati > Bacillota > Bacilli > Caryophanales > Bacillaceae > Halobacillus > Halobacillus sp. Cin3. The sequence continues at coordinate 476,825 of NZ_CAMZMV010000002.1, read as the reverse complement.
AACTTTAGTGAATGATTACAATACGGATACTTTAGCAATGGAAATCATAAAAAACCTAAAACAAGATTTGTATTCAAAAGAAGAATTAGTTAAAAGGTCCTTATCATTTTCATCTAAAGAAATTACAGAGCAGTACATTAAGTTAATGTTAGGTGAAAAATATAATGATAAAGAATAAAGAAGATTATAAAACATATTTAAGAGAAGATAGTTATTCTAAGTTTAAAAAAAATATTAAGTGGAGATTTTTCCATAAGTATAAATATCCAGAATTATATTATCAGCGAATATTGAGAAAAATGGAGTATTTAAGTCTATCAAAACATTCCCTCATTGGTAGTATGATTTATTATTTTAATTATTTTAAGTTTAAGAAAATTTCTCAAAACTTAGGTTTTTCTATACCTTTGCATGTTTGTGATTCAGGTCTATGTCTAGTTCATTATGGAAGCGTAATAGTAAATCACAACGCTACTATTGGAAAAAACTGCAGAATTCATTCGGCAGTAAATATAGGTGACAGCGTAAATATAGGTGACGGTGTGTATATAGGTCCGGGTGCAAAGATATTTGGTGACATTAAGATAGGTGATAATGTCGTTATAGGGGCAAACTCGGTGGTAAATAAAGATATTCCTTCCAATGTTACGATTGCAGGAGTCCCAGCTAAAATTATAAAGCAAAGTACTAGTTGAAAAGGATTATCATGGGAGAAATGAATTACTAAAATGTTTGAAAAAATAAAATCAATTACAAGTCGTCCTTTTTTTAAGAACATTATAATTATGGCTACTGGAACATTTGCAGCACAAGGTTTAGCGATTGCTCTTACTCCAGTTATTACTCGTTTATATGGACCGGAAGCTTTTGGTGTTATGGGTACTTTCACTTCAATATTCAGCATATTTGCTACTATAGCGGCCCTAACTTATCCTGCAGCAATTGTTATTGCAAAAAACAAAGAAGAGATTTATGGATTGATCAAACTCTCTATTACTATTATCTTCACTCTAGCATTTTTAACCACAGTAACATTATTTTTATTTAATGATCAATTCTCTAATTTACTTAAATTGGGTGATAGTAGTCCATTTCTTTATTTAATTCCGTTAGTTATTGTAATGGCCGGAACTTTGGAAATTGTAGAGAATATATTAATTAGATACAAAGAATTTAAAGTGAAAGCTAAAATGACCTTTTACCAATCATTAGTTATTAACAGTGCTAAGGTAGGGATAGGGTTCTTTTATCCTTACGGTTCTATATTAATTATATCTTCAGCATTAAATTATGGACTTAAAGCTTTTATGATGTGGAGCGGTGTTTTAAGGGCAAAAATTAAAGTGGATATTAATCAAGTGAAATTGCAAAATACAATTAAAATTGTTTCTAAATCTTATAAAGACTTTCCGTTATATAGGGCTCCGCAGGTATTGCTAAATAGTCTTTCACATAGCTTCCCAGTACTGTTATTAGCAAGCTTATTCGGTCCAATCTCTGTAGGTTTTTTTACTGTTGGAAAAAATGTAATGAACCTACCGGCACAATTTGTTGGCAAAGCCGTTGGTGATGTATATTACCCTAGAGTGACAGACGCTTCAAAAAATAATGAAAGTATTTACAAATTAATATTGAAAGTCACATTATCCTTAGCTTTAATAGGAATTATTCCCTTTGGGATTATTATATTATTCGGGCCGTACTTATTCGAATTGGTTTTTGGGGAAGGTTGGAAAGGGGCAGGTGAATACGCTAGATGGATAGCAATATGGACCTTTTTTATGTTTGTTAATTCACCTAGTATTAAAGCTTTTCCGATTTTAAAAGCACAAGCTTTTCATCTAAAGTTCACGATATTAACTACCATATTACCAATTTTAAGTATGTATATTATGTATAGAATTTATAATACAGAATTAGTAACTGTTGCTACATTTTGCTTGGTTAATTCATTGTTAAATATAACCTTAATACTGATCACTCTAAGGAAGTCAAGGAAATTTGATGAACTTAATAAGGAGATTTAAATGAGTAATAAAATAATCCATCTATTAGATTATGCACCAGTATATTCTGGTAATTTTATCAAATCGATAATTGAGCTTAATAAGAAATTAAAAGTTAATGGTTGTGAAAACCAAGTACTCGTTTTTACGGATAATACCCTCCAAAGAGAGTGGGTGGAAGACTTGAAAAAAGAGGGTTTCTCTTTATATTTCATTTCCAAAAAATCTAACTTCGTAAAAAAATTCATAACCATTTCAAAAATTGTAAAAAAAGAAAAACCAACTATTATTCATTCTCACTTCTCTTATTTTGATACCATTACAGGCTTGTTAGCAATAACAAAAAAGTACACTAAATATGAATTTAGATCTTATTGGCATATACATTCTGACTTTCCTAAGAAAGCAAATATTAAGAATAAAATTAAACAATTAATTAAGTATAATGTATTTGCCAATAATTCAGAAATTATTGCAGTGTCTGAAAAATTAATTAAGGATGTTAAAAAAAGTAAGTTTCCAGAAAATAGATTGCATTTATTACATAATGGAATAGATGTTAGTAGAGCTAGAGGATTTAACCTAGAGAATCAAAAAGTAGAGGATGTGAAATTTAAAGATGATAAGTTAACCTTACTAACATTTGGTTCGAAGATTCATATCAAAGGTATAGATATATTACTAGAGGCGATAGACAAATTTTCCGAATTGAAGTCTTTGCAATTCCAACTCGTTATAGTAGGGAAAAAGGAGACATCAAATTATGTAAGGGAAAGATATGGGGATGATTTACCAGAATGGTTAGTAATCCAACCTCCGATTGAGAATGTTTCAGAACTTTACACCAGAAGCGATGTGTTTATATCTTCTAGTAGGGGAGAGGGCTTTTCCTATAGCGTAGGAGAGGCTATGGCAAATGATTTATATATTATTTCAAGTGATATCCCAGGTCTTAATTGGGCTAAGGAAACAAATGGGGTCACTTTCTTTGAAACATGTAATTCAAAAGCTTTATATGAAACATTAGAAAAAATTTTAAACGGTGATATAACTGAAATTTATAAAAAAGGTCAATTAAATAGAGAATTTATAGAAAAAAATTATTCATTAAGTAATTGGGTGCGTAATCTCCTGAACATTTACAGATTAAGGAGATGAATGTATTAATACTATAAATAAGTATTGGAACAAGTTTGAAATTCATTCTTCAATAAAAAGGGGTTTTATTTATGTCTAAGATTAAAAAAGCAATAATTCCAGCTGCAGGACTTGGAACAAGGTTTCTTCCAGCAACAAAAGCTATGCCAAAAGAAATGCTTCCAATTGTCGACAAACCAACGATCCAATACATAGTAGAGGAAGCAATTGAATCAGGTATAGAGGATATTATCATAGTTACCGGTAAAGGTAAGAGAGCTATAGAAGATCATTTCGATAAGAATTTTGAGTTAGAAGATAATCTCTTAAGTAAAGAAAAGTTCGAAATACTGGAAAAAGTAAATGAGACTTCAAATGTAGATATACATTACATACGTCAAAAAGAGCCAAAAGGTTTGGGACATGCAGTTTGGTGCGCTCGAAAGTTCATCGGGAATGAACCGTTTGCTGTATTGCTTGGTGATGATATTATCCGTTCAAATGAACCAGGTTTAAAGCAGCTCATTGATCAATATGAGAAGACTCGGTCCTCCATTATTGGAGTACAGAAGGTCGCGGATAATCAAACACACAGGTACGGAATTATTGATCCTGAAAATAAAGAAGACCGATTATATCAAGTGAAGAATTTCGTGGAAAAACCACCTAAAGGCGAAGAACCGTCAAACCTAGCTATTATGGGCCGTTACGTGCTTACTCCGGAGATTATGATGTTCCTAGATAAACAGGAAAAAGGCTCTGGTGGAGAAGTACAGTTAACCGATGCAATTCAAAAATTAAATGGAATTCAGCGTGTGTTTGCATACGACTTCGATGGCGCGCGTTATGATGTAGGAGAAAAGCTTGGATTTATCCAAACAACTATTGAAATAGCCTTAGAAAATCCAGAACTGAAAGATGATGTTATGGACATAATGAAGTCTTTAGTAGAATCAGGACAAAAAGTAGAATCATAAACTGTTTAGAGCAAAGCTTTCATTAGCTTTGCTCTCTTATATAGGAGGCAAGAAGTTGCGGCGAGCTGAAAAACAAAACAAAAAGTCAAAGAAATGGATAAAACTCTCGATGTTATTAGTTTTCGTCTTAATAGCTGGTGTTGGTACATATGTTTACTCCTTATATGCAGGGGCTAAGAATACGGTGAATAACAAAATGCATGAAGAAGTGACTTCCATTGATCATGAAATCACTAAGAAAAAAATCCAGGCTAAAGAACCATTGAATGTATTGTTATTGGGCGTTGATGAACGCAATGGAGATAGAGGCCGATCGGATGCGTTAATGGTTTTATCCGTAGATCCTAATAATGATCGCAGTCAATTGATCAGTATTCCCCGGGACACCAGAACAGAAATGGTTGGTGACTCCAGTCAGGCTGGTAAGCTTGATAAAATCAATCATGCTTATGCTTTTGGTGGAACAGAAATGTCTATTCAAACGGTGGAGAATCTATTGGATATCGAACTGGATTACTACGTGAAAATGAATATGGAAGGCTTATCGGATATGGTGGATGCTGTTGGAGGGATCACGGTAAACAACGAACTGCAATGGACAGACACAGGTTATTATAAGAAAGGGTATGAATATAATAAAGGCGATATTACAATGAATGGACCGGAAACGATGGGATTTGTGCGAATGAGGTATCAGGATCCCAATGGAGATTTTGGTCGAAATGAACGGCAGAGAAAAGTTATTGAAGCTTTAATTGATAAAGGAGCCAGTGTAGGCTCCGTAAACAAAATTGGAAACATGATGGACGCGCTCGGGAATAATGTCACAACAAATATGGATTTTTCCGTGATGAAAGACTTACTAGTGAATTATAGAAGTGCCAGTAATACGATAACAACCTACCAGATGAAAGGTTCAGGAACTAAAATCAGCGGTGTTTATTACTTACAGGTTTCCGAGCAAGAAATACAGGATGTCCATAATATGATTAAAGAGTATAATTCCTAAAATTAAGAATTATTTATGCCAGTGCTCACTATGAAAAAATGCATGCCCAAGTGGCCATGCATTTTTTGTTTACTTTAAAACATGAGGAACTGCGTTTACTGACTCCTTTACGTCTTATAGTAAGGATTGAAAGAGTCGAATTAAAATGGACAATATAGCCAGCTAAAAACGTACAAAATCGTCGCCTTAAATTTCGACAAGCTTCATAATTAAATTGAATCCATACGGGAGGAGATTTAGTTCATGAATCTGGAGGGAGAGCGACGGAAAGTAAAAGAATGTCTAGAACGTGGAATATCCTTGTAAGCAACGGTGGTAAAATCCCTTATAACAACGGCTCCAAGTTCCCTAATAATAACAGCTAATCATTTCTATACTAGTTAAATATATGGAGTGTAGAAGTTATGCTCAAAATTGTATATTTCATAATGATTAGATAATTATTTCAAAAAGGGTGGTCAATCACAGCTATCTCTAGAGAGACTGGCTTTGACTCAAAACTATTATGGAGTACATAAAATCTGAAGAATTACCAAGTTTGAAGAAAGTACCTAGAAAAGGTAGTAATCTAGATCTCTTCATGCGTTTCTCTAAGTAACCTTTGTAGGAGTTTATCACCGTTGCATGTATTAATGGTAATTAAAATAAGATTGAGAGAGGGGAAGGGAAAAATTTATATTTCCCCTCATTAGATCTATAATGATTACGAATAGTTGTGAAGAAGTATCAGTAGAGTACTGATGATGTTGGTATAGGGGTAAAATGTAAAAAAGGATAAACATAGACGTCTTATTATAAGGTATCTCCTTTATTCGACAAAAATAATGGCACATCCATTTGTTTTCTCAACATTTTTTGTGGGAAAAGTATTATAATATAAAATAAGAAAACGTTTTCAATAAGGGGAGCCAAATGAAAGGGGAGAGTTGCTGATGTTCATTAAAGAAGGTGACTTTTTAACAGGGTTCATGAATGGAACTTTACTGTCTATCCCGGTTTGGAGTATCTTTTTCCTCGTACTGGTAAAGTTTATACATTAAAGAAAAAGGGATCTTAGGGTCCCATCTACATAGGTATTGGGTGTAGAAAACGTCCGTGGAAGCTCACAAGGCTTCTTGCGGACGTTTTTATTCTGTTAGTGAATTTTGTGTTTATAGAATTTCGTGTGCATTCATGGGGATATTAAGATGATGATAAGGAACCTCAGAGATTTACAAAATCTCTGAGGTTCCTTTTTGACTTAGATATCCATGCATGACGGATATTGGGTTCATGCTATTTGCACATTAATCAAAAACAATATTTTCAGAATAATTGTAGAAATCAGAAATTATTTGTTGTAGACTAATTGTATATAGAAATTGTATACAATCTTTAAACACAATGGTGGTAGGCGAAATGAATAAAAAGAAAAACGAAGAAATTGCGTACGAAAAAATCAAACGGGCCATTATGCTGAAGCGCCTGGTGGCAGGACAGCGAGTAACGGAAGATTGGGTGAGTAACGAGCTCGAAATGAGCCGCACACCCATCCGTGCAGCTTTCACCAAACTCGAAAATGAGGGGTTGATTGAACTTGTTCCACATAGAGGAGCTTTTGTCTGCAGTCCCTCGGATAAAGAGCTCGAAGATGTGTTCAATCTCCGGATCGTTCTTGAAAGCTATGCGGCCGAGCTGGCTGTTCATCAAATGACCAGTGAACATTTTCAAGAAATGGACCGGCTGCTAGAGGAAGAAGTAAAGGCTTATGAGGACAAAGATTATGAGGATTTCCTTCGTATCAACGCCCTCATTCACGCGTACCCGGCACAAGTGGCGGGGAACAGATTTCTTCTTCAGGAAATCCAAAGACTGAACCAATGGTCTGACTGTTATTTGATTCTAAGAGACAACTTTTATACAACACCGATGGATGAGGTTCTCTCCGTGCCGGAGCATTTGGAGGTTGTGGAAGCGCTGAAGAAACGCGATTTAGCCGCTTCTAAGAAAGCGATTGAAGCCCATATGCTGTCCACGCTGACGGATCTCGCGGAACGAACATCCATTTTCAATTGAAGGGGGAAAAATAATGACAACACACGCGTCCATTCAAACACAGCTTCCAGGCCCTAAGGCAAGTGAGCTTTTAGAAAGGCGTCACAATATCGTACCGAATGCTGTCAGTTATGGCATCCCGACGTTTGCGGCAAAAGCAGAGGGAGCGAAGGTGACCGATGTGGATGGCAATACGTTCATTGACTTCGCCGGTGCGATTGGCACAATCAACGTCGGGCACTGCCATCCAACCGTGAAGGCAGCTCTCCATGACCAGGTTGACCAGTACATACACACAGGCTTCAATGTGATGATGTATGAACCGTATATTGAACTGGCTGAGAAGCTGGCGGCTCTTGCCCCTGGCTCACATGATAAAAAAGTGCTCCTGCAGAACAGCGGTGCAGAAGCAGTGGAGAATGCGGTGAAAATCGCAAGGAAATACACGGGAAGGCAGGCCGTCGTTACGTTTGAGAATGGCTTCCATGGCCGGACGTTGATGACGATGTCGATGACGAGCAAGGTGAAGCCTTATAAGTTCGGCTTCGGTCCTTTTGCTCCGGAAGTGTATAAGGCACCATTCCCGTATCCATACCGCAAGCCGGAAGGGATGACGGAGGACGAGTACAGCCCGTTTATGATTGAAGAATTCAAGAAATTCCTCCTCACAGAAGTCGCACCTGAATCTATCGCAGCCGTCGTCATGGAGCCGGTGCAGGGAGAAGGTGGATTCATCGTTCCTGAAAAGAGCTTTGTACAGGCGGTTAAAGGGTTGTGCGAGGAACACGGCATTCTTTTTGTTGCTGACGAGATCCAGACGGGCTTCGGCCGGACAGGAAAATATTTTGCCATCGATCACTATGACGTGACACCGGATTTGATTACCGTATCCAAATCACTAGGAGCCGGAACGCCGATCAGCGGGGTCATCGGACGACAGGAAGTGATGGATGCTGCCGGTGCTGGTGAACTCGGGGGTACATACAGCGGGAATCCATTAGGCTGCCGTGCGGCTATTGCGGCGATTGAAGTCATTGAAAATGAGGGGTTGAATGAGCGGGCCGTTCATATCGGAAATGTCGTCAAAGACAGGTTCCATCAGTTATCCGAAGACCTCGATTGTATCGGTGAAATCCGTGGCCTCGGAGCCATGGTGGCTGTAGAGATCGTAGAAGACAGGGATACGAAGGCACCGGACAAGCTGTTGACTCAGAAAATCATTTCCGAAGCCCAGCATGCAGGACTTCTTGTCTTAGGAGCAGGTTTGTACGGGAATGTCATCCGCTTCCTGATGCCGCTTGTCATTACAGAGGAAGAATTAGACGAAGGATTATCCATTTTAGAAACAGCGATCAAGAACTGCTCGACACCCCAGCATGTGTAAAAAGGAGGCTGACTATGAATATCGTAATTGACGGAGAACAGATACAGACAGACAAAACCTTCCCGGTCTATAATCCGATCAACGGAGAAATCGTTGCTTCTGTACCGGATGCCGGTGAGAAAGAAGCAAAGCAGGCGGTGGAAGCTGCTCATCGTTCCTATCAAGCTTGGAAAAAGACGACGGCGGATGAACGGGCCGCTTTTCTAACTAGATGGTTTCAATTGATAGAGGAGCACACCGATGAGCTCGCTGAAATTATGACAAAAGAGCAGGGCAAGCCGCTGAAGGAAGCTAAGGGCGAGATTGGGTACGCCAACAGCTATATCTCCTGGTATGCCGCTGAAGCAAAGCGAGTGTACGGACAGACCATCCCGGCCTCCAAGCCTGATAAGCGCATTCTCGTTCAAAAGCAGCCTGTTGGAGTGGTAGCGGCTATTACGCCGTGGAATTTTCCGGCGGCAATGATTACGCGGAAAGTCGCGCCCGCTATTGCAGCAGGGTGCTCAGTCCTTATTAAACCGGCAGAAGAAACGCCTTTAACGGCGATCCGATTAGTAGAATTGGCTATAGAAGCGGGGGCGCCTGCAGGGCTGATCAGCGTTCTGACCGGTGATGCGGAAACGATCAGTGATGTGTGGCTCTCAGATTCCAGAGTAAGGAAGCTGTCATTTACAGGATCCACGGAAGTCGGGAAGCTGCTTATGAAAAAATCTGCGGATACGATGAAGCGGGTGTCCCTGGAACTTGGGGGACAGGCTCCTTTTGTCGTTCTGGCGGATGCGGATCTTGATAGAGCGGTTGCAGGAGCGGTGGCCTCGAAGTTCAGAAATGCCGGGCAGACGTGCATCTGCTCCAATCGTTTCTTTGTTCATGAATCCATCGTTGATGCTTTTACCGACAAATTAAAAGCAGCTGTTGAAGAGCTTAAAGTCGGTGACGGCATGGATCCTGACACAGATATCGGCCCGCTCATCAACCAGAGTGCCTGCGATAAAGTGGCTCGACATATCGAAGATGCGGTCTCCCGAGGGGCAGAAATTGTAACCGGTGGAGCGGACTCAATCTCTAAAGGAAGTCTAATCATGCTGCCGACGATTTTGAAAAACGTCGATGAGTCCATGATCTGCATGAAAGAGGAAACGTTCGGTCCCGTCGTACCAATCACATCATTCAGTGATGAGGAAGAGGCTGTACAACAAGCCAACAATACCCCGTTCGGTCTGGCTGCTTACTTGTTCACGGAAAATATGAGCAAAGCGTTAACCCTCTCGGAAGCGCTGGAATACGGCATCGTCGGTGTCAATGACGGATCCCCGTCGGCTGCTCAGGCACCATTCGGAGGATTCAAGGAAAGTGGACTCGGTCGAGAAGGTGGTCCCCAGGGGATCGAGGAGTATCTGGAAACGAAATACATTTCATTAGGTCTTTAAAATCATAAAAAGGGAGTTTTTTGATGTATAAACCGATTGATTCTTCATTGTCCCCACGCTTTTGCGGATTGAGCACATTTATGAGATTGGAAGCTGTGAAGACGGAAGAAAACGTCGATTTCGCTGTGCTCGGAGTTCCTTTTGATACCGCGGTTTCAAACCGGACAGGTCAAAGAGGCGGACCGCAACATATCCGGAATTCATCCGTACTGCTGCGCCCGTACAACCCTGATCAGGACATCAATATTTTTGACTATGCCTCTGGTGTCGATTATGGCGATATCGATGTGATCCCAGGCAACATCCACCGTACATACGACAACATCGTCGAAGGACTGGAACCTCTTCTTGAGAAATCCGTCACGCCGATTATTTTAGGCGGCGATCATTCGATTTCCCTTGGAAACCTCCGTGCCTTTCATAAAAAATACGGCAAGATGGCGTTTGTTCACTTTGACAGCCACGGCGATACGTGGGACAACTATTTTGGTGAAAAGTATATGCACGGGACACCATTCCGGAGAGCGGCGGAAGAAGGGCTGCTGGATATGGATCGTTCGATACAGATTGGTTTGCGCGGACCTCTTTACGGTCCGGAAGACTATAAGGATGCCGAAGACCTCGGCTTTGAAGTCCTGCCGATGAAAAAGGTCCGCAAGATGGGCTATGAAAAAGTCATCGAACGCATCCATGAAAAAATCGGACCGGACCATCCGGTATTTGTCAGCTTTGACATCGATTTTGTGGACCCGGCTTATGCACCTGGAACAGGAACCCCTGAAGTTGCAGGGCCGACGAGCTTTGAAGCGCTGGAATGTGTGAGAGGACTGCATGGGCTTAACCTTGTCGGATTCGATTTAGTGGAAGTGCTGCCGACGTACGATGCTGGTGATATCACGGCGGGTCTTGCTTCTGCGGTTGGCTTTGAAATGATCAGTCTCGTCGCGATGAAGAAAAGAGCAGAGCAGAAGGCGTTGACCAGATAACCACGATTTCTAAACGAAGGGGGAATGCACATGCACACACCGGAAAAAGTAGAGCAATGGGAGGAAAAGCGAGCGTCGACGTTTACCAATAATGATTACATGAAATTTATCATTCCGTCCGTTTTTGGCGCCCTGCTTTTCTTAGTGCCCATCTATTACAATGGTAAAGTTACGATCGGTGTCGGAATTATGGCAGAAGCGCTTCAATCCATCTTTGAGCCATACCTGTATATATTCATGACTGTGATTCTAGCCCTGTCTGCCCTGGGGGCGGCTTACACGAAAGCCGCCAAACCCAGGTGGATCATGCAGTCGAACTTTCTACAGTCATTGTTTTATATCCATCCTTTCTGGTTGACCATCCGCACGATGGGGGCCTTATTCGCCATTTGTACGATATTCAAATGGGGCCCGAGCTGGCTGTATGCCGATATTACCGGCGGAACAGTCCTTTATTCCTTGATCCCCGTTCTGACGACATGGTTTTTGTTTGCCGGTTTACTGATGCCCTTAATGCTGGAATTCGGGTTAATGGAATTCGTCGGCTCCATCTTCCGGAAAATCATGTATCCCCTTTTCAAATTGCCGGGACGCTCCTCCATCGATGCCTTCGCTTCGTGGATGGGAAGCGGAACAGTCGGGGTCCTCATTACCACAAGACAGTATGAAGAAGGCTTTTATACCAAACGAGAAGCAGCCGTCATCTCGACCACTTTCTCCGTTGCTTCCATCGCCTTCAGCTTAGTCGTTATTACCTTCATCGGACTTGAACACATGTTTGTCCAGTTTTATTTGACCACTGTAGTGGCCGGATTGGCAGCTGCAGTGATATGTCCACGTATCCCTCCTCTATCTAGGAAGAAAGATGAATACTATGAGCCCGTTGGAAAACAGATCAGTGAAGCGGTTCCTGAGGACACCTCCAATTTCCAGTGGGGATTACAGAAAGCATTAGAAAAAGCACAGAAAGTCACCGGTTTCAAGCAAGTAGCCAGGCAGGGCGTACAAAATGTCATCGATATATGGTTCGGCCTGCTTCCCTTAGTGATGGCTCTAGGAACACTCGCCTTGATATTAGCCGAATTCACACCTGTATTTACGTACTTGTCCTATCCATTCGTCGGTCTATTGAATCTCCTCCAAATCCCATCCGCCGTAGAGACCGCACCAGCGATGCTCGTCGGATTTGCGGACATGTTCCTTCCAGCTGTCGTCGGGAGCGGAATTGAAAGTGAGCTGTCCAGATTCGTCATTGCTGCTGTATCATTGACTCAGCTGATTTACATGTCTGAAGTCGGCATCCTGCTTATTAAATCGAAAATCCCGGTCGGTATTGTCGACCTTCTTGTGATTTTCCTGCAGCGGACGTTGATTACGCTGCCAATTATAGCTGTGATGGCACACGTGTTCTTTTTTTAAGATACTTAGATGATTAATTGTAGTTGCAGAGGAAACGAATAAAAAGCGGGTCGATTTGTTGTTGATAACGAATCGGCCCGCTTTTATCTATTGATTCTAGTATATCCGTAGTAGCTACTTTAAAGGGGCAGTTGCTTCACGCATCTGTTTCGATCTGGATTGGCTATTCCTCTTTCCCTTCATCTGCAATAATCTTCAGCAGGTATTCAAAAATAAGATCACACAGCATGACGAGCGTAGACCTTGCCGAAACGCTATAACCGGCATAGGTCACTTTATGGATTGTGTCACGGTGTCCCTGTCAAAAGAAAGGTATTGATGCAACTGAGTAAGATTTCCGCCTATATCTATGAATCTCATATGATAGATCTAATCAGCAACTGGATAAACTGGAATGATTTTGTCATTTTCATCTCTTCAAAAGTGCATTCTTCCAAAAAGTTATAGTTTTAATTAAATGTATTATGTTCCAATCAATTTATTTAATGGTATAGTTATTTAGTTCTATTAAAAACAAAATAAGGGGAGAAACACCTATGAAAAGATCACTTGGTCTATTACTTATCACCCTATCCATCATCACACTATCAGCTTGTGGATCTGATTCAACAAAATCTGCAGAAGCTAAAGATACTGAAGCAGCCGAGCAAAAAGACGTAGGAGAGCATTCGAAAAGGGGAACTTCACATGACGATGCTGAAGAACCCGTGGTAGAGGATGTTAGCTTATTGGGGGCTGAAGTCGGACAAGTTTATCACACACCTGATTTCGAAAAGCTGACCGTAAATAAAAGAACCGAGCCTGAACAGCATATTGAGGTAGGGCCTTTGAAGATTAACATTGGGACTATGGTAATAACAACGATTGAAGGCGTTAAAGATGAATGGTTAAATGAAACCATGGAAAATTATTACGGTTACAACATGAATGAGCCTCTCACCTTTTTAAGTCTCGATTACACTGTAGAGAATACAACAAATCAAGATTTATTATCCTACTATCCCATTCACACAATAATTCTTTCCACAGGTGAACAAATTGAAGTACCTGATAAGGATTTCTTTGAAGACTCGCCCGAGTGGGAATACTATGGAAATGCTTTCCAAACAGATTTATCCTTAGGTATTGGCATGAAATCTGACATCGAAGATATTACTTCTATTCGAATCATTACAGATGGTGTTTACGATATGGATAATAATGAAATCAAATCGCCTGTTGAAGCTAAAATCGACTTCAAATAAAAAGTGGATAATAGTATTTTCTAGTAGAAACTAACACAATCTGTTGGTTTCTGCTTTTTTATTTGACTGAGATCATGCTAGATTCTGCTACAATCTATCTCATTCTAGTTAATTTTGCTTTCCCGCGGGGCTACGCCCGCACCTTTTCGATTTATTGAAATATTACTTATTTTTCTAAATATTTTAGTCATTTATGAGCTTTTTATATGGTAATATATAGAATGATTATTAATATTTCCCAATTAATGGGGGTAAGGGAGGGTTTTTTATTGAAAAGTGTTGAGGAGATGAGTAGGCAGGAATTGTCGGAGAACATCGTTCAGTCATTAGTCCATTTAACAGAGGCGGAAAACCATTATCATGAATTGAAAAAGTATTACAAGAGTCCTGGCTCAAAGTATTATGAATGGTCTGTCGTCATTTGTATCATGACCCTTATTTTCTCAATTTTCTTTTGGACTGTTGTAGGATACTTAGTCAATCTTCCTACACTTGCATTTGTCTTTTTCATTATCACCGCTGTTCTCTTGTTTAAAAAAGGTCTGCCCATGCTTACGCATAAATTAGAGGAAAAATTCTTTTATTCCAATCAACGCAAGTATCACGAATCCTTCAAGGATATCATGGATAGTTTACGTAACAAGATGAATGAAGCTGCAGATGCTTTTAACGAACTATGTGTGATCCCTGCCCCTTACGACCATAGACACGCATTGGAACGTTTCGATAATTACACTTCCTATTTCCGAGCTTCCAATATCGGTGAGTGTATCAACTTGTATGAAACTGAAATGCAGAACCTTGAAATGCGTAACCAATTGGCAGACATTAAGGCATCCCAAGAAATCCAACAGCAGCTAACAGGTGATTCATTAGACGAGATAAGGAGTTCAAGAAAGCAGATTTCCGCTTTGGAAGCTGCCGTGTCCTATCTTGGTAATGAAGCTTCCACAATGAGGGAGCGGTTATTTAGAAAGTAACCCTTCTACGCACCCGGACGTTCGTTATATAGCACCAATATACTTGGTTTTTACCTTAGAAAGAGGAGGATGGAGAACTTGAAAAAGTGGATGACCGCATTGCTGCTATTGTTCGTATTAACGTCTTGTAACCAAGCGACCTCGGAAGAAACGAAGAAAGAAAAAGAAGAACCTGCACAAACCGAGCAAGCATCGGAAGGCACTACTGAGAGTGAAGAAGGGGAAGCTGCTGGGGAAGAACCATTCTACAGCCTTCACATATCTGATACACAGAAGCAGATCGGTGACCAACCCATCGTTGATAAAGATACAGTGAACGTTGGGGGATTAGGGATACCCATCGTAACCCGTAATGAGGATACCTTTTTCACTTTTTTTGAAGCTCAGAATGATGATTACGTTGAGGATTCAGCCTATAAATTTTTCATTTCTGCTAATGGAGAAGGTTCTTCAAACAATGTTCTAAAGGAATTCGATGTCCGTAAAGATGCAGGAGATGACATTGCAGGTAGCGAAGGTTTAGATATCAATGCCTTTGACCAGTTCGTTACTTATCAGAATCGAGACCCTGAAAATAGTATAGATGGTCTTCAAACAAGGGTATTGAAGTTTGGTAATGATAGTAATTTGGAAGAAGCTAAAACATATAATCAGTCTTTCTCAAGAGTTACTTATACTACAAAAGGCCCCGCGCTGTGGAGTCTTGATTCAGAATCAGAACATATACAATTGGTCTTATTGTCCTCGTGGGAAGAAGTTGAAATCCCTCTAAATGGATTTTACGACTACCTTTTTAGCTCAGATCCCTCTGTTGATTCTGACGTACCTTTTTTCGATTTTGATACCAATCAAATGTTTGTCGGCCATGACGAGACGATGACTGCTTGGGAAGACCCTCTTTTTGATAAAGATTTTTTTGTAGTCTACGACATAGATGCTCAAGAACCCATCTGGAATGAAGCTGGTGAGGTTAAAACCTTCCCTGGGTTATATCATTTCAGAAAAGATGAACAGGGTAACTACGTAACGATAACACAGGACACCAACAAGGATTATGTGGGTGTAAGAGTTTTTGACCCAGAATTGAACATGATTTATGAGTCTGAAATGAAATTCGAAGTTCCAGATAGCTCCAGGCAATTTTTAGATATATCTCCCGATGGAAGTGTTATCTCTATCATGAGTGATTATGAATTCAAAGCAAAAAGGTCAACACACCTCATTGAATTCACCCTCTATGAGGCGAAAGGAACTACAAAACCTGCCGAAAAAAACGATGATGAGTCAAAAGAGTCTGATAAAGAAACTGTAGAGAAGGAAACGGAAGAAGCAGAGCCAGAACCTGAATCAGAGGAGGTAGGTGCAGAGCCGGAAGAAACTGAACAGGAACCGGAAGCAGCTGAAGAAGAAGTTGAAGCAGAGCCCGAAGCTAAGCCAGTGACAGGGTTTAACCCATTGCTTGGAGAATGGTTTTCAGAAGGAGATTTCTCAGCCGCAACCTTCAATGAAGATGGAACACTCACTTACCATAGTTCTGGAGACGAAGGTTCTGGTACGTACACATACACCGATAATTACAACATATCCTTCAGTATTAACGGCAATGAGCTGGCCGGAAAGTTAGAGTATGGCATCCTTTATATGGGCGAACCTCAAACCGATAATGTGATTGAGTATAACAAGATTATCACACCTGATTCACCACCATTAAGCCAGGTATCTCTTGAACAGTCTAAAATCCTGGGTGACTGGAATGAGTTTTATGGATTCACATTTGGCTATTCCTTCTCAGAAGACGGAAAGGTGCACGCAGGTTGGGATACAGTACATGAAGGCTCCTATAAGATCAGCGGACAAAAACTGTTGCTCACATTTCCTGATGGTACTTTAACAGGAGAATTGGTTGGGGACACCCTTGTATTTACGAATGATCATGATTCAAGACCATTAATCATGACACGTCAGTAGACTCCACCCCCGGTTCCTGCCGGGGGCTTTTTCTTTGTCTTTTTTACATGAATTGCTTTTTACCTATTGCAATCTCTTCATCAACTGCTTACGTTACTTCTGCTAGTTGAGAAGGAGGCGCGCAAACATGGTGAAAATCGGTTCAGTTCTGGTTATCATCATCCTCTTATTCATCCTTTGGTCGATGTTCCTCACGGGTCTTATGAAAATAATAATTCGGTTGTTCCATACCAACACCATCTTCCATAACAGCAAGAAAGTCTTCGCTTCGTGCAGGCTTTTCTTGCTATTATTATTTGCCTAAAATGATGTAGGGGCTTGATTTCAATTTTAAGTGCTTACGTTCTGATAGGATTAAACCATTGCTATACTTTTCAACAATCCATGAAAGGAATTAACTAGATTTTTTCAACACCCTATTTAAAAAGGTATTGATTTAGGACTGCGGGAGTTTATGAGATAATTAATTCGGAAATTCATTTATATTACCCCAGTAAAGGAGTTTTACTATGCCGGAATATATTGGTTACATCGGTACGTACACCAAACAGGAAAGTAAAGGCGTCTATCAGTTCACCCTTGATACAGATGCTAAGGAACTGAAAAACGTTCAGTTGGCTGCAGAACTGCAGAACCCTACGTACGTCACCGTGAGTGACGATCAAAAAAATCTTTATGCGGTTTCCAAAGACGGGGAAAACGGCGGTGTCACGTCCTTTTCCATCAATAAAGAAACGGGAGAACTCACAAAATTAAACGCTCAGACAGCTGCAGGCTCTCCGCCATGCCACGTGAGTGTGGATCATTTGAACAACAATGTTGTCACGGCTAATTATCATACAAAAGAAGTGGTCTCCTACCTGACCAATGAAGATGGATTGTTGAATCCTGCAGTTTCAATCGTGGAGCATGAAGGGACCGGTCCTCATGAGCGTCAGGAAAAACCCCACATGCACTATGCAGGTTTCACCCCTGATGAGAAATACGTCATTGCGATTGACCTTGGCAGCGACCGTGTCATCACTTACGCCGTAGACAATGGCGAGTTGAGTCAGGTACAGGTGTTCAACACGAAACCGGGTTCCGGTCCGCGTCACATTACTTTCCACCCCAACAAAAAGTATGCCTATGTGATGACAGAGTTAAGCTCAGAAGTGCTTGTCCTTCATTACGATGAGAAGGATGGCAGCTTCACAGAGCAGCAGGCCATTGCCGCAATCCCTAAGGACTTTGATGAAACCAATGATGGCAGTGCCATTCATATTTCTGCGGATGGACAGTTTGTTTATGCCGGCAACCGCGGGCATAATTCCATCGCTGTTTACGACGTCGATCAGGATACAGGCAGACTTACTTTTGTAGAGTGGACATCGACAGAAGGGAACTGGCCGCGTGATTTCGTGATGGACCCTTCCGAGGAGTTCTTGATCGCGACGAACCAGAAGTCCAATACAATGACGTTGTTCGAGCGGGACAAATCAACCGGCAGGCTGACTCTTGTTCAGTCGGATGTTTTTGTACCCGAGCCGGTCTGCGTGAAGTTTACAAAGTAAATAGAGACATAGGAAGGAGAGGGCGCCCCATGGAGGGATGTCCTCTTCTTTTTTCTATAGAAAAAGGGACAGTCATACACCCTGGGGCGTTTGAGTATAGTTAATTACTCCCCAATATATGGTACTAAATCAGGGGAAGGGAGGAAGGTACATAGCAGCAGGGGAAACACCTTCAAGGACGAGGGAGGTCGTCGGATGGATGTATGTAAACAGTGCGGTCACGAAATGAGCAGGGAGGAAACCTTCTGTACGGAATGTGGTGCACCCAAGGATGCTCCGCTGACCCGGTCGGAAGCAAAGGCTCCGAGAGCACCGATGCCGCGGAAAAAGAAAATCACGCTGATTTCGATAGGTGCGGTTTTGGCTGTACTGCTGACCGCTCATTTTATTTTGTCATCGATGCTTGACCCGACAACGAAGATTCGGGCCATGGATCGTGCAGTGACGAATAATGATGCGGGAGCTTTTGTAAGTGAACTGTCTCTTGATGAAAAAGCATGGCTGAATGAAAAGGATTACCTGCAGTACATGAAGGAGAACGACTGGGAGACCATCCGTGAGCAGATGCTTGACGCTGTCAGCGGCCAACAGCGGTTCGATACCATCATCCGTGATGAATACGGAAGTCCGCTTTTGTCTGTCAAAAAAACAGCCGTGCTTCCCGGGATGTACAAGACGTATGAAATCGAAGCGATTCCAACGTCAATCAGGTTCTTAACGAACATGGACGAGGCTTCCTTTACAGTCGGCAAAGAAAAAATCACGGTGGAGAATGCGGCCGAAGACGAAGGGACTGCCAAAGCCTACCCTGGTGTGTATAAGGTGGAGGGAGAGGCATCGAACGAATATGGTACGTTCAAAGAGACGTGGGAATACCAGGTGCTGGCGGAGGAGTCTGACTATTACATGGAAGTCTATTTTGAAGGCTATACGTATGATGTCGATACCAACCAGCCGGACGCGGTTCTTTTTGTGAATGGAAAGAGTACGAAGAAAACGCTGTATGAGCTTGGAGTGATCGGCCCTGTGCCGGACGGAAATAAACTGGTCCTTCATGCGGAGTGGACAAACGATAAGAAAGAGGTGGTCAAGTCCGGACAGATCCGTACGGAGGATGGCGACTACTGGGGTGAGCTGAATTTTTATTTTGAGGAAGAACTGGAGGAACCGGTCTTTGAATACGTACCGGAATCGGATGACTCCGAAGCGGCCGAGGCTCACGTGCTCGATTTCCGGGAGGTTTATGAAGAAGCCTTGAACGCGGAGGATTTCTCGATGATCGCTTCTTTTTTAGAGGAAGACAGCCAGGCGTCCGAAGAGTTCCGGGATTATTTGGACGGGATCTCAGGCAAAGGCTTCACCTATGAGTTCACGGAAAATAACATTGTAGAATCCGCTGCTTACGGTGTGGATGGGTATGTGGTGACGACAGATGAAGCGTTCATCTTTACCAATGCAGACGGGGAGAAAACGCACTACGAGCGGACAAAGGATTACACCGTTATCAAAGACGGCGACAGCTGGAAAATTGAAGAGGTAGCGATCAATGAGACCAATCGTTCAGACGGATGACTTCTAATGAAGGGAATGGGATGATATGCATTGTGCGACATGCGGAAATCCATTGAATGAAGATAGTAAGTTCTGCGGAAAATGCGGTGCCTCTGTTCTTGCGGAGCATGCATCGGCATCGACGGTCGAAGCGGCCACATTGCCTCCGCAGAAGGATTATACAGCTACAGCAAAGCAGACAGGGCGGCAGTTTTACCGCTTTGCGCTTCAAGCGCTGCAGGAACCGTTTCGGGCCAGTCAGCGGGTGGATGGCTCGCAGCGGACGAATGGTTTCATCGCTTTGCTGCTGCTCGCTTTTCTTATGCCGTTCTTTTCGTACTTAGCGGCGAGAAACGCGGCGCGCGGCCTGTGGGCCTTCGGTGAGTCCGTACCAGATGTATTCTTTGGTGTGCTCGTCCTTCAGCCTTTCCTTTATCAACTGCTCTTTTTAGCGGTGTTTATCGCGGTCAACCTTGGTGTAGGCAAATGGATGCGGGTGGAGATCACTTATATGAGCGTCATGGCGAAATACGGGTCGCTCGTCATTCTTCCTGTGACCGGTCTTCTTGCCGCCAATCTATTTATGCTGCTATCGATGAATACGGTTGGGGCTTTTTTCTTTTTTGTCAGTATTGCGTTATACGTAACGGCAAGTACGGCCCTTTTATTCTCGATTCATTCGGGTGGGGAGGCTAAAGGTCTGGATGTGTTTTACGGCGTTGTGATGACGAATGTAGCGATGGCGGTTTTCTTTTTGATCGTGATGATGAGTATGATTGACCGGATGATAGGGGAAATGGGTGTGCCGTATGGATGGTAAATGAAGAAAAAATCATGATTAAATAGAAGAAGGGATGAAGAAGAACTCAGTTATTCACTTGGAGATCCTGTTTAAGATTGTTTTGAAGAGTGAAAACCCCCCATATTCAAAGGAATATGGGGGGTGTTTGAAATGGCCACAAAGCTTTATGTAAGGAACAGCAGAAAAATCTTCATTTAATTACTCAACGGAAGTTCATCACCATTCGGGGTGGTTTCAGACACTCCAGGTTTTCCAATTTCAACAGAATCCGCCGTCATGGTTGAAGCTGGACCGGCCATGAACACAAGGACCAAACTAAAGATCAACAATAGTTTCTTCATGATTTCCCCTCCCTGTTGAAGTAGTTAGTAGACAGCGACTGGATTGCTGTCGAGCGCTAATTTATAGTACTCAGCTGCTTTTTTATACCCTCCTTTTCCTTCATAGTATTCTCCCAAAAATCGGGAATACCTTTGTATTTCCTGATTTTTCTGTTCTTTTTTTAGAGAAGGCAGGAACGTTTTTTTGACATAGATTTCCCACTCTTTTTCGGATTGAAAGAAAAAAGAATGGAAGAACCAGTATTCTTTTGTGTGGATATTGTCTTCAGGAAGCTGCTTTGCCACCTCCAGATGTTCGTTCAAGTACTTCATGCAGGTATCTTTTTCGTTCTCCTGATAGTAAATGAGGACCAGCAGCACAAGGGATTTCATATAACTGGTGCTTGTTTTTTTCTTGTAGTAAAGAGCATTTTCTAACTGGTCGAGAGAAATTTTCCTTTCCCTCTTTCTTAAATGCATCGTGGCGATATTATGATAAATGATTCCTAAATGATCTTGATCTCCAATGTCTCGTGCGAGGCTTTCCGCTTTCTCAAAGTTGGAGAGGGAGGAGGGGACATCTCCCAATCGGCTGTAGCAAATACCAAGGTGGATGTGTATCTTTAAACACTGTCTGGATTTGTAGTTGTTTTGAAACAGGAGTAAAGCGGATTGAGCATAAGAAAAGCTTAAGGTCTCATTTTGAGACACATATAAGGTCAGGGCGTAAAGGAAATATAGATCCGCTTGTTCCAATTCGCTTAAATCCACCGAGGAATACTCGGACAAAGCTTTCTCAAAATGTTCTTTTGCGACCATGGGTTGATTCTTCACCCAATAGTAGTTTCCAAGGTGTTTGTAGTAAAAGAAGCGGTTGCGGGATGTGAGAGTATCGTGGATGTCATTGATAAATAAAATGGAATCATCAATATCATCAAATGCTTGAAGGATGATGCAGGCCCTTACCCTTTTTATATGATATTCAGCTTGAAGGTTGGTGTTAGTCACGGGGGTTATGAAAGACTTCAGCTCCTGGTAAATCTTTTCGGACGCCTGCTTATCGTTGTTCAGTAAGGGCTCTTCCCATTGACGGAGGAGCTTTTTTAATTTTTCTTCATTTGCTTGTATTTCATCGTAATTCACCCCCACCCTTTCCAAGAGCAGCATAAGGGTTTCCGGTTCTACAGTGGTTTTGTTGTTTTCAATTCTTGATAAGTAGGAGGGGGAAACAATAGATTCTGAGACTTCTTCCTGACTCATGCCTTCTTTCAATCTAAAGTATTTTAATACTCTTCCCATATCCACTCTTCAACACTTCCTTCTCTCATATTGCGCAATAGGATGAAAAAATCGAGAAAAAAAGCCCTTTTCTTCCATAACATGCGAAATACATCTTTCATGGTTACCATGATACCATTTATCTAGGAAATAAGTGTAAGAGAAGAAAAGCAATTTTGAAGGGGGGGGATACCACAAAGGAGGTACCTGTACTGTATCTGGTTGGCTCATGCTTTGTACGATCATTAAAGGAGGAATAACAAATGAAAGTAAAGAAGCAATTGATGGCAGGTTGTATGGCATTAGGGTTATTTGTTGGAGGGACGACAGCCACATCCGCTTTGGCTAGCACAGATGATATCGAGTCCCAAACAACTCTGGAAGTGAAGCAGGTTTCTGAAAATGGAGCCGAGCCGGAAGCTATTCCAGCAGTGGTGGGAGCTTACGCTCTTAAAGGAGCAGCAGTAGCAGGAGGAGCTTTTGTAGCGGGCGTGACAGCCAAGGCTGGTGCTGATGCGTATGACTGGGCGAAAAATCAGATTGGTGGAAACGAT
This sequence comes from Halobacillus sp. Cin3, assembly GCF_947311855.1. Lineage (NCBI taxonomy): Bacteria > Bacillati > Bacillota > Bacilli > Caryophanales > Bacillaceae > Halobacillus > Halobacillus sp. Cin3. The sequence continues at coordinate 454,193 of NZ_CAMZMV010000002.1, read as the reverse complement.
GTAATTAAGGGAGAAAGCGAATATGAAGATGTGAAAGTCGTCTTTGATCAATAATACTTAGGTGAGTTATTCCATCGCAAATCTCTGCCCTTTTTATAGAGGGCAGAAGATTTGCCTTTAAAGAGGTGACACGATGATAAAGAAAATTGGAGTCAGCTTAATTCTTTGCGTGTTTGTTTTTCATTTAGTTATAACAGCCTTATATCTAACTCCTTTCAACCCCGTTAAAGCAAAGTACAGTTTCGCCGTCAATGCCTATATGGAACCTTTATTTTCTCAAAATTGGAGGCTGTTTGCTCCCAACCCGGCTTCTACCAACAACCAATTCATGGTTCGGGCTCAGTTTGCCGATGGAGGTACATCAGACTGGCTTGATCTCACAACGTTTATGATTGATAAAAATCAGGCCAACCGTTTTACTCCGTATAACCGTTTAGTTCGAATCCAGAGAGGGGCCTTCACTTCCCTGTATCAAACGGATGAGGTGACGTTGAAAATATCACAGAAAATTGAAGAGAAAAACCTGGATCGAGAGGACTATGATCATCTGCTTGAAAATGAACGGACTCAGAAAAAAGATGAATATGCCCAGGAAGCTCTGAACCGATATGCTCAATCCTATGTAAGAAGTGTCTATCCAGAGAAGGATATTGAAAAAACACAAATTATCATGCAGGAAACAAAAGCTGTTCCATTTTCTGAAAAGGATAATGAGCAGTATGAAAGAGAACAGCAGCTTCATGAATTTGAATGGGTGGATTTCGTGGAAGTTTCTCCTGTATTTGATTGAAATCTATAAAGGAGGTCCTGGTAGTGAAGCGCTTATATGGAATGTTAACGGAAAGAAAACATATGTTGATTGGAGCTGGATTGCTTAGAGTTTCCTTTGGTCTGCTCATCTTGTTTATGTATTTCATTCATTACTCTCAAAGAAGGTTCATCTGGGGGCCTAATGGAATGCAGAATCACGATCATCTCCAAGAGCAGATGGCTCTGACCAGTAACTTTTCTTTATACCAGCTCTCAGATTCTCTTCTATACTTTGACATCATTTTTCATCTCGGCATCTTGTTTGCCCTCTTATTCACCTTGGGAGTGATGACGCGTTTTACTGCTATCGTTAACCTCTTGTTTGTGTGGTCATTACAACATGCCAACGTCTTGATTCTTGACGGTGGAGATAACATTATGCGGATCATTCTGCTCTATATGCTGTTTGCGAATACTTCTGCGTATTTTTCGATAGACCGCTTGAGGGCAAATAAAGAAAGCAATGCCATAGGGTATGCTCCCGTATGGAATGCCTTACATAACCTGGCCATCCTTACCTCTATTATTCAGTTATGCTTCATGTATCTATCTTCTGGAACCCATAAAGTGATGGGGGAGATGTGGACGAACGGAACAGCGCTCTATTATATTCTCCAAGTTGGCGAATATACACATCCTTTCTTCCAAAATATGATAGCTTCTTCTGAGATTTTGCTGCTGGCAGGGGCTTACAGCGCCATTTTTGTCCAGTTGTCCTTTCCCTTTTTTCTATTAAATCGGTATACCAAATACTTTGCTATGTTCAGTGTTATCGGACTGCATATCGGAATAGCGATTGTCATGGGACTGTTTACGTTCTCAGCTTCTATGATTACTATGCAGTTTCTGATGCTCAACGACCAGGAGTATAAAAGAGTCTATAGCTGGATAAAAGGAGCAGTTCTTAGAGTACGAAACAAATTCCAAGGAGCAAAGGTGAAGCGGTATGAAACAAAACAAGTTCAGTGATCAAGCAGCCGTCATCATTTTTTACGATTCTCATTGTCCGGTATGCTCCAAAAGTATGAGATTCCTATCCAAGCTAGACCGGGGACGAAAGTTGCAGTATGAATCGATTAGAGACAACCAAGTACTGGAAAGGTATGCTATAGATAAGACAGAGGCAGAAAAACGGATGCATACGTTTACATTAAAGGATAACCAAATGGAAAAAGGGATCTTCAGTGTGCAGAGAATAGTGAAGCAGCTGCCCTTATTCTGGATAGCGGTTCCCATCATCCAAATATCCATATGGGCAGGGTTAGGGTCTCCTTTGTATGACTGGCTGGCCAGTAGAAGGACGATATTACCTGTTGGCGGATGTGAAGGGGATCGCTGCATGATTTCCAATGGAGAAAAGCAGGTGAAGTGATGAGACAGTTCGACTATTCGTTCCGATACAAGAATAAAACATCTGATCAAGTAAGTGTCTGGCTCGCTAATCCACCAGAGACACAGCGGCAAACGATCCTACAAGAAAAGAAACATCCTCCCCGCCAGGAGGATAAAGACATTATCGGAAATACAATCAGTTACTATGAATTAGCCCCGGGGGAGCAGATCCAGGCTTCCTACGTTGTTGGAATAGAAAAAACGTCAAAAAGCTCTACACCTCTTACGAAAGAAGAACGGGAGCGCTATACACGCTCAAGTCCTATGATTCCTGTTAACGAGGAAATGACTCATATGGCTTCAGCTATTACGGAACATGCCACTACAGATAAAGAAAAAGGCTGGGAACTTTTCGTCCACCTAGTGAAAAACTATTCTTATACGTTTCCGGTTAAAGCTAGAGGGGTTTCCCATTTTCTAAAAGAAAAGAAGGGAGATTGTGGCGAATATTCCTTCCTTTATGCCTCTCTTTGCCGTTCACTCGGCATTCCCTGCAGAGTGATGGTCGGGGCCTTTGCTATGGGCCGTCATCAGGCTCATGTTTGGAATGAGATTTATATTGAAGGCGAAGGATGGATGCCGGTCGATACAAGTATGGCTTACACGGTGCGGAGGCAATTGTGGCGCTTCTTTTTTTCCTCTATTCGTACATTAAGCTGGAGACGCTACTTTGGCCATTTAGAGAACCAACGGATTGTCTTTTCTATTGATACGGAGCATACCCCCTCCCCTCCCTATGTAAAGGAAGGCGGAAGTATAGAAAACGTGTATCAATCATTCCCACTAGCCGGTGAGCGGTTTGTTTGGGGGAAAAGCTCCCTGGTCGGAACCATTCCGTATTTTCAGCCTATGTATTTTTATTATCATTCAGACAAACCCTATCAACTGAAAAAGACGGAAGAGGCTTTAGGAGATTGGAACGTGAAAGAGTCCGGAAAACAAAAAGGATTTCTGCTTGCTCGAACGATCTCAGGCTATCTTGCGTTTTTCATGGCATTCCTTTACTTGTTTACTGGTTGGGAAATTGCTAGTATTTTATTCCCTTTTCCAGCTTTGATTTATTGTCTTAGTTTTTTAGTCCGAAAAGAACGGCCGCTCTTTTTTTCAGTGGCTTCGTGTTTCTTCGGAGCGGTGTCTTTGCTTGTTACGCTTGGTTTTCTTTCCGAATTTATATAACGAAAGCTCCTTCTCTCTATAAGGGAAGGAGCTTTTTTATGAGTCATTTAAAGAAGTTGAGTGACAGTCATGTGTTGGAGGGAACTATAAGATACAGCTCTCAGATGATAAGCATCTATTTAATCGCAGGCCATTTCAACCGATATATAATTATCAGATTTGTTAATAACTGACGTTCATGATTTTAATATTTATAGGGAGTTGTTTAAAAACTCATGCGGAAAACTATGATCATCCTTTTCTTTCTTATTTTTTTGCTATTTTTTATTCCTATGGCTTCAGCAGCGGATGAAAAGGACCGACTTGCCGGCTCAAATCGCTTCGAAACAGCTGTAGAAATCTCTAAAGCTGGGTGGAACAAGGCTGATACCGTGATTCTATCCACGGCTTCCAATTTTCCGGATGCATTGGCGGGCGGGCCCTTAGCAAAAGAAATCGACGCTCCCATTCTTTTGGTACAAAAAGACCGTCTGACTGACACGACCCGCGCTGAAATGGAGCGCTTGAAGGCATCCGAAGTTATCATTCTAGGAGGCGGTGGTGTCATTTCTGAATTAGTTGTAACAGAAGTAAAAGCGATGGGGCTTACTGTTGAGCGGATTGGCGGAAAAGACCGCTACGAAACAGCCGCAAAGATTGCAGAACGTATGGAGAAATCGGATACAGCATTTGTAGTCTACGGCGATAATTTTCCCGATGCTCTCTCCATTGCTCCCTATGCCGGCCAGGAAGGACACCCGATTTTGTTGACGCGTACCGCTTCCCTGCCGGAGGTTACCAGGGAAGCTCTCCGTTCTGTTGATCATTCCTTTGTGATCGGAGGTTCGTCGGTGGTCAGTGATGATGTGATGAATGAACTGCCTGATGCCACGCGCGTCTCTGGAAATAACCGTTTTCGCACATCGGCTGAAATTATCCGAAGGTTTCAAATGGACGCAGATAATGTCTACATCGCCACCGGTTACAGCTTCCCGGATGCATTAACAGGATCGGTGCTCGCCGCAAAAAACAACGGGGCGGTCATTTTAACAAAAACAGACAGTCTTCCTGTAGAAATGAGCTATCTGCTTAATCAGAAGGTATTTGAAAGAGGGATTGCCCTCGGAGGGACGAAGGTGGTTTCTGAGGAAGTCATATCTTTGGTAAAGATCATGATTGCGAGGCTGAATTTGTACAGTTGTCCAGTTTAGATTGATTAACATCCAATTATATCCAGTTACCTGGAGGTATGGATGACTTTAATAGTTTATGAAGATCATGCGTTTTTCCTAATTTGGAAGACGCATTTTTTGCTGTTTTTCTGACTTCTAAATGAATGTGAATCGATGGTGGATTTAGTCTTATTAAGGGGATAATGTAGGTAGTTTTATCGAAATGATGTATTATACCATTCTATATAAAGAACGCACAAACATGAAAAATGTCCCTTTTATATGGTAAAAGGAGTAATTTATTGAAAAAATATGATTTGATGTTCTTTATCAAGAAATTAAGCCTTTTTCAGGGATTTCCATTTAGGATGTAAGGGCTATATAATCAGGTTACAAATTCTTTATAAAGAACGAAGTGTAGCTCGAAAGAACGACGCGCTTCCAAAAAGGGGTGAAATCCTCTGCAGTCTAAAAGGGCTAAATTTAAAGAACAATGGAGAATGAAAGCATTGAAAAAAACGAAGCAGTTGACAGTAGGTGTGGCCGTCAGTTCTTTAATTGTTGGAGCAAGTTCTCATTTGGTGGGAAGTACCTTCGGAGCTTTTAACAGTAAAGATACATCTACCTCAGAAATTCAGGCATGCGAGGTGTTCCCTGCATACATAAATGAGCAGTTGCAGGAATTGAAAAAACTTGTAGATGAATATAATATCCATTTCGATGAAATTCCGAAAGTAAACAGTTATTCCGGTGACTTCAAGGATATCGATGATATTGATCAATATTCGGTCGATGAATTGCTTAATGAAAAAAAACGCATGAATAACCTTGTTGAAGATGTAGATAAAGCCATGGATGACCTTAAAAATTTAGAAAAAGAACTGGGAGATTCACGGAAAATTCTAGAAGCAGACAGTATGGCTGTATATGAGAGTTTAAAGGTGATTTCCAGCCTTCCTGAAAAAACGATATCTTCCTGCTTGCAAGGCTCTTACCCATCTGCAGGTCAGAATTTAGTAGAAGCTTTTAATGAACATGGTTTAGACGATAGACAAGTAAACGACCTCCTGAATTACTTTTCTCATAATCAATTTACACAGTCCGATACGCCGGTTATAGGGGAGTCGACACTTACACACATGGAAAGTTCCTTTCAAGATAAGATTATTAGTTCTGAGGAAAAGATAGAAACCAGCAAAAAGGAAATGAATGCAAAAAAACAAGAAGTGAAGTCCTCTTTGGAGAATGTTGAAAAGGCAATTGAAAAATTGAAGAAAGAGGAAGAGGCTAAAGAAGCTGAAGAAGCTGCCGCTAAAGCAGCTGAGGCAAAGGAAAAAGAATCTGAAGCAGCAGAAAAAGAACGTAAAGCCAATACAGAAACAGATGATCAAAAAGGGTCTTCTCAAAAAAAATCCGAGAAACCCCCTGAGGATAACCAGGAACCAACAGATACTCAATCAGAACCTAAGGATAATCAGCAAAATTCCAAGTCTTCAGAAACAGATATAACGGAAGAAGATGACAATACCGCAACTTCAGAAGGAACCTCGAATCAATCAGTAGATTCTTCCACACCTGAAGAGAAGGCAGAGAAAAATGAAAAAGAAAGTGATTCAGAAGCTTCTGTGACGAGCCAGGAGCAGGAAACTGAAGAGAAGAAAAAGGCAAGTGATGTGGATGCAGCCGTGACCAAGGAAGATGTAGAAAAGTCCAGTCAAGACAGCGAAAAAGGGGATGCACATGAAAAGGATACTAAGTAATCTGGTGACTTTTGTACTCTATGGTGTACTAATTTTCATGGTGGTTATTGTCGGAATATCTAAGGTTTCCGGCGGCGAATCGACGTTTATGGGATATCAGTTGAAAACTGTTCTTTCCGGATCAATGGAACCTACTTTTCAAACGGGGTCCATCATCGCTGTTGAACCAACAGAAGATGGCACGGCTTATAAAGAAGGAGATATCATCACTTTCTTACGTGAGGAAAATGTCCTTGTTACTCACAGGGTTATGGAAGTGAAAGGATCCGGGGAAAACGTTTCTTATATAACTAAAGGCGACAACAACGACGGGGTCGATTTAGAACCTGTCCTGGCGCCAAATGTAATGGGTAAATATACAGGATTCACCATTCCTTATATCGGCTACATGATGGATTTTGCGAATTCAAAACTTGGATCACTGCTTCTACTGGTTGTACCGGGCATTGGGTTGTTTGGTTATGGCTGCATCTCAATCTGGCGTGAGCTTTCGAAGATTGAAGAAAAGAAGGAAGAATCAGAAGAAAAATCTGCAAAAGTTTGATCAATGGTTGTACTCCTTGTACATAAGCAAGGATTCAATATATCACATATTTTTCAAAGGGAGGAAGTTTGTATGGGTTTGAAAAAGAAATTAGGGTTGGGTGTAGCATCAGCAGCTTTGGGATTGTCTTTGGTCGGAGGGGGAACATTTGCTTACTTCAGTGATTCAGCAGAGGCTAGCGGATCCTTCGCGGCTGGTACATTGGATTTAACCGCTCAACCTACAACTGTCATTTCAGTAGATAACCTTAAGCCGGGAGACACGATGGTACGTTCATTTGATTTGGTGAACGGTGGAAGCTTGGATATCGGTTCTATTGAACTGGCTACAGATTATAAAGTTACGGGTGCTGGAAATAATAATGGCGACGATTTTGGTGATCATATTGAGGTTAACTTCCTGTTCAACGCGGACAAGCTGGACACTCCAATTTACTCTACGACTCTATCGGAGTTAAAGTCTATGAGTCCTGATGTTATTGAAGGTAACATCCTTGGAGCATGGCTTGCAGAACGTGGTGGGAAACTGGCTGCTAATACTTCTGACACGCTCTACGTTCAGTATGAGTTTGTAGATAATGGAGAAGACCAAAACCACTTCCAAGGGGACTCTCTATCTCTAGAATGGACATTCAATGGTATGCAATCTGAAGGCGAAGCACGCTAATACAATAGTCGGGGGATATCCTCCCCCGGCTTTTATATTTTAAATTTAAGGAGAATACATATGAAAAATCCAAGTCTCTTCTTAAAAATCATTTCCATTTATAGTATCTTCATCTTACTCTTTGTCCTCTTTAACCCCGTGGGATCCACACAAGCTTTGGAGAACCAGTCCAGAATTAATATTTCTACTTCACAAGATCGAATGTTAAATATAAAAAACTTCAAACCCGGTGATTATGCCGTCCGGTCGTTCTCTTTAGCTAATGAAGGGACGGAGGCTGTACAGTATGCTATGACTTCTTATCTTAAACAAGGATCCGAAAAATTTTATGAGCAGCTGCAATTCATCCTGGAGATAAATGGTGAACAGACCTATGCCGGGCGTTTGTCGGATTTTCAAGACGTAACTTTAAAGAGTCTGGATGCCAATCACTTGGATGAAATGAAAGTTCGGATTGAATTTCCTTATGAATCAGGGAACGAGTTTCAAGGATTGAAATCCGATGTCGTTTTCCACTTTCATGCTGAATCTTTCTTTCCATCACCAAACAATGGAGAGGGTAGTGGATTACAGGAACCATTTATTGATAGATGGAAGGAAGGATTCCTTCCTCAAACAGGAGAGAATTCTCCTTGGGCGTATTATATAACAGGCGCAATTCTTATGATAACGGGAACTGTTTATTATATGTTGAGTCGAAAACGTAGACAGAACCATGAAGTTATGGGAGCAGAATCTTCTTAAGGTTTTGCTCTTTTTTTATAGGAGGGATTAAAGTGGCACGTGGTGCGGTGGTGCTTATCGTAATAGGTTTGAGTATTATGGTTTATCCGTGGTTGGAGGATCGTGCAGCGATTGTTAGGACAGACCGGTATGTACAACAGCTTGAAAATGGAGAATGGCCCCGGAAAGTCCAGGCTCAACAGGAATATGAGTTAGAGGATGTAAGTGAGATGTTAGAGGTTGGCTTGAAAGAGGATATTCCCGCTGGTGATGAAGATGGAGACATTATTGCACTTATTGAAATTCCTTCCATTGATTTGAAACTGCCTGTGTTCACGGGTGTCAGCGAATATATTTTAAACTACGGCGTCGGTTATGTGAATGGGGAAAGGGAGTTTGACCATAATGGTAATGCGGCTTTGGCTGCTCATCGCGGATATGCTCACGGGAAATTATTCAACCGCTTAGATGAAGTGGAAAAAGGTGATCATATCCAAGTTAAAACAGAGAACAAGGACTATATTTATGTAGTACAACGTACTTTCCTAGTGGAACCTGATCACTTAGAGGTGTTGGAACCTATTGAGGGAGAAAGTTGGATTACCTTAATCACGTGTGATCCCATTCCAAATCCTACACATAGACTGATTGTACAAGGTGAATGGGTCAAATAAAACGAGAAGGAGTGGTTGAAAATTGAAGAAGTGGAAGACAGGGCTGATCCTGGTCAGTGGAGTAACAGCGATCATTCTGCTTAATGAAACGACATCTTTTGGAGCGAATATTCTGAGTAGTGGATCTGAGCCGGCAGTAGAAGTCAACGAAGAGGTGCCTTCTGGTAAACAGCTGGTAGAAGAGTCTTTGGGAGCCATGAGTAGCGTAGAAAGCTTCCATTTTATAAGTGAAGAGTTGAAAGATTCAGGAGAAGTGGAAGTCATGATGGAAGGGTATTACTTAGCGGGTGATACGCCGAAGATTTACACGAGAACCACATCCATGCAAGGAAAAGAGCCACTTGAACTGTATGTGGAAGGGGAACACCATTATATTCAAGCGGGAAGCGAATGGATCCAGCTTCCTTCAACTAGTAATAAAACTCTTTCTTTGAATAATTTTATAACCGATCCATTTGATGAATGGAGTGATATGGAAAGTTTTGTTGTGAATATGGACAAAAATCATTATGTTTTATCCAAGGAAACAGATGTCTCCACCCATAAAAAGAAGAAGGAAGAAAATCCGAGTGACTTCAAAAGCGAATATCCTGTGGAAATGGTAATTGATAAGGATACTTATTTATTAAAGGAATACAAAGTGGAAACAAGCGATGGAACGTTTATTCATACCCTTAGTTCTGTGAATCAAGTTGAGGAAAGTATTTTTCCTCAGGTAAAGGCTGCAGGTTCATATGATAGAAACGATGTTCAAAAATAAACAGAGGCTGCTGAAGTAAGGTTGGTTTTACTTAGTTGGAAAAAGGTCTGGGTGCATACACCCAGACCTTATTTTTAGAAATTAAGCCTGCTGGACAGAAGGGGCAATGATGTCCTGCTGCTCAAGAATTTCACGGTCTCTCTGGTTCTTTGGTAGATAGCCTTTTTCAAGGAGTCCCTTGATGTAAATCTTATTATATACGAAAGAAAAAATGATACCTGGTATCCAAGCTCCAAATCCAAGAGTGAAAATACCTGCCAGTAAGGCTGTGATAAACATGATTGCAGACCATTTCAAGTCTCCTCTGATCAAGGCAGGGATGAATCCGAAAAAGAATGTCGTCCAACTGAACCCTACTTTGACTTCTTTTACAACCCCCGCATTGTTTTGTAAGCTGACTTCCATTATGTAACCCCCTAAAATCGATTAGGTGACTATTATACTATGAAAAACATTGTTTAAGACCCATTATATTGAAAAAATGTATGTGAAATGGTGTGTTTATTTTTTGACTATAAGAAGAGATGGAAGTCATGTGGGAAACTACTATGGATATGACTATTAGGGAGAACATTTCACGTAATATCTTAGTTCTTCTTTTCACCAGGTAAAGACCATTACCCGCATACAAAATCAGGGAGAGAAAACTTGAAATATAACCAATTAGTAAATACCCTATTGAAAATCTGGGAACTGATATTGGAATAGGGGCTATCAGGGGAAAACGGGGAGGGACAAAGAAACATGTCTGGGGCTGCTGTGATCTGGATTATGCAGCAGGATGAAGTGACAAGCGTAATTCCTGGGTTCCGAAATCAAAAGCAGGTTGAGGACAACCTCGCAGCAGTGGATGGGGAGCCGTACAGCGAGGAAGAACTGGACAGGTTAAGAATATCAGAAGGAAGTATACGATCATAGCGGAATCGTATATTAAGAAAGAGGAGCGGGAATCATACCGCTCCTCTTTCTTATTCAACGTCTAAATTTCTTATTATACACACCGACCGTTACTAAAAATGTAACAACAGTCCAAATCCCAATAATACCGGCCGGTACCCATGAGATACGCTGATCGAGATTTTCAATAAACAGCTGGATTTGATAGTTTGGCAGGTACTCAAGAAACGAAAGGAATTCATAACTCGCCATCAACGATTCAAAAGTAACGTTCATCCCAAACAAAAGTAAAATCGGCATAAGGACAACAGAGGCTTCAATTAATGTACGGGTCAGCAGGCCGATCAGTGTTCCAAGGGTAATGTAGAAAACAAGCAGCAGGAGAAGCATGCCGGTCATCCACACAGGTTCTTGAATGGAATAGCCGACGATCAACAAACTGACAATCAGTGTGGCAAGCGTCATGACAAAGGTAACAAGGCTTTTGCCAGCCATGATATCCAAGGTGGAAGCCGGTGACATCATTAAACTTCTCAATGTATTCTTCTCTTTCTCTTCAGCAATCATTGCAGACTGGACAAAGGTCCCAACAGCCGCAAAGCTCAGTGTAATCACTAAGGTGACGCTGGCTGTTGTGACACCTTCCGCCTGACTCATCATGAAAGCCATCATAATCGGAAGAATGATCGTGGAGGATACAAAGAGGTTCCGGTATAATTCCTTCAAATCTTTTTGGAAAATCGCATAAATCCGTTTCATTGAAAATGTCATACTAGATTCCTCCCTGTGACCTCTACGAAAATATCGCCGAGGGTTGGTGTATTCATCTCAATCGTTTCCACTTCGCTGTTCTTCATCCATTGGTAGATTTCCTCTGCGCTTGCGGGCTCGTTCGGAAGCATAATTTCCCGGCCGTCTGTCAGTCCCACCATCAGATGTCCGTCGCCGAACTGCTTTCTAAGCTTTTTCGGGCAGTCGAGCAGTTGGATACTTCCTTTATCCAGAAATGCAACGGTGTTGCAGAGCGTTTCCGCTTCATTCATATCGTGCGTCGTTAAGAAAATGGTCGTCCCCCGCTCATTTAAAGTTCGTAGACCGTGATGAATGTGCTGAGCGTTGGCCGGATCAAGAGCTCCTGTCGGCTCATCGAGGAAAAGGAGATCGGGCTGATGCAGAAGAGCACGGGCGAGCATCGTCCGTTGCTTCATCCCTTTGGACAGCTTCGATACCCGCTTATTTTTTTCCGCTGTCAGATTAACGATTTCAAGGACCTCTTCGACTTGTGTAGAAGGCTGATCGTACAATTCGCAGAAAAGAAGGAGGTTGTCACGAATCGATAAGCGCTCGTATAAACCGCTCGAATCCGACATCACACCGATCCGCTTCAAATAATGGGGATGGTGCATATCTTTGGAAGGTACGCCAAAAACACGGGCTTCGCCGGAAGTCGGGACCTGCTGGCCGGTCAGAATCTCAATGGTTGTCGTTTTTCCAGCTCCGCTTGGTCCGAGAAACCCAAAAATGTCTCCTTTTTTTACTCCGAAGGTTAAATCCCTCAAGGCCTGTTCTTTTCCGAATGTTTTTTGGACATGATTGACTTCAATAATGTGATCCATTTTCATTCCCCCGTTTCGCTTCGTTCTCCTTCAGATTACGGGAGATCAACGAAGTGCACAGCTGTTTTTGCGTAAACGGAGTCACCTGCCGGCTGAACGGAGCTATTTGAGGCCCAGCAGTTCCTTTAGTTCAGCCATTTTACCTTTGGAAAGCGGGACTTCGGTCTTTTCTGCGTTATCGAGCTGGAGGCTGTAGCTGTTTTTGGTCCACGTGATGACTTTTCGGACCTTCTGAAGGTTCACGATATACGACCGGTGGCAGCGGAAGAATCCGAACAGCTTCAATCTGGCTTCCAGATCGTTCAGCGTGAACATTCCCTGGAAGGCTTCCCCACGGATATGGACATATGACTGCCCTTGAATGCTTTCGATGTAATCGACTTCAGGCGGGTCAAATAAAATCATGTTTTCCTGCACTTTAGTCGGGATTTTATGGAAGGTGACGGATGCACCATCTGTTTCAGGCTCAGCGGACTCTTCGTGCTCTTTTTCCACTTTATGTATACCATCCTGATGGAGACGGTGGGTGTGATCGCCCATCATAATGGCGCTCTCCAGGTTACTGGTCAAGATCATCACGGTTTTACCTTCTTCTTTCAGTCGTTGTAAGATCTTGATCAAAATCTGTTTCGTTTCAAGGTCTACATTTTGATCGGGTTCCTCCATGAGAAAGAATGGAGGGTCCTGTAAAATGAGACAGCCCAGCTGTACCCGTTTTTTCTCGGAGAAGGTCAGCTTTTTCACCTGATGGTGCTGAAGGTCTGACAGGCGTGTCCGATCCAAGACTGATTCCAAGGAAACGCTGGAGTGATAAAGGTCCCTGTGGAAACGGAACAGTTCCTTCACCTTCAAGCGTTCATAAAGAGGGGCATCCAGGCTGAGCAGTCCTAAAGGGATAGGAGAAGGGCGGCCATGGAAGGAAATACAGCCTCCAGATAACGTCTCGTCTCCAGTAAGAATATCAATCAGCCAGTGTCGGAGATCTGTATGAACGTAAACAGACACGACCTGCCCTGGTTCTATACGTAAATCAAATGGGGAAAAGATTGTCGTACCACCCCGGCTTTTTTCCGCCTTCGTAATGGTAAGTCCGTCCATAAACAGCGCTCTCCTTTCTATGTAAGCTCTTTATTAGACATGATACAGCATTTGGAAAAATTTAAGTAGGAAATTTCCCGGGAAATGATAGAGCTTGTCAAAATAGTGGTTGGTCCTAAGAAGATATAGAAGAGGAAATCCAGTGACAAGGGTCACTGGATTTTTCATGTTGAATGAAATCATTAGTTCAATGAACGAAAACATATCCATGTCACTGTTTCGTATGAGGTCCGTTTGATCTGCAGGTATAGGGATTGAGGGATATGCTTCTATTCCACAGGTGGGCTTACAACTTGTACCCTTTCCTGCTTTTAAATCGTTTCAAAATAATTGAACTGTCCACACGGGTGATTCCTTCTACGGAGTAGAGTTCATCATTGATAAAGGCTTCCAGCATCTTGAAATCCTCCACAAGCACGTGCATGTGAAGGGTGCTCGGTCCGGTCATTTGGTAGATACTTGCCACACTCGGATTGTCTGCCAGATTCTGGGCCACTGCCTGTAGATTCATTGGCTCGACATCGACTTCGAAAAAGGCGGAAATGTTTTGACCGAACCGCTCAGAATTGATGACGGCTGTAAAGTTTTCAATGACGCCTTTATTGATCAGGCTGTTGATACGATCTTTGACGGCGACTCGGGAAATGCCGACTTTTTCAGCTAATTCCACATATGAAATCCGACCGTCTCTTACTAGTTCATCGACAATGATACGATCCGTTTGATCAAACTCGTTACTTTTCATAGCAAACTCCTTCCACCCTCATTATAGCAAACCACCAAGGTGGAACAAACAGGTAATCTTTTACTTTATGTAAGTGAAAATAATCTAATTAAACCTTTTTGTAAGCAATTACACGGATTTGTCTTTATTTTTGTTTGAAATTGTATTGACATAGGGACATGCTTTATCTAGTATATTATTTAATTCGAAATTATTTGAAAAATTAAAAATCCGAGGAGGAAGAGGAATGAAAAAAATGATGGGAGCACTTATTCTTGGCGGCAGCTTAGTTTTATCTGCGTGTAGTTCAGCAGGGGGTTCGACGGGAGCAGAAGGAGAAAGCTATCCGGAACAGCCGGTTCAGATTGTTGTTCCGTGGGATGCCGGGGGAGATACCGATGCAATTAACCGTGTTATTGCCGAGGAGCTGGAAAAGGAACTGGACCAGGATGTCATTGTTAAAAACATTTCAGGTGGAAGTGGTGTCATTGGAGCTCAGCAGACGCTTGATGCCAAGCCGGATGGTTATACGCTTCTTGCGATTCATGATTCCATGGCCATGTCCGAATTGATGGGGCAGGCAGATTTCGGCTATTTTGACTTCCAGCCTGTATCGCTTATGACATCGACCTATGATCTTGTCGCTACGCACCCGGAAAACCCGTGGGACAATATGGAAGACGTCGTCGCTGATGCAGAAGGAGATCCGGAAAGCATTACATATGCCGCTTCCATCGGCTCTACTTCCCAGCTTGAGCCGGCGTTGATCCAAACCGCTGCAGATATTCAATTCAACATTGTCGGGTATGAAGGAACAGCCAAACGGATGAAAGCGATTGTTGCTAATGATGTGCACTTAGGCAGTGTTTCAATTGCTGCTGGTAAGGAGTATATGGCGGATGACCGGATGAAGCTGCTTGGGTACACAGGTGAAGAGCGCAGTGCTGAATTTCCGGATGTACCAACATTGAAAGAACAAGGCATTGACGTCACCTCTGCAGTAAGCCGTGGGATTGCAGCACCGAAAGATACGCCGGAGGCTATTGTAGAGAAGTTGAGTGATGCTCTTCAAAACGTAGCTGAAAGTGAGTCATTCCAGGAAAGAATGGAAGAGCTCGGAAGTGAAGTCTCCTACAAAAATACCGAAGAATACGTTCAGTTCCTGGAAGAAAATGAAGTGGAAATGAAAGAGTCCCTTGAAACAAGCGGGCTGCTTGAATAAGAGGAGGCGTCTGACATGATGACCGTTAAAAGAGATGCCATGAACGCTGTAATCCTCTTAGCCTTTTGTGGACTGGCCTTTTACGGATCCACATTAATCCCGGAAAGAAGCCTCGGCAAAACCGAAGGAGACTTCTTTCCAAATATTATCATTGGTATCCTTGCCGTCCTGAGCCTTCTTTTGCTCGTGAAAAGTGTGTATGCGTATGTAACATCAGAAAAACAACAGCGCGCAGAACCAAAGACAAGCTTGAAAGAGCGGTGGGCGGAAGGGAAGAAAGTGTGGTACACGTTCGCTTTGTTTGGTGCCTACATCTTCATCATGCCATTAGCCGGGTACTTTCTATCTTCGGTTGCGTTTCTGTTCACGCTGTATCTGCTTCTATCATCCAACAGAAAGCGTCTCTGGCTTGTGCTGATCATTTCTATCGTTGTGACGTACGTCTTGAGCTTTATCTTCCAAAAGTTCCTGCTAGTCTTTCTGCCATCAGGAGTTCTTTTTTAAAAAGGGGTTTGAATAATGGATAGTATTTTATTAAGTTTCGAATCCATATTGAATATACAGACGATCCTCATCCTGCTTGCCGGCGTTGTTGCCGGGATCATTGTGGGAAGCATCCCGGGCTTTACCATAACAATGGGGGTAGCCTTGACGCTGCCATTCAGCTTCAGCATGGATCCGGTCAACGGAATTGCGTTAATGATGGGCGTACAGGTGGGGGGAAGCGCTGGAGGTCTGATTACATCCTGCCTGTTCGGGATTCCAGGAACTCCTTCGTCCGTCGCAACAACGTTCGACGGCTATCCGATGGTGAAAAACGGAGAAGCTGGAAAAGCGCTGGCTATTGGGTTGTGGTCATCATTCATCGGTACGATCATTTCCGGTATCATACTTATTTTCACAGCTCCGATTCTTGCGGAATGGGCGCTGGAGTTCGGTCCTTGGGAAATGTTCGCTTTGATGCTGTTTGGCATCAGTGCCATCGCCAGCTTGAGTGATGGTTCCTTAATTAAGGGATTGATTTCCGGGATGCTTGGTATATTGTTCGCCCTGGTCGGTTCCGATCCGCTGACCGCGATTCCACGTTTTACGTTCGGAATGTCTGAACTCATGTCAGGCTTCAATTTCCTTCCGGTGCTGATCGGATTGTTTGCCTTTTCCCAGCTGATGAGTGATATCAAAAGACCGCCCGCTCCTGTTCCGTTCAGTGAGGCGTCCAACGTCAGCTACCCACTGCCGAAGCTTTTAAAGGATATGTGGTCGTCCGGAACGAATGTGATAAGGTCGAGCTTTATCGGGACACTTGTCGGTATTCTCCCGGCAGCCGGCGGGAGCATTGCGAATATCTTAAGCTATGATATTGCGAAGAAGTTTTCCAGGAAGTCTCATGAATTTGGAAAAGGGACAAAGGAAGGGATCATTGCAGCGGAATCTGCCAATAACTCGTCCATTGGAGGGTCCTTCGTCCCGATGCTTGCCTTTGGGATCCCAGGTGATGCCGTAACGGCGATGATGCTTGGGGCCCTGCTCATTCACGGCATTCAGCCTGGACCGTTATTGATGGAAAACCAGCCGGTTCTTGTCTATGGAATCTTTATTTCCTTCTTCCTGGCGGCGTTCCTGATGCTGATTGTTCAGAGCCTTGGGATTAAAGTGTTTTTGAAAATCAATAACATTCCCCAGCATGTGTTAATTCCAGTAATTCTACTGCTTTGCGTGCTCGGAAGCTTTGCTGTGAACAATCGTATGTTTGATGTGTGGGTGCTGCTTGCCTTTGGTTTGATCGGCTATTGGATGAAAGCCAATCTGTTTCCTCTGGCCCCGTTCATTCTTGGCATCATCCTTGGTCCGATGATTGAAGAAAACCTGCGTCAGGCGATTTCCGTAAGTCCCGATCTGACAACCTTCTTTACCAGACCGATTTCAGCTGTGCTTCTGGTGATGGCCGCCGCGTCCTTAACGTACGGGATCATCAGCAGTATGAAACAGAACAAACCGAATGAATATGAACAAGAGAATAAGGAGAGTGCTTGATTATGATATCATTTAACCACCATGCCCAGCCCTATCCGGTCTCACGCAAGGCCGTCTATGCCAAAAATGGAATGGTCTCAACTTCCCAGCCACTGGCGGCGCAGGCGGGCCTCGACATTTTAAAGAAAGGAGGCAACGCCATTGATGCGGCGATTGCCACGGCCGCCTGTCTCACGGTTGTCGAACCGACCTCCAACGGCATTGGTGGAGATGCCTTTGCGCTGGTTTGGACGAAAGGAAAGCTGCACGGACTGAATGCGAGCGGGCGCTCGCCGCAGTCGATTTCCATTGACAAGGTGAAGGCGGATGGTCATGAGGAGATTCCGAAATACGGCTGGGTGCCTGTCACTGTCCCAGGGGCGCCGAGTGCGTGGGCGGAACTCAGTGAAACGTTTGGAAAGCTTCCATTAGAAGAGGTGCTCGCACCCGCTATACAGTATGCCGAAGAAGGCTTCCCTGTTTCACCGACCCTTGCGAAATATTGGAACAAGGCTGTCCAGACGTTTGAAAAGGAACTGGAGGATGATGTATTTTCAGAATGGTTCCATACGTTCACACCAAAAGGACGGGCTCCAAAAGCAGGGGAGATCTGGTCGTCCCACGATCATGCAGAAACGCTGCGCTCGATTGGGAAAACGAAGGCCGTCTCTTTTTATGAAGGAGAACTGGCGGAGAAAATTGCGGCTTTTTCAGAGAAGCACGGCGGATACATAACGAAGGAAGACTTGGCTCAGCACCGCTGTGAGTGGGTGGATCCGATCCACGTCAATTACCGTGGCTATGACGTGTGGGAAATCCCACCGAACGGTCAGGGGCTGATTGCGCTGCAGGCGTTGAATATTTTGAAGGGCTTTGAGTTTCCGGCGAAGGATTCGGTGGATACGTATCATAAGCAGATGGAAGCGATGAAGCTTGCTTTTGCGGATGGACAGAAACATATTACCGAACCTTCCTATATGAGGCATACAGCAGAAGATCTATTGAATGAATCCTACGGGGAGGAGCGCCGGCAGCTCATCAGAGAAGAAGCACGTCAGCCGGAAGCGGGTGAACCATCTTTGAGCGGGACGGTTTATTTAGCGGCCGCGGACGGAGATGGCAATATGGTTTCCTTCATTCAAAGCAACTATATGGGCTTCGGGTCAGGACTGGTCGTTCCCGGCACAGGCATCGCCCTGCAGAACCGCGGGCATAATTTCTCCATGGATCCTGACCATGTGAATGCTCTTGAAGGTGGAAAGCGGACGTATCATACAATCATTCCAGGATTTTTAACAAAAGGAAACAACCCCGTCGGTCCATTCGGTGTGATGGGTGGCTTCATGCAGCCGCAGGGACATGTGCAGGTCGTCATGAATACCATCGATTTCGGATTGAATCCACAGGCGGCCCTTGATGCGCCGCGCTGGCAGTGGCTGAAGGATAAGCAGGTGGAAGTGGAACAGACCTTCCCCTCCCACATCGCCCAGCAGCTCGTGGATAAAGGCCATGACATTACGGTTCAGGTCGAGCCGAACAGCTTCGGCCGGGGGCAGATGATCTGGAGAGATCCGGAGAGCGGTGTCCTCGTCGGAGGCACGGAATCGCGTACCGATGGGATAACCGCGGGGTGGTAATTGAGGAGAAGGAGTTCTGCAATCATGAGAACCTATTGGGATATATTTATCGCTTTTTTCCGAGTCGGTATGCTCGGTTATGGCGGCGGCCCCGGGTCGATTCCATTGATTCATAAAGAAGTGGTGGACAAATACAAATGGGTAACAGCAGAGGAGTTCGGAGACATCCTGGCGCTCGGCAATACGCTCCCAGGCCCTATTGCAACAAAACTCGCCGGCTATATCGGCCATCAGGTGAAGGGAATGACAGGGATGCTGATCGGGGTTCTGGCGACGATTATTCCGACCATCCTGCTGATCATCATTCTTTTGACCTCTCTGTCATCCATTAAACAATTTGACTGGGTGCAGGGGATGACGGCCGCTGTTATTCCTGTCGTGGGCGTGATGCTGGCGGTGTTGACGTGGCAGTTTTTAGATAAGGCAGGCAAAGGGATGGGGTGGCGGAACACAATCATCGCTGCTGTCGTGCTCGTCATCCTGATGGAAGTGCTCTCCATCCACCCGGGGATCATTATCGGAGCCCTGTTAGTATTTGCCCTTGTTAAAAAAGATAAGCAGAAAGCGAAGGAGGCGGGAGCTTCATGATGATTTACTGGCAGCTTTTTCTCGCCTTCTTCATTCCCGGCATCCTTGGTTACGGCGGGGGGCCGGCTTCGATTCCGCTTGTGGAAAATGAAGTGGTCCAGAATTACGAGTGGATGGATGTGCAGGAGTTCAGTGAAGTACTTGCACTCGGGAATTCACTTCCCGGACCGATTGCGACAAAAATGGCCGGTTATATCGGCTATGAAGTGGCCGGAGTGCCGGGTGCCTTTGTTGCGGTCTTTGCTACGGTGGCCCCGTCCTTGATATTAATGATCATGCTGCTCGGCCTGTTGTTCAAGTATAAGGATTCACCAAAAGTGAAGCGGATGACAATGTATGTCCGTCCGGTAATCGCCGTGCTGCTCGGCGTCATGGCGTGGAGCTTTTTCAAGGAATCGTTTGAAGGCATCGGCTGGCTGCAGACGGCCATTCTGATCGTGGCCGGCTACGTGCTGATGGAGCGGGTGAAGGTGCATCCCGCTTTCGTAATCGCCGGCGCTTTAGCCTATGGAGGGTTTTTCCTTTGAATAGAAAAAGAGAGGTCCCTTTTATGGGGCTTCTTTTCGTCTGTAGAGAAAACCTTTGTCATTCCATGTCGTTTGGGTCACGTTCCGCTTATCGGTGGGTGCTTGCCGCGGGCCCGGCCTCAGCTAACTTGGTCAGGAAAAATCACCTTCCCAAGTGGATCTTCGGCTCGTGCTGTTCCCGCAGGCATCACCACCGAACGCTTCTCGTAACACTTGAAGACCGCGTATCCCAGCCTTAAAGAAAAGCAGGATACACTGGATAACGAGCAGACGGGTCCACATTCATAAAATTACATTACATAAAAAAGCCGCCGAAACGTATCTCTCAGGCTGTCGAGCGTAGCTTCGCAGATTCAAAAGAACGGCATGGGCTGCGCTATTTCCGCTTGCTTGGAAATGAAAAAGTGAAAAAACAGGCGCTGATGACGGCTGCCTGCCAGAATATGAAAAAGACCCCCTAAGGAGCGTTGCCCCTTCCGCGGGAAAGGGAAGGGGCAACGCTCCTGGCGGTAAGAAAGAAAAAAGCTTGTAAAGAAACAGGGGTTTCTCTACAAGCTGAGAGGTCCTTTAGAAAGGAGCTCTTTTTTTTATTTTGCAGTTGTTGTCAGTTTAACTTCAATATTGTTGCGAGTCGCACGGGAGTACGGGCACACCTGGTGGGCTTTTTCAACAAGCTCTTCTGCTTCTTCCTGGGAAACGCCTTCGATTTCCACTGCAAGTTCAACAGCAAGACCGAAGCCTTCCCCTTCTTTTCCGATGCTTACGTTGGCTGTAATCGCAGATGTGATTTTTTTCTTCGCCTGAGAGGCAACGAGTTGAAGAGCGCTGTCAAAGCATGCAGAGTAACCGGCTGCAAATAGCTGCTCGGGGTTAGTCGCTCCTTCTTTTCCTGAGCCGCCAAGTTCTTTAGGCATGGATAGATCAAGGTTCAACGTACCGTCGCTGGACGTTACCGTACCTTGTCGTCCTCCCTGTGCTGTTGCTGCTGCTGTATATAAAGCTTTTTCCATCTTTCTTCACTCCTCTTTTAAATTGTGTATAATTAAGTTGTGCACAATTTAATTTATAGCAAAGAGATCATTTTGTCAACCAGCGATACTCAAAAACTGGTTTTGTTGTGACAAATGGATGGATTCGCTACACTGAAGATATAAAGGAGAGATCGATATGGCGGAAGAGCATTTGAAATTGGAAAACCAGATTTGTTTTTCCATTTATGCAGCGGCGCGTGAAATGACGAAAATGTATAAACCCCTGCTTCAAAAGTTGGATGTCACCTATCCGCAGTACTTGGTGCTGCTTGTACTATGGGAAGAGGACAGCATGACGGTGAATGAGCTTGGCAGACGTTTATATCTGGATTCCGGAACGCTCACACCGATGCTGAAGCGGATGGAAACATCGGGACTGCTTGAACGGAAACGGTCGCCGGAAGATGAGCGACGGGTGATCGTAACATTGACAGAGCAGGGTAGAAATGCGGAAAAGGATGCCAGTGACATCCCGTTTCAGGTCATTGATCACCTCGCTATGGATGAAGCAGAACTGAAACAGTTCAAGGCTTCGCTCGTGAAAACTCTTGAACATCTCCATGATCGAAATGAGAAGTCATAAGAAAATCCCCGCTTTCTTAAAGAAGAGCGGGGATTTCTTTTTATACACCGATGAGGGACAAAGCATAAGTTGTTACACAGACAACCATCAGCAGAATGAAACTGTATTTCAATGTCATCTTGAATAACGTGGACTCCTGACCAGTCTGTTTAACCGCTGCTGTCGCAATCGCAATGGACTGCGGGGAGATCAGCTTGGCCATCACGCCGCCGGCGGTATTGGCGGCGAGAAGCAGGGCCGGGTTGGCTGTGATCTGATCAGCAGTAACCGCCTGTAAGTGACCGAATAAGGCGTTATTGCTGACGACAGAGCCGGTAATGAAAACACCGATCCAGCCGAGCACAGGACTGACGAGTGGGAACAGGCTTCCCGTTTTGGATAAGGCGAGTCCGATGGTGGAGCTCAGCCCGGCAAAATTGGATAAGTTTGCAAAGCCCATGACGAAACAGATCGTCAAGATGGGGATCCACAATTCCTGGATCGTCGCTTTCAAGTTTTTCATCCCTTCTGGAAGGGTGATCGCAGAGCTGAACCATCCAGTCAGAAGAACAGCCACCAATATCGCTGTGCCGGTCGCAGAAATAAAATCAAGTTTAAAAATGGCATCAAGCGCGGTTGTTTCCGGCGCGATCGGTGGAGCTTTCTGAATCTGCTGGTGCAGGTATGGAATCGATACCAACCGGGTCGTACCAGCAAGCAGGCCTCCATCATTGAACAGGGCTTTAAATGCAGGAAGACTCCATATGGTAATGACGGCCGTTAAAATGTAGAACGGAGACCAGGCTTTAACAATTTCCTTCAGGCTGTATGTTTCGCCATTCTGAACGGCTGGAGCATCCGCTTCTCTGTGGATCGTTTTCGGCTGCCATTTTCTTAGGAACAGCGCAAGACCAGCCATACTTAAGAGGGCGGCAAGGATGTTGGCAAGTTCGGGACCGAGAAATAGAATCGTAAACAGCTGGGTACCTGTGTAAATGCCACTGACGACGAGCAGGGCAGGCAGGGTTTCTTTCACGCCTTTCCATCCATTCAGCAAAAAGACGAGCACAAACGGAATGGCAAAGGAGATAGCGGGAAGCAGGTAAGCCAGTGTCCGGGAAAGCTCCATCGTTTCAAGGTTTCCCATCTGGGCACCTACGATGACAGGAATTCCGATTGCTCCGAAAGCACCGGAAGCAGCATTGGCGATCAAGCATAACGCTGCGGCTTTCAACGGGCGGAAGCCCAGTTCTACAAGCAGGGCGGCACTGATGGCAATCGGTACACCAAATCCTGCGGCCCCTTCAAGGAAAGCGTTGAAGCTGAACCCGATCAGCAGAAGCTGCAGCCGCTGATCCTGGGAGATGTTCGCGATACTGGAGCGGATGACCGTGAACTTTCCAGTATGTACAGCAATTTTGTACAACCAGACGGCCATAATGACAATGTATCCGATCGGCCACAGACCGTTCGCTATGCCGTGCAGGGCTGCGGCAAGTGCGTTGGACCATGGCATATCAAATAAGAACACGGCGATGCCCAAGCTCATGATCAACGTGAGAAAGGCGGCAAGGATCCCTTTCATGCGAAGGCGGGTTAACGCAAAAAAGAAGAAGAAGATGGGGAGAGCGGCTAAAAGCGCGCTCACACCCAGATTACCAAAAGGATCGTACTGTTGGAACCACATGGCGGATCATCTCTTTTCAAAAGAAGTTTAGTTCGTTTGTTTCACATCGAATTGTTCGCTTAGAATATCTTTCAAAACAGTGGCACTGTGATTCAGTTTCCCTTGTTCTTCTTCATTCAGGTTGATTTCCACCACATTACGGATACCCGTGCGGTTGAGGACGGCCGGAACACCGATATACACATCGTCCACATTGTATTCACCGTTCAAATAGGCGCTGACGGTCATGATGCTGTTTTCGTTATTAAGGATTGCTTTCGTAATGCGGGTCAGACCCATGGCAATTCCATAATACGTGGCTCCTTTTTTCTCAATGATTTGATAGGCAGCATCGCGGACATTCACAAAAATTTCGTCGAGGTCTTCTTTTGTATAGTTGTCGTGACGTTCGATTAATTCAAGGACAGGGACACCGCCGATCGTGGCGTGGCTCCATACAGGGAGCTCTGTATCGCCGTGTTCGCCGATGATGCTTGCGTGCACGCTGGATGGAGAAACATCGAAGTATTCTCCAAGCAGGTAACGGAACCGGCCGGAATCCAGAATGGTCCCACTTCCAATCACTCGTTCTTTAGGGAGGCCGCTGAATTTCCATGTGGCATAGGTAAGCACATCAACAGGATTGGTGGCCACAAGGAAGATGCCGTCAAATCCGTTGGCCATCACGTCATCTACGATGGATTTGAAAATGACCAGGTTCTTTTTGACGAGGTCGAGACGGGTTTCACCAGGTTTCTGATTGGCTCCGGCACAGATACAGACGATATCAGCATCGCGGCAGTCTTCATATGTTCCATACCATGTTTTCGTAGGGTTCGGGGCAAATACTTTTCCGTGGTTCAAATCCATCGCATCGCCCATCGCTTTGTTTTCATTCAAGTCGATGATAACGAATTCCTCGGCTACGGCTTGGTTCAACATCGCAAAAGCATAGCTGCTCCCGACGGACCCAGCTCCAATTAAAGCGACACGGTTTACATTTTGTTTTGGCATATGAATTCCTCCCTAAGGATAGTGAACAAGATATTGTGAATCATTTCACATTTACATTGTGCAATACTTCCAAAGTGAATTCAATGGCTTTTGTGAAATAATTCACAATTAACTTGTCTCATTTCAAATAAAGCGTTTTCTTGTTCAAAAGTTGGACATATTTGTGTGGGGTCTTGGAGGGAAAGGGGAAGATCTTCCCCCTGCCTTCTATTATAAATGGAAGCAGGATGGAAAACTATTGAATGGATGTAAAATATGCAGATGTGATCCGTTCGATTTCGCCGCCATCCACGGCCTCAAAGATCTATTCTCTTTCATTAATGGATATTGACTTCAGCTCCTCCATTCACAAAAAAGCAGCCATTTCCAATCATGCGCTTCCTTCCTTTTTCGTATCTATTTCCTCTACGACAGCATCCAATTCACTGTGTTTGCATTTCTTTGTTTTTTCCAGATTCTGTTTGAAGGGCATCTTTATACGCCGGCAGAACTCCGCCTTCACTTCCTTACCCAGGGTTTTCAGCTGTATATTTGGTTCTACTTTTTTCTCAAGCTGGAGCAACTAATGAAAAGTGCGTTTATGGTGATTACAAAAGCTGTTGCCGGATAGATTCAGAACAATTCCTTAAGAGAAACATCCGTTCTTGCTTTTCTCCATCATTCCTCCCTGTAATCTGTGCTAGGATGGATAACAATAAGAACGACGGAGAGGGGTATGGGTATGCTGATTCCAAGAGAGGTAGCTCAATCAATTGTTCAGGAAACCGAACCAATTATGAATAAAAATATCAACTTCATGGATGAAAAGGCGAAAATCATTGCCAGTCTGGATAAAATGCGGATCGGTGATTTTCATGAGGGTGCAGCTAAAGTGCTGGAAACCGGCCAGACGTTAATCATTTCGTCGCAAGAAACGTATGAAGGAGCGAAAGCTGGGATCAACCTTCCTGTCCGCCTGCATGAACAGATCGTCGGTGTGATCGGAATCACGGGTGAACCAGAGGAGCTTAGCCAGCAGGGCGCGCTGCTTCAAAAAATGACGGAAATCCTCATTAAAGAAGCGTATCTAGATGAACAGGTAGAGCTGGAGACGCAGGCCAGAGAGACGTTTGTGAACGAATGGATCCGTAATCAGTATCAGGATGAAAAGCTGTTTGCGACAAGAGGGTGGATGTTCGGCATCAACATTTATAAACCCCGGGTGGCTGTGCTGCTGGAGCTCAGCGGCTTTCAGGATTATTGGTATGACAAGCTGGGATCACCACTCGGAGATGTCAATGATGAAGTGCAGATGCAGCGGTACCGGAGAAATGTGGAAAAGCTGATCCTCCGCCACTTCCCCGACTACAATGAACATGTCCTGATTCCAGAGGGCAGTTCCCGCTATATGATCCTGCTGTCTGTGAACGAACATAAAGATCCGCTCTATCAAAAAGAAAGAGTCAACGCACGGGTGTGGGAAATCCAGGAGGCACTCCGAAAGACGTATGAGCAGGAAAGTTCTGCTGGTGTCGGCAGCGTGTGCCGGCATCCCGGTACTATGTGGAAATCGGTGGACGAAGCCGACCGTGCGCTCCGCTATGCTTCTGATCACCATCAACCGCTTTATTTTTATGAAGATTTAGGTGTGGAGTCACTCATGTATGATGTACCGGAATCGGTTCGGCGTGATTTCATTGCAAGAAAGCTTCAGCCGGAGGATCTTGGGTCCATTCCGGATTGGGAGAACACCCTGGAGACTTTTTATCAACAAAAGGGTTCGATTAAAGCGACCTCGGAGGTGCTTCATATTCATAAGAACACCCTTCAATACCGGTTGAAAAAGATTAAGGACGTAACCGGATATGATCCCCGCGATATCAATGATTCGACATTACTGCAGATGGCTCTTGCCTTCCATAAAATCACCTGAAAGAGAAGCGGATTGAGCTTCTCTTTTGTTCTTTATACCAAAATAAAGCTGTGAAAACGTTTGTATTATTGGTCTTCGTAACATGGAAAGCATCCCGCATTTCCCTTATGATAGCGTTAACATCATTTTTGGAGGGGACAAAATGACTCAAACGGCTGTCGATCAAATTAAACAGAACCTTTATGACGTATATGGAAATGAAAAAGGCGAGCGCCTTTACCAAAAAACGCTTGATATTATAGACACCTGCAGGCAGAAGGCCCAGGCGAAGGACTGGGTGGATGAGCGCGATGTGATGCTGATTACGTACGGAGACTCCATCAAGCAGGAGGGAGAAAATCCGCTCACAACGCTGAAACAGTTTTTGCAGGAGTATGTCGGGCAGACCATCAACTCGGTTCACATTCTTCCATTTTACCCGTTCACATCGGATGACGGTTTTTCTGTCCAGGATTATCTGGAGGTCAACCCGGAGCTTGGTGACTGGGATAACGTGCACGAATTGTCCGAGGATTACGACTTAATGTTTGATGCGGTCATCAACCACATTTCAAGAAAAAGTAATTGGTTCCAAAATTACCTAAAAGGGGAAGAAGAATACCAGGATTACTTTGTGGAATCCGATCCTTCGCTTGATTATAGTTCCGTTGTCCGTCCGCGGGCTCTTCCACTCTTAACAAAAGTGGAGCACGCCGAAGGGATAAAATATGTCTGGACCACGTTCAGTGATGATCAGATCGATTTGAATTACGAGAGTGAGGCGTTATTCGCTGAAGTGCTTAAGATTCTTACCGCATACGTCCAACACGGAGCGCGTTATCTGCGACTGGATGCCATCGGCTTTTTGTGGAAGCGGCTTGGCACAACGAGCATCCACCTTGAGGAAACGCACAAAATTGTTCAAGTGATGCGCCACGTCCTGGAGGAAATCTCCCCGGGCACCATCGTGATTACGGAAACCAACGTGCCGCACAAAGACAACATCAGCTACTTCGGGAGCGGACATAATGAAGCGCACATGGTTTATCAATTCCCACTGCCTCCATTAACACTGCACTCGTTTGTTTCCGGAAACGCCCGCCATCTTTCCGAGTGGGCTGACGCTTTGGAAGACACGAGCGACCATACATCATTCTTCAATTTCCTGGCTTCCCACGACGGTGTCGGCCTCCGTCCTGTGGAAGGGATTTTAAATGAAGGGGAAGTACAGAGTCTTGCTGATCGTGCGAAGGAACAGGGAGGATTCGTTTCCTACAAAGATAATGGAGACGGTACAAAGAGTCCATATGAACTGAATATCAACTATTTAAGTGCGTTGACGAAACCGGAAGAGACGCCTCAGGATGCGGTCGACCGTTTCCTTGCTGCACAGACGATCCTTCTTTCTGTCAAAGGTGTTCCCGGCATTTACGTTCACAGTCTGCTCGGGTCACTGAATGACTTGGCAGGAGTCGAAGTGACAGGGAGGAACCGTTCCATTAATCGTGAGAAGCTGGAGGCGGACAAGCTTAAGAAAGACCTCGATACGGAAGGAACTTTACGAAACCGGGTGTTCACGACGTTTATGGACAGAATCGAACTTCGTAAACAGCAGAAGGCCTTCCACCCGAACGCCACGCAGGATGTGCTGTTCCTTGATGACCGGTTGTTTACAATCGTCCGTGGTGGTGAACTTGTTTCGGTTGTGAACGTATCTGAAGAAGCTGTGGAAGTGGATCCGGAAGAGTTTCAGGCTCCATTGCAGTCAGAAGTGTTTGTTGATGCTTTAAGCGGAGTGTCCTATACGACGGAAGAAAAAATAACGGTCCAGCCTTATGGAGCGCTGTGGCTGAAGGCGGGAGAACAATGAAAATCATTGTAGCGCCCGATTCTTTTAAAGGATCGATGAGCAGTGCAGAAGCGTGCGAAGCGGTGAAGCACGGACTTAAAGCAAGCGATTCTAGTGTGGAGGTTCAGTCCGTTCCGATGGCGGATGGTGGTGAAGGGACCGTTGAAGCTTTGATGAAGATGTTTGATGGGGAACTGATGGAAGAGACGGTTCATGATCCATTAGGAAGAACAATGACCGCCGCTTATGGTTGGATTCCGGAGGAGCGGATGGCTGTAATTGAAACAGCGGCCGCTTCCGGTCTCCCCCTTCTGAACGAAGAAGAAAAAAACCCTCTTCAAGCGTCCACCTTCGGAACTGGAGAACTGGCAAAGGCAGCGATTGAAAAAGGAGCGGAAACGATCATCCTCGGCCTTGGCGGCAGTGCAACCGTTGATGCCGGGAGTGGTTTTTTTCAGGCTCTTGGCGTTCAGTTTTTGGATGACGATGGACAAGAACTGCAGATGAACGGAAAGTCACTCGGGAAAGTTGAAAACGTCAAAACAGACGCTTTCAAGCAGAGGATGACAGGTGTGGAATGGCGGATTGCTTCGGATGTTTCCAACCCGCTGCTTGGAAAAGAAGGAGCGGTGACAATTTTCGGACCACAGAAAGGCGCGGATGAATCGTGCCTGGCCGAGCTCGAGGAGGGCATGACAAGGTATGCGGCTGTACTCGAACAGTATACCGGGAGGACCGTCCGTGACAAGGATGGAAGCGGTGCGGCTGGAGGCTTTGGTTTTTCTTTATTCAGTCTGCTTGATGATTACCATGTGGAGAGCGGTTTTGAAATGATTGCAGAACTCGGAAAGCTGGAAGAGCAGATTGCCGGTGCGGATCTCGTCATTACTGGTGAAGGGAAAGTCGATGCCCAGTCGCTGTACGGCAAAGGGCCGATTGGTCTTTCGAGACTGGCGAAAAAGCATCATGTACCGTGTGTCGCTTTTGCCGGCATGATGGAAGGGGACTTGTCCAAAGCGGAGAACGAAGGACTTCTGGCCGTGCTTCCGATTGTCGACAAACCGATGACACTAAAGGAAGCTGTCAGACAGGGACCTGAACTGTTGAAGCAGGCAGCCCGCCGGTTTATGGATGTCTATATGTTAGATCAACGAAATGGGGAGAGGACAAAATGAGCAGTTTTACAGTCATTGATTATATCATTTTTGTCGTATATGTACTTGGAACCGCTTTTATCGGAGCGGCCTTCGGAAAAAACCAGAAATCGACTAAGGATTATTTTCTTGGCGGAAGAAGCATCCCTTGGTGGGCGATCGGTCTGTCGGTCATGGCGACACAGGCCAGTGCCATCACGTTTATCGGGGCCCCGGGGTGGGGCTATGACGGAGGGCTGACGCGGATCATCACGTTCATCAACGTGCCGCTTGCCATGGCCTTCCTCATTGCGACGATCGTTCCGTTTTTCTATAAAACCGAAGTCTATACGGCCTATGAATACCTGGAACGCCGGTTTGATGTGAAAACGCGTACATTAACGGCCGGGCTGTTCCTGATTGCCCGCGGACTTGCTACAGGGGTCGTCCTGTATGCCCCGGCGCTTGTATTGTCGGTCATTACTGGTGTAGACGTCAACATCATGATCATCCTCATGGCCGTGATCGCCGTTTCCTACACGGTTCTTGGCGGTATCAGCGCCGTCATCTGGACGGACGTCATTCAGATGGTCGTTCTGTGGATCGGTGCCGGCCTCAGTGTATTCATCATCTTCCAGGATGTTCCCGGCGGATGGGGAGAAGTGATGTCGACAGCGTCCCAGACCGGTATGCTTGAGTCGATTGATTTCTCTACAGATCTGAGTGTAGAGTACAGCATCTGGGCGGGTGTGATCGGTGGTTTCTTCCTCCACGCCGCTTACTTTGGAACGGACCAGAGCCAGATCCAGCGTGTATTGACGAGTAAATCGATTCGTGAAAGTAAGCTGTCTCTTGTGCTGAGTGGTGTCTTGTTGATTCCACAGATGCTGTTGTTCCTGCTTATTGGTGTATTGCTCTACATTTTCTATCAATATGCCGGGGATCCGAACATCAACAACTTGAACGAACTGTTCCCGCGTTTTGTTGTGAATGAGCTTCCGGTCGGTATTTCCGGATTGATCATTGCCGGAGTATTTGCCGCAGCGATGTCCAGCCTGGACTCTGCGCTGAACTCCTTGTCTGCCGTATCGGTCCGTGACTTTTACAGTAAATTTATGAAGAAAAACCAATCCGAAGAGCACTATTTGAAAGCCTCCCGTTATGCGACGGTATTCTGGGGGATTTATGCAACGATCTTCGCTTTCTTTGCCGGCAACCTCGGACCGGTGATTGAAGCGGTCAACCAGATTGGTTCCTACTTCTATGGTGCCCTGCTTGGTGTGTTTATCCTTGCGATCTTTACGAAGCGTGTCAACGGAACGGGCGCCTTTGCCGGCGTTATTGCCGGAATGCTTGCTGTATGGGCAGTGACTGTTTTTGCAGAAATTTCCTGGTTGTACAACAACCTTGTCGGTGCTGTCGTTGCTGTTGCGGCCGGTTACGCCGTCAGCCTGTTATCGAAAACGCCTCCAAAGGAAAAGCTGGAAGGTCTGACGATCGACCGGACGAAGAAAAACGTCCAGGAAACCCTGCAGGATCGTGCGGAAGCTGCGGCCTCTGTGGAGGAAGTGGAAGAAGAGAAGAAAACGAAAAGATGGCCGATCTACCTTGTCCTTTATTTCTTCGTCGTCTTTGCGTTCCTGATGTATCTGCAGAATTTATAAGGAGGAAAATCCATGACTCACTATCTTCAACCTGTCATTGAAAAAGAGGAAGCCGTCCAAAAAATGTCCGGGCAGATTCATACAGGCTTATGGAAGAAGCTCAGGAAAACGAAGCAGCTGACATCCATGGAGCAGGTGTACATTCCCTTTTTCTGCTTTGATTATAAGGCGGTCACTCACTCGCTTCCTGACGGTCTGGAGGGCCGGATGGCAATCGAGCCGTTAAGCCGCATGAGTGCGATCTTACCCGTGGATCTTCCTTTGGAAGAAAGCAGCCGGAGCTTTTGGCCGGTGCAGGGAGAAGTGTCGAAGCAGGAAGCCCGTGAAGTGCTGTACTGGGAAATGTTCTCGAAGGAAAAGCGGCGCGAGAAAATCCAGGTGGAGATTGTGAGCCGTTCTATCGTCTACGTGCCGTACTGGCTCGGTTATATCAAAGACGGAAAAGGCTATGATGTGCTGGCTCTGGATGGATTGAACGGGAAAGTGGATGTTCCGATTAAAGATACGGTTTTGAGTTATGTATGTGCAGAAGATGAAGTGAATATGGGATAAAGGAAAGGCAGCTCATTGAAGAGCTGCCTTTTGCTTTTCTTATTTGTTTTGGATATATTCTTTGACCACTTCATAGACGTAGTCCTGGTTGGATGCGGCGGTTTCTGGATTGTATTCGCCGCCGTTGGTTTTATTGTTGGAAAGAATGCGGATGCCGAGGTACGGGGTATCGTACGCTTTGGCGATCTGTGCACCGGCGGCTCCTTCCATCTCTTCTACGCTTGAACCGAAGTTCTCGTGAAACCACTGAATACGGTCGACTTCATTGTTCCATACGTCCGCGGATCCGATAGTACCTTCCACGACTTTCCCTTCCTTGTGCGTTTCCTTGACCGCTTTGGCTGCTTCCAAAAGGTCTTTGTCTCCTTCAAAGTAGCGGATGTTTTCGGCATCCGGATCTTCGCCGGCACTTCCTTCAGATGCCATCAAGTCCATCGGAATCCATTCTGTCGGCGCGATACCTTCTCCTTCTTCACGGCTTCCTGTCTTCAAGGAACCGAGGTTGACCGTTCGTTCTCCAAGTACGATATCAAAAACATTCAATTCCGGATCGTGTCCGCCGGATGTGCCTTGATTGATGATGGCTGCTGGGGTGAACTTTTCAATAGCCAGGGCTGTGGCAGCGGCTGTGTTTTCCATACCTTTTCCTGTTTTCATGACGATGACAGGGTAGTCATCCACCGTTCCTTTATAAAAAACAAATGTACCGGATTGTTCCTCTTCTACGTTTTCCAGGCGTTCGGCAAAGTTCTCTGCCTCAATCGGCATCGGGCCCTGAATAAGGATGGGCTGTTGTGTTTCTTCTTCAGCACTTGCTTCCGCAGGTGCTGATTCGTTGTTGCTGCACCCAGCTAACAAAAAGATAGAGAATAGTACAAAGGTGAGTGTTCGTGCGAGATAAGACATACGTAGACGCTCCTTAGATGTTGTTATCCACGATAACGCCGCCTCTACAAAAAATGCCTGAAAGCAGAAAATGGGTTCTACCTTCAGACATCAACGTTTACATACGCAGCTGGACTGTGCCAATGGGGACACAGGTGTACACATGTAACTCGTAGTCCGGTTCTTAAAATGGGAACCAGGTAGAAACGCTCAGACCGTATTACTGAAAATATACGAGTGCGATATGAAATTGGATACGAGTTTACTATAACAGAGTGGATGTTGCTTCACAACCATAAAAACGAATGTTATATCCATTTATCTTTCAATTGTTCGTTTATAAAGGTTTCTTTCGTGTTTTTTATCTGTTTTTGATATTTTAACTGGTTTTTAATGAATGTGAACGTTTCTGTTGAGCGAGTGAAGGGAAAGGATAAACATGGTTTAATTTACCAATTTTACACCTTGAAAAGCATTCGTATGAAAGGAGATGAACATGTGCCGACACTTTTGCTGACTGGTTTTGAACCATTCCTCAGCTTCCCGATCAATCCGACGAAACAGATTGTCCACCATCTTCACGGCAGGCAGATTGGTGGTTACCACATTGAAGGGCGTATTCTGCCGGTCGATTATGATACGTCCGGGGCAGAGATCCTATCTCATATCGAAGAGACCCAGCCGGATGTGGTCCTCTCGCTTGGACTTGCAGCTGGACGGCAGAGCATTACACCGGAAAGGATAGCCATCAACTGGAACGAAAGCAGTGAAAAGGATAACCGTGGAAACAAACCGGACGGAGAACCGATTCATGAGGAAGGGGCTGATGGCTTGTTTACGACACTTCCAATCCGACAATTTGTGGAAGGTCTTCATGAGAACGGGTATCCGGCTCAAATCTCGAACACAGCAGGCACTTATGTCTGTAACCATGTGATGTATCAGACGCTCTATCATTTTAAAAAGAGGAAAGAGCACGTCCCTTCAGGATTTATTCACCTTCCTGCTTCTCATGAACTCGCCGTCCAGCACGGAAAACTTCCCAGCTGGCCGCAGCAGGATTTAACGGCAGCGATCGAATGTGTCATTGAATCCATAGACTCTTAGTTGAAGGGAGGGCCTGCTTCTTAAAGAGCAGGTCCTTTTTTATCTGGGTTGGTTTATGTATGATCGATACAGGAGATAGACCACTATTGTTACATTCAGGAGGGAATGATAGGATGCGCCGTTCTTTGTTGTTTATTGGATGGATCCTTTTTATTTTATATGCGGTTTTCCTTGCACCGGATGGGAATCAGGGGTATCTGGCTCAGCTGATCGAAATGGATGACCCTGATCCGATGCTCCTTATGGTGTTCAGCTTTTTAGGGATGTACCCGATGGCTTTTGCGGCTTTTCTGCTTGGGGAGGATGACGCCCGCGTGCCTGCATGGCCGTTTGTGATCGGTTCGTTCATGCTCGGAGCCTTTGCCTTGATGCCTTATTTTTTCTTAGCCAAAAATGGCTTGGTTCGGAGGACAAGGACTCCAGGGTGGATCGTGAAAATGCTGAGGTCAAGGGCATTCCTTTTTGTGGTAAGTCTTGGCACAGCTGCCCTGTTTGTTTATGGAATAACAGAAGGCAGCGCCGGGGATTACGAAATTGCTTTTCAAGTGTCGCAGTTTGTTCACGTGATGACGGTTGATTTCTTCGTCTTGACCGCATTGTCTGTTTACGCCATCTACTGGCGGGAGCGGAAGTATGGAAGGGAGAATCAGAGACATTGGATGGGGTGTGTGCCAATTATAGGGATGGCTGCTTACCTGATGAGAGTCCAATCCTATGGAAAATAATAGCTGTTCCTCTATGTTGAGGGACAGCTATTATTATTGAATTTTCTAATAATTATTGATGTGAAGGAAAAAGTACGGTAGATTAATAGAAACGAAGGAAAAACTTCACACATTCTGAGAAAGGAGGAGGAAGATGGAGGAACCGATCCTTCAGACCATTAAAACGTATTATCCCTCTTTGTCTCAGGGGCAGAAAAAAGTGGCCTCCTATTTGATTGAGCATAAAGAGGAGGGAGCCATCATAACGGCTTCACAGCTGGGTCGGAATGTCGGCGTCAGCGAAACGACGGTCATCCGTCTGGCCAATGTGCTTGGGTTCCGCGGGTATTCCCATATGCAGGAGGCCATCCGCTCCAACTGGCTTCAGTCCTCTCAGTCTTCTACAATGTCAGGACAGGTGAAGGAAGAAGACCGGTTTTATCAAGTGGCGGAACAGGAAAAGAAAGTGTTTGCTCATATGATGGATCAGCTGAATCCGGAGGAAATCCGGGAAGCAGCGGAGGTCATGATGAAAGCGGACCGAGTGTTCATCGGGGGCTTCGGGGGTTCCTATGCGGCTGGGTATTGGTTTTACTACGCGCTGAGACAGCTGAGAGACCGCGTGTCCCTTTTCAGCGCTGAGGGACTGCTCCCGGAGGAAATGGTAGATATCGATGAGCTGTCCGCGGTCGTCATTTTTTCTTTCCCGAGGTATCGGAAAGAAGGAAAAGAGCTGTCTGACGCTGCCAGGAAAGCCGGCGCATCCATCATCGCCTTCGCAGATAAGCCTTTGTCACCGGTTGGCCGGGAAGCGGATGTGACTATTACGACAGAAGAGCGGATGGAAACGGATTATCATTCCATTGCGGGCGCCGTCAGCGTTTCCGAAATGGTTATTCAGACGGCAGCGGACAAGTACTCGGAACAGGTAAAAGCAAGGCAGCAGAAAATTGAACTGATGTATGCAGAGCGGGGGAAGTTTTTAGAGTAGGGACCTATTAAAAAGGAGTGGGGATTATGCAGGGAGAGTTTCAGACGACGAATGTTACAGAGAAAACTTATACGAAGAAGGATTACTGGAAATTTATACTGCCGTCATTATTCGGTCTTTTATTTTTTATCGTTCCTATTAATACAGAATCAGGCATGACTGTTCCGGTAGCCTATTTTGCCAACAGCATCAACGGTGCTCTTGGTGCGTATATACCAGCATTTACAGTAGCGGTTATCACGCTGTCTGTACTTGGTTCCATCCTGGCCAGGGGAATGAAGCCTGGCTGGATCATGAATTCTGCGTATTTGAAAAATCTCTTTTATGTAAGTAACAACTGGCTCGTGACCCGGACAGCCGGGATGGTCTTTGGGTGGATGGTGCTGGTTGCTTTCGGTCCTGATTTTCTCGTATCGGATGTGACCGGCGGCCTTCTCCTCAATGATCTGCTGCCTGTATTGTTCACAACGTTTCTTTTGGCAGGATTCCTTCTGCCTCTGCTTCTCAACTTTGGCCTGCTTGAATTCGTCGGAGCTCTATTGATGAAAGTGATGCGCCCGTCTTTTACACTTCCTGGACGTTCCTCGCTGGACTGTCTGGCTTCATGGGTGGGAGATGGAACGATCGGAGTGCTGTTGACTTCTAAGCAGTACGAAGAAGGCTATTACACGAAGCGGGAGTCCGCCGTTGTAGCGACTACGTTTTCGATTGTTTCCATTACGTTTACGATTGTCGTCATCACTTATTTGAACATGGAGGCGTACTTCCTGCCTTATTACGCAACGATTATCATTGCCGGTCTGGCCGCTGCGATTATTATGCCGCGGATTCCACCGCTTTCAAGAAAATCGGATGATACGTACGAAGGCGCCGAACGAAGAACAGAGGAGCTGATTCCGTCCGGCGTATCTGTTGTCAAATGGGGGAAAGGCCAAGCCCTTGAAAAAGCACGGCACAGTGGCGGGGCGAAGGCCACGGTGAAAGAAGGCCTGCAGAACGTGCTGGATATGTGGATTGGTGTGATGCCGGTCGTCATGGCTATCGGTACGGTGGCTGTTGTGATTGCCGAATTCACCTCTTTCTTCACGATCATCGGAAAGCCTTTTGAATGGCTGCTTGTCGTGATGCAGGTGCCGGAAGCATCGGCCGCCGGTCAGACGATGGTCGTCGGGTTTGCGGATATGTTCCTTCCGGCTGTTATTGGAAGCGGCATCGAAAGTGAAATGACCCGCTTCATCATCGCTTCTGTTTCTGTCACCCAGCTTGTCTACATGTCGGAAATGGGTGGACTTCTGCTTGGGTCGAAGCTGCCGGTAAGCTTCAAAGATCTTGTTTTCATCTTTCTATTGCGTACCATCATTACACTGCCGATTGTTGTCGGTATAGCCCATCTCATTTTCTAAGGGGGAATGCATCGTGGATCAGCACCAGGATGACCTGATACAAACGTACGAAGCGCTCCACGCGCTTGCGGAACCGAGTGGAAAAGAAGAAAAAACCTCCCATTATTTACAGAGCCGGTTGAAGGATGCCGGCTATAAAGTGAATACCTTTGCCCGCCACTATGGATTTTACGTGGACTATCCGGGAGAGACAGAAGAAGTGATCGCCTTGAGAGCGGATATGGATGCGCTCGTTCAGGAGGTAGACGGGGAAGTGCGCCCGAACCACTCGTGCGGTCATGACGGCCATAGTACGATGGTGCTCCATACCGCATTAAAGCTTATGGAATCCGGTGAAAAGCCATATCATACGGTCCGGTTTATCTTCCAGCCCGCAGAAGAAACGGCCGCCGGGGCGTTGCAGATGATGGAAAGCGGGGCCCTTGCGAATGTGAAATTTTTAGGTGGTATCCATCTGCGTCCGGAACAGGAAGTTCCTGACGGCAAGGCCGCACCCGTAATTCTGCACGGGGCGATTATTACATTGAAGCTGACAATTAAAGGAGTACCCGCTCATGCTGCCCGTCCGGAACTCGCCAAAAACCCGATCGAAGCTGCGGGCCGCTTGATGGCGTCGTTAAAAGCTGTACATGTGGATACCGGTTATTCTTTGAAGCCGACAGAACTGCATGCCGGTGAAGCTGCGAACCTCATTCCGGAAACGGCGAGAATGACGTTTGATATCCGCTCCGTTTCCAACGACGGGCTGCAGCGGCTTATCGACCAGACGAAGGAGATCATCCAACAGGTCGAGCAGGAAACAGGAACAGCAATCGGGAGCGAATGGGTGGAATTCTCGCCTGCAGCTGTCCAAAACGATCAAGCTGTAGGGCTGGCTGAAAAAGCGGTCGTGAAAGCCTGCTCCAAGGATGCCCTGGCACCGCCGTGTGTTTCACCGGGAGCGGAGGACTTTCATTTTTATACCTTCCATAACAGTGGACTGTCTGCGACGATGATCGGACTTGGGTGCGGGCTTACTCCAGGACTTCACCATCCAGCGATGAACTTCAACAAAAAGGCTCTGATTACCGGCCGGGATATTTTATATGAAATGCTGCGTCAGGCCGATCAAGTAGACTGTAAGGAGGGGACTCCGTGAATATCGAAAAAGTAATTCTCCGTCAAATTAAAATGGATCTTCTGCATCCATTTACGACCAGTGTCGGGACTGAATATGATAAGGACGTCATCCTTGTGGAAGTCCAGTCTGCCAACGGTCATTCCGGCTGGGCCGAATCCGTATCCATCAATGAACCGATTTATAATGAAGAAACGATTGATACCAACTGGCCGATGCTTCGGAAGTTTCTTCTGCCCGAACTGCTGAAAGCACCGATCGGTCATCCGAGAGAAGTTTCGGAGCGCTTTCAGTCCATACGGGGCCAATTCAACGCAAAAGCTGCTGTGGAGCAGGCGGTCTGGGACTTGTACGCCAAGGAACAGGGACGTCCACTGGCCGAAGTGCTTGGTGGAACGAAGTCCTCCATTGATGTGGGCGTCAGTATCGGCATTACGGAAAGTGAAGACGCCCTGCTGGAAAAAATAGCCGGATATGTGAAAGAAGGGTATAAGCGGATCAAAGTGAAAATCAAGCCCGGCTGGGATGTGGAGCTGCTTGGTGCCGTCCGGCGCCGGTTTCCTGATCTTGAAATGATGGCGGACGCCAACTGCGCCTACACGCTCGATGACATTCCCCGTCTGAAGCAGCTGGATGATCTGAACCTGATGATGATTGAACAGCCGCTGGCTCATGACGATATCATTGATCATGCAGAACTGCAGAAGCATTTGAATACACCGATCTGTCTCGATGAGAGCCTTCATTCCTATGATGATGTTCGGAAAGCGATTGAGCTTGGCAGCTGCAGGATCGTCAATTTGAAGATCGGCCGTGTTGGAGGCCTGCAGGAAACGCTGAAGATTCATAAACTCTGTCAGGACCACCATATTCCGATGTGGTGCGGCGGCATGCTGGAAACCGGCATCGGCCGGGCGCATAACATTGCCGTCACAGCCCTGCCTCAGTTCCTTTATCCAGGAGATACAGCTCCTTCCAGTCATTATTGGGAGCGTGACATCATCCATCCGGAAGTGCGGATGGACCGCGGTGAAATGAAAGTTCCAGACCAGCCGGGAATTGGTTTTGAGCCCGATATCGACTATATTGAACAATTAACGAGCCATAAAGAAACGTTTACACCAAAGGAAATGGCTGTCCGGCAGCACGATTAGAAAGTAGGGAATAGAATGATTGCCCAAGGGATATTACAGCATCAACCAACAGGTCAGGAAAGGAAGTACAGTGTCCATGTTCTTTCTTTGGATGCCCTGGAAGAACTGCAGACGATGCAGAAGGAAGTGGAGCAGCATGTCGAGGATTCATCGACGCTGCAGCCACTGAGCGAAGAAGAATTCACGACCATTTTAACAGGCGGAGGGCTGCTGATCGGGGTTTACGTGCGAGAGACCCTGGCTGCCTTCCGGGCATTATGGTATCCAGGACACCACATAGAGAATCTCGGCCGCGATGTCGGCCTTCCGGAAGCCGAGTGGGAAAAGGTCGTCCATCAGGAGATTTCGTGCGTGCTTCCTGAATACAGAGGAAACCGCCTGCAGAAAAGCATGGGTGTTTGGATTATGGATGCTTTCCACGCAGCTAACCACGGCAGGACTCATCTCTTTTGTACGGTTCACCCTGAAAATCCCGGAAGTTTAAAGGATAAGTTTTCTCAAGGGATGGTTATTGCTGCGATCAAGGAAAAATACGCCGGCATGCTGCGCTATATTTTCTATCGTCCGGTTTCCAGTCCTGTGATGTGGGATGTGTCTACAATCGTAACCGTTCAGCAGAAGGATTACGATGAACAAAAATCCTTGATTGAGAATGGGTACGTAGGCGTACAGTGGCAGCCTTCCACGCTTGTCTTTGCAAAAAAACAATAATTATAGAAAGGTGATAACGTTTCAGGCGTTGTCACCTTTTTGAGCTTTAGGATTGAAAAAAGTTCCATTCCTCTATAGGATGAGATCATTGGATACGCTACCATAGTGAGGAGAATAACTGTGCGCCATTGGTCGAACTATTTATATCTATTCTACTCGTTTGTATTTTTACTGAATGTCCTTCATACGTTCTGGGCGGATGAAACGCTGTACATAATCATTGGTGTTCTGGGAATGGTGATGACGGCTGTCAGCTTTCCCAGGTCGGACCGCGTCTTTAAGATTTTAGGGACTGTGCTGCTGACAGCCGGCGGCTTTTTCTACTTTTCCAGCGATGCGGTCCTGTCTGATATCCCCCAATTTTTTGCCGGGAATATTAGTCTGCTTCTACTTATTTCCATGCTGCCGTGGATGAACAGTGTTGTGAAGGCGGGCAGATATAATAAGCTGCTTCAGTCATTGATTGGAGGTGGGAATCAGAGCTTAAGCGGATTGTATGCGCGCAGTGAAGTCACGATGGTTTCTCTTGCGGCTTTCTTGAACCTTTCTTCTGCTGCGGTCTCTCAGGATCTTCTTAAGGAAAAATTGAAGCAGATGAACTTGAAAATGAAGAATAACTTCATTCTGATGGTTACACTGCGGGGCTATTCGCTCGCTCTTTTATGGAGCCCGCTGGAGATTTTACTGGCCACATCCATCTTTATTACGGGGGCCGACTACCTTCAAGTGCTGCCGTGGATGCTTGCGATTTCCGTGATTGGTATTGCTCTTGACTCGTTT
The DNA here is from genome assembly GCF_947311855.1 of Halobacillus sp. Cin3. Lineage (NCBI taxonomy): Bacteria > Bacillati > Bacillota > Bacilli > Caryophanales > Bacillaceae > Halobacillus > Halobacillus sp. Cin3. The sequence continues at coordinate 414,001 of NZ_CAMZMV010000002.1, read as the reverse complement.
GCTGCCAAATTCATGTACCGGGGTGAATCGATTCCAGAAGACCGTACAGGAGCAGCACCATTGAATAAACGCAAGTTCATTCAGTTTATTGCCGCCCTGATTTTATTTCTGTGCTTCGTTGTTTTCCTGGGGAATGTTGTCCAGCTTGATTTTCTATTTTCTGTGACGATCGCTATCTTTCCGTTTGCCTTTGTATGGTCACTGCTGATCAAGCGCAGGCGCAGTTTTATGAATATTGGGTGGCCGACATGGAAGTGGAAAACAAACCGGCTTGATAATTTCATCGTCCTCCTTTTGACATTGTCGTTCTTGACTAGAACCTTGAATGCATCGCCTTACCTCCAATTCTTACAGGACCCTCTAATTGCTATGGAAGGGCAGCCGATCTTCATTATGCTGTTTATCCAGGCCGCGTTTTTAGTGATGACCCTTCTTGGTGTCCATCCCATTGCTACGATGGGAATCTTTGGAGGAGTCAGCGCGCTCTTGACCAGTGCCTTTCCACCGGTAACCTTGACGATTCTGCTTTCGGCCTGTGCAATAGCCACCGTCCCTTCGGCACCCTATGGATTGATTGTGACCTTGACGTCTGTGGCATTGAAGGTGAACCCTTACCAGATTGTTCTTCGGAACCTTCCTTACAGTATCGGACTTGGTTTTGTGGGCATCGGTGTCGCTTTATTTTCAATGTGGATCTATTAATTTTGTGAGAACCTCCAAAAAATTGGAGGTTTTTTACATGGTTTATTTCTGCAGGAATAGGGTATCTATCTTTTGTCGAAAGCTTTTAGTTGCAAAATTCGTCATTATTTAACATAATTTTTACAAAGTAACGTTTCTAGTAGTTGTTTGAGTCGACTGGTGAACAAGTACAAAGAAAGAGGGGACATTTACATGAGAGAAGATATGATCCGTGTTTTAGACCAGAGAGATATCCTTGTGAAGGAAAATGAAAAACTGCAGCAGCAGCTGGAAGAAGAGCGTCAGAAAGTTGCCATGCTTCAGGAAAAGCTGCAGCAGGAGCAGCTGCTTTCTAAAAGTGGTGCTTAATCATAAGTGTTGTAAAAAGATTCCCGGGGTTGTCCTGATACCCCGGGAATCTTTTATTATTTCATGATTGTTGAGCCGAGCAGCAGTTCGGGTTTAGCACCAAGAATGAGAAGAAAAAGCTTGGCGTCCCCGACTTCCCTGTGCTTATTGAGAAATTCCTGCACGACCTGGAAGTCCTCGTGGTCCTTCAGACGATTCACTTCCCTCTGATAGACAGATAGAATCGAACCTTTAATAAATTCAGGATAGCAGGCTTCAAGGTCTTCCTCCATCAGCAGGGCACCCATATATCCGTATTTGATCTGGAGCTGCCGTGTGAAACTGACCACATGGTTTAAAATGGCGTAAACGTCCGGATAGCGGGTGCGGATGTCCCGGATATCTTCTTTTGCCTCATAGAGCTCACCCAAGCTTGCTAATTTGATCATGTTCATCCACTCCTTTTTCCCACGGTTTCTCCAACCCGATGATTCTTGTTAATTCAGCACTATGGTCGCGGCGGAACCGCCGGCGCTTGGCTCTTTCCTCTCCCGATTGATAGAGGAACTTCTCTTCTTCGGTTTCAGGGATGACCTTAGGTACCTTCACCGCCTGTTTATGTTCATCAAGAGCTACAAACGTCAGGAAAGCTGTAGCAGCCATCCGCCGCTCACCGGTAATCATATCTTCTGCAATGACTTTACAGAAAATCTCCATCGATTTATTTCCTGTATAAGAAACAAAGGATTCCACACAAACCGAATCCTTCTGATGGATGGGGTGAAGGAAATCGATGGAATCTGTTGACGCTGTTACACACTCTTTTACCCGGGCGTGCCTTCGTGCAGAAAGGGTGGCGTTGTTATCCAGCTTTTTCATCAGCACCCCGCCGAACAGTGTATTGTAATTATTCAAATCGTTAATCATCACTTGGTCTGTATTGATCACAAGACTTTCTTTTGCTCGTTTACCTGTCATTATTTCTGACTTCCTTTCTGTAAATAAAATCATTTCGAAGCGCTTATTCGTAAAGACATGTCCCTACAAAAAGGAGAACACCATCAGTGTAAGCCTGAATAATCAGAAAGTGAAATAGCAATCCGGCATTCATACGATAGATAATATCTATGGAAATGCTTACAATTAGTCTAAAGTGGAATAAAAAAATCAGCTTTGGCGTTCAAAGCTGATTAATCTTCCATTCTGCTCATGCGGTTTTGGGTGTAGGTGAGCCACTCCTTGGCAGCAAAGGAAATGTATTGATCTTTCGGCCAGATGATAGCCAGTTCCCACGCGATGGAAGGCTCCGTCACTTTGATTTTACGTACATTGTCACTCAACAGTTGAGAAACGCTCTTAGGCAGCAAGGAGATCCCGAAATTGGAAGCGACCATTTTACCAATAAAGTCCCATTGAGAGCTCTCCGATACGATTTTCGGCAGAAAGCCGGCTTCCTGACAGGCGTTTGAAATCCGGTCATTCAACACAAAATCCTTGTTGAAAAGGATAAAGGATTCCTCTTTTAGATCAGCTAACTCAATTTCCTCGAGGTCCGCCAGCGGATGGTCCGGGTGCAGCACAACCTCCAATTCTTCGTTTAACAGGAAAAAGTAATGGAAACGTTCTTCATCCGTCGGCAGGACAGTGATCCCGACATCCAGTTCCTCCTGGAGAATCTGCTCCTCAATCTTTTTAGCACCACTCTCAACGAGCTGAAAGGTAATGTGTGGATACTGTTTATGAAAACTTCCGAGTGTCTGGATGAACTCTTCTGCATCCATGATCGGTGGCAGGCCGATACGCAGATGGCCTTTCTGCAGGCCGAGCAGATCATCCAGTTGAGTCGTCAGGTTCTGGAAAGCTTTATCAATCGTTTTCGCCTGAGTGAGGATGAGTCGTCCGGCGTCTGTCAGGACGACTTTTTTTCTCCGACGCTCAAAAAGCTCAACACCGAGGTCGTTTTCGAGGTTTTTAATCATTTTGCTGATGGTCGGCTGGGAGATATAGAGGTGTTCGGCTGCTTTTGTGAAACTCTGGAAGTGTGCGACTTCAATGAAATACTGCAGGTGGCGGATGTCCATGAATGAAATCTCCTTTGGCGGGGCTTTTTTCTCATCATAAAGGAGCAAAATTTATTCATCAATGTTGATCCTTTTTTCAGCTATGAAAAAACCACTCGTGAAGGCATGATTCGAGTGGTTTTTTGCAATTTATTCAGTTGAAAGAGTGGTTTCTATATGGTTCTCTTCGAAATAACTCAGGTACTCAGCTGGGATGTAGTTGGATATGATTGAAGCTGGGCTGTTCAACGTAGCTACTTGATGAATACCCCGCTTATTGAATTTAGTATCTTCAACCATAAGCGTCCACGTAAAGGACATGGCCTGAATTTTTTTGTAGATGTAAGTGCTGATAATATGATTGACCGTGAGGCCTGCAGTCAAATCTACACCGGTAACACTGGTAAACGCCTTGTTCACATAAATGCCTTTAAAATAATCTTCAACCCTCTCGGAACTTGTAGAAACCATTCCTTCATGATGGACAAGTTCACCTCCAATAAAAAAGATTTTTGAGTTATAGGGGATGAGTTCATTAAGAGCATTCACGTTGTTTGTAACAATGGTTAAATCCTGTCTATGACGAATTTTCTTAGCTAGTAGGTAACAGGTCGCCCCAGAGCCAATAAATATCGTATCTCCTTTTTGGATTTGAACGGATGCCTTTTCAGCGATCGCGTCTTTTATTTCAACATTATCTATAGAAGCCTTCTGGTAATCATGTGTTGATGAATCGTGTTCACTTAATACAGCCCCACCAAAGGTCTTACGAAGAAAACCCTCTTTCTCTAAAGCGGCCAGGTCTTTACGGACCGTAACATCGCTGACCCCCAGTAGTGAAGTAAGTGTGGAGGTATCCACATTTTTCTTTTCTATAAGTATCTGTCTGATTTTTTCATGTCTTTGCGACGCAAACATCGGTCTCCTCCTCTAACATATCTTATTTGTATTTAAACATAAACGAAACTAAAAATAAATATTCAAAATAAAAAATAACTAAAAATAGAATATAAAATAAATAAATATAAGTAAACGGTTGCAAAATATAACCAGTCAAGATAGAATGTAACCAAATAAAAGAATAATCAGAAAAATTACTTCTTTTTTATTTTAACATTACATGAAAGCGCTGTTATTAAAGGAGGAAGAAAAATGAAAAAAGTGAAAATTGGTATGGTGGGTCTTGGAAGACTTGGGATGGATCATGCAAGGAACATTGCTTTTCAAATTCCGAACGCAGAACTTACAGCGGTGTGCAGCATAGTTGAGGAGGAAGTCGATCATGTTCAAAAAGAATGGGGAGTTCCATTTGGTTATACCGTGTATGAAGAAATGTTGAAGAATAAGGAACTGGACGCTATTGCTGTGATTTCGCCTTCTCCAGAACACTGTGGTCAGATTGAAAAAGCTTTGGATGCAGGGTTCCATGTATTCACAGAAAAACCGTTAGGCGTAACTGTAGAAGAATGTAGGATTGCAGAACGAGCGGTTGAACGCAATGCTGATCGTGTTTTTATGGTTGGTTTTATGCGACGTTATGACCCTTCCTATGCTTATGCAAAGAAAAAAATAGAAGATGGAGCGATCGGGCAGCCGATTTTAGTCCGTGCTACCAGTATCGATCCAGAATCAACTATTGAAGGAGCTATTCGATTCGCTGCAACAAGCGGAGGGCTTTTCCTTGATATGACTGTACACGACATTGACCTTGCACGTTGGTTCCTTGATTCGGATGTTACTAATGTCTTCGCTTCAGGTGGGAGTTATTTACACAAGGAATTTGATGTGTATGGAGATGGTGACAATGTGGCGGCTTTGATGCAGTTTGAAAATGGAACGATGGGGATGTTCCATTCCGGACGAAATGCTCCTCACGGATATCATGTTGAAACAGAAATCGTTGGTACACATGGCACTCTGCGTGTTGGAACGGTACCGGAAAAGAATCAAGTGCAGATCTTTGATACCTACGGAGCTAGAAAAGAATGCGTCTCCGGGTTCCCTGAACGTTTTGAAGAAGCTTACCGGCTTGAAGTTCAGGAGTTTGTTGACTGTATTTTAGAAGACCGAAAACCCTCCGTTAGTGTTTATGATGGTACGAAAGCTACAGAGGTTGCCTATGCAGCGACAGAATCCTTCCGTGAAAACAAGTTGGTTCAGTTGGAAAATCAAGTGGAGAAGATGAAGTGAATGTCTGATCTACGAATAGGAGTTGTTGGATTGGGGCGCCTGGGCAGCCGTCATGCGGAAAACATCTTGAACATTCCTGGATGTGAGCTGACGGCCGTCTGTGCAACGACGGCAGAGAAAGTTAAGCAGTATCAGGAAAAATGGGCGGTCCCTTTTGGCTATACAGATACCCTCAGAATGTTTAAAGAAGGAGGACTGGATGCGGTAGTGATTGCATCTTCTTCCTCGGAGCACTGTCAACAGGTGCTGGATGCCTTGGAATCAGGGCTTCATGTTTTCTGTGAAAAACCGCTTGGATTAACACTGGAAGAATGTATTCAAGTCAGAGAAAAAGCAGAGGAATTCCCTGAACAGTGCCTTATGCTGGGTTTTATGCGTCGGTTTGATCCTTCTTATCAATTTATGAAGAAACAGATCCTGGGAGGGCGGATAGGGACCCCCATTCTCATTCGGTGTTACAGTCTGGACCCTGAATACCTGATTGACGGTCTGCTTCGTTTTGCAGAGACCAGTGGTGGTCTTTTTGTAGATATGGGTGTTCATGATATTGATCTGGCGCGCTGGCTTTTGGAATCGGAAGTGGAACAGGTTTATGCACTCGGAGGGTGTTACTTATACGATGAGCTGAAGGTGCACGGGGATATGGATAATGCTGCAGCACTTATGACTTTTGAAAAACGTGCGATAGGACAGTTTTATAGTGGCCGCACAGCTAGCCATGGTTATCATATTGAGACAGAAGTGGTGGGGACGAAAGGAACACTGCGTTTAAGTCCTGTTCCGGCAAAGAATCAAGTGATGCTCTTTAATGAGCAAGGAGCTGTAGAAGAGTGTGTTTATGATTTCTTAGAAAGGTTTGAGGTGGCTTTTAAGCAGGAAATGCAGGCATTCATCCAGGGAGTGCAGACAGGGGAAAAACTTTATCCTGACGCAGGAGATGGAGTAAAGGCCACGCAAGCTGCACTGAAAGCTGTGGAATCTGTGAATAGTGGAATGGTTGTTCGATAAAATTCTTAGGAAAGTGGGGATTTAATGTCCGTTATTGACTTTGATAAACAAAAAGATTTGGACATAATTCCGATTGGAAGGATCGGGGTTGATTTGAACGCTAATGAAATTAACCGCCCAATGGAGGAAGTTGAGTCATTCAAAAAAACAGTAGGAGGTTCTCCGGCAAATATTGCAGTTGGTGCTGCCAGACTTGGGTTGAACGTTGGTTTTATCAGCAAAGTCTCTAATGATGGTTTAGGTAGGTATTGTACGCATGCTCTCCGCAAGGAAGGAATCGATACCTCCCATGTTCCAACAGATGAAACAGGTGCTATGAATGGAGTAGCGTTTACAGAAATTATCAGTCCTTCTGAATGTCATAACATTCTTTATCGGAATGAGGCAGCAGATCTCAAAATCTCTCCGGAGGAAATGGATGAGGAGTACGTAAAGAGAGCAAAAGCCATATTGATTTCCGGTACTGCTTTATCTCAATCACCTTCGCGTGAAGCTGTACTTCGCTGCATTACATTTGCACGTCAGCATAACACGAAAGTTGTATTTGAACTTGATTATCGTCCATACATTTGGAAGTCCAAAGAAGAGACGGCGGAAGTTTACCAGGAAGTGGCGCGCCAGTCCCATGTGATCATTGGTACGCGTGATGAATTCCATGCCCTCTCACCTGCTTATATGGATGCTGATGATGTCAAGATTGCCGAAGACTGGCTCAGGGAAGAACCAGAGCTTGTCATTATCAAGCGTGGAGAGGAAGGATCCAAAGCTTATACAAGAGAGGGTAAACCTGCTGCCGGTCCTGTGTTTTCTGTCTCTGTAGTGAAGACGTTTGGCGCAGGGGATGCCTTTGCTGCGGGGGTGCTGTATGGATTGATCAACGAATTTAATCTTTCCACTTCTCTTGAGCTGGGAGCAGGAGCCGCAGCAATCGTCATCTCAAAGAATTCTTGTTCTGAAGCGATGCCCTACTGGAATGAACTGATGGATTTCATTGAAAAACAAAAAACTCGCAAAGGAGGAAGGATGCATGATTTGTGATTTTCGTGACGTAGTGAAGCAGTCTTCCCAAACGAATTATGCCTTAGCTGCGTTTAACGTCTTTGGTTACGAGGATGCTGCTGCAGTTGTTGAGGCGGCGGAAGAGATGAATGCTCCTATCCTGCTTGCTACTAATAAGCTGGCCATTGATCATATGCCGGTGGATTACTGGGGCATGTTGCTTAGACAGCTGGCTGTGAATGCGAAGGTGCCTGTATCCATCCATCTTGACCATGCGAAAAGTTATGAAATAACAGCAAAAGCCATCCAAAGCGGATATACCTCTGTCATGTATGATGGCTCCCACCTTCCGCTTGAGGAAAATATTAGAAATACAAAAGAAATTGCAAGAATGGCCCATGCCTTTGATGTGGCGGTGGAAGGAGAAGTAGGACAACTATCTTACCAGGATATCCCAGGGAACCAAACGGTCTATACAAATTCAGATGAAGCATTGGTGTTTGTCCAACAGACCAATGTGGACTGGCTGGCTGTCTCTGTTGGGACAGTACAACGAATGAGTGCTCAGGAAGCATCCATTCAATTCGAACTTTTGGATGAAATTGATTATAAAGTGCGCACCCCTCTTGTGATTCATGGATCCACGGGAATTAAAGATGAAGATTTGGAGCGTCTGGTCCGTACTTCCGTATCGAAAATGAACATAGGAACAGCTCTTCGGAAAGCGTTCGGTTACAGCCTACAGGAGGAAGTACAGAAGGCTCCACATGAATACGATCGGTTAAAACTATTTGAAAAACCAATAGAAATGGTGAAACAGGAGGCTCTTAGGAAACTGGAACTGCTCGGATTTAAACGTGCAGAGGACAAAGTAATTCAATAGATGGGAGGAAAAACTGTGGAAACAATACGTTTAACAATGAGTCAGGCTTTAGTGAAATTCCTCGACAACCAGTATGTCGTTCTTGATGGGAAAGAGTATAAATTTTTTGAGGGTATGATGGGGATTTTTGGTCACGGTAATGTTCTTGGACTTGGCCAGGCTTTGGAACAATACGGGGAATTCCCCTTTTATCAAGGTAAAAATGAGCAGGGCATTGCCCATACAGCAATGGCTTTTGCGAAAGAACGGCAGCGGCTTCAGACTTATGCGGTTACAGCATCAATCGGTCCTGGATCAGCCAATTTAGTGACAGCTGCAGCGACAGCTAGTGTGAATAGAATTCCTGTACTGTTTCTTCCTTCAGACAATTTTGCTTCGCGAAGACCTGACCCTGTCCTTCAGCAAGTGGAAAATAATAATGACTATACATCTTCCATTACCGATACGTTTAAGCCTGTCAGTCGTTACTGGGATCGAATTGTCCGTCCTGAACAGCTCATGACCGCATGTGAGCAGGCTATGAGGGTACTAACAGACCCAGCGGACACCGGAGCTGTTACGCTCGCCCTGCCACAGGACGTTCAGGCGGAAGCTTATGATTATCCAGTGGATTTCTTCAGAAGGCGTACTCATTTAATCGAACGGCAGCCGCTTTCCTCTGAAGCTCTGGAAAAAGCTGTGAAAATTATTGAAAAGAGTGAGCGTCCGTTTATCGTTTGTGGAGGTGGTGTTCGATACAGCGGAGCTACAGAAGCTCTATTGAACTTCGCGGAGACTTTCCGTATACCCATTGGTGAAACACAGGCCGGAAAGGGGACGATACCATGGGATCATCCTCTTAATATGGGAGGCGTCGGAGTATGCGGTACACTGGCTTCCAACCGGCTTGCTAAGGACGCGGATGTCATTCTTGCCGTAGGTACAAGGTTGAATGACTTTGCTACTTCTTCCAAACTGGCCTTTAAGAACGACAGTCGTTTTGTGTCCTTGAATGTGAATGCAACGGATGCTAGTAAAATGAACGCAGCAGCATTAAAAGGTGATGCAGAACTTGGATTGAATCAGCTGCACGATACTCTGAAAATCAGAGAGTATGTATCTTCTTATGAGGAAGAGATCAAAATTGCCTGGCAGGCATGGGAGGAGGAATTGGAACGACTATCCAGTCTTGAGAATGAAAAAGGATTAAACCAGACTCGTGCACTTATGGAAATCAACAAAATGATCGACCCTTCTTCTGTAATCGTATCTGCATCGGGCAGTCTCCCTTCAGATTTAGAAAGGATTTGGAAGCCTGGGGAACCAAATACGTATCATCTGGAGTATGGGTTCTCCTGTATGGGCTATGAAGTTCCCGGAGCTTTAGGAGCAAAAATAGCAAAACCGGACTCAGAAGTGTACGCATTTGTGGGAGATGGAGCATATTTGATGGGACACACAGAGGTTTTCACTAGCATCCAGGAAGGCTTGAAAATGAATATTCTTCTATTTGATAACCATGGTTTTCAATGTATCCACAACCTTCAGCGCTCTCACGGGGTAAGCAGCTTTGGTAATGAATTTAGAAGAAGAGAAAATCACAGCCTTACTGGGGAGTATTCTCCTGTGGATTTTGCGAAAAACGCTGAAAGCTACGGGATGAAGGCTTTTACTGTAACAAATTTGGAAGAATTACAGGCAGCCTTTGAAGAATCGAAAAAAGAGACACAATCGACTCTAATTCATATCAAAGTACTCCCTGGAACAATGACGGAAGGATATGAAGGTTTCTGGGAGGTAGGTGTTCCGGAAGTTTCTGAAAGCGCCGCTGTGCAGGAGTCCTACCAGGAGTTAAAAGTAAAATTAGATGGAATGGAGTGATGACATGCTTGTAAAACAGAAGGTGAAACTGGGGTGCGCCCCTATAAACTGGTCCAACGATGACCTTCCTGCGATTGGCGAGCGTCTTACTTTCGAGCAGTGTCTGAGTGAGATGGCACTTGCAGGCTTTGAAGGAAGTGAAATTGGACACAAGTATCCGAAGAATGTGGATGAGTTGAGCAGGGCAGTTCAACTTAGAAACCTTGAGATCTGCAACGGGTGGTTCAGCTGCTATTTTACTTCAAAGCCTATCGAGGAGACGATTAATGCTTTCAGTGAACATATAGATACGTTGGAGCAGCTAGGTGCTGAGGTTGTCGGAGTTGGTGAAGTAGGAAGTACAATCCATAACGATATCACACAGCCTTTATTTCTCAATCGTCCCCAATTAACAGACGAACAGTTTGATTATCTATGCGAAGGATTGAATCAATTAGGACAGATGGCAAAGGAGAGAGGAATGGCGCTGGCTTTCCATTACCACATAGGTACAGGTATTGAAACCATGGAAGAAATAGACAGGGTAATGGAGGGGACCGATTCGAATCTTGTCCATCTGTTATACGATACAGGACATGCCACTATAGCTGGAGTTGATCCTGTGCAACTTTTATATAAATATGGAGATCGCATCCGTCATGTCCATGTTAAAGATGTTCGGAAAACTGCCTTAGATACTGTTAAAGAAGAAGACCTCAGTTTTATTGAAGGGGTGAAACTTGGACTTTTTACTGTCCCGGGGGATGGAGATATGGTGGATATGCAGCAGGTGCTGACAAAATTGAACGTCTCGGATTACAGTGGGTGGATTGTCGTTGAGGCTGAACAGGATCCGGAAAAAGCAGATCCTTTAGAATATGCCATCAAAGCCCGGCAGTATATTCAAACTCATTTAGGAGTGTGATGTTGGTGAAGGAGAATGCATCGATACAATTTGGAATTTTAGGCGGGGGTAGGATTGGGCGTATGCATGCGGAAAACATCATGTATCGCATTCGCGATGCGCAGTTGAGTGCTGTTTACGATCCTTTCATAGAGCATTTAGAGGAATGGGCGGTAAATCATTCGCTAACGTGTTTAACTAATGAGGAAAACGATGTACTTCAAAATCCTGACATCGATGCCGTGCTCATCTGTTCTCCCACTCATACTCACGCAGATTTTGCAATAAAAGCTGCCAAGTGTGGGAAGCACATATTCTGTGAAAAGCCGGTAGACCTCGATATCAAAAGAATTCAAGAAGTTAAAGCAGTAATGGATCAATCATCAGTGGTCTTTCAGGTGGGTTTCAACCGCCGGTTCGATAAAAGCTTTGAGAAGTTGAAGAGCACTATAGTGTCTGGAGAGGTTGGAGATGTACAGATCATCAAAGTAACATCGCGGGATCCAATGCCTCCACCCCTTAATTATGTTGAAAACTCCGGAGGGTTGTTCCTTGATATGACTATCCACGACTTTGATATGGTCCGTTTCTTATCAGGCAGTGAATTTGTCAATGTACACGCGTATGGCCAGGCCGTGATTGACCCCTCTCTTTCAGAGCACGGAGATATCGATACGGCTGTCACCTCCGGCGTGTTGGAGAACGGGGCCCTTGTAGTTATTGATAACAGCAGAAAGGCTTCCTATGGTTACGATCAACGTATTGAAGTGTTTGGTTCTGAAGGGAAAGCTGTCGTAGAAAACATGCGACCGACAACAATTGAAGTAAGCACAAATGAAGGCGTTTACAAGGATAAACCTGAATACTTTTTCCTTGAACGGTATAAGGAGTCCTTCGTTACAGAAATAGAATCTTTTATCTCTGCCATAAAGAACCAATATCCATCTGCGGTTTCCGTTGATGATGGCCTGAAAGCTGCTGAGATTGCTGTGGCAGCCACTCGTTCTCTTCAACAAAAGAAAAAGCTTCTGGTATAAATCAAACATTCATGAAAGGAAGGATACGTATGGCTGAATTGATTGTGAAAAGTCACAAGCCTGATAAACAGGGGAAAAGTCTTGAAATAACCCCGGAACAGGCGGGGTGGGACCATGTTGGTTTTGAGGTCTTTGCCTTGAAGAAAGGAGAAGAGCTTGAAAAAAATACGGAAGACCGCGAAGTATGTCTTGTTCTTCTGAGCGGTAGGGCTGATGTTGCCACCAACCACCAATCGTTTGAAAATATCGGTGAGCGAATGGATGTATTCGAGTGGATTCCTCCCTATTCGGTGTATCTGCCTCCAAAAGAAAGGTACCATATACAGGCTCGAACAGATCTTGAAGTCGCCGTCTGCTCTGCCCCATCGAATGGAAACTATGAACCAAGGCTCATAAGTCCGTACGATGTAGGAAAAGAAAAGAGGGGGACCGATCATCTTACCCGCCATATTCATAACATTCTTCCAGAGGACAAGCCTGCTGACAGTTTGCTAGTAGTGGAAGTCCTTACACCTCAAGGGAGTTGGTCTGGCTTTCCACCTCATAAACATGATGAAGAGAATCTCCCGTATGAATCAAAACTTGAGGAAACCTATTACCATAAAATCCAGCCTGAAAGTGGATTTGCCTTTCAACGAGTATACACTGATGATCGAAGCTTGGATGAAAACATGATTGTGAACCATAACGATGCTGTCATGGTTCCAAAAGGGTATCATCCTGTTGCTGCACCGCCTGGTCATAATGTTTACTTTTTAAATGTGATGGCCGGCCCGGAACGTGTATGGAAATTTCAAACAGATCCGGAGCATGAATGGCTCTTAGACCACTATAAAGTTTATTAATCCTGTCTTGTTTACTGATTTGAAGCAGATACCTACGGCTTAACTCATTATGGAAGGAATGTGGTCATGGAACAAACTGATGGGAAGAACCAAGTCACTTTTCCTAAGGGAGCCAAAAAGAAAAATCCTAACCGGTTTTTAGCGCTTATCGTCATCGTCTCGACTTTTGGAGGACTGTTGTTTGGGTATGATACAGGGGTTATTAATGGAGCGCTGCCTTTTATGGCTGAGGAAGGCCAGTTAAATCTTTCTCCGCTAACCGAAGGCTTGGTAGCAAGCTCTCTACTCCTTGGAGCTGCTTTCGGGGCGGTGTTCGGAGGAAGACTTTCCGATGTATTTGGGCGGAGAAAGACCATTATGGGTCTGGCTGTTATTTTCTTTCTTGCAACACTTGGTTGTGCGTTTGCGCCTAGTACTGCTTTTATGATTGCATCCCGGTTTATTTTGGGGCTTGCAGTGGGGGGCGCTTCAGTTACTGTGCCGTCTTTTTTAGCCGAAATATCTCCTACGGAACGTAGAGGGCAGATGGTTACATGGAACGAGGTTATGATTGTAACCGGACAGATGCTGGCCTTTATTTTCAACGCGATATTAGGGACGACTCTGGGTGAGGTTGGTCATGTATGGAGGTATATGCTTATCATAGCAGCGCTGCCGGCGGTTATTCTATGGCTCGGAATGAAAGTAGTTCCTGAGAGTCCAAGATGGCTGGCCTCGAAGGGAAGGTTTCAAGATGCCCTCACAGTTTTGAATCGTGTAAGAACCCCGGAAAGGGCGGACAGCGAGATTTCAACGATGCGGGAAAACCTTGAGAGTGAGAGTCAGATGGAAAAAGGGAAAATTAAAGATTTAGCTAAACCTTGGATACGTAGAATCGTATTCATCGGGGTAGGGGTTGCTGTTGTCCAGCAAATTACCGGTGTAAACTCAATCATCTATTACGGAACAGAAATCTTAAAAGATTCCGGATTTAGTACAAAAGCAGCTCTTATTGGTAATATTGCAAACGGTGTCATTTCTGTTGCTGCCATGATTACAGGAATCTGGCTTCTCGGTCGCGTAAGACGGCGTCCTATGCTGCTGGTAGGACTGGCGGGTACAACTTCTTCGCTTCTTTTAATCGGGTTATTTTCGATCTGGCTTCAAGGAACTTCTGCCCTGCCATTCGTAATTCTGGCTTTGACTGTCATGTTCCTTGCTTTTATGCAGGGAGCAATAAGTCCTGTCACATGGCTTGTTATTGCTGAAATTTTTCCTCAGAAAATTAGAGGGCTAGGGATGGGCGTATGCATTTTCTGTTTATGGATCGCCAACTTTTTTGTCGGCTTCCTCTTCCCGATTTCTGTTGACACTTTTGGATTATCTAACACCTTCTTCGTCTTCTTCGGTCTTGGTATCCTGTCTATCCTGTTTGTAGCAAAATATCTTCCAGAAACAAAAGGGAAGACGCTTGAACAAATCGAGGAACAATTTAGGAAGCTTGGAAAAGTGGAATTTAATGACCATAAGAGAGAAAGCAAACTGGGATAAATTATTTGGTTATCAAAGGCCGGGGATGGGGGGTTCCTCTGGCCTTTGACTTATTTTGAGAAAAGGGGCAGCCTGTTTTTAATTTGGTGTTATGTGGTAAACATCGAAAAGGATGAATTTTAGAAGGAGATGAGAAAATGGATAACAGAACAAAACTCGGTAAATCAGATTTGTATGTCAATCCCATCGGCCTTGGTACAAATGCCGTCGGAGGGCACAACCTTTACCCGAATTTGGATGAGGAAGCAGGTAAGGACGTCGTCCGGACAGCACTGAACCACGGCATGAATTTTCTCGATACGGCCTTTATTTACGGACCGAAACGTTCAGAGGAGCTTGTCGGACAGGTGATGAGTGAATATAAACGTGATGATATCATTCTTGCGACGAAAGGTGCTCATGAGTTTAAAGGAGAAGATGTTGTGTTCAACAACTCTCCTGCCTTCTTAAAGCAGTCCGTGGAGGACAGTCTACAGCGTCTAGGGACGGATTATATCGACCTGTATTACATTCACTTCCCGGATGAGGATACGCCGAAAGATGAAGCGGTGGGTGCTCTGAAGGAATTGAAGGATGAAGGGAAAGTACGCTCAATAGGCGTTTCCAATTTCTCTGTTGACGAGTTGAAAGAAGCCAACAAGGACGGATATGTGGATGTGATTCAAAGTGAATATAATCTGTTCAAGCGTGGAGCGGAAGAGGATATGCTTCCTTACACAGCGGACAACCAAATCAGCTTTGTTCCATACTTCCCGTTTGCTTCCGGACTGTTAGCTGGTAAGTATGATAAAAATACGACGTTCAACGATCTGCGTGCAGAAAATCCGTTGTTCCAAGGAGAAGAGTTCAAAAAGAATCTGGATAAAGTTGAGAAGCTTCGTCCAATCGCTGAGGAAAAAGGCGTGGATATTCCGCATATTGTCCTGTCGTGGTATTTGAATCAGCCATCCATTGATGCGGTTATCCCTGGTGCAAAACGCACCCAGCAGGTCGTCGATAATCTGAAAACGCTGGATGTGAAGTTGAACGACAATGAAATCTCTAAAATCGATCAGATCTTTTCCTAAAAGCCTGCCTTTGTGCAGGCTTTTTTCTCTGTGGATAGAATAAGAAAGGTGGAAGGGGTCATCCTGGAAATAGAAAAGGGAAGAGGTGGAAGATGAAGATTCTTGGATACAGGTATGTTGATGTTTCTGAACATAGTGAGGCGATGGTGGACTTTTTTCAAAACAAACTGGGCGTCGGGAATGCGTGGGAGGATACGGAGGAATATCGCGGCGGTATCTTTAAGGCAGGAGACAGCTGGCTCGAGTTCTGGCACAAAAATGAGTGTATGATGCCTGTGAAAATGCTGCAGCTGGTCGTGGATGATGCGGATGCTTTTGCGGAGCACGCCAAACAGCAGGGGGTTGAGGTTCACGGCCCCATTGAAGAACATGGGGAAAAGATGTATTCGACAACCGCCCCTGACGGGATGCCTGTGACCATCTTATCCTCTTTATAGAAAATAAAAGCCCGGCATATCAGCCGGGCTTTTATTGTGGCCGGAAGTCTATTCTCTCCATTGTAAACGCATACATTTTATTTGTCTAATATTAATACTATTTACACAAATCAAACAATGAATGCTTTATAATGGGGGATGTTGGTGTATCGTGTCAATAATTATCGGGGAGGACCACAAATGAAAAAGAAAGGCCTCGTCAAAGGGGTTAGTTCAGTTGTTGTAAGCTCAATGGTGTTAGGCATGCTTGCCGGACCCGCTTATAATGTGAAAGCGGAAGCACCCACAGCGGATACGCTGTTGTTTTCGGAGTATGTGGAAGGCGGTTCCTTTAATAAAGCGCTGGAACTGTTCAATGGGACGGAAAATGATTTAGACCTTAGTCAGTTTACGCTTGATCATCATAATGGGGGTGCCGGGGAACCTACGTATTCCTTAGAGCTTAAAGGCACACTGGCCGCTGGGGAAACATATGTGATTGCTAATGAAAAAGCCTCGCAGGATATTCTGGATGTGGCTGATCAAGTGACCAATGATCAGACGATGGGCTTCAATGGAAATGATACGCTTGTCCTTAAAAAGGATGGAGTGATTATTGATTCCATCGGACAAGTCGGTTTGAGTGATGACTTTGCTAAGGATGTTACGCTCACGAGGAAAACGGATCAGCTTGTTGGAGATGCCGATCCATCAGATAGCTTTGATATAAACACTTCGTACAATACCCACGCCAAAGATACCATTTCTTATCTAGGAAAATACCCGGACGTAACAGAAAACGTTGATGTAAGCAAGATCAAGGATGCCCGAAGTGTTGATGATGGGACGACTGTCAAAGTACAGGGAATTGTGACGGCATCGTTTGCAGAGGGCGGACAAACCAACTTATACATACAGGATGATACGGCAGGCATTATCGTCCGCGCCGCTGGTCTGGATGCTTCTATTGGAGATGAAGTGACAGCACAGGGTCCTTTCGGAGCGTATAACGGCCTGCAGCAGATTGCGACTAGTGCAGATCAGGTAATCGTAACGACTGAAAACAAAGGAACGCCGGATGTCCAGCTCGTGACTAGCGCTGATTTTTCTTCTGAGCAGGGGGAAAGTGTCGAAAGTGAATACGTGAAAGTTCAGGATATTACGATCACGGATGTCAATCAGTATGGGGATTATACAGCTGAAGATGAGGATGGTACGTTCCTGATTTCCCCGAAAACGGATTTGGAGATGGAAGTCGGTAAAACATATGAACTTGTCGAAGGTGTGGTTACATACGCATATGGTGAATACCGCCTTGTTCCCAGAGAAGAAGCGGATGTCGTTGAGACCATTTTCTCAGTAGCTGCCAGCCCGTCATCAGGTAGTGTAGTGAAAGGATCAGAAATCAAACTTCGTACCGCCCAGCCGGATGCGTCGATCTACTACACAATGGATGGAAGTGACCCGACAAAAGAAAGTACTGCCTACACAAGTCCTATCACACTGAATGAAGATACAACGATTAAAGCTGTTGTTATCAAAGACAGTGGAGAAGTCAGTGAAACGGCGAGTTTCTCATATGAAGTCCTGACGCCGCTTGATAACGTAGATATCCATGATATTCAGGGTGCTGCTCATGAATCCCCTTATAAGGATATGAACGTGGAAAATGTAGACGGGGTGGTAACCGCTCTGGATGGAAGCAATGGATTCTATATGCAGGACCAGGATCCTGACAGCGATGCGGCCACTTCTGAAGGGATTTACGTCTATTCCAGGAATTCAGGAGTAAGTGTTGGAGATGCCGTCAACGTCAATGGTCAGGTGAACGAATGGAGAGAAGACGGCTATGATGATGCGGACGATCTCTTGACAACGCAGATTAGTGCTGCTGCTGTGGAAGTGACTTCTTCTGACGAGACGCTGCCGGATACGACGGTCATTGGTGAGGACCGCATCCAGCCGACCGAAAACGTCGAGGATGACGGATTGACCAGCTTTGATGCAGAGGAGGACGCCATTGACTTTTACGAAAGTCTGGAAGGCATGGTGGTGGAACTGAAAGATGCGACCGTTACAGGACCTCCAAAGTACGATGAAGTGGCCGTTTATGTAGACAAAAGCGAAGATCAGCGAATGACAGAAGCCGGCGGCCTGCTCATTTCCCCTGATGATTACAACCCGGAGCGGGTCCTTGTTGATATTGATGGATACGACGTCGATGTCACCGTAGGAGACAGGATGAATGGATCAATCACAGGTGTCGTCGGTTACGATTACAGCAATTTCAAAATCCGGACAACCGGAGATTTCCCAACGGTTGAAGATGGCGGGACGGAACGTGAAACCTCTGACCTCCAGGTGGAAGAAGATAAACTGAATGTGGCCACGTACAACATGGAAAACTTCTCTGCGGATACCTCTCAGGAAAAAGTGGATCGAATTGCCGAGTCCATGGTCAACAATCTCAACCAGCCTGACATTATCGGGCTTGTCGAAGTCCAGGACAATAACGGCCCGACCGATGACGGGACTGTCGAGGCTGATGAGTCCTACAAGAAGCTTATCCAAGCGATTGAGAATGCCGGCGGACCGTCGTATCAGTTCACAGATGTCGCTCCGTTGGATAAGACGGATGGCGGCCAGCCGGGAGGGAACATCCGTGTTGGATTTATTTACAACCCGGAGCGGGTTTCTCTTCCTGACAAAGAAAAAGGTGACGCTGTGACAGCGGTGGATGTAGATGAAAACGGCCTTACGCTGAATCCCGGCCGGATTGATCCTGAAAATGAAGCTTTTGATGATTCCCGTAAGCCTTTGGCTGCTGAATTCGAGTTTAACGGAGAGAAAATTATTGTGGTCACAAGTCATTTTAACTCCAAAGGCGGAGATGATGCCCTGTTTGGAGCCAGCCATCCGATTGAACTGGGCAGCGAAGTCCAGCGCATGAAACAGGCGGAAGTCGTCAACGGCTTCGTCCAGAAAGTCGTGGATCATGTAAGTGATGCAAACGTCGTCGTGATGGGCGACTTGAATGATTTTGAATTCTCCAACCCGATCAATGCCCTTGAAGGCGATGTGATGACAAATATGGTGGAGAAGCTTCCGGTAGAAGAGCGTTATTCCTATAACTATCAAGGGAACTCCCAGGTGCTGGATCACATTTTAGTGACCAACAATCTTTCCGCACGTACGTCGATCGACAGTGTCAATATTAATGCTGACTTCTCAGAAGAAGCCGGACGCGCCAGTGACCATGACCCAATGCTTGCGCAGATTGATTTTGCGGATACCGCCGAAAGGATCTCCGGCATAGACCGCTATCAAACAGCCATTGAAGTATCTAAAAAAGGCTGGGAGCAGTCGGGAACGGTGGTTATTGCACGCGGAGATTCATTCCCGGATGCCCTGGCAGGAGCACCGCTTGCGTATAAGCTGGATGCCCCGATTCTTTTGACGAAATCTAATAAACTATCATCCGAAGTCAAAGCAGAGTTGGATCGTCTTGGTGCTGAAAAAGCTGTCATCCTGGGCGGAGACGGGGCGGTATCCGATTATGTCCGCTACCAGCTTGAGGGTCAGGGTCTTTCTGTTGAACGTATTGACGGAAAAGACCGCTATGAGACGGCAGCCAATATTGCCGCTCGTCTCGACGGCAGCCCGGATAAAGCGATCGTAGCGGACGGAAGAAATTACCCGGATGCTTTGTCTGCAGCTTCCTTTGCCGCACAAAACGGATACCCGATTCTATTGACCAAAACGAACGAACTACCGGCTGAAACCAAACGCGCCTTAAAGAATATGGAGAGCACGATTGTTACGGGTGGGACGAAAGCTGTGAGTGATGATGTTTTGAATCAGCTTCCCGATGCCATGCGAGTCAGTGGAGCAGACCGCTACGCGACAGCAGCGAAGATTGCCGGCGAACTCTCCGGAAATTCTAAAGCCGCTTTCGTTTCTACAGGACGTGACTTTGCTGATGCTCTCACCGGGTCTGTCCTGGCTGCAAAATACGGTGCGCCTATGCTTTTAGTGAAGCCGGACGATATCCCGGACAGCATTGATGATGTCATTGAAAGTATGGATTACCGTAACTTTCATGTACTTGGTGGAACAAAAGCCGTAAGCGATGATGTGCTGAACGAATTGCAGGACTAAAACTTTTAATCTATTCCTCCAGCATCGGATCTGCCCTGCCTTGCAACAACTGAAGCGGGACAGAGCTGATGCCGGAGATTTATAAAAGGGGAGAATGTAGAAAATGAAAAATCTGAACTTGAAAGTATTGGCAACAGCCGCTGTGACAAGTGCCATTGCGTTGGGAACTCTAGCCATCCCTGGGGGAGAAGTGAAAGCCGCTGAAGGTGACTTTGACTTAACGATAATGCATACGAACGATACGCATGCACACTTGGAGAACGTGCCGCGCCGCGTGACTATCATTGAGCAGATCCGTGCTGACCGTGAGCATTCTATCCTTCTTGATGCGGGGGATGTGTTCTCGGGTACGCTTTTCTATAATCAGTACAAAGGGCTTGCAGATGTCCAGTTCATGAACATGCTTGATTATGATGCGATGGTTCCAGGAAACCATGAATTTGATGATGGTCCTTCTGTGTTTGCTGATTTTATTGATCAAGCAGAATTCCCGATTGTCAGTGCCAACATTGACTACAGCAAGGACGAGCGCTTGAACGGATTGTTCAACGATGAAATCGGCATGCCTGGGGACAATGGAAATATTTATCCTGCTTCAGTAATCGATGTGGATGGTGAAAAAGTCGGGGTATTCGGTTTGACGACTGAAGAAACGAAGTTTCTTGCCAATCCTGGGGACACCATTGATTTTGAAAACTATCTCCAAAAGGCTGAAGATACAGTGAAGATGCTAGAAGGAGAAGGGGTCGATAAAATTGTCGCTTTGACCCACCTTGGCGTTAATTATGACAAAACGCTTGCTCAGGAAGTGGAAGGGGTAGACGTTGTTGTCGGATCTCACAGTCATACCAAACTGGAGGAACCTCTTGTCTTTAACGAAGATGCTGAACCGACACTTGTCGTACAGGCAGAGGAATATGGAAATTACATCGGTGATTTGGAAGTTTCCTTTGATGATGAAGGTGTCCTTACGGAGTGGGACGGAAAACTCATTGATGTTGATGAAGAAGATGAAAACGAAGAATATGTGATTGAATCCGATAAAGAGGCGGCCGAACTGCTTGCTGAACTGGAGAAGCCACTTGATGAATTGAAGAAAGAAGTCGTTGGAGAAACGACGGTGGCCTTGAACGGAGAACGAAGTGATGTAAGAAGTGGGGAAACCAACCTCGGGAACTTAATCACAGATAGTATGCTTGCCAAAGCTAAAGAAAAAGTTCCCTCCACGACGATGGCTATTCAAAATGGCGGAGGCATTCGGGCTTCCATTGATCAAGGACCAATCACTATGGGAGAAGTCCTTACAACGATGCCATTTGGTAATACCCTTGTCACTCTGGACTTAACAGGGCAGCAGGTGTGGGATGCTCTTGAAAATGCAGTGAGTGACATCGAGAATACCGGCGGCCGTTTTGCCCATGTATCTGGAATGAAATATACGTTCGATCGCTCGAATAAAGCAGGAGACCGTATCGTTAATGTCAAAGTGAAAACTGACGATGGATATGAAGCGCTTGATCTGGACAAACAATACACGGTGGCTACGAACGCCTTTATCGCCGCAGGTGGCGATGGATATGAAACATTCAAGGAAGCCAAGGATGCCGGTAAGATGACAGAATTATTCTTTGTAGACTATGAAGTATTCAATGAATACCTGGAAGAACAAGGCACGGTTTCTCCTGATGAAGAATCCCGTATTGTTGAAAAAACGACAGAACGTGTGAGTGGAGAGGATCGTTACCAAACAGCCGTTGAGATTTCTAAAAAAGGCTGGGATTCTGCTGACACAGTCATCATTGCCCGGGGAGATGAGTTTGCGGACGCTCTTGCGGGTGCTCCTCTAGCCTACAAGGAAGACGCGCCGATCCTTTTGACAAAGTCCGGAAATCTGAACAGTGAAGTTGCTGCGGAAATTAAGCGCCTGGGAGCTGAAAAAGCTATCATTCTTGGTGGGACCGGTGCCGTTTCTGAATACGTGAAATACAAATTGACTGGAATGGGTGTCGATGTAGATCGCATCTCTGGGAAGACACGCTTTGACACAGCGGCCAATATTGCCGCCCGTCTTGACGGTAATCCTGAGAATGTCATTGTAGCGGATGGTTTCAACTATCCAGACGCTCTGGCTGTGGCTCCTTATGCTGCCAAGGAAGGTTATCCGATTCTTCTTTCCAAAACAGATGAGCTTCCATCGATTACCAAAACAGCGCTTAGTGACTTCGATCAGAGTATCGTTGTAGGTGGAACGAATGCGATTTCTAAAGAGGTCGAAGCGATGCTTCCTGACGCTTTCCGTTACAGTGGTCAAACGCGTTATGAAACAGCTTCTTCCATTGCCGAACAGCTGGGTGTGAAGGAAGGGAAGACATTCGTAGCGAATGGTCAGAACTTCGCTGACGCTTTATCGGGCTCTGTTCTGGCTGCGAAGGAAGAAGCCTCCATGCTCCTCGTTAAGCCGGATCAGCTTCCGAAATCTACGAAAGACACGATTGGAAAGCTTGAAATCAACAACTTCCAAGTACTCGGCGGTACAAATGCGGTCAGTGATGAAGTTGCAGAGGAATTGGAACAGAAATAAATACATGAGTGAAAAGCCTCTGGTTCCTAACCAGGGGCTTTCATCGTTTTGGCATCTTTTTGAACATTGAACAGCTGGCCGCTGACGTCACCATCAAACACTGCATGGAAATCTCCGTTGGGGCGAGTTACGAACAGAATGATTTTCTGTTTAACGAAGATCATTCACTCTAGAAGAGTACGACCCGGCAAAGAAAACGTGGAACGGGTCCGTCAGTCGTGTTGATTTTCACAAGTAGTTTTAAAGTTGTGCACGAGAATGGTACAAGGGTCATCGGTGAGTGCTTCCGAACGATTCCTCCCATATCAATGAGCTTCATGAAAAATGGGAATCATCGTAGGAAAACAAAATTTCTCAATCACCTTACACAGCCATTCAGGTGAATGGCCATTATTCTCCCTTATTTACATTAAGTTTACATAAACTTTACATTTGGGTAGAATAATAGAGAGGTGTTTATATGAAAGATTCGATAAAACGTTTACTAACCAGTTATTTCTTTTACTTTCTTATTATGATTTCCTTGAAGTTTATAATTTTACGTTATCTGCTTCTTCAGGATACGAGTATTTGGGCAGGAATTTGGTATGATGCTTCGTTCATCCTCATTTTCATGGCTCTCATTGAGCTTGTCTTTAAGCGGGGAAAAGCGGGTGCCTATCTTGTTCTCGATTTGTTTTTGTCTCTTTTGTTTATTGGGATGTTGATTTACGAGCGTTACTTCGGAACCGTCCCTACATACTATGACTTATCCCAGCTCAATCAGGTTGGCAGTGTAAATGAGAGTATGTGGCTGCTCGTCAATGGCACAGACTTTCTGTTTCTCGCAGATCTGCTTCTGCTCGTTGTCATTTGGGTTGTGGGCAGGACATGGACATATCCAACGAAACAGACTTCCAATTTCGCTATGTCTGTCTTCCTTATTGCGGGTCTCGTGATTGCCATTTTCAATTTTCAAATGAACAAAGGGGAGCCCATACTCGACAGCGCCCTTTTTGCTAAAGAAAACGGGTTATTCAATACGCAGTTTGTTCAGTATTACCAGGACCAGACGAACAGTGAAAAAGCCTTCGCTTTTTCCGGTGAGGATCAGAATGTCACGCAGCAGAAAATAGAAGAGCTGAAAGGCAATTCCTATACACCGATGAGCGAGCATGACTACTTCGGGGTGGCGGAAGATCGGAACTTGATCGTCGTCCAGATTGAATCCCTGCAGGACTTCGTAATTGGTGAATCGATCGATGGCCAGGAAATTACACCGAACATTAATGAATGGCTGAACGATAGTATGTATTTCACCGATGTCTATCAGCAGATCGGTTCAGGCAATACATCAGACGCTGAGTTCCTCATGAATACGTCACTTTATCCATTAGGAAAAAAAGCGACCACCGATCAAGTCGGCGGCATGGAACTTCCTTCTCTGCCTAGAATGCTTGATGAAAAGTCGTATCATAACGTGACCATGCATGCGGATGAGGTGGAGTACTGGAACAGGGACGAGCTTTATCCGGCTCTTGGTTTCGATGATTATTATGATGATAAGTTTTACG
Organism: Halobacillus sp. Cin3; assembly: GCF_947311855.1. NCBI lineage: Bacteria > Bacillati > Bacillota > Bacilli > Caryophanales > Bacillaceae > Halobacillus > Halobacillus sp. Cin3. The sequence goes on along the minus strand of NZ_CAMZMV010000002.1, from coordinate 389,902 downwards.
GGGAGAAAGACACGGTGGGCTTCGGACCATCGGATGGCTGGTTTTACCACCGCTCGATGGGGGCGATTGATGAAATCGACGAGGAGTATGATAAGTTCTATGCCCATGTGCTGTCGCTGACGAGCCATACACCGTTTGAAATGCCCGCAGATAAAGAAGGTCTGGATCTTCCTTCTGAGTATGAAGGAACTTTAACAGGGAACTATCTCCAGTCCGTTCACTATGCGGATCAGGCGCTTGGGGAGTTCTTCCAGGACTTGAAAGACCGCGGCCTCTGGGAGGAGTCAGTCATTGCCCTCTACGGCGACCACTCCGGCCTTCATGGCAAACTGCTTAAAGACGAGGATCAGGATCTTCTTGCTGACTTTTTAGGGGAGAGGTATTCCCTGTTGAACCGTTTTAATATCCCGTTTATTGTAGGTGTCCCCGGTGAAGAGGAGCTGACAGGGACGGTCGATCACACCGGAGGACAGATTGATATGATGCCGACGCTCCTGAATCTGCTGGGCGTGGAACCGGAGTCCCTGTACTTTGGACATAACCTGCTTCATTATGAGAACAACCTGCTCGGTATGCGTTACTATGTTCCAACCAGCTCGTTCTTGAACAATGGAACATTCTATATTGCACAGAACAGCCGCTTCGATGCACGTATATTGAATATGCAAACAAACGAGCGGATTGAAGATACGTATAAAGACCCGAATCATGCCTTTAAAGAGGAAAGAGAAGACATCCTCCAATTGCTCCAATGGTCGGATGCCTACTTTGAAAGCCTGCGTTAAAATAAGAAGTATAAGGAACCTTGTCCTATATTGGGTAAGGTTCTTTTTTTCTGTCAGGAATTGATAGAATAATGAATCTTTAATGGAATGGTGTCCTTCTGTTTACAAAATGGAAGGTTTTTGGTAGTTTATGAGTTGTGTCTTCTATGATTAGGTACATAGGACTATTGTGAACGAAAGTTGTAAATCTACTATTATATTTTCTGCTGTCCATTATAAAAGTATTGTCGAACGATGAGGCTTATTCTATAATTATCTAGTCTATTGAAGAAATATGTTTAAGAGGAAGTGAGCTCATATGCTACTGATCCCTATTGTGCTGATCATCGTTCTTGCTGCTGGTATTTATGAATGGCAGCGCCATAAAAAGAACATCGATGCTCTGCCGATACGCGTCAACATCAACGGGGTACGTGGGAAATCCACGGTTACACGTCTTGTTACGGGGATTGTAAAAGAAGCGGGTTACAAAACGATTGGAAAGACAACAGGAACCTCTGCCCGGATGATTTTCTGGGATACACCGGAAGAACAGCCGATCAAACGGCGTCCGGAAGGTCCGAACATCAGGGAGCAGAGAATGGTTGTGAAGGAAGCCGTAGATCGTGGTGCAGAGGCCCTCGTCAGTGAGTGCATGGCAGTCAATCCCGACTACCAGATCACGTTCCAGGAAAAGATGCTTCAGGCCAATATCGGAGTTATCGTAAACGTCCTGGAAGACCATATGGATGTTCTGGGGCCGACATTGGAAGAGGTGGCTGAATCCTTTACCGCAACGATTCCATACAACGGTCACTTAATTGTGTCAGAAAGTCCTTATGTTGAAAAGTTTAAAGAGATTGCAGCGAAACGGAACACCGAGGTGATTGTGGCTGATAACAGCCGAATTTCCGATTCGTTTTTACTGCAATTTGAATATATGGTATTTCCTGAAAACGCTTCGTTAGCTTTAGGCGTCGCTCAGGCCCTTGGTATCGATGAAGAAACAGCATACAGAGGAATGCTGAACGCTCAGCCGGACCCGGGAGCCATGAGGATCCTCCCGATGGGAGACCAAGAAAAACCGTCATACTTCGTGAACGGTTTTGCGGCGAATGACGCCGTTTCCACGATTAATATATGGAAACGTGTGGAGTTCCTCGGATATCCGACAGAGAATCCGATTGTCGTTATGAACTGCCGGGAAGACCGTGTGGATCGTACGGAACAGTTTGCCCGTGACGTTCTTCCTTACATTCCAACTGATACGCTTGTGTTAATCGGGGAAACGACCGAACCGATCGTCACAGCGGTTAACGAAGGAAAGATCAAAGTGGAAACGCTGCTGGATTTAGAAGGGAAGTCCACGGATCAGATTATGGATGTCCTTTCAGAGATGTTCACGGACCGCGTCATTTATGGAGTTGGAAACATTCACGGAGCTGCAGAACCGATGATTGAACGAATGCAGGATTATAAGATTCAAACAAGCGTCAGCTGACGAGGGGGAAACGAAGGAAATGTTTGGTTCGGATTTATATATATCCCTTGTATTAGGGATCATTTTAAGCTTGATTTTTGCTGAGAAAACGGGTGTCCTGCCCGCAGGTCTCGTTGTACCCGGATATCTGGCTTTGGTCTTTGACCAGCCGATTTTTATTGCAGTAGTCTTTTTTATCAGTTTGCTCACGTATGTGATTGTCACGTTTGGAGTTTCGAAGTTCACGATTTTGTACGGACGCAGAAAGTTTGCGGCGATGCTGAGTGTGGGAATTGTGCTCAAGCTGCTGTTTGATTTCCTGTATCCGGTTGTTCCATTTGAGATTATGGAATTCCGCGGCATCGGAGTTATTGTACCAGGGTTGATCGCTAATACGATGCAGAAGCAGGGCTTGGTTGTCACAACAGCAAGTACATTGCTGCTCAGCGGTCTGACTTTCTTGATCATGACCATTTATTACCTGATTTAAGGTGGATATCACATGTCTAAACAATTAGATTTCAAAGAGAAACTGCTGAAGAGAATTAAGCGTGATAAAAAAGCGACCTCAAAACATGTATTCATCGCTTTGGCTGTTACGTTCCTGTTTATTGCGGGATTTGAAATGTTTTATACCCAGCCTGTCCCGGAAGCTGAATCCAGAGAAGATTCTGAGTTCAGTGCCACATTCGTAGGCGATATGATGTTTGGGCGGCACGTGCTGGAGGTTACAGAGAATAAAGGGACCGACTTTCTTTTTGAAAATGTGGCCCCGTACTTCCAGAGTTCTGATTATGTGACGGGGAACTTTGAGAATGCTGTCACTCTTCAGGATGAAGAGAATTACCAGATGCTTGAAAAATCGATTCATTTAAGTTCAGATGCTTCACCTGTTCAATCGCTGGCGAGGATGAACTTCACGAACATCAATCTTGCCAACAACCACACCATGGACTTCGGAGAGCAGGGGATGATGGAAACCATAGCATCCCTTAACGAAGCAGGACTTCCTTATGTGGGTGCAGGGGAAAACATCGAAGAAGCTCAGGAGATTGATTATCAGGAGATCAACGGTTTGAACGTTGCGACCCTTGGGTTTTCGGATGTTCCTGTAGCCGGTTCCGAGGCTCTCCAGTTCCGTGCAGGTGTGGCAGATGCTGATCCGGAACAATTCCTGCCTTTAGTACAGGAAGCGAGTGAAAACTCGGATATGGTCTTTGTCCATATCCACTGGGGAGCCGAGTACGATAACGAACCGCACCCGAGACAGCGGAAACTGGCGGAGGCGATTGTGGATGCAGGAGCAGATGTCATCATCGGCCACCACCCTCACGTCTTATCACCGGTGGAAGTGTATAAGGATTCTGTAATCTTTTACAGTCTCGGAAACTTTATTTTTGACCAGGGATGGTCCAGAACGCGCGATAGTGCTCTGGTCAATTATCATTTGATGGATGATGGGACAGGCCGCTTCGAAATCCTGCCTATGAGGATCAGGGAAGCGAGACCTTCCTTGACGACCAACCCTTATAATCAGAAGAAAATCTTTCTGCAGTTGACTCGTGGAGAGCCACAGGAAAACTTCACAGAGGAGAACGGCAGATTAACGATAGAAGTCGATCATTCTTCCATTTTAGAGCAGAAAAATAACAGCCAGTAATTGTATACCGGCGTTCTACATTAAAAAAGGAGTGCGTATGAAGATGAAAGTAGTTAAATCGGTGTTTCCATTTGTTTTGTTGTTCGGAGCTATGTTTTTTATGACGCAGTATAAGCAGCTGGAAACATTGTCTGCTACAGAGGCGTACCAAATTGATGTATTCCAGCAGGAAGCGGAGGCAGCGGCTGAGGAGCAGACAGAACCGTTGACGGCATCAGCAGAAACGAGTGCCGGCATGGAGAGTGTCCAGTCCGAGCAGCCTCAGACGGAAGCCGCTGTAGAAAATGATTATGCTGTCACAAGTGATGGGAGTATTGTCCGTGTTTATAACAACTCCGGTGAACAGGTCTATCAAACGACATTGACCGACTGGGAGCAGAACCGCGAACAGTACTATGAAAAGTATAAGCTTGGATCATGATGTTGGAGCACATTCTTAGGAATGTGCTCTTTTTCTAAAGCATAGAGCATTTGTTGTTTGAAAGTTTTTATCATATAATAGAAATCGTTCTGAAAATACTAAAATTACATGGGGAATGTTATAGAGACATAAAGGACCAAAGATTTACGAAAGCTATAAATCTTAAATCAATCATTTAAAAAGATGAAAGGTGCGTCGGGATGGATGGAGAATAAAGGGTTGTTTATTACCCTCTTTATCATTGTGGTTGTAGGCGTTGGTATTGTGTACTACAGTCAAGGGAAGTTTCAGAGTGATGAAGTGGATTACGAAGTGGAGACGACGGATCCGATTGAAACGACGAATGGCTTCGGGGTCAGTTCGACACACCCGCTTGCCGTTCAAGTGGGTATGGAAGTTTTGGAAAATGGAGGAAATGCTGTTGATGCAGCTGTTGCGGTTACATATACCCTTGGTGTTGTAGAACCGTATGGCTCAGGAATCGGGGGCGGAGGCGAAATGCTGGTTCTTCCAAGTGACGCAGACACCCCTAAAAGTTATAACTATAAAGAGATCGCACCGCTTTCCGGTGGCGATCCACAGTACAATTTCGCTATTCCAGGCATTGTCAAAGGTATGGAAGCCATCCATGAAGACTATGGTACGACAAATATAGCCGAGTTGATCGACCCTGCTGTTACCTATGCAGAGGAAGGCTTTACAACGGACAAGCACTTGACAGATCGTCTGCAGGGAGCGGCTTACCGAATGAATATGAGTCAGCTTCAGAACTTTTATCCACAAGGGCAGCCGGTTGAGCCGAACCAGACACTGAAACAACCGGAACTGGCCGAAACGCTCCGTAAAATCCAGGAGCAGGGGTCTTCCGTTCTTTACTCTGGTGAAATTGCGGAGCAGATTGCCGCAGAAGTCAACGGAGTGGAAGTCAGCGACTTCGGCGCTTATGAAGTTGTCGAGAGCGAACCGGTCCAAGGGGAATTTGCCGGATTCGATGTGTATGCGTCTCCGCCGCCTCTTGCAGGGGCAACGACCATTCAATCCCTGCAGATGGCTGAAATGCTTGATATTAAAAGTTCACAGGGAACCTCTTCGGATTTCATCCACTTGATCGGTGAAATTTCTAAACGGACCTATGATGATCGCCTGAGTGAAATCGCTGACCCTGATTTCCATAAGATCGAAACGGATAAGATCATGACGAAGGAATACTCCGAGGAAATGGCTTCTACGATTTCCATGGATAAATTATCGGAGAACTACGAAGTCGATGATTCGATTGCTGATATCGAAGATGATGATAACACGACCCACTTCGTCATTGTTGATAAAGACGGCATGATGGTGACAGCGACGCACTCCTTGAGTAACTTCTTTGGATCTGGGAAAAACGTTGCTGGTATCTTCCTGAATGATACGATGAGAAACTTCAGTTTGACCGGGTTGAAACCGAATGATAAGGAGCCGGGTAAACGTCCGCGCAGTTTTACTTCACCGACGATTCTAACGAGTGACGAGAAAAAAATCGGCATTGGTACACCTGGAGGGAAACGGATTCCGCAGGTGCTGACACAGGTGCTGACCCGTAATCTCCTGTTCGATGTACCGATTGAAGAAGCGATTGCGGCTCCGCGTTTTTACATCGAGGATGACAATCTATTCGTAGAAGAAGATTTTGATCCTGCAGTAAGGCAGGAACTGGAAGAACGAGGATATACCGTATACCTGGAAGACTCTGCTTTCTATTACGGCGGAGTGCAGGCGCTCGTTGTTGATAAAGTCAACAACACGATGTACGGCGGGAAAGATGACCGCCGTGATGGAGCCTGGCAGGTGAAAGACAGCGAATAATGTAAACAAATGAAGACTGCCGTCCGATATTAGGACTGCAGTCTTATTTTTTTGAGCTTATTTATAAAGCAGAGGAGAAGTGATGGTGAAACGATTTTATTACGGATTGTTGACGTTGATGGTTTGTACGGTTTTATTGTTGGAGGAAAAGCCTGTGGATGCCGCTCTGACGTCCGTTGTGGAGGAAGCTGAGAAGCATGTAGGTGCTCCTTATCAATACGGTGGTGAATCTCCTGCCGAAGGATTCGACAGCTCAGGGTTCAGCCAGTATGTATACCAGGAAGGGGCCGGCATAGATCTGCCGAGGACCGTTCGCGATCAGGCGGCGTTCGGAGCTTCTGTACAGAACAATGAGCTTCAATCAGGGGATCTGCTCTTCTTTAGTAAAGATGAGTCGAGCGGTGTGACCCATGTCGGTATCTATGCGGGAAATCAAACGATGATCCACGCTTCAGCATCCAAAGGTATTGAAGTCATCAATTATGAGAACAGCAGCTATTGGTCTTCCCGTTATACGAAGGCCGTGCGGGTGAATGAAGAACCGGCCGGGTCTTCTGTTTCAGCTTCCCATCCGGTTGCCGTGGAGGCCTTAACACATGTAGGCGCGCCTTATGTCTACGGTGGAGAGCAGCCAGATGGTTTTGACAGTTCGGGGTTTGTGCAGTATGTGATCCAGAGTGTGCTGAATTTTGAAATGCCTCGGACGTTGTCCCAACAGATTGGGATGGGAGAGCAAGTGTCCCGGGAATCGATCCAGGAAGGTGATGTCCTTTTCTTCAGCAAGGATGGAAGTGCTCCATCCCATGCCGCGATTTATGTAGGCCGTGATCAAATCGTCCACCCTACCTTATCCAGTGGTGTAGAAGTGACCGCATTTGAAGGAAGCAGCTATTGGAGCGGCAATTTTATGGAAGCCCGCAGAATTACAGAAGGTCCTCAAATCGCTGAAGATCATGATCTCGTAGCAGAGGCCTTGAAATACTTAGGTGTCCCTTATGTCTTTGGTGGTGAATCACCGGAAACAGGCTTTGACTGTTCCGCCTTCACGCGGCATGTTTTTGAAAAGGCCAGGCAGATCTTCCTGCCTCGTTCCACGGATCAGCAGTGGCAGGTAGGCGAAGACGTGGACCTTGCTGATATCCAGCCGGGGGACGTCGTCTTTTTCAGTGACACGTACAGAGAAGGTATTTCTCACAACGGGATTTATGTCGGAGACGGGCAGTTTATTCACGCCTCCCGCTCAGAACAGGTGACCATTTCCTACTTGAGCGAATCGTACTGGCAGGAAAAGTTCACCGGTGTAAAACGGTTTGACGGTCTGCAGATTCCGAAAGAACATCCGGTCGTTTCCGAAGCGACCCAATTCATCGGAGAAGTTTCTTATCAGTCCGGAGGGACCACGCTGGACGGGTTTGATACGGCAGGATTCGTTCAATACGCGTTCCAGCAGGGAGCGGGGATTTCTCTGCCGCGTTATGCGGACGACCAATGGAATACTGGGACAGAAGTAGCGAAGGAAGATTTACAGCCAGGGGACATCGTCTTCTTTCAGGCCAGCTACTTGAACCCTGCAATATATATCGGGAACGGCCAGGTGGTCCATGTGACGTTATCGGATGGTGTGAGAGTCACGAACATGCATTCCAACAGCTACTGGGCCCCTAAATATTACGGCGCTAAAAGGATCAACTGAATGCTAGGAGGACCGCGCTTCCCTGCGCGGTCTTTTTTTATGGAACGTGGACTTCCGCAACTTCCAGTGGACCACGGCCATCATGAAAAGGACACCGGTCCAGTCTTTAGCGATGTCGATCACGGAAAACGACCGGCCGGGGGTGAACCATTGGTGACACTCGTCTACGACCCCGTACATCATGCTGAATATACCGGCAGCGACACTTGTCCCTTGGGTCAATTTCCCATGAACGCACAAAGCTGTGATGATCAACCCATATAACAGGGCGAACTCTATCAAATGCATGGCTTCAAGACATGCCCCTAAGGTTACAGCCATATCAGGATCCACTCTTTCACTACTGTAATCGGGTAGCTGGACTGCAGCCATATGACAGCCATATATAGAAGGGGAAGAAGAATCACCGTCATTTTTTTCACCATAAGATCAACTCCTATCGCTGTCAGTTTCGGTGGAAAGCGGAAGTTTTATACAAAAATCAATTGTCATAATTGGTAGATTTTTTATATAATGGTTGATAGATTGCTTGAAAAAATTGGAGGAACTAGAATGAGCCGCGTACAAGAAAAAAAGAAAAAGAGAGGCCGCTGGTGGAAGATCCCCCTGCTGTTTGTCAGTATCCTTATCGCAGCCGGAGGGATTTATCTATTTACGGTCTATAATGGTGCCAAAGCGACGGTCGATAAAAAAATGAATGAAGAGGTCGCATCGATTGATCATGAGTTGACGGAAAAGAAAGTCCGGGATAAAGAGCCGTTGAATATCCTTCTGCTCGGAGTAGATGAACGCTCTAATGATTCCGGTCGGTCCGACGCTTTAATGGTCCTTTCTCTTGATCCGGATCATAACCGAAGCCAGATTGTCAGTATTCCAAGAGATACACGGACAGAGATGGTCGGGGACTCCAGTCATAATGGAGAGCAGGATAAAATCAACCACGCCTACGCTTTTGGCGGGACAGATATGGCCATCCAGACGGTAGAGAATTTCCTTGATATCGATCTGGATTATTATGTTCGGATGAATATGGAAGGCCTTGCTGAAATGGTCGATGCTGTAGGCGGCATTACTGTCCAGAACTCCCTCGACTGGCAGGGGAGCAACGGTTACCATTATAAAAAGGGAGAGCTGAACCTGGACGGGGAGGAAACCCTCGGATATGTCCGCATGAGATATGAGGATCCTCAAGGGGATGCTGGACGTAACGAACGTCAGCGCGAAGTCATCCAAGGTGTGATTGAAAAAGGAGCAAGCTTCGGATCTGTGAATAAAATCGGGGACATGCTTGATGTGCTTGGTGGGAATGTCACGACCAATATGGACTTTACAGTTATGAAGGATCTGATGTTGAATTACGGCAGCGCCCGCAAAAACATGACAACCTATCAGATGACCGGAAGTGGTACAAGAATAGACGGCATCTATTATCTGCTGGTTTCAGATGATGAAGTGGATAAAGTCCGTTCACAGATTCAAGGATACCAATCATAAAAAAAGCGTCCCTATCAGGGGCGCTTTTTTATCGTGAAAATAGGATCTGTGCTGAAGTAAGTCTGTGCGATTTTTCAGGGTGGTCACATGCCGCATACACGCTGAAAAAGTTTATCCTTCGATGCGCAGCTGCTGGCGGGCAAAATCCTTGTAGAGTGTATGAGTGGCGAAGAGCTCATCATGACTGCCTATACCTGTAACCTCTCCTTTTTCCAGAAAAACAATCCGATCGGCATCGACAATGGTCGATAACCGGTGTGCAATCACAAGCGTTGTCCGGCCCTTCATCAAATTCTTCAACGCGTGCTGAACCACAACTTCTGACTGACTATCCAGGCTGGAGGTGGCTTCATCAAGCATCAGAATCTCCGGATCTCTCAGCAGGGCGCGTGCAATAGCGATCCGCTGCCGCTGTCCTCCTGATAGTTTAATTCCCCGCTCTCCGACTTCTGTTTCATATCCATTGGCGAGTTCGTTGATAAAAGGATGGGCATAAGCCATTTCAGCGGCCTGGATCACTTTCTCCCGTGTCACTTCGTCCTCTAATCCATAGGTGAGGTTCTCCATAATGGTCCCTGCATAAATCGGACTGTCCTGGGATACATAGCCGAGTTTTTTTCTCCACGATTTTAGTGCATAATGGCTGATCGGTTCGCTTCCGTACAGGATTTGCCCGGACGCTGGCTTGTAAAATTGCTCAATCAATGAAAACATGGTCGTTTTCCCACTTCCGCTGGGACCGACGACAGCGGTGACCTGTCCTTTTTCAGCAGTAAAGGAAACCTCTTTTAAAATCGGTTCATCCGGCTGGTAGTGAAACGATACATGCCGGACAGCCAGGTTCTGGTGGTCAGGTACGTTTCCTGTTCCTTTTTCCAGCTCTTCCTCATCCAGCTCAAGAATGGTCAGCACTTTCTCTGTCGCCCCGATCGTTTTCTGGAACTGGGTCACAAACACGACCATCTGGGTGATCGGCATAATAATCTGAAACAGGTAGATGAAAAAGGCAGCCAGTTCACCAGCTGTCATTGCTCCTGAACTCACTCTTATGCCGCCAAATCCGATAATCAAAACAAGCACGACAATAATTAAGGAGGACACAAGAGGGGACATCAGAGCCTGAATAACACCCTCACGAACGCCGAGACGGTAAAGCTTCCGTATATCTCTCCGGCCGTTGTCCCACTCCATCGTTTCTGCGTTGGATGCTTTCACGAGTCTGATTTCAGAAATCACCCGAGTGAGGTGAGCGGAAAATCCGGCGGTCTCTGCCTGCAGGTTCCGTGAAATCTCGGCCATTTTCCGTCCGACAGGGATCAGAAACAGCAGGGATAACGGAATAATGGAAAACATAACAAGGGTCAGAGGCCAGTCCAGGTAAAACAAAATAATGATAGCGCCAACGACGGAAATCACGCCTGTAATAAAGCCGGTGAAATGCTCAGTAATCAGATTTTTTATGACACCCGTATCGTTGGTCATCCGGCTGACCGCATCCCCGGTTTCATGTTCATCATAATAACTGACGGGAAGCACAAGCAGTTTTTTCCACAATCGCTCCCGAAGCGAAGCAATGATGTGCTGGCCCACTTTTGCCAGTACATAAACAGAGACGCCGCCGGCCAGAGCCTGGATGAAGAAAGCAGCAATGATGCCGATGATGACAGCTGTACTCAGCTGACTTACATCAAAGTTATCGATCAGCCGGCTGGCGAGCAGGGGAATGGCGAGGCTTGCCATAGTGGTCAGCAGACTGAGCCCTATTCCGATACTGAATAACAGCCTGGGGGGCTGGGTGGTGCGGATGAGGGTGATGAGTTGTTTCCATTTTGGTTTCATATAAGAGAGTCCTTTCAAAACTTAGTCAGGCTTGTTTCATTATAAACGAAAGACCCCTCCTTTATAAAAAGGTTGCGTTTATTTAGAAGGGATTTTATTCCTGAAACGAGAATTATCGAATAATGGATAACAGTTCTGCCTGGAGGAGGAGTCATTTGAATAAAAAAACGGTTTTCATGGTTGTCTGCCTTTCATTTATAACGACGATTGCCGTGTACTCAGCAATGATGTACCTATTCCCCGGTTCTGCGGATTATGAAAAGCAGGGTTTCGTCCATGCGAAAGATTTCGGAGCTGTCCCTGGGGATGAAAAAGATGATGGTGCGTCTATTCAAGAAGCTGTGGATTACAGTGCTGAGCATAACATCGGTACCGTAAAGGTCACAGGTGGAGAGCGTTACAGGATGGAAAGTGAGGTGGTTATTAAGCAGGGAGTCGAGATAGAGTTCGGACGAAAGACCGTAGTGGAAGTTGTTGGTGATTTTACAGTTTTCACTTTGGAGAAAAATGCTTCGATAATCAATGGGGTCATAGAAATCCCGGACGCTTCCTTCAAGTCCAGCGTCATTACGCTGGATGGAAAAGAGCAGTTTTGGTCATGGGAGACCACGCAGATCCATGGACTTACTCTTATTAATACGAGCGGTGAGAATTCAGGTACGGGGATCAATGTCACGGCAGATCAAACAAATGAATATGTCAGCTTTGTTGATTTTGCTTCGCTTACCATTGTGGGATTCAACAGAGGCATTCATTTAAAAGCGGTGCCTTCTGATGAAGACCCTAACTTTGTTAATGGGAACAGGTTTACAAATGTGACCCTGGAAGATTGTGTGGAATGTATCGTTATGGAAGGGGCCGTCACCGTCCCTAATGAAGTATCCGGCAACCAGTTCACCAATATGCAGATTCAGCCGACAGACAAAACGGAGTCGATCATGATCGTGTCGGGAACGAACAATTATTTTCAAGGCATGATCTGGGATATTCAATTGCTATCCAACAACCAGCCGATAGAGCTGAAGGATCAATCGAATGGAAATACAATCATGACGAATTTGAATGCCTCCTATATTCGTGACAACGGCGTGAATAACACTTATGAATAAGGTGGAAAAAGGAACAGAACCACTTGGTCATCTCTTGTTGAGAAGGCCAAGTGGTTTTTGTTCTTATTAAAGAACAAAACTGAAGATAATGGAAGATATAAACAGGAAAGAGGAGGTATATCCTTTATAGTGTGAATTTTTCAAAGAATTTGGCGATTTATAAATTATAAAGAATGGATTATAATCAGGTCAAGTATTCTTAATAAAGAACAAATTATTTGTTATTAAATGCTCGCAGAGAGGGAATGATTCTGCCTCTTCACCCAGCGGTGAAAGGGGGAATCGGAGGTTAAAGGTAGCAAATGTAACGACACATCTTTTTCTGGTGGAGGTCATTATGGAAGAAAACATGGATATCAAGAGTTTCCTCGCCGTCCTTAAGCGCCGGATGGTAACCATTATGCTGGTGAGCAGCTGCTTGTTTCTTTTAGCTTGTGCAGTCACGTTTTTTGTTATGAAGCCGACGTACGAATCTGTGGAAAACCTTGTTGTAGGTAAATTGAACAAAGAGGATTCCGAGTATGGAGAATCCAAGGATTTAAATATGCTTCTTGCTTCAACGATCGACATCGTTCAAAGTCCGAATGTCCTGAATGCGGTCAGTCGTGAATTCAATATTCCTTATGATGAGTTGAAGGAACAGATTGTGGTGAAGAATTCCCAGGACTCACAGGTGGTCAGTATTTTAGTAAGGGGAGAAGATCCGGATGAGGTTAGTCAAATCGCCAACTTTACAGCTTTGACCACTGTGCAGAAAATGAATGACTTGTTTGAAGTGAAAGACATCCTCGTCCTTAATGATTCTTCCGGGGAAAATGGCGGGGAACAGGTCGGCAGCCAGCTTGTCAATTTAGCCATCGGACTAGTCGTCGGTTTGTTAGCGGGGATTGGAGGGGCGGTTGTCAAAGACCACCTGGATGGTTCGGTTCAATCAGCTTCCCAGCTCGAGAAGGAAATAGGAGTAAGAAGTCTTGGCGAGGTGGATTTAAAGAAAAAGCTGTCAGGGAGAAAGCTTCAAAAGAAGCATAGAGAACAGAAGACGCTGAGAGTTGTGGACGAAGAGAAAAGAGGTGAAATGAGTGTTTAAAACAGAAAAAAAAACCGCTGGAAAACGATCCAGGGCTGTGTTGAATGAGCGGTTTGTCAGCACGGAGCAGATTCGGATGATCCAGCTCCGTGTCCAGCATTTGATGGGGAAAGATACAGTCAACATCATGATGACTTCTGCGGATGATTATGTGAAAAAATCACTGCTGGCCGTCAAGCTGTCCATGGCTATGGCAGAACAGGGGAAAAGGGTTCTCCTTGTCGATATGGATACAAGCAAGCCAAGTGTTCATCAATGGTTTGGACAAACCAACATGTCAGGGTGGGCTGAAACCGTCTTTGATAATAAAAAAGCGGCAGGATTGATTCAGGATACTATTCATCCCGGCCTTTACACACTGACCGCGGGGCAGAACAGGCGCGGTTCACAGGACGCCCTGCTGATGGAGCAGGTAAAAAAAACAGCAGCTGAATGCCGGGGGAATTTTGATTTAGTTCTTTATCTTGCTCCTTCGTACACATCTTCAGCGGATGCTCAGCTGGTCGTTCACGAATGTGATGGTGTCATCGTTACGGCAAAGACTGGTAAAACGAAAGTGGCAGACCTCCTGTCGACGAGGAAGGAGGTTGAAAAAGCCGGGAATAAGGTGCTTGGTGTTATTTTGCAAACAGGCAGATAAAACGGAGGGGGATGGGCAGTGAATACGAAGAGAAATTCCATTATGACCAACATTGCGCACCTCTTTTACAGTACGATACTGTCGAGTCTGTTGAATGCCGGAGCCCTTATTGTCCTTGCCTCCTATCTCCAATCTTATCATTATGGATTATTCAGTGTGACGCTGGCTTTCGCTATGATCATGGGGTATTTTACAGATGCGGGTTTAAGTGGTGTTGTTCTGCGAGAAGGAGCAAAGGAAAAAGTGGATCAGAATATTCTGGTGACCTCTTTTATCAAGCTGAGGATCCTCCTGTTATTTCTCACTTTTACCCTTGGTCTTACGTTGATCTACCTCATGAACAGGGACCATACGGAGCTGCTGGTTACCGCGGTTGTTCTGATCCTTCCTATGGTGAGCGGTTTAGCCATGCAGAGCATCGGAACGACTTTCTTTCAAATGAGGGAAAAAATGCACATGAGTGGTGTGATCCGGATGACCTCTGCTTTTTGTCTGGTGACCTCCATGACTCTGGGAATCCTTTTGGAACTACCGCCTCTTTGGATGACGGGACTGTATGGCGCATCTTATTTAACGGCTGGACTGTTAAGTGTGATTCTCGTCTTAAAGCATGTAACCATTCGTTTGACACTGCCCTTTCATAAAGGGTTGATGAAAAACTTAGGGGCCTTTACTTTGGGGGGGTTGTTGTTCGTCATGCTTCCTCATCTGGGGCCGATCCTTTTGGAGAAGACGATCCCACTCGCTGCGGTCGGTTTGTTTGCAGTCGCCTACCGGATCCCACAAGCGCTGCAGCAGGTACCATTCATTGTAGCGGGAGCCTACTATCCGGTGTTATTTAAAGCGTACCAAAGGAATAACGTCCAGGAACATCTGAACCTGCATGTCACTCAGATTAAGATTATGAGTCTTGCTGGAATGATGATGACGATTCCCTTTTTCTATTTATCTCCTTTTATTATAGAACTGCTTTTTGGTCCGGAATGGGACGGAGCTGCTCTTCCGTTGAAGATTATGTCGTTGATGCTCACAGTGCAGGCGGTGAATATAGCGGTCGCCGATGGATTAACGACGATGGAAAAACAGACATCACGGACTATAGTACAACTGATTGCCGTCATGATCGGGGCAGGTTTATATACCTCGTTAAGCTTATCCTTTGGTGTGACAGGAGCAGCATGGGCCGGCGTCAGTATCGAAGTGGCTGCGTTAACGGGATTTTGGATTTTTTCACCGGTACGCGTTGTTATATTGAAAAAGTCTATATTTCCGTATCTTTCTTACTTCAGTGTCACGCTTGTCGTTTTGGAGCTGATGGCACTACCGTCGGTCCTTAGCGCAGCGATTCATTTACTTATGGTCTTCGTTCTTCCTGTTATGGATAGAGATCTTCGCTCCAAGCTGATTCTGATGGGTGGAAAGGTATGGCGTGGATATATCAAAAGAAATGTGAAAGAGGAAGTGAACCATGGATCATAGTATGACGGAACATTCCAGGGGACATGTGAAAACCGTTTTCTTCCTCATTCTCTTTGTTACTTTTGCAAACTTTTACATTTATATAGGTTTTGCCTTAAAACCTTACATGCTTTTCTGCTTTTTATATTTGGTTTTTTCCTTGAAGTTCTTCCGCTTGTACCCCGTGCAGCTCTTTGAGAGTGCTCTCTTATGTTTTTACCTGTGCTATGCCTTTTCAGGAGTATTTGCTTTATATCCAATGTCCAGCGTAAGGATCTCTGTCGGCATATTTATCTATCTCGTATGCTATTTCATTATGAAATCTATTCTGGGCCGGGCAGAAACAGGGGCGGTTCATAAAGGGCTGGCTTGGACGGGCGTCATTTTCAACCTGTGCAGTCTTCTCTATTATGCGGCCGGCATGCAGAAAGCAGAGTTTAATTTTGACAGAGAAGGGGAGAGGATCACCGCCTACGGCTTAATGATTGATCGGGATTATCCGCGATTAATCGGATTGCTGCAGGATCCCAATTTTTTTGTCTTTTATAATACGCTCTTTTTTGCTTTTTATTTGTGTAACCCCAAAGGCCTGCTCAATAAAACGGGGTTGATGTTGTGCATTACTGCTAATCTCCTCACTTTTTCGCGTGGCGGCTTATTGGTTATGATTGTTCTGTTCCTGATTTACGGGATGATCCATCACCCGCTGAAGCAATTGAAAATGGTCCTTGGAGCGGGAGTGTCCATGGCATTCATCTCGTATGTGCTCGTGATTTACTTCAAATTTGATTTATACGGAATTTTAGAATCCCGAATGGAAGATTTCGGTGAAGACGGTGGGAGCGGACGTTTTGAGTTATGGGGAAAAGCGTGGGGATATTTTGAGGATCATATCGTGACAGGAGTCGGTGCCTTTAATTTCCCGGATTACAATGCGTATGAGCACGGGGAAGCCTTATCTGTCCATAATACATTTTTGGATATATTATCAGAGTCAGGGGTTGTGGGAATCTTCCTGTATCTCCTTTTTATCCTTTTACTACTTTATCAGCTCGTTCAAAAAAAGGTGTACAAAGAATGCCCTTATTTATTCCTGACATTTATAGGACTGCTGCTTCAAATGGCCTTTTTATCTGTGATTATTAATGACATGTTCTTCTTATATCTGGCTTTGGTTTCCACTTACCTACACAAAAGGGAGAATTCAGCTGTGCATAAGGGAGTCGAGATCCCTGTAGATAGAAGAGCTTCCTAACGGAGGGATGGAAATGAATGTATTATTGCTGACGGACAAGTTGATCGTCGGTGGAGCAGAAACATACTTTTGTAAGTTGGAAAACCATTTGGCTCACAGGAATCTTACCTTCTATTACGGTGCAGCGACGGGAGAGCTTCAAAGCCGGCTCTTACATCAAGACAAGTATGTGGAGCTGACAAGGCACTCTCATGGGCGGAATTTCATGACACTTTATCGTTTCATTAAGAAGCACTCGATCAAGGTCATCCATGCGAACAGCCTGCGCATGCTGGGATACGGAATTTTATTGAAGCACTTCTGTGAGTGGGATATTCAATTAATCTACACAAAGCACAATGTCACCATTCTTGAAAAAAAGATGCCCCTTCTCTTTTCTAAACTCTTAAACACTTACGTGAAACGGATCATTACAGTGAGTCAGTTTGAAAGGGATTCGCTGGTCCTGCTCGGGGTCAACCCACAACGGATTCAGACGATCCATAACGGAGTTGATCTTCAACAGTTCCCTTTTAAAAAAGTCGGACAAACATCTCCTATCCATGTAGGCATTCTTGCACGTCTATCAGAAGAAAAAAATCACGAACTGTTCATTGAAGTAGCAGAAAAAATGAAGAATGAAAGGCAGTTCCGTTTTTTCATCGGAGGCGACGGGCCCGAGAAGGACCATCTGCAGCAGCTGATTACCCGAAAACGTTTAGAGGATCAGGTGGTCATGTGTGGAGAAATCGAGCATCCTCAAACCTTTATTAAAGAAATGGATGTTATGCTCGTGACATCGAAGAGAGAAGTTTTTCCTATGGTCGTGATTGAATCGATGGCTGTCGGCACCCCGGTCGTATCGATTGACTGCGGTGGAATCAAGGAAGCGGTGACCGATGGTGTGACAGGTTACCTGATCCCTCAGCACTCCGCAGATTTGTTCAAGGATAAAATCACATCGTTATTTTCAAGCACCGCGCTTTATAGTCATATCGTGAAGAGTTCCAGGGAAAGAGTGGAGGAGCGTTTCTCCCTTGACCAAATGGTTGAAAAAACACTCCGGGAATATTTGTTTATTACGGAAGGAACAAAAAAATTTTCGTCTGTTGTTCTTAATAAAGAATGAAAATTCTCTAAGATGAAGGTGGGTAAAGCATGGATATCATGACTCAATATGGATGGTTAGTTACAGCGGTTTGTTTTAATGCTGCCCTTCTCGTTTTCGGACTGGTGTTGTATATCAAGTCAGCGGTTTTTCCGGTGTTTCATACCTTAAGGACCCTTCCCTTGAAGCCAATTGGATTGATCACAGGTGGTGTCGTTCTCTTTCTGTTGAATATAAACGTATTAACGGAAGCTCCTTATCTGTCGAACGTTCAACTCGTGCTGCTTACACTCGTGCTCCAGACAGGTGTGCTTCTTCTGCTTTTTCCTGTTTTTGGATCGGCCGGAAAACAGCGAAAGCACACCCGCGTCCTCTTTATTGGTGAGGACCCCTTTTCGGCTGGACAATTCTTTCATGAAAATACGAGAGATGAATTGTTCTCTTTTGTCAAAGATGCCGATGAACCTTTTTTTAACCGTCAGAAGGACGCCTTTGACCGAGTGGTGATTGATCATACGATTTCCTCTAATAAGAAAGTGGAGTTGACGAATCTTGCTTTGAAGTATGACAAAAATATTTTTATTATTCCTGAGCTTTATGACCTCGGCGTTCATCAGGCCAAGACAGGGTATGCCGGTGATTTAATGGTTTTTACGATTAAACCCTTTCATATGACAACGCTCCAGAAGATCTTAAAAAGGGGAATGGATCTTTTATTATCTGTCTCCTTACTTCTGATGACAAGCCCTGTCATTGCTGTGTTGACGTTTCTCATCCCGATCACTTCCAAAGGACCTGCTTTTTATAAGCAGGAAAGGCTCGGAATGAATGAAAGACCGTTTTCTATTTATAAGTTCAGAAGTATGGTGGTGGATGCTGAGAAACACAGCGGCCCGGTGCTTGCCCAGGATAAGGATCCACGGATTACACCACTAGGAGCATTCTTACGGGCGACCCGGCTGGATGAACTGCCTCAGCTTTTCAATGTACTCAAAGGAGATATGAGTCTCATTGGCCCAAGACCGGAGCGTGATTATTTTGTCAGACAGTTCAAGAAAGAAAATGAAGATTACCGTTACCGTTTTAAAGTCAAACCGGGAATAACCGGGCTGGCCCAAGTGTATGGGAAATACACCACTTCTCCTCTTAATAAGCTTCGCTTTGACCTGACCTACGTGAGGAAATACAGTATTTTGCTGGACATCAAGGTGTTACTCCTGACAATCAAAGTCGTTTTCCAGCGTGATCAAGCCCGTGGGGTGGAAGTCACAGACGCGAAAATGAAGCGCATCGAAAAAAAGCAAGCGATCCATTAATAGGAGGTTAAGATATGATGAGCAATGATAGGGTTAGTATCATTACGCCTGCCTACCATGCGGCAGGGCATATTATGGAAACCATTCGAACGGTTCAGCACCAAACCTGTACCAATTGGGAAATGATCATCGTCGATGACTGCTCCAAAGATGAGACTGTATCCATAGTGAAAAGAGAGCAGGAAAAAGACGATCGAATCCGGTTGATCTGCCTGCATGAAAACAAAGGCCCTGCCTACGCCAGGAATCGGGCGATTGAATCAGCCCGGGGAAGATACCTCGCCTTTTTAGACAGCGATGATTTATGGATGCCCGAGAAGCTGGAAAAACAGCTCTCTTTTATGAAAGCCAAGCATGCCGCTTTTACCTTTACCGCCTATAAAATGATGAAGGAAAACGGGGAAGAGACAAACCTTATTTTCAAGGCACCGATGGAAGTCACCTACAAAGATCTTTTGAAAAACACTTCCATTGGTACGCTGACGGTGATGCTGGACCGCCGCAGGTTCGGGTCAATCCGTATGCCTCTTTACAGAGATTGCTCAGAAGATTACGGCTTGTGGCTGATGCTTTTATCCTCAGGGTCAACGGCGTATGGATTAAATGAGCCCCTGGCATTCTACAGGAAGTGCAGCGATTCATTATCCAGTAACAAATGGAAGTCTGCAAAAAAGACGTGGAATACGTATAGGAAAGTAAAAGGGATCAATGGGGTGCGTTTATTTTGGTATTTTATGAATTATACGGTTCGCGGAGTGAAGAAGCATTTTCGTTCCGCATGACAGGAGAGAATCGTGGCGATGCAGAAAAGCAGAGCAGTAATTCATGCATCGTGTCATTGTAAGTTGTGATCGGTCACACAGCCATATGTTTGAGGGACAGGAGGTGTTGATTTTTTCTTAATAGTGACCCTGTATTATCATTAAGCAGACGGAATTCCATCAAGCTTGTAATTCATTAACGAAAAGCTCGTTCAGATAACTCCACCTTATTGGATCTTCACGGATGCTTCTCATCATCGACGCTCCTGTTTTAAGTCTACCCTGATGTTCAGGGTGATGTTCTATAAGCTTTCCCCTTCTTTCTTTAAAAGTCCGGAGTTTTAACGCTCTCCTTATCTTCCTTTCCTCTTGTGGGGCCATAACATTTTCCTTATTACCATACGTCCGTTTTCTGTCGATTATGGCATGAACAGAAGATGCTTCTGTTCTATTCTTATTTGCCTACCCCTTTTTCTGCGAATTTATCTTGCTGTGTTCATGGAGCCCCGTGTGCTCCAAATCGCTGGTATGTTTATAGGAAGGATCATAGCCATGACGTTTAGTGTCCTTTCCTGCCGTTTAGGGTTGGAGCGATTGTTTGCCATCATTGTACAGAGTGTAGATGAAAAAAGCTGCCGAGAAAGTTCTCGACAGTCGGCCACCTTCGGGCAGTATTATCTGTACAAATGAATTGCTGTTAGACCCTCGCAGAATTACAAAGCTGTCCGTTTTACATCCACCCGGTATGCTTGAGTTTTTCAACAGCCAGTAAAGGAACGAGATTATCAAAAATGTGTGTGTTCCCTTCATGAATGGAGTAACCGCCCCGGTAACTCACATGATTGGAGCGGAACGCTGTCATACGGTCATACGCCTGCATGGCTAACTCTTTGTCCTTCAATTCGATGGCGTACATGATTAAAAAACCATACACAGCCGGAGATTCATAGTCGACAACGGGCTCATAATCAGAGGGGGTGTATCTTCCATAGAGAACACCGTCCTGTTCCATTTCTTCCTTAATAAAAGAAATCAAGGCATTGGAAGGAAGCCCCAACTGCAGTCGGTTATTGGCGGTAATCATCTGGTCGATCATGTTGATTTCTTCATCATAGGCAAAAGTACCCTTTGATATGTCGAAGGTCTTAGGGTAGAAGGAGTTCTTCGTTTCTGCCTTTTCAAGCACATCGATGGTCGTATCATAGACGTCCTGATTGATATGCCCTTGCTGCTGGAGAAGTTCTATCCCTTCCACATCAATATAAGAGAGGGTGAGGGAGTGGGCTGTTCCTCCGCTGGACTGATCTGAATAATCGACAAGGGTGGACTGATACGTCAAGGACCGGCTGACATAGTGTCCCGCCTGTGCTGCGGCTTCTGTATATTTCGGTTTGTTCCACTGTTCTCCTGCAGCATAGAGGGCCTTTACGATTCTTAAATCATCCACTAAAGCATTCACAGGTACTTCAGGATGGCCGGAAGAATCAATCTTCCAATAGATCAATCCTTCCTCATCCATAAAATAATCCAGAAGTAATTGATACTGCTCTTCAAACAACATCTCATCCTCAGCTTCTACCGCATAGAGGAGAAGAAAACCCATTGACTCGGATAAGCTCTCCCTTCCCTGCACTTCGTCAGAATCAAGAGCTGTTTCTGGTTTCATATACGTGGCAGGTGTGTTGTTCTCGTTTGTTAAGGACGTCTTTAAAAAGACAAGGGTATCCTGGTTGTCTTCATTACCGTAAATGATTCTCCCTCCAATCATGACTAAGAGGATAACCACCAGCCATACCGCTGCCTGTCTTCCTCTTGCTTTAAGATGCTGAACGGTTCTCATTTGTCTGCTTACCTTGGAATCGCTGTGTTTTATACCATTTCACTTCCTGTTTAAATAGAATACGTTTCGCCTCAAGGAAGGAGGCGTAGACGACGAGAATGATCCAGAGCTGGGAGTAGGTGAAATACATAAACAGGACGACCGCAAAGTTTTTCCATGTGAGCTGCCCTCTTTCAAAGCTGAGGCTGAGTGTTACCTCTGTCACAAATAGCAGGAAGCCTAGGACGAGAAGAACATAAGAAACCATTCCCATAGACAAGTTCAAATCCCAGAAAAGATTCAAAATGAAAATCGAGTGGGAAATCATCACCCCTCCAAAGAATAATAGATAGGTAAACAGGAAATAGACGAGGTCAATCACAATCTTCTTTTTCTCCAGCTTATGAAGCGAGAACAAGTATTTGAAGATGACATACTCATTGCCACGCGCCCAGCGTGTCCGCTGCTTCCACCATACTTTCAATACTTCCGGCTCCTGTTCCCACGTAATGGCAGCCGGGAAGAAACGGATATGATAACCCAGGTTGTAGACCCGGAAACTTAACTCGGTATCTTCTGAGAGAGCCTTCTCATCCCATCCGCCAAGTTTCTCCAGAATGGACCGCCGAATCGCAAAGTTTGTTCCGGGGATGGTGGCCATCTTAAACCAGAACCACCTACCAGCCTGCGCCAGCCACTGAAAGGTAATCGTTTCGATATTGATCAGCCGTGTAAGCAGGTTTTTGCTGCCGTTCGTGACCCGGAACTTACCCACGACAGCCCCTGCTTTAGCATCGTTCTCAATGCCGAGAGCCAGATATCGGACCGCGTCCGGTTCCGGGGTATTATCAGCATCGTACACGACAATTACATCGCCGGCCGATTTCTTTAAACCCTGGTTTAACGCACCGGATTTACCTTTACCGGCGTGCGGGGGTTTCGTATGAACCGCCTTGATTCTCGGGTATTTCTTAACGTAGGCATCAACGATTTCCCCTGTGGCATCACTGGAATTATCATTGATAATAATGACTTCAATTTTGTCTTCTGGATAATTGAGGTTCAGCATCGCCTTCATCGTTTCTTCAATCACCATTTCTTCATTGTGAGCCGGAATCAGAACACTCACAGAAGGATAGTGGAAGGGTTTCTTTTCCCACCGCTCTTTTGTACGGCGGTATTCAATGGAATGCCTGTAGCCTCCCTGCATAAGGAACATATGGTAGAACAACATGGCCCATATGAGGAAAAGGGACGTGTAGAGAAGAATGTCAGCCAACTTGATCACTCCGTTCGTTTCGTATTAAGCGTCTGTAGGAAATGAAAGTGTAAAAACAAAACAGTAGTACACTGACAGAACTGACTCCGACCATAGCCCACGTCACTTTATCCGCAGTATTCTGCACAAAGTAGTTGAACAGCGTTTTTGAGTCTCTGAATAATTGGAACGTATTCTTATCTACATGCACTTGTCCGTCAACAGTTGTTATGACCACTTCATCTGACTGGACCGTTGTGTCTTCTTCTTTTAAGTCAATCCAATCAACAGGCATTTCCTTCAGTTCATCCACCACTTCTTCCAGGCGCTCAGCCCCGAGGTAAGGGTGATAGAAGAAGGAGACCATGCCGTCTCTTACTAACAACTGCTGCTTTGCTTTCTGGACAATCTCTTCTGCTGCATGGTTGTTATCAGGTTCCACATAGCCTAATGTTTCCGGCAGAACCGTCATTCCATGAGTGAATGACGGGGAGGTGCTGTATGGAACGCTGTCCATGACCTGCCAATTCTCGTCCGATAGCTGCATCTGCCCTACATACGTGGAAAAGAATTGAGATGCTATTTCATATCCGTGCTGCGACATCGTGTAGTGCGGGGCCTCAAACGCAAGGGGGTACAGACCGAATCCGGTGAGTTCCTGTATCCCTTTATTCAACTTAGTTTCTGTATACTCTTTTTCAAAAGCTTTCAGTTCTGCCATATAGTCTTGATAAGCTTCTCTTGTATGAAAATCATCCGGCCTTTTCATCGGGGTTGGGTCACTGCCTTCTTTATAGACGGGCGTATTGTTTTCTACATCCCAAAATTCAAACCCTTCTCCTGTTTCAGATGTCCGGTACTGGTGGGTATACCCATGAAGAACAACCGATCCACCATTCTCCTGCAGGTGTTTGATGACTTCCAGAGTCTCGGGATAATCTGAGAAGTGTGATCTTTTGCCTGTATCAGGGTCTGTATATACAGGGATGACCGCCATCATGAAAGGAATATCGTTCTTAATGAGGACCTCGCCTGTTTCTTTTAATTTTTCAGGATCCACCAGCGGATGAATATCTTCGAGGCGGATGTACCCTGGATGCTGCTCCTCGTGGGAGCTTTGATAGATTTCATGAAGGATATCCCCGAACAGTGTGGAAACAGGGGAGATAACGTCCGGAGATGCCACATAATAAGAGCCATTCTCTTCCACTATTAAGGGATGAGTCTTTTTTCCACCTTTTCCCCAGGCGAGCATCTGCATGTCTTCGGTCTCTGGAACGGTAAATAAAGATTGGAGAGGGATCTTTATTTTTTCTTTCTTATCTCCATCAAGGTACATATAGTTGAAGTTGGATAACTTCCGGGACGCTTCAAAGCTGAAATGATTGTTGAATTGCTTTTGATTATGACCAATGACAGTCAGCGTTCCGTCATAAGGGGCGATGGATTCCAGGAAGGAATCGGGAAGCTGTTCGCCCCGGCTGCCATAATAGAAAACGTGAGTGGTATCTTTCGTATCTTCCGGTTGGAAATCAGAGACATGAACGAAATTGATAGTTTCAGTGAAATGACTCAGAAGCATGTCCAGTTTGCGTTCGTCTTCGTCAATCTGACGGTTCAAGGATGAATAAACAACCAGTGTTTTTGTATCTTCTGCTTCAGCAGAAACCAGGCCTTTACTGGTGAACACCATCAGGAAAGCACATAAGACGATCAGGTATTTCTTCATGTTTGCACCTCTTTAAAGAATGTTTGTTTTTTATAAAGAACGTAAGGGTATATTAAAACTCATCTTCCCGCCGTTTTCTGATAGAAATTATATACGACATACCGATGACTAGACTTGAAAGACTGATTCCGGTAATAATGGGTAGCCATTCCATAGTAAATGTAACCTCCCGTTTTTTTAATGCAGGTGTTTCTGCGGGTTTCTCCACTTGTGGTTCTTTTTTGTATTCCCCCAGCCACTCCTCTTCTTTGTAAGGATCCACAGGAAGACCCTGCCACACGAGTCCAGGGATTGTGTTCAATTCCTTGATCATCTCCTTCAAGCCGTCGACTCCCATATAGGGGTGGTAAAAAGCACTCATCACACTGTCTCTAGTAAATTGAAGGCGGGACGCCCGTTCCATCATATCGTCTATAGAAGATGTGTTTCCATCTTCCTGAAATCGGAGTGTCTCTGGAATAAATGTCATGTTATTCAGCATATCAGGCTTGGTCAGTACCGGTGACTCTTCCATTACCATCCAATTGGAATCAGATAGCTGCACCTGTCCAATGTACATAGGGAAATAACGGGAAACCGTCCTATACCCCTCCTTCGTGAGGCTGTAGTGGGACGACTCAAACCCATAAGGGACAAGGTCGTGTGCAGCGAGTTGATGGATGCCTTTCTGCAGTTTATTGTTCAGCATCTGCTGGAGATTTTCCTCATTCATCTGCTCGTTTTCTTCTGGTGAAAATTCAAACCCGTCTCCTGAAACTCCTTCCCCGTGCTGATCAGTATACCCATGCAGGACGATGACAGCTCCTTTATTCTGTATGGTCTGCAGAGTTTCAATAAGCTGGGGAGCATCCTCAAGGTAATAGATCTCCCCTTCCCCTGGGTTTTTGTAAACGGGTGTGACCGATACCATAAAAGGGATATCCTGAGAGAATAAAAAGTCGGCACAATCCATAAGCAGGGTTGGATCGAGGGTCGGATTAACATCTTCCAATCGTAGAAAACCAGGGTGGATCTCTGAATGGGGCATGCCGAAGATTTCATGAAACACTTCACTCAGTGCAATGGAATCTGAATAGGAAATATCGGTATCCCCGTAATAATAATGGGAGGCTTCTTGAATGAGCAGGGGAAATGACGTCCCATTGTATTCCCCATACAGCCAGATTTTCCCGGCATCTGAAGCCTTGATATCCAATACCTGCTGAGCTTCTGTAAGAGGAAGTTTCTCTTCTGTGAAGGGACCGGATAATTCGGTTACCAACCGCTTTTCCCCGGTATATTGATAAAAATCAAACCCTTCCAGTTGATCGGCATTGTAGCCGAAAGCCGTCTTAATCCCATTGAATTGATCAATCGCTCTTCGAGTGGAGTTGGAAAGAGAATGCTGAACAGCGCCGAAATATAAAAGGTGCGTTGTCTTTTCAAGATCTTCCGGTTTTAATTCTCCGGCATCAATCCATTCCTGCTTGGTTGTAAAATGACTGATGAGAAAATCAAGCTTCTTGATGTTCTGATCGGATTCCCCCTGATCTGACGAATAGACGATGGTTACAAAAGGCGGTTCTTTTATTCCTTGTTCCTCCTGGGCAGAGACAGCGAATGGAAATGCCAGGACCATCCATAGGAACAGGAGGATCTTTTGAGGCAATTCGAACTCCTCCCTTAATCTTATTCTTTATAAAGAACGTATAACAAATTACAAAAGATTACAAGAAGTATATCTGAATATGGAAGAAACTCTGGAATAATGAACATTTAGACTCATTTCATATGTTTTCAGTCTGTCAAGTCACCAATTTGAAAGGGATTGGGAAAGATATAGAAGTGTGTTTAAAATCTTATTATGTCGTTTTTTCTGTGTAGATAAATCCACTCATGTTCTTAATTAAGAAATGAGGATATGAATGCAGAAGATAACATTTTATGGAAATGATATAACTTCTGCAATCAAACAAAAATGGAAGATATATTAAGTAATATAGAGATATAGACCCCTATGGTGGTGGATATTCATAATAGATGGAGAATGACGTTAAAAATAAAGGAAAATCACCCTTTATTCTAGGCGGGCGTCTGTATTATACTGGATATAGTTCTCAATAATGAACGTTCGTGGAAGCCTCCAGCTTCTTTTATTTTTTATCCACTTGTTTCCTTTAAAGAATGATTTTTCTATAAAACGCAGAGAGGTGAGAGGTATGATTGATTTGAACTGCAAAATCCTTCCTGGAACAGGAGAGGGGCCTGAGTCGATGCAGGGGAGCCTGGCGATGGCACAAAAAGCTGCTGAACAGGGTGTGGAAACCATTGTAGCCGCTCCGCGGTTTCAACCTGAGCGGAATCCAAGAGAAGTGAAAAACCAATGTGAAGAGTTAAACAGGGAACTGTTTGAACAAGGCATTGAGGTGAAAATCCTTCCAGGACATGAAGTGAAGATCTACGGTGAACTTGTCGATGATCTTAAAAATGGTTACATTATACCGATGAATGAGAAGACCCCATACATTTACGTGGTGTTCTCTAACAAGGACATCCCACATTATGCCAAGCAGGTCCTGTATGATATGCAGATGGAAGGGTTTATTCCTGTCATCGTGCACCCAGAACAGAATCAGGTGTTCCAGCAGCAGCCGGATCTGTTGTACCAATTTGTGAAAAATGGTGCCGTTACTCAGATTTCAGCGGCTAGCTTAGCGAATAAACAGGGAAAACCATCCCAAAAGCTCGCGCTGCAGATGATCCGTCATAACCTGGCGCATGTGGTTGCTTCCCATGCTGTGGATGATAAGAAAAAAGGCTCTTTCTTAAGGCAGGCCTATGATAAGATTCAAAAAACTTTTGGATCTGATGTGATGTACCAGTTTATGGAGAACGCGCATGTGCTCCTGGATGGAGAGATGGTTTATACAGACCCACCGGAACGGATGAAAACGAAAAAGACACTTGGGATCTTCCCATTTCAATCGTAAGCGCTGGATGCCTCAGGTCCAGCGTTTTCTTTATGCTTAATAAACGTCAGGGTCAATCAGGCCGGGTATAAAGTCAATATTTAAAAAACCTGCAGCCCCATGTAAACTAAAAAGAGGATCCGGGCATCGGACTAAAACCAGTCCCGTATCCTCTACTACATAAAAAGGAGTACATATATGAACGGGAACTTCGTACGATCGATAATTGCTGCTGCAGCCTTCTTTGTGATGTTCAGTTTAATGATTCCAGCGATCCATGCTGAGGAGGGAGAACAGGTTCACCTGATCGTAAAATACAAAGAAAACGTCACCTCACAGTCAGTGGAAAAGTCTTTCCCGGTGGATGTAGTACCAGTTGATAAAGAACAAGTTGCTCAGAAACAAAAGGAACTGTCGAAGGATCCTGAGGTGGAATACATCGAAACAGATGTAAAAGTGTATGCCCAGGGGGAAATCCCCGACGACCCTTATTATCTTAATCAGAAAGAGACTTTTGATGCTATGAATGGCGAAGAAGCCTGGTCGGCTTATGAAAAGGTTAGAGGAAAGGATCCCGTTGTTGCGGTCATTGATTCCGGAGTGAGTCTCAAGCATCCAGACCTGCAAGGGAGATTAGTCGAGGGGACAAATATTCTCGAACCATCAGAGAAACCGGAAGATACCTTTGGGCATGGAACTCATGTCGCCGGTTTGATTGGTGCGGTTACAAATAATAATCTCGGCGTTTCATCCTTATCCACGGGAGATGTGCAGATGATGCCCGTAAAAGTGATGGAGGCTAAGTCCGGGAATTTGTCCGACGTGATTGAAGGTATTGATTATGCGGTAGAACAGGGCGTAGATATTATCAACTTAAGCCTTGGAACGTATGTATACCGGACAGCACTGGCCGATGCTGTTGAATTTGCTGAACAGGAAGGCGTCCTCGTCGTTGCTGCCGCTGGGAATGATGATCGGGAAAAAGCCTTGTACCCGGCTGCTTTGGATCCGGTAATTTCTGTCGGAAGTTATGACCTGGGAGAAAAAGAAAAAGCTTCTTTTTCCAATTATGGCCCTGAAGTTGATGTCATCACTCCGGGAACAGGCCTTTTTAGTACCTACCTGGAAAATGGGTATATGAGCATGGGAGGAACAAGCATGTCCTCCGGTCATGTGAGTGGCCTTGCTGCATTAGTTGAAAACCACGCCCCTTTTTTAAAGGCGGGGCAGGTGCAGCGGTTGATTGTGAATGCAGCAGAACCTGTTTCCAGTACGTATGAACTGGGAGAGGGGATGATTGACGCCGAGAAAACGCTTGACCAGGTTCGGGATTACCAGCGGATATCCGGAGCCACATCCGTTGAAACGTCGACAGCCATTTCTGAAAAAGGATGGGACGCTCTACAGGAAGAGACGTTGACCATTGACGGAAAAAAAGAACAAGGGAAATTCGTGATTTTGGCTACAGGAAAGGATTTTCCTGATAGTCTGGCTGCATCACCGCTTGCTTCTTATCTAGACAGCCCTGTTCTGTTAGAACGCCGGAGTGAACTCTCCCAGTCGATTAAAGATGAATTGAAGCGGCTGGACGCGACCGACGTCATCATTATCGGAGGAGAAGTGGCGGTTCCTTCTGGAGTGGCGGACGATGTTAAAAGATCCGGCTATGATGTCCACAGGATTAAGGGAGCGGACAGGTATGAGACCGCTGTAGCTGTGAACGAATCCATTCCTTACGATACAAATAAAGGATTCGTTGTTTCAGGTCAGGAATTCCCTGATGCTTTATCGGCATCGGCGTACAGCGGAGTAAAGCAGTATCCGATTTTATATGTGAAGCAGGGTGAAATTCCAGAAGCTGTCCAAGCATATATGGAAGAAGAAGGCATTACCAAGAATTATATTGTCGGAGGAACCCAGCCAATTTCTGAAAAGGTCGCTACAGCGCTTCCCGATGCCAATCCACTAAGGGTTTCAGGGAAAAACCGATATGAGACGAATAAGGCGATGCATCAGACCTTTGGCTCTCCTTCTGCCGGTACGCTCTATTTTACAACTGGACAGAACTTCCCGGACGCGATGGCAGCTGCTCCTCTGGCCGTGAAAACGGAAAGCCCGGTTATTTTGACGAACGAAAGGTATGCACCTGTAACAGCTGAAAGCATCCGGCGGTTCGATGAGCGTTCCAGTTATTACTTGATTGGAGGAACCCAGCCTGTACCTCCAGAGCATGCGTGGGAAATAGATGATATTTTTTACCGGTAATTTATAATAGGAAGAAAGTCGGTTTTCTCTATGGAGAAATATACTTCTCCTGCAGAGTCTTTCATAGGACAAAGGTGCGAGAGGGGATTCAGAAATCCTAAGGAAAGGAGGTTTTGTATGGCAATTTCCTATGCTTCAACGACAGGGGACATCACCCGGGATGATCTACAGACGTTATTTCACTCTGTGGAGTGGGATTCAGGCAGCTATCCTGATGAACTGCTACAAGCTATTCAAGGATCACATTCCGTGATGACAGCTTGGGACGGCAGACGGTTGATTGGTTTAGTGAATGCGTTGTCTGATGGCGTATTGACCGTATATTTTCATTACATGCTGATCGACCCGGAGTACCAGGGCAGAGGTATTGGGAAAGTCATGATGGACCACATGCTGGATCGATACAAAACATACCAGACGAAGGTGCTGATCGCCTATCCGGACGTGGTGGAGTTTTATGGAAAACTTGGTTTTCAAAAAGAAGAGGGAACCACGCCTCTATTCATTTCGCACCTTATTTAACACTTCTCGTTCATGTGCATGATTTTTCATAGGAAGAATGGCTGAACCCGGTGAAATCACCGGGTTTTTTATTTGTCTCAAATATTCTAAATTGAGCGAATATTCATTGACGATATTCGGAGGATAACGTACAATCTAATTTGTAATATTTTGAAATATTTATGAAAAAAAAGGAGGCATAGAAATTCTCATTGTTGGACCAATATCATAGGGAGGTCATTTACTTTGGTGGCTGAGAAAAATAAAAAGAATGTGAAGAAGAAGGCATTATCGGTGTTAGCCAGTGCGGCTATTGTGGCGTCTTCGTTTGCAGGGATTGGTACATATGGAACAACAGGAGTTCAGGCAGAAACAAAAGCGGCGAAGTCTTTTAATACGTTAATGAATTATGATGAAGTCGTTTCCCTCGCTAACAGCTCAGAATCAAAACAAGAACTGGTCATTATCGGTGACGGGAAAACGGATGCGACAAAACAGTTGGAGAAGCTGGGTGTCAAGGTCATCCAGAACCATAAAAACTATGGCTATCTGGCTGAAGTTCCGACCAATAAAATTCTGGATATCGTAAAGCTTGATTCGGTTCGTACGGTTGGGGAGAACCAGGAGCTTGAACTTGCACCGGTCAATCCTGATGAATTGAATACGGACGGCCAGGACCAGGTGGATAAAGATGCAGTTGTTGACCCGGATCAGCTGGAGACCCATCCATCTACAGGCGTTGATGGTTTCCACGATAAATTCAGCGGTGAAGGTGTCCGTATTGGAATCATCGACTCTGGTCCAGACCCAGGACACGAATCTTTCACAAATCTTCCGGAAGTTGATGAAGATGCAGATGAAACTTCTGAGGAAGTATTTGAGGAAACGAGAAAATATGGGGATTCCCACATTACAGACGTCAGAGACTATACGATTTCCAATGAATTCATAGACCGTCCTTACGCCGCTGAGGAGCGTTATTCCAGCTACAAGGAATATACGGGTCAGAACGCCAATTATCTGGCGGAAGGGGATGTACCATTCTTTGATGAGTTTGAAGAAGGGGACACGATCTACGAAGGCATTTTCAAAACCGAGGGGATCGACTCTTCCGATGACAAGTTGTATTACGGAGAAACCTGGTTCGAAGCCAAGGCCGACCTTAACGGCGATGGTGAGTCTGGAGAGGCATTCGGTGACTGGTTCCCAGTCCTTCTTGCAGGTGACAAGGTTTACGTAGATACAGACTTTGATTTTGATTTTACAGATGAGACGGCCTACAAAGAAGGCGAAACGGGTACTTTTGATATCGACCCTACGGATGATGTAGCCGGTGCCAACTTCCGTGTGAACAATTTGGAAGAGCAAAAACTATTAAACAATGAAACTCAGGAATTCGATGCTGTGAAGAAGGTCAACTTGTTTACAGACTTCAACGGTCACGGTTCCCACGTTGCCGGAATTTCTGCAGCTAATGGGCCTCTGAAATCCAACGCTACAGGAGCGATAGCCGGTGAAGGTGTAGCTCCGGAAGCTGAGCTTGTCGGTCTTCGTGTGTTCAAAGAAGAAGGCGGAGCTTATACGTGGAGTATTCAACGCGCGATGATAGACGCTGCCCTGCCTGAATCTAAAGGTGGATACGGTGTCGATGTTGCCAACTTAAGCCTTGGCTCTCTGCCGGACTTGAATGATGGCGGCGGAAGTTACGGCGAGTTGATGACACTGCTCAGCGATCAATACGATATCGTTTTTGTTACATCTGCAGGGAACAGCGGACCAGGAATTGATACGGTCGGTTCACCTGGGGACGTAGCCAGCGTCATTTCTGTTGGTGCACATATTGATGAGCAGATGTGGGCGAAGGAATACGGTGCCTACCCTTACGGTAAAGATGAAGACGGTAATCCGCTTAAAGGGGATGGCCTCTGGTACTTCTCCTCTGTAGGACCGAATGAAGCCGGAGACCAGAAGCCGGATATCGTAGCGCCTGGTTCTGCGTATGCAGCTCAGCCTGTCCACCAGTTCCCGGAAGGCCATGCATATGATGTCCTCCAAGGAACGAGTATGTCCGCGCCGCATGTAGCCGGGGCTGTAGCATTGCTGAAATCAGCTGCAGAAAAAGACCGTCTGCCATTTGATTATGAACTGGCCCGCGAAGCACTCGTGCAGACAGCGGATAAACTGGACGGTTACAACCGTGCTCAGGAAGGTCAGGGGCTGATCAATGTTCCAGCTGCCTACGAGTACATGAGAGATAATTTTGTCAATGAAGTGGAAAATGTCGATGTAACCGTCTTCCACGGTGAGAAAATTTCCGGCGGACCTGGATTGTATGTGCGTAACAAGGACATTCCAGAAACCGTGGAAGTGTTGATTGAAAACACTTCTGATCAAGCCAAGACTCTTGGTATTTCCGCCTCCCATGACTGGTTTACACCATCGGTTGATGAAGTCAAACTCGGTGCAGGCGAATATGAGTATATCGATGTCGAGTATGATGCATCCAAGCTTGAAACAGGTGTGAACGCAGGGAACTTAATCATTGATGATGCTTCTACACCTTATGTCGAAGCCAGAAGTGCCCAGACGATCATCACCGGCTATGAGTTCACGAAAGAAAACAAACACCGCTTCAGAACGACAGACGATGTGCAGTCTTCCCAGACAAAAG
Source organism: Halobacillus sp. Cin3 (assembly GCF_947311855.1). Lineage (NCBI taxonomy): Bacteria > Bacillati > Bacillota > Bacilli > Caryophanales > Bacillaceae > Halobacillus > Halobacillus sp. Cin3. Next base: position 356,799 of record NZ_CAMZMV010000002.1, on the reverse strand, counting down.
GCTACACCTTCGACGTTGATTCCGGTGTTAGTGAACTACGCTTCTCCTTGAACGCTCTGAAGGAAAGCGGAGAGTTCCAAGGCCGTGTCCGTATGCTTGTGTTTAATCCAGATGGCACACAGGTGAATGATTTTGTCGGATATGCCGGCTACGACGGCATTGATGTCGAAGATGTTGTTGTTCCATCTCCGAAGGCCGGCATATGGGAAGTTCATGTTTATGGAACGATTGCTCCTCAAGAAGGTAAAGAAATGAACAAGTACACCTTAGATGCTGTCGCCCAGGATATTGTCAGTGAGCCGGGCAGCATCGATCTTGGTAAAGTCGGATCATCTGAAACCTTCGAAAAAGAAGTATCCTTTACCAACTACATGAAAGAAGCGGCAAACGTGAAGTTTGAAACGATAGGCTTCAGCGGCCCTATTAACAAAACCATCGAAGGAACAGTCACTCAGGAAGTCGACGAAATTCCGAACGATGGAGATTTGATTGATGTTGAAATCAAGAATAATGTCTCCTTGAGCGTAGATGTGGCTCCAGCTGAGCCGGTTGATCTGGATCTGTTCCTATTCAACGAAGATGGAGATGAAGTCGCATCCAGTGCCTCCAGCTCCAATGATGAAGCTTTCACTGTAACAGGTCTTCCTGATGGAAACTATCAGATTGCGGTGGATTACTTCGGTACGGGTTCAGCTTCCGTCGATTACACGCTGAACATGACTGAGGAGAAGCTTCTATCCTATGATTCTGATGAAAAAGGCGAAGGTTCTGTTACAACAGATGCCAAAGCTACTAAACTTGGCGTCGGTGAAACCGTAGACGTTCCTCTTTCCATCACGACTCCAGAACAGCCGATCAAAGGCTACGCTGGTCTGTACATGGTGGATGCCGATACAGATGAAGTGCTGGACTTAGTACCAGTTACAACGGATGCGGACGTCGTCAATGTCCTTTCCGGTAAAACGCGTGAAGGTACAGCGCTTGAAATTTCCCAGGACCTTTACCCGGATGGTGGTGCGGATACCGTTGTAGTAACGACGGCTTATAACTTCCCGGATGCCTTGTCTGCTGGACCAATGGCTTCTGCTGCAGAAGCGCCGGTCATCCCAGTAAACAGAGATGGGAAGCTGAGCAAGGAAGCACTGAAAGAAATTGAGCGCCTTGGTGCTGAAAACGTCTATCTTGTCGGTGGAGAGGGTGTCGTTTCTCCTGATGTCTTCGCTCAGTTGAATACGATCAGCATTGCCTCTGATCAAATTGAGCGTGTTTCCGGTGATACCCGTTACAGCACAAACCTTGAGATCGTAGAAAAACTGCAGAACGACTTTGGTTTTGAAGGAAATGGTGTATTCCTTGCGACAGGTAAAAACTATGCGGATGCGTTGAGTGCCGCTTCCATCGCAGGTGCCGAGGGCATGCCGATTGTATTGACAAACGGCAAGGATCTATCCGAAGAAGCTCTGGCTGTTCTTGAAAACGAAGACGTTTATGTGGTTGGTGGAACAGGCGTCATCTCTGATGAGGTCGCTGACCAGGCGAAAGAAGTTGCCGTTTCTGTGGAGCGCCTGTCCGGTGCGAACCGTTATGGCACGCTCGTCAGCATTTTGGAAGAGTTCGAGCCGAATGCAACGAACCTATTTGCTGCAAGCGGACGTAATTATCCAGATGCTCTTGCATCTGCACCGCTTGTAACAGGTAAAGATGGTATGCTCCTGCTCGTTCAGCCTGATGATCTTCCGAAAGAAGTGGATGCGTACTTAACGAAGTATGTGTATACCCATGATATCTCTTCTGTAACTGTTCTCGGCGGCGATGCTGCTGTTGGACCAGAAGCGAAGGAAGATCTACAGAACAAAGTCACCAAATAAGCTGCTTGGGAAGAACCCTCCATACTGGAGGGTTCTTTAAATAGTAAAAAACGACTTGTGGTCCCGTAGTTCTGCTTATGCTGCGCGTGAATGGTCACGTTGTGCTTATCAGTGGATCTTCAGCTCTTGTTGTTCCCGCAGGCGTCACCACCGAACGCTCCACGTGCCCAGCCAAAGAGAGAGAGCTCCTCTGTTTGAACATACGTAAAAAAAGGGAATTTTTTCAGATTCGGAACCGCATAACTCGTTTTCCTCTTTATTAAAACGAACGGCCAAGATACCTTCGTATGGTTTTCCTGAGGTGCCTGGACGTTCCTACGCGGAAAGGAAAGGGGCGGAAGGTACCGAAATCACGTAGTTTCTAACTATGCGGAAGCACCCTCTGTACCGGCATTACATTCATTATATTTCCATGGTAAAAATTGTAGTACAATGTTCCTGATTCCTCCGACCAAAATCCTATCAATCTATGTTGTTTTTTGTGAATATATGTTGACAGCGTTTTCAGAAAGCGCTATAGTATTAGTAACAAGTTAAGCATGTGGCGGAGATATGGAGACCCACACTATTTTGCATACAGCCTCATTCGTATGCACCTTAGTGCGGGTCTTTTTTTGGACACATGCCCCTTGAAAATTGAGAAAGAAGAGGTGAACAACATGTCCGAATTCTTAGCTGAACTGATTGGAACGATGATTCTGATCATCTTTGGTGGCGGTGTTGTTGGAGGGGTCGTTCTTAAAAATACAAAAGCAGAAGGGTCAGGCTGGGTCGTCATAACCATTGCCTGGGGTCTGGCTGTTACGATGGGCGTTTACGCCGTCGGCAGCTTTACAGGGGCTCACATCAACCCGGCTGTAACGATCAGCTTCGCAGTGATTGGTGAGTTTCCTTGGACGAAGGTTCCCCTTTATGTTTCTGCTCAAATGATCGGAGCTATGATCGGGGCGGCTGTCGTATTCCTGAACTACCTGCCGCACTGGAGAGAAACGAAAGATCAGGGAGCTAAACTGGCGGTGTTTGCTACTGATCCAGCCGTACGCAGTCCTTTTTCCAACCTTGTAAGTGAAATTATTGGAACATTTGTCCTTATTATGGGTCTTTTATTTATCGGCGCCAACGAATTTACAGAAGGATTGAATCCACTGATTGTAGGTGCGTTGATCATCGCGATCGGTATGTCGCTTGGTGGAGCGACAGGGTATGCGATCAACCCTGCCCGTGACCTTGGCCCCCGTATTGCCCATGCACTGCTTCCGATTCCTGGAAAAGGCGGATCAGACTGGGGTTACTCCTGGATACCGGTTGTCGGACCGATTTTAGGCGGTATCTATGGTGCACTATTCTACCGGGCCATGTTTATGTCTGATTTCTCTGCGGGCTTCTGGCTGATGTCTGTCGTGATGGCGGTCATCCTGATTGGAGCAGCTAATGCAGAGATTAAAAAGGGGAAGACATTAGGTAATCAAGTAGAAGAAAAAATCAGCTGAAACGAAAAGGAGAGGGTTTGAATGTCAGAACAGTATATCTTATCCATTGATCAGGGAACAACAAGCTCAAGAGCCATTCTTTTTAACAAAGCGGGAAATATCGTCGAAACGGGACAGAAGGAATTTGAACAATTCTTTCCGAAGCCGGGCTGGGTAGAGCATGATGCGAATGAAATCTGGACATCTGTCCTCGCCTGTATCGCGGATGTTTTGAGAAAAGCGGATGTTGAGCCGTCACAGATTGCCGGAATCGGCATTACCAACCAGCGTGAAACGGCAGTGGTGTGGGACCGGAATACCGGGAAGCCGATCTATCATGCGGTTGTCTGGCAGTCCCGTCAGACCGAAGGCATCTGTAAAGAGCTTCGTGCAGCCGGTCATAATGAGCTGTTCCGCAGTAAAACGGGTCTTCTGCTTGACCCGTACTTCTCTGGAACGAAAGTGAAGTGGATTCTTGATCATGTCGACGGAGCAAAAGAAAAAGCGGAAAACGGCGATCTTATGTTCGGGACGATCGACACATGGCTTGTTTATAAGCTTTCCGGTGGAAAAACGCATATTACCGATTATTCCAACGCTTCCCGTACATTGATGTACAACATTTATGACCTGCAGTGGGACGACGAACTGCTGGACATCCTTGGAGTACCAAAATCCATGCTGCCGGAAGTGAAGCCTTCTTCCGAAGTGTATGCGCAGACGGTTGATTATCACTTCTTCGGTCACGAGGTTCCAATTGCCGGTATAGCTGGAGATCAGCAGGCAGCATTATTCGGACAAGCCTGCTTTGAAAAAGGCATGGCCAAAAATACTTACGGTACGGGCTGCTTCATGTTGATGAATACAGGTGAAGAAGGCGTTGCTTCTGAGCACGGTCTTTTGACAACGCTTGCCTGGGGCCTTGATGGTAAGGTGGAATACGCGCTTGAAGGAAGTATTTTCGTTGCCGGATCTGCGATTCAGTGGCTTCGTGACGGCCTGAAAATGATTGAAAGCGCTCCGGAATCCGAAGGGTACGCAACGTCTGTAGAATCTTCCGACGGTGTTTATCTTGTACCCGCCTTCGTTGGTCTTGGAACACCTTACTGGGATAGTGATGCCCGTGGTGCCATGTTCGGATTGACACGTGGAACGACAAAAGCCCACTTCATCCGTGCCACACTTGAGTCTCTCGCTTATCAGACGAAAGATGTTCTGGATGCGATGATTGCTGACTCCGGCATTGATTTGAAATCTCTGCGTGTCGATGGTGGAGCTGTGAAGAATGACTTCCTGATGCAGTTCCAAAGTGACATCCTTGGTGTACCGGTTGAGCGTCCAATCGTCCAGGAAACGACCGCTCTTGGTGCTGCCTTCCTGGCAGGTCTGGCTGTTGGCTACTGGAAAGACAAAGAAGAGATCAAGCAGCATTCTGAAAACGACCGTACCTTTACAGGTCAGATGGATGCAGATGAACAGGAGGAGCTTTACAGCGGATGGAAGAAAGCTGTAGAAGCGACTCGTAAATTCAAGTAATCAAATGAAGGGTACCTCTGATTGTCAGAGGTGCCCATTCTTATAAAGCGAGGGGAAAATCGATGAAAAAATTAATCAACGATCCAAATCTTGTGATTACAGAAATGCTTGATGGATTTGTCGCTGCTCATTCTTCTTCTGTGAAAAGGGTGGAGAATACAACTGTTGTTGCGAGGAAAAATGCGCCCGTTTCCGGGAAAGTCGGTATTGTCAGTGGAGGCGGAAGCGGACATGAGCCGGCCCACGCCGGGTATGTCGGGGAAGGCATGCTGGATGCAGCTGTCTCCGGTGAAGTTTTTACATCGCCCACCCCTGACCAGGTCTTCGAAGCGATCAAAGCTGTAGACAGCGGAAAAGGCGTGCTCCTTGTTATTAAAAACTACACCGGTGATGTGATGAATTTTGAAATGGCTGCTGAACTCGCCGAAGCAGAAGGGATTCAAGTGGATCAAGTCGTTGTTAATGACGATGTTGCCGTAGAAGACAGTTCTTTTACTACAGGCCGGCGTGGAGTGGCAGGAACGGTTTTCGTTCATAAATTGGCAGGCGCAATGGCTGAGACGGGAGCATCACTTGAAAAAGTGAAACAGACGGCAGAAAAAGTGGTTCAACACGTACGCACGATGGGTGTCGCACTAAGTCCATGTATCATGCCGTCTTCAGGGGAAGAAAGCTTCGAACTCGGCGATAAGGAAATCGAAATGGGAATCGGAATCCACGGCGAACCGGGCATAGAGAAAAAGCCTCTCGTATCCGCAGACGAGATCACATCCGAGATGGTCGAGCGCATTCTTCCTGAACTCGAATTGAACGAAAACGACGAAGTCGCCGTCATGGTGAACGGCATGGGAGCGACACCGGCAATGGAACTTTACATCGTGAACCGTAAAGTGCATGAACTGCTGGCCGAGAAGAGTGTCACCGTTTCTCATACGTTCGTAGGAGAATATATGACGTCTCTTGAAATGGCCGGATGTTCGATTACGATTCTGAAAGTGGACGATCAATTGAAAGAACTGCTGGATGCCCCAAGTCAAGCACCGGCTTTCCGTATATAAAGGAGTGTTTCAGATGAATGTCAATCAAACGGCAGCATGGATCACACACTACAATCAGCATCTCCAGGATCAAAAAGACTACTTAACATCCCTGGACAGGAAGATTGGTGACGGTGATCACGGAATCAATATGGCAAGAGGATTCGCTGAAGCTGCCAAGGCAGTAAAGGCAGAAACGTTTGAGACATCAGCAGACGTGTTGAAAAAGGCCGCTATGACGGTGATGTCCAAGGTTGGCGGAGCTTCGGGCCCGTTATATGGGACAGCCTTATTGAAAATGTCCATGGCCGCTAAAGGAAAAGACATCAAAGGGGATGTTTTTGCGGAAATGTTTGAAGCCGCGATTGACGGAATCAAACAGCGGGGAAAAGCGGAAACCGGAGAAAAAACGATGCTCGATGTGTGGGTTCCTGTTCTTGAGGAAGTGAAGAGCAGCGGATTTGATGCAGCGATTGTAGAAGAAACCGCTCAGAAGGCCATGGAAGCGACGAAAGATCTAACCGCTACAAAAGGGAGAGCCTCCTACTTGAAAGAGCGTTCCAAAGGACATTTGGATCCTGGTGCCGTTTCTTCCTATTACTTATTTGTGAGCCTTGCTGAGGCGCTGAAGGAGGAAGGCTGATGGCTGTAGGAATTCTACTAGTTTCGCATAGTGAGAAGGTGGCGGAGGGTGTAAAAGATCTTATTCATCAGGTTGTCGGTGATCTTCCAATCGAAGCCGCAGGAGGCACGGATGAGGGAGAGCTTGGCACAAGCTTTGAAAAGATCCAGACCGCTTTGGAGAAGGTCACAGAAAAAGCTGAAAGCACCATCGTTTTTTATGACCTCGGCAGTGCACGGATGAATGCTGAGATGGCCATCGAAGTCACAGAGTCCGATCAAATCAAACTTGTCGCCCACCCGATACTGGAAGGGGCTTATCTTGCTGCTGTCGAAGCGAGTATAGATAAAAGTCTGGAAGAGATCCTGGATTCGCTTGAAAAAGAATTTGGAAAATCGTAATCAAAAAACCACGCCGATTTGGCGTGGTTTTATTCATATGGTTGAACTTGGTCTTCCTGTTTTCTTTGGAAAATCCAAACACCGGCGATGAGAAGCAGGTGGTACTGCTTCCATTTGACTTTTTATGGTATCTATAGACGTATAAGCAGCGATTTCGTTTTACTTATTTCAATTTAATTTGTACCGGTTTGCTCTTTTGTTTATCCTTTGAATCATTTGTTTTCCTGTCTTCCTTTTGCAGAGCCGTTCGTTTTATTGAACTTGTTACATCGTGTATCATATCGCCCATATCGTGAACGGAATCAATTAAGGGATCAACGGCTTCCATTTTTCCTTTTACATCAGCTGAAATTTTGTTGGCTTCGTGGATCAGTTCTTCAGCTTCATCTGTAATGCTGTTGACTGATTTTCGAGCGTCAGACAGCGTCTCTTTGGTTTCAGTCAGTGTGGCCATGAGTTTTCGTAATGTGAAGATTAAAAAGATGACGAGACAAATAAACCCGACCGCTGCAATGCTAACACTCCACTCAATTATTGAAATTACCTCCCTTCTTCTCTCTAAATCTATGGAAGGGGAGGTTCGGACATTCCTGTTATCTGGAAGGTCCATGCTCCTGCTGATTTTTATACAAACGTGACAGCGATAAGAGGCTACTGGTTTCAAGGGGGGGAAGTAAGGATATGGAAAAGGAGGGAGGGCATTTTTATATGAAAGTATTGGCGGTTGCCTGCGTCATGCTTGGCATCATAGTCGTCCAGGTTATCAGGTTTTTCTATCCAAGTTGGAAAGAGTTAAAGGAAGCATCCTTTTCCGATGGGAAAAATAGAGGGTTTGGTTGGTTGGGATTCGGCATACTGCTTCTTATGATTATCTTAAGCCAGCTTATTCTTCCAATATAGTTACCCGCTTTATAACAGTCACCCAGAACCTAAATTCCGGGGGCTGTATTTTCTCTCCTCGTTTGAAAATGAACGCCTATGGCTGGGTTCTCCCTCTCTCTTCACCTACATGCTCCCTGCTTGCCTTGAAAGAATCAGATTTCATTCTACTACGGTAAGTATGTTTTTCCTATGCGTCTGTTTTACCAAAACAACGAGTAAAAACCAATGTACATAATTGAAGAAAAAAACTTCAATGGTATTGTGAATTTCCTGGTAAGGAACGATTCCGACAGGTTGGAAAGGTGTCATTTTAGTGTCATGACACCTTTCTGCTGTATTTCTATCTTATATTTTAAAGTTGGGGGTGATGTTCTTTAAGAGCGGAGCCTCCTGCCGGTCTCTTGATCCGGCGTTTCCGTCTCAGCCCCTTTAGACTTCATAAAGGACAACGAATATTGGTTGAACGTGTGGGGAGCATCCAGGTTTACGACGTGTCCGGATCCCTTCACTTCAATAAAGTCAGCGTTAGGAAGCCCTTCGATATCCTCCCATACATGATCGATGAACATATGATCTCCTTCCCCCATCATGTAAAGTTTCGGAACATGGGCCGCTGGTTCAACCGCAGTTGTAAACGTACCTCTGACGGTCGGAGCGATGTCATACCAGCCGAGGAATTCGTTTCTTTTCATTTGGGCCGCCTCTTTAATAAACGAATTTCTGGATTCTTGATGATTTTTACGTGGCATAAGGATGTGAGCGAATATTGTATAGAGCCACATGTGCGGCACGAACTTTTTTACCATGCTGCCGATCAGCAGCAGCAGTTTAGGCAGTGGTGTGATTTTCGTAATCACTCCGCCAAGGACAGCCGTTTCGACACGATTGGGAGCAATGGCAAGGATTTGATGAGCAACGACGGCCCCCAGTGATATTCCCACCATATGGGCTTTGCGAATACCGATCTCATCGAGGACATCGACAACATCTCGTGCTGCCCGATTAAATGAAAAATCTTCAACGTCAAGAACGCTTGGAGATTTTTTGTGCCCTCTTAAATGCACGGCGACCACATTGAAATGGTTTCGATAACTTTTGATTTGAGGGAAGAAGATATTTGCACTTCCCCCGATACCGTGAATGAGAAATACATACTCTTTATTTGGATCATTACCGAAAATCTTATATTCTAACAACTATCTTTCTCCTGTCTATAAAAAAATCCTTCAGAATATTTATAACATACTGAGTACCATTATTGTTCAAATCCCTGAATTCTTCAGCACATTCTTCGCTCGCTTTCTTTCTAAGCTGCACTTCCCAGGGAAGAAGGAAAAACAGGTATGGATAATTTTTGCAGTAATTTTCGGAAAGGTGTTGTATTTTGAGAAAATTTAAAATAATATAAAAAGTAACATACCCACCGGTAGGTATGTGAACTCTCAGTGAGGAAAGAGGTTGATCACATGCATTTACGCTTGACCGATGAACAGGAAATGGTGAGAAAAACCATTCGTAAATTTGTGGAAAAGGAACTAATACCTCTGGAAAATGATGTGCTTCGGAATGAACGGGAAGGAAAGCCGAGCCTTCCGGAAGGAAAGATGGAAGAGCTACAACAGAAAGCGAAGGAAGCAGGCTTCTGGGGAATCAATACACCGGCTGACTATGGCGGCGCAGATTTAGGGCAGATGATGCTGGCCATCGTTCAAATGGAAGTCGCAAGAACGTTTGTGCCTTTCCAGTTTGGCGGTTCTGCCGACAATATCCTTTATTACGGAAATGAGAAGCAGAAGGAAACGTACTTAATCCCGACGATTCAGGGAGAGAAGAAATCCTGTTTTGCGATGACAGAACCAGGGGCGGGATCGGATACGAGGAACCTTCGGACAACAGCGGTGAAGGATGGCAGTGACTGGGTGATCAATGGAGAGAAAACATTCATCACCGGTGGAAATGAAGCAGACTTTGTAATGGTCATTGCGGTAACCAACAAAGAGCTTCATCAAGAATCGAATGGACGAAAAGGGGTTACGTGTTTCATTGCGGATCGTTCGATGGGCTGGGAATCAGAGTACATCCATACGATGGGCGAATGGGGTCCGGCAGCCCTCATTTTTGATAATGTCCGGGTTCCTGAAGAAAACATCCTCGGTGAGATTGATCATGGGTATGATCTCGGTCTTGAGTGGATCGGGTTTGCCCGCTGGATCGTCGGAGCACGGGCGGTTGGTGCAGCCGAGCGTCTGCTGAACATGGCGATCGATTATGCGAACGAACGCGAAACCTTCGGAAAACCGATTGGGGAGCGGCAGGCGATTCAATGGCAGATTGCGGATTCAGCTGTGGAGGTGGAAGCAGCGAAATGGCTCGTCCTAAACGCGGCATTTACGTTGGACCAAGGTGAGGATAACCGGCATTACGCATCCATGGCCAAACTGTATGGAGCGAACATGGGCAACAATGTGATCGACCGTGTTCTGCAGATTCACGGCGGCATGGGCTATACGCGGGAACTGCCGATTGAACGGTGGTACAGGGAAGCAAGACTGTGGCGGATTTATGACGGGACAGACGAGATTCAACGGTTGATCATATCCAGAAATCTATTAAAAGGCCATGTGAAGATTGGTTGATGGAGGAGGTATACGATGAGGGAGAGATTTAAAGACAGGACAGCTTTTATCACCGGCGGGAGCCGTGGTATCGGAAAAGGTATAGCCCGCCATTTCGCAGAAAACGGAGCGAAGGTGGCCATCATTGACGTCAATGAGGAAGCGCTTCAGGAACTGGAGGCAGAATTTCGTGACGAAGGCTTTCAAGTCTTCTGCCAAAAAGCGGATGTGACACAGTACAAAGAAGTCGAAAATGCTGTAAAGGAGACCCACGAGCGGTTTGGATCGGTCGATATTCTGATTAACAACGCTGGTGTCATCCGTGACAATATGCTCTACAAAATGACGGATGAGGACTGGGATACCGTAATGGATGTCCATTTAAAAGGATCCTTTCATGCAGCCAGAGCCGTTCAGTCGTATATGGTGGAACAGAAGTACGGCCGAATCGTGAACATTTCCTCGACCTCTGCGCTCGGAAACCGTGGTCAGGCGAACTATGCGACTGCTAAAGCCGGTTTGCAGGGCTTCACAAAGACACTGGCGATTGAGCTTGGCAAGTACGGCGTGACTGCCAATGCGGTTGCTCCGGGATTTATTGAAACCGATATGACAAAAGCAACGGCCGCCCGGATCGGGATTACTTTTGATGAGCTTGTCCAGGCCAGTGTGGCTCAGATTCCTGTCGGCCGAAGCGGTAAGCCGGAGGATATAGCGCATACCGCAGCTTTTTTTGCGGATGAAGCGTCATCTTTTGTCAACGGCCAGGTCATCTATGTCGCAGGTGGACCAAGAACGTAACGAAAAGGAGAGATGTCCGTGTTTAAAGAAGCGGTAGGAAAAAAATCGACGCCGGTAAAGAACGTCGTTGAACGTGGCGCTGTGAAGAAGTTCGCAGAAGCCATCGGGGACCCGCATCCGTTGTTTATCGATGAAGAAGCAGTACAGCGGAATATTGCTCCGCCTACCTTTCCGCGGGTGTTTGAATATGGTGGGATCGAGGGACTCCACCTCCCTGAAAAAGGCTTGATTCACGGGGAGCAGCACTACCACTACAACCGGCCGCTTTATGTGGGTGAAGATGTTTATTGTTACGCCCAGGTGGACGATTATTATGAGCGGAGCGGCCGGAGCGGCGATATGGGATTTCTTAAAGTGAAGCGTTACGGCGAAGATATTGACGGCCGGCTCATTTTTTCAGAAGAACAGGTTGTGATCATTACGGAAGCAGTCAGAAAGGGGATGAACGTATGAACCCAATGTACGGCGTCCAACCCGGAGATAAGCTGAAGACCATGACGCTTCCGGCTGTAACGAGACTTGATTTAATCAAATATGCCGGTGCGTCCGGCGATTATAATCCGATTCATACGATTGATGAAGAAGCGGAGAAAGCCGGGCTTCCCGGCGTGATTGCACATGGGATGTGGACGATGGGAAGTCTTGCCAAGCTGTTCACTCCTTTTTATGAAGATGGATTTATCCAGGATTATTCCATCCGTTTTCAGGGGATGGTGTTTGTCGGCGACGTCCTGACACTGCATGCGGATGTCATCAGTCACGAGGAATCGATGATTACATTTGATGTCTATGCGAGAAACCAGCAGGAAAAAGATGTGATTCGTGGAAATGTGGTATTTAGGAAGCATTTAGAAACTTCAGCTACATAAAGGGGGAAGAGCGATGTATTTTGAGCATTCTGAGAAAGTAAAAGAGCTGCAGGAGAAACTGACGACATTCATGGAGGATCACATCTATCCGAATGAAGCCTTGTATGAGGAGCAATTGAAAAAGGAAGACCGCTTTTCTGAAATTCCTAAGATTATGGAGGAACTGAAAGCGAAGGCAAAAGAAGAGGGATTGTGGAACTTATTTCTCCCTGAAAGTGAATACGGGGCCGGGCTCACCAATATGGAATATGCCCCGCTGTGCGAGATTATGGGGCGTTCGGCGATTGCACCAGAAGTGTTCAACTGTGCTGCACCGGATACAGGCAATATGGAGGTGCTCGTCCGCTACGGGACAGAGGAGCAGAAAAAGCAGTGGCTGGAGCCTTTGCTCCGCGGGGAAATCCGTTCCTGCTTTTCGATGACAGAGCCGGATGTCGCTTCTTCCGATGCTACAAACGTGCAGACGAGTATTACGAAAGTCGGAGATGAGTACGTCATTAACGGGACAAAATGGTGGTCGTCAGGTGCCGGGGACCCCCGCTGTAAAATCAGTATTGTTATGGGGAAAAACGATCCGGATGCCGCGCGTCATGAGCAGCAGTCGATGATCCTCGTACCGCTGGATTCCGAAGGGGTGACGATAAAGCGCTTACTTCCTGTGTTCGGCTATGATCATGCCCCACATGGGCATGCGGAGATTGAATTCAAGGATGTGCGTGTACCGGCCTCTAATCTGCTGTGGGATGAAGGGAAAGGATTTGCCATTGCCCAGGGCCGGCTTGGACCGGGGCGGATTCACCACTGTATGCGTACGATCGGTGCAGCTGAGCGGGCGCTTGAGCTGATGTGTGAACGTGTGCAAAGCAGGCAGGCTTTTGGAAAACCGCTGGCTGACCAAGGGGTGGTCCGGGAGTGGATTGCAGATTCCCGGATTGAGATTGAACAAGCCCGCCTGCTTACATTAAAAGCGGCCTACATGATGGATACGGTCGGCAACAAGGAAGCTAAATCTGAAATTGCCATGATTAAGGTGGTGGCCCCGAACATGGCGTTGAAAGTCATTGACCGCGCCATACAGGCCTTCGGTGCGGCCGGTGTAAGCGGAGATTTTGAACTGGCAGCGAACTGGGCCAACATCCGTACATTACGACTGGCGGACGGGCCTGATGAAGTCCACCGCCGGGCGATCGCCAAATATGAACTAGCCAAAGACTATGGAAGGAATGCGGTCCATGCACGCCAGTGAGCTGTTCGATCTTACAGGTAAAGTAGCTGTCGTAACAGGCGGTGGACGGGGCCTGGGCAGACAGATGGCCGAAGGTCTGGCAGAATCCGGGGCCCATGTGGTCGTTTGTTCAAGAAAGTATGAGCCCTGCCTGGAAGTGAGTGAGCGGCTAAAAGAGCACGGAGGCGATTCTCTTGCCTTCGCCTGTGATGTGACGGACCCGGATTCTGTTCAGAAAGTCGTGGACAAAACGATGGATCACTTCGGGAAGATTGACATTCTCGTCAACAACAGCGGGGCCACATGGGGGGCTCCTGTCGAGGACATGCCCCTGAGCGCGTGGCAGAAAGTATTCCAAGTGAATGTGACCGGCACCTTTCTCATGTCACAGGCGGTCGGTCGTGTCATGCTGGAGCAGGAGGAGGGGGCCATCATTAACATCTCCTCTGTCGCAGGCATGAAAGGATCGGACCCGGAGTATATGGATACGATCGGCTACAATTCCAGCAAGGGTGCTGTTTTAACCTTTACTAAGGATCTGGCTGTGAAATGGGGGCCGCGGGGCATCCGCGTCAATGCCATAGCGCCGGGGTTTTTCCCGACCAAAATGTCAGAAGTACTTATGGAGCGCAGCAGTGAAGCGTTCTTGAAGAACACCCCGCTCCGGAAGTTTGGAAGTGAAGATGATTTAAAAGGTGCGGTCATTTTTTTAAGTTCCAAAGCAGCGAAACACATCACCGGTGATGTCATCATCGTGGATGGTGGATCGCATGCCATGTAAAAAAGGAGGATGCTCATGAGTAACCATGAAGCCGTCATTGTTTCAGCCGTCAGAACAGCCATTGGCAGACAAGGGGGGACCCTGGCATCTATACCGGCTCATGTACTTGGAGCCGAGGTCATCAAAGAAGCCGTCAATCGTTCCGGTGCATCCCCCGGGCATATTGAAGACGTCATCTTTGGAAACGTGTTGAGCGGTGGCGGAAACATAGCGAGACTTTCAGCTTTGCAGTCCGGGTTATCAATGGAGCTTCCCGGCCTGACCGTGGACCGGCAGTGTGGGTCGGGCTTGAATGCCATCCACCTGGCTGCCCAGGCCATTGAAGCAGGGCATGGGGATATTTATGTCGCAGGGGGAACGGAGAGTATGAGTCGGGCGCCGTACTTAATGGACAAGCCTGCTCGGGCCTACAGCCCGGCCCCGCCGAAATTCAGAGGGTCGCAGCTTTCACCTGAGGAGATCGGGGATCCTCCAATGGGAATAACAGCCGAAAACCTGGCGGAAAACTACCATATCTCCAGAGAGGCCCAGGATCAGTTCGCACAGACGAGTCAGGAGCGAATGGCGGCGGCTGTAGAAGGCGGACGTTTTGCTGAACAGATCGTTCCCCTTCACATCCCTGTGAAAAAAGGGGACCCGGTGGTTTTTGATAAAGATGAGCACCCGCGCCCAAACTCTACGCTTGAGGGCATGGCGAAGCTTCCACCGGCTTTTCGGAGTGAAGGGTCCGTGACGGCAGCCAACAGCTCAGGATTAAATGATGCGGCTTCAGCTCTCACGATCATGTCTCAGGTAAAAGCGGAGGAAATTGGAGCTTCTCCTATGGCTAAAGTCCTCGGCTGTACGGTTGCAGGTGTTGACCCGAACATTATGGGCATCGGTCCGGTGCCGGCAGTAAAGAAAGTACTGGAGAAGACAGGCTTATCGCTGGAGGATATGGACGTCATCGAAATCAACGAGGCTTTCGCTGCTCAGGTGCTGGCCTGCCAGGCGGAGCTGAACATGGATATGGATAAAGTGAATGTGAACGGGGGTGCCATTGCCCACGGTCATCCGCTTGGCGCTACCGGGGCAATCCTTGCAGTAAAAGCCATTTATGAACTGCAGCGGCAGAAATCCTCTTATGCGCTGGTGACGGCTTGTATCGGCGGCGGGCAGGGAATAGCTATGATTCTGGAACGTGCAAAATAAGGTCTCTTTCATAAAAAACGGGGATGTTATAATAAAATCACTTCCCAACATGAAAGGACACGGTATCTATGAAACAGGAAATCATTCAAACAAGTATTCATTTATTTGATAAAAAAGGCTTCACCGAAACGTCTCTCCAGGAAATCGTCGAGGAGATCGGCGTGACAAAAGGAACATTTTATTACTACTTTAAAAATAAACAGGAGCTGCTGACAGATATCCATCTGGATTTCATTGAATTCCTGCTCGGAAACCAGCAGAAAATTTTAAACGACACCCAACAGGATTCCAAGGACAAACTGCACTCGATGATTTTCATGGTGCTGGACAGCATCAAGTACAGGAAGAAGAGTGCACGGATCTTTTTCCGTGAAATGCGCAACCTCGGCCCTGATTATTTAGAACAGATTGTAGAAAAAAGGGACCAGTTCCGCGTCAACCTCCAACAGCTGGTGGAAGAAGGAATCGAAAAGGGAGATTTCCAAAGCAGTCTGGATCCGAACATGGTGACAAGAGGCATCCTCGGAATGACGAACTGGAGTTATTACTGGTTTGACCCGGACCGGGAAGTGTCGGCTGAAGAACTGACGAACATATACTTGTCGATGATCTTAAATGGAATCAGCTCCAAGGAATGATCAAGCCTTTTTCGTAAGGCTTCGGCATTCACATACTGACTGGTAGGAATGGGTGGTGTGAGATGATTTATAAAAGCATGGTAGGGATCAGGTTTTCTGAAACGGATATGGCCGGTCATGTGAATAACACGAGTTATTTCATTTATTTGGAGGAAGCGCGGGGAAAGTTTTTTCGGGACTTGTTTCACTCCCAGGAGAATACGCTCGGCCGATTTATCCTCGCGTCAACGAAGTGTGATTTCATCAGTCAGGCCTATTTCGGACAGAACCTGCTCATCGAAACGACGATCTCAAAAATTGGAACCTCCAGTTTCACATTTTCCCACCGCGTTTATGTTGAAGGCACCGACCAGCTTGTAGCTGCATCGGAAGCGGTGGTTGTCCATTTCAATTATGAAAGGCAGAAGAGCGAAGCCCTGCCGTCGGAATGGCGGATGATGCTTGAGGATTACGTGAAAAAGGGGGTGAACCTTTGAGCCGTTTTACAAACAAAGTGGCCGTTGTAACAGGAGCGGGCAGTGGGATCGGGGAGCAGACAGCCAAAAAGCTTGCCCTTGAAGGAGCGTCTGTCGTCCTTGTCGGGCGGACAAAGGAAAAACTGGAGCGGGTGGCCGCTGACATTCTGGAAAACGAAGGGGCAGAGGTCTTTGTTTTCCAGGCGGATGTGAAAAGCGAGAACCAAGTAGGCGCACTTGCTTCCTTCGTCAAAGAAACGTTTGGGGATCTGCATATCCTTGTGAACAATGCGGGAACATCGGGCAATGCGACGATTATGGATCTTGGTGCTGATGAATGGGACAGGATTCAGGAAACGAATGTCAAAAGTGTGTTTCTGACCTCCAAGGCGCTTGGGAAAATTATGATGGAAGGTTCGGAGGGTGCACGGGCCATCGTCAATGTGGCATCCCTTTCCGGCCATAAGGCAGGAGCGAAAATCCCGCATTACAGTTCATCGAAAGCGGCGGTGATTCATTTTACACGCTCCCTTGCCCTTGAATTTGCTGAAAAAGGGATCCGCGTCAATTCCGTATCACCGGGATTCGCTGAAACCCCGATGACGGCGGATGGTCTGAAGAACAAACGCTTTGAAGAAGCTGTCAATCGCAATACAGCCCTTGGAAGAGTCGGACAGCCGGAGGAAATCGCCAGCGTCATCTGTTTTGCTGCCTCCGATGAAGCCTCTTACATGACAGGTTCAGATCTTCTTGTTGATGGAGGCTGGCTCATAAAGTAGTCTGTCCGCATTTTTTGGTAACGCTTACATTAAAGAGGAGTGATCTCATGCTGACCAAGCATTATGATTTCTGGCCGACGTTAACGAAGACACTCACGATTCCTGAAACAACACTCTACGATAACCTGCGTATGTCCGCCGAGCGCTATCCAACCCATGAAGCGATTCGCTATTATGGAACAGGCCTTTCCTACGGGGAATTGAAAGAGCAGGTAGACAGTCTGGCCGGATACCTTCAAGTTCATTTGAACGTGGACAAGGGTGATAAAGTCTTGTTGTTCATGCAGAATTCTCCGCAGTTCATTATCGGGTATTATGCCATTTTACGAGCGGGAGCGGTCGTTGTACCGATTAATCCGATGCTGAAGACGGATGAACTGGAGTTTTATGTGAAAGATGGTGCCATCAATCATGCCCTTGCTGGTCAGGAACTGATGGATGTAATCGAACCGCTCTTGGAATCGACATCCCTGTCATCCATTGTAGCCGCGGCCTACTCTGACTATGTGAAGGAATCCGGCAGCGTGGACCTGCCGCCGGAAGTGTCGGCTGCTAAACAAGTGTATACCAGAGAGGCCGTTCACGTATGGTCGGAGGCTCTTGCCCTGCATGTGCCTGCCAGAGACGTCGTGTCGAGTGCTGATGATCTCGCTGTCATGCCGTATACGTCAGGAACGACCGGACTTCCCAAAGGCTGTATGCATACCCACAGGACCGTCCAGGCGAATACACTTGGTGCTTATTACTGGTCGCGCGTGACGATGGACGCCCGCTCCCTCGGGACGCTTCCACTGTTCCACGTCACCGGTATGGTCCACAGCATGCACATGCCGATTTACAGCGGAAGCACAATGGTGCTTATGACGCGCTGGAACAGGGAAACTGCCCGGCAGCTCCTGCGCAGTGAGCAGTGTACACACTGGGTGACGATCAGTACGATGCTTGTGGATTTTCTGGCGAACCCTGAACTGCAGGCCGGGGACATGGCTTCCCTTCATGGCATATCCGGAGGGGGCGCTGCTTTTCCGAAGGCACTTGGCGAAAAATTGTACAAGCTGACAGGCCTTGAATTTGTGGAAGGCTACGGACTTTCAGAAACGATCGCCCAGACCCACTTCAATCCGCAGGAGCGGCCGAAAATGCAGTGCCTCGGCATCCCTTCCTTTGATGTCGATTCCAGAATCATCGACCCAGGGACTCTTGAAGAAGTGGGCGTCGGGGAAATTGGTGAAATTGTCGTCAATGGCCCCCAGGTGATGACCGGGTATTACAACCGGGAGGATGAAAACGAGCATGCGTTTATCGATATTGAAGGGAAGTCCTTTTTTAGAACTGGAGATATTGGACGCTATGACGAAGAGGGCTACTTTTTCATGGTCGATCGTCTGAAGAGGATGATCAACGCATCCGGGTACAACGTATGGCCGACAGAAGTTGAGTCTGCGCTCTACGATCATCCAGCAGTCCAGCAGGCGTGTGTCGTCGGGGTTCCTGATCCGAGAAAAGGAGAGGAAATCAAAGCATTTGTCATTTTGAATGACGGCGTTGAGGGAGAGGTCACGGAAGATGCGATCATTTCCTGGGCCAAAGAAAAGATGGCTGCCTATAAATATCCACGCAAGGTGGAATTTGTGGAGGCATTCCCGATGACCAACAGCGGGAAAATCCTCTGGCGCAAGCTTCAGGAACAGGAACGGCAGAAGGCAGAAACGGGGCCACTGGAATAAAAACACCCGGTCCCGGAAAATCCGGGACCGGGTGTTTTTAAATTGAAGGTAAAGGGGACGTTCCATGGATATCTTCATTCAGCAGGTGTTTAATGGTTTGACGATTGGCAGTGTTTACAGTCTGGTGGCGCTTGGTCTGACACTTGTGTACGGCATCCTTCACATTCCGAACTTTGCCCATGGCGCATTATACATGCTGGGTGCGTACATAACATTGACGATGATGCTTTTGTGGGGCATCCATTACTGGATTGCGATGGCTGTATCGGTTCTTGTTGTCGGTCTGCTTGGTGTGTTAATGGACAGACTGGTGTTTCACCCCCTTCGTAATGCACCGCCGATCCATGACAAAATTGCGGCTATCGGTATTCTATTGTTTCTTGAAGCCTTTGCCCAGCTGATCTGGGGAGCAGACTACCGTACGATGGAAACGCCATATGGTCAGGTCGTCAACCTTTTCGGAATGACCGCAACGACGCAGCGTGTCCTCATTAATATCGGAGCTGTCGTCGTCATGATTCTGCTTTATTTGTTTTTGAAAAAGACGTACACCGGCTCCACGATCATTGCTATGGCACAGAACCGCGAAGGCGCCAGTCTTGTCGGCATCAACACAAGCCGGGTCGCCATGCTGACGTTCATGCTGTCCGGGGGACTGGCTGCTGTTGCTGCTTCTTTATCCGCACCCATCAACCTTGTATTTCCCGGTATGGGGCATCTCGTCATTTTGAAAGCTTTTGTCATTATTATTCTTGGTGGCATGGGCAGCGTACCCGGAGCTATTTTAGGTGGGTACATTCTAGGGTTTACCGAAAGTCTTGGAGCCACGTATATCTCGAATGACTATAAGGATATCATCGCCTTTTTAATGCTTGTGATCATTCTGTCGATCAAGCCTAAAGGATTGTTTTCAAGGGAGGGCTTTTAATTGGTCTCACTTCTGAAAAACAGGGGATGGATCATAGGGTTTATCGCTGCCGGCGTTTTATTTCCCTTTGTTCTGCCCAACGCTTATTTTCTGCATATTTTAACGCTCGCCTTTATTTGGATGATTGCTGTTTACGGTTTGAATCTACTGGCCGGTTATACCGGTTATTTGTCCCTGGCTCATGCTGGATTTTTTGCCGTCGGTGCCTACGGGTTGGGATTGTTGACGGTCAAGACAGGAATGAACTACTGGCTCGCGCTCATTCTGGCCTGTTTAATCACAAGTGCTGTCGGATTGGTCGTCGGTCTCGTTGCCTTAAGGACGAGGGAGCACTTTTTTGCCATCTATACGCTTTGTGTCGGATATATCATCTACCTCATCATCGACAAATGGGACAGCTTAACCGGCGGTGTACGCGGGTTGATCGGCATCCCTGAACCTTCCAATATCGGACCCATATCCTTCCAGACGCCGATTTCTCAATACTACTTAATTTTTGCTTTTCTTCTGTTCACGATTCTGGTTATGTACCGGATCGTCCATTCCTTGACCGGCCGGACTTTTATAGCGATCCGCAACAGTGAAGACCTGGCCCGCACCCTTGGCATATCTACAATGAAAAATAAACTGATGGTTTTTGTCCTCTCGGCGTTTTTCGCCGGACTTGCCGGGGCTTTATATGCTTCCTTCATCCGCTTCATCGGTCCGGACATTGGTTATATTACAATTATTTTTGACCTGCTGACCTATCTGTTGGTCGGCGGTATCGGAACACTCGCAGGTCCCATTGTAGGAACCTTCCTCATTGTCGCCTTGTCCCAGTCGCTGCAGTTTCTTCAGGATTACCGGATGCTCATCTTCGGCCCACTCTTAACCTTATTGATTATTTTTTATCCGCGCGGAATCGCTGGAGCCTATCATGACTGGCGTTTGAAACGGAAGTCTGCTCAGCGGACGCGTCCGCAGAAGGAGCAGGAGTACTTTGAGACAGAAGAATCGGAGAAACAGGTGAAGGAGGGATGAGCATGTTGATGGAGACAAAAAAGCTGACGAAGCAGTTTGGTGGTCTTACGGCTGTCAACGACGTGGATTTTACAATCGAAAAAGGGAAGATCAATGCGATTATCGGACCGAACGGAGCCGGAAAGTCCACCTTTTTCAACCTGCTGAGCGGTACGTACACCCCTTCCGCCGGTCAGGTGTTTTATAAAGGACAGGATATTACGAAACGGCCGCCGGATAAAATCGCAAGGCTTGGCGTTGCCCGGACGTTTCAGACGACGCATTTGTTTGAAGAATCCACCGTGCTTGATAACGTGATTGTCGGTCACCGCCTCCGGACGTCATCGAACTTATGGGATGCCGTATTCCGTACAAGGCGTTTCAAATTTGAAGAAAAGAAGTGTCGGGATAAAGCGATGGAAGTATTGGAATTCGTCGAGCTCACACATGTCATGGACGAGCAGGCGGGAAGCATCACGCAGGAGGAGAAGAAGCGGGTGGCCTTCGCCCTTGCCCTTGCCACCGATCCCGAAGTCGTCTTTCTGGATGAACCGACAGCAGGTATCAATCCCGGGGAAACCGAAGGGCTGGCCTCTCTGATGGAAAAAATGGTGCAGCGGGGCATTACCGTCTGCTTGATTGAGCACAAAATGAAAATGATCATGAAGCTTGCGGACAAAATCATGGTTTTGAATTATGGAGAAAAAATCGCAGAAGGAACGTCTGAGGAAATCATGAACAACCAAGCGGTCATCGAAGCTTACTTAGGAGGCGGTGCGAGTGCTTGAGTTAACCGATGTTTCGATTCAGTATGGATCTTTTACCGCTGTGGAAAACATTAATATTCACGTAGGAAAGGGAGAGCTCGTCGTTCTGCTCGGTTCAAACGGTGCAGGAAAAAGTTCGACGTTTAACACGATCAGCGGACTGCAGAAACCGAGTGCCGGAACTATTGTTTTCGAGGACCGCCCGATTCAAGGGGCTGGCCCTGATAAAATTGTCCGATCAGGCATTGTCCAGTGCGCTGAAGACCGGAAGCTCTTTCCGCAGATGACAGTCAAGGAAAACCTGGTGATGGGAGGCTATGTGCATCGGAGGAAGCGGAAGCAGGTGAATCAGTCTTTGCAGGATGTCTTTGAACTGTTCCCGATTTTACAAGAGAAAAAGGATCAGCCTGCAGGCTCCTTAAGCGGCGGACAGCAGCAAATGCTTGCGATCGGGCGTGCGCTCATGGCTCTACCGAAGCTGTTGCTGCTGGATGAGCCTTCCATCGGACTCGCTCCGCTGATTGTCGAGCAGATGTTTGAGGTGATACAGAAAATCAATCAAGACGGAACGACGGTCCTGCTCGCCGAGCAGAATGCATTCGCCGCTTTGAAAATTGCCGACCGCGGCTATGTCTTTGAGAGTGGATCCGTCGTTGTGGAGGGGACAGCAGAAGAACTGCTGGCAAACGATACGGTACGTAAAGCTTATATCGGAGCCTGATGGCAGCGTTCTGCTTTTGTTTGGTCTGCAACAAACATTTCATATCTAGGGGGATCTCTTATGAAAATGATCAAAGGTTCAGCTGTTTTCCTATTGGCCGTCCTGCTTCTGCTTCTCGCTGGCTGTATTGATAATCCATCGAACCAGTCCACAAGCGGAGGAAGCAGTGAGACTGAATCCGAAGCACCGGAAGTTGAAGAAGGAGAAGAAGTTGTCAGTATCGGCTACAGTGGTCCATTGAGCGGTCCGGCTGCCTATTACGGCGAGCGTACATTAAATGGACTCAAGCTGGCTGTTGATGAAATCAACAACAATGGCGGCTTTGAGATTGAAGATCAGACGTACAAGTTCAACCTCGTATCGCTGGATGATAAGTACCTGCCGAATGAAACCGCAGCCAATGCAAAACGCCTGCTTCAGGAAAACGACACTCCGGTCATTTTCTCTCCACACAGCGGCGGAATCAAGGCAATGCAGGTATTTAACGAACAGGAGAACTTTTTGATTGGTGCCTATACGAGTGAGCCTGCCGTTACAGCTGAAGGAAACACGTTAACCGTACGTGTACCTCCAAGCTATGATGGCTATCTTGAACCATTCACATCCTATGCGATGGAAAACCACGGCATGAAGCTGGCCGCCCTGCCAACATCCTCTCAGTACGGGAAGGACTGGACAGAAGCGATCGTGCCTTACTGGGAGGAACAAGGCGGAGAAGTGGTGTACAATTCCTCGATTGATTTTTCCAAGGATACCGACTTTTTCACCCTTGTGACCAATGCCTTGAAGGAAAATCCTGACGTTCTGTTCATCGGAGGTCCCTCTGAACCGACCGCTAAAGTAGCGAAGCAGGCCAGGGAACTTGGATTCGAAGGCGGGTTTATGATTATGGACCAGGCCAAGCTGGATGAGATGGAGGCGGTTACCGGATCGTATGAATCATTGGAAGGGTCCGTCGGGGTTCTGCCACTGGCCAATTCCGAATACCCGGGGACGCCCGCTTTTATGGAAAAATATAAAGAGGAGCACAATGAAGTGCCGGGATCTGAAGCAGGGTACCATTATGTAGCGATGAACATTTTGATGGAAGCGATGAAGGCGGCAGGCAGCGTCGATGATCCGAAAGCCATCCGTGACCATATACAGGACGGCCTTGATGCCCTGCCGGAAGAAAAAGAAGTGTACACCATTGAAGAGATCGGGGAAGATGGCGGCTTTGCGACGGATTTAAGCATTGCTGCCGTGGAAAATGGTGAAATCGTAACGATTGAAGTCAACGACTGATGGTACCTGACAACCTGGCGGTGATTCCTATAGCATCGCCGGGTTTCTTTTTTCAAGGAGGAAGGAGAGGCGAAAGATGGATTTTCAACTGGACGAACAGACGACAGCGTTGAAAAAGAGTGTCAGAGCTTTTGTACAGTCAGAAGTGGAAGCGGCTGCCGCCGTCATTGAAAAGGAAGATCATATTCCTGAAGCGATTATGAAAATGTCCCGCGACCTCGGATTGTTCGGATTAAGCATCCCGGAGGAATACGGCGGATTAGGCATTTCAATGGTCGGAAAATGTGCCTTGTATGAGGAAATCGGAGCGACCCACAACGGATATACAACAGTAATCGGCGCTCACACAGGTATTGGCAGCGTGGGAATTGTCGAGCTTGGGACTGAAGAGCAGAAAGCTAAGTATCTGCCGCCAATGGCAGCGGGGATATCACTGGGGGCTTTTGCCCTGACTGAGCCTGGAGCAGGATCCAACGCCAGCGCTCTAAGGACAACGGCGGTGAAACAAGGAAGCCGCTACATTCTGAACGGGACGAAGCATTACATTACGAATGCAACGGTGGCAGATGTGTTTACGGTTATGGCCGTTACCGATCCGGAAAAAGGGGCGAAGGGGATCACCTCGTTCATTGTAGAAAAGGATTTTCCCGGTTTCAAGGTCGGAGCTGTGGAACCGAAAATGGGCCTGCACGGCTCTCAATCAGCCGAAATCATTCTCGAAGATTGTGAAGTCCCGGAAGAAAATGTGCTCGGAAAAGAAGGGGAAGGGTATGTGAATGCCTTGAAGATTCTTGCCAACGGCCGTGCCGGACTTGCCGCAAGGAACCTGGGCTCCTGTCAGAAACTGCTCGACATGTCGATGCAGTATGTAGAGGAGCGCCAGCAGTTCGAGGTCCCGATTATCGAGCACCAGGCGGTCGCCCATATGATATCGGAAATGGCTGTGGAAATCGAAGCGCTCCGTTCCTTTACGTACCGGGTGGCGTGGATGGTGGATCAAGGGAAAAAGGTCATTAAAGAAGCCGCCATGCTGAAGCTTTATGGATCGGAAGTGTATAACCGCGTGGCAGATAAGGCGGTTCAGGTGCACGGAGGGATCGGCTATATCTCAGATTATCCGGTGGAACGCTTTTACAGAGATGCGAGAATTACAAGAATTTATGAAGGGACTTCAGAGATTCAAAAGAATATCATAGCCGGGCAGCTGCGGAAGGAATATGCCCGCTGATGGATGGAGGAATCTAATGAACGAGGAAATCGTCATCGTCAGTGCTGTTCGGACTCCTGTCGGCCGGTATGGCGGTTCGCTGAGGAATGAATCTTCCGGCCATCTCGCATCTCACGCGATCAAAGGGGCGGTATCCACGGCCGGGCTGAAGGGGGACGATATCAGCGAAGTGATTCTTGGAGAAGTCCGTCAGACGACAGAATCATCGAACGTGGCCCGTGTGGCTTCTTTGAGAGCAGGAATTCCTGAATCATCCCCGGCATACACGATCAATCGGTTGTGCGCATCCGGTATGGAAGCGATCGCTTCTGGTGTCCAGCAGATTGTCTTTCAACAGGCAGATATTGTAGTGGCGGGCGGCACAGAGAGTATGAGCCGCGCACCTATATATTTAAGACAGGCAAGGTTTGGGGAAGGAGCCCCTGTCTTAGTGGACTCCCATAAGGAAGCCGGTCAGCAGCCAAAAGAAATGTACGGGCCTGACCTCGGGATGGGTATAACCGCTGAAAATGTCGCCGAACGCTATGGGATCTCAAGAGAAGATCAGGATGTATTTGCGCTTGAGAGCCAGCGGCGTGCTGCTGCTGCGGTGGAGGCAGTTTTTTTTTAGATGAAGTGATTCCTTATGAAGTGAAAGGTAGAAAAGGGATTCAAACGATTAAGATTGATGAGCACCCCCGACCGGAAACGACAAAGGAAAAGCTGGCTTCTCTACGTCCGGTGTTTAAGGATAACGGCACAGTAACCGCCGGCAATTCCTGTGGACGTAATGATGGGGCCTCAGCTGTTGTCATGATGACGAGGGAAAAGGCAGATGAAATGGGGTGTGTCCCCCTTGTCAAAATCACGGACTGGGCGGTGGCTGGTGTCTCCCCGGAAGTCATGGGAATCGGTCCTGTACCCGCTGTCCAAAAGCTGATGGACCGCACAGGCTTGAGTCTGAAGGATATCAGGTTGATAGAGTTGAATGAAGCTTTTGCTGCCCAGGCACTTGCCGTTATCCGGGAGCTGGAAGTGGATTCCGATATCGTGAACGTCAACGGCGGAGCGATTGCTCTAGGCCATCCCGTCGGGGCAAGTGGGACCCGGATTGTGACGACGCTGATTCATGAAATGAAGCGGAGAAAGGAAAGGTATGGACTCGCTGCGTTGTGTGCAGGTGGCGGTCAAGGGATGGCCATGCTGTTTGAACGTGTTTAAGGAAGGAATCTTAGAAAGGGAGCGGTGTTGTGGAATATCAAAACATAGCGTATGTGAAAGAAGATCGTCTCGCTTATATTGTTATTAATCGTCCTGAGGTCCGGAATGCCTTAAGTCAGGCCGTGCTCGATGAAATAGAGGACGCGCTGGGCCGGGCAGAGGGAGATGATGACGTAGGCGTCGTCATTTTCACCGGACAGGGAGAGAAAGCATTTGCCGCCGGCGCTGATATTCAGCAGCTGACCGAAGCGGAAGCGGTGGATGCATTGAAGAGCGGCGATATGCAGCAGTTGTACGATAAGATCGAAGCTTACCAAAAGCCGACGATAGCCATGGTCAATGGCTTTGCGCTTGGTGGCGGCTGTGAACTGGCGATGTGCTGTGACATCCGTATCGCCTCCATCCACGCTTCCTTCGGTCTTCCTGAATTGTCATTGTCCATCATCCCGGGCGCCGGAGGTACCCAGCGCCTGACCCGTTTAGTGGGGAAAGGAAAGGCATTGGAAATGATTTTGACAGGGAAAAGGATATCCGCAGAAGAAGCCCTGGCGATCGGTCTTGTCACGAAAGTGGTTACGCCGGAACGACTGCGCACAGAGGTCGAGGACACATGTGCCAGCATTCTGGCAAAAGGCCCACTCGCCGTCCAGCTCGCAAAGCTTTCGGTTCATATGGGAGCGGAAACCGATATGAAGACGGCATTAATGCTGGAACGTCTCTCTCAGGCGGTCCTGTTCAACTCAGAGGACAAAAATGAAGGGGCACGGGCATTTCTTGAAAAAAGAAAGCCTTCTTTTGAAGGCAGATAACAGGAAAGGGCGGATTTCCGCCCTTTTTGTGATTTCCGGGAGATTTCCCGGGAAATATGAACCAGGCATCAGGAGTGATTTAGTAATTGGTTGATATAGTTGAGATTTGACCGATATATTTCAAATTTGGCTGATATAATCAGAATTTAATTGATATATTCAAAAACTAATTGATATATGGACAAAAAAATGGATATCCAGCGCCTCTAACACTCAGTTCCTCATTCTTCCTACCGGTTTACAAAACTACCCACAACCTTTAAAATCGTCTGTATGCCAAATACTTACCTAAGTAAATAATTAAGGGGTGATAGGATGGAACGCTCCGATCACAATATTCTCCACCTGTTAAATCAGCAGGTGCGGCGGTTGAACCAAAGGATGAATGAAAAACTGAAGGAATACGATTTGTACATGTCGCAGTGGGTGATCATATATACGCTTCATACGATGGGGCCGATGACGCAGAAAGAAATCTGGCAGTATTTGAATGTGGAAGCTCCGACGGTTACAAGGACCATTACCCGTTTGGAGGAAAAGGGGTGGCTCGTCCGTAAGCAGGGAGCCGATAAGCGGCAGCGGATCATTCACATATCTCCAGAAGCAGAACAGCTCAGAAATGAGATATCTACGAGTATTCGAAAGTATGAAAACGAGCAGCTGCTTGGGCTTACGAAAGAGGAAGAACATCAGCTCCGGCACCTTTTAGAAAAAATGATGGTGGAGGAGGGGGATCATAATGCAGAAGACTAATCAGCCAATTTGGACGAAAAACTTTATCAGTGTATCGCTGACGCACTTTTTTGTGTTTGTCACGTTTTACGCTCTGCTTACCACCCTCCCTATTTACGTCATCGATGAACTTGGCGGCAATGAGGCCCAGAGTGGTCTCGTCGTCACCGCCATTATGGTGGCAGCCATTTTGATCCGGCCGTTTTCCGGTAAATTTTTGGAGAAGACGGGTAAGAAAAAAGGACTTATTGCGGCGGCCTCCCTTTATTTGCTTACCATGATCTTTTATCTGACGGTCTCTGAATTTGAAGGACTGATGGCCCTGAGGTTTATTCACGGTCTGTCCTTCGCCGTTGTAACGACAGCAACGGGAGCTATTGCAGCAGATGTTGTTCCCGTACAGAGACGCGGAGAAGGACTTGGATATTTTGCGATGTCCATGAATGTGGCGGTCGTTGTCGGTCCGTTTGTCGGTCTTTCCATTCTTCAGGCGGCACCTTTTGAGACCTTGTTTATCGTTTTAAGTGCGTTTATGCTGCTTGGTGTAATTAGTTCATTGATGATTCGTTCTTCAGGTGAAAAAGCCGTACCGAAGACTGAACAGAAAGCAGCAAAGGTATCTTTCCATGATTTATTTGAAACACGAGCCCTGCCGACGGCCTTGATTGCCAGCCTTGTTGCTTTTTCCTATTCCAGTATCGTGTCGTTTATATCCGTATACGCGAATTCACTAGGGCTCGGAGGCGTATCCAGTTACTTCTTTGTCGTCTTCGCTGTCGTGATGATTGTTTCACGCCCTTCTCTCGGCCGGGCGTTTGATA
Source organism: Halobacillus sp. Cin3 (assembly GCF_947311855.1). Classification (NCBI taxonomy): domain Bacteria; kingdom Bacillati; phylum Bacillota; class Bacilli; order Caryophanales; family Bacillaceae; genus Halobacillus; species Halobacillus sp. Cin3. The sequence goes on along the minus strand of NZ_CAMZMV010000002.1, from coordinate 328,411 downwards.
ATAAAGGACCGAGCATTGTCATTCTGCCGAGTCTGCTTATTTTTGCAGGAGGCTTGATCCTGCTTGGGTACATCGATTCCTTATGGGGAATGCTGCTGGCCGGAGCCATCGTCGGACTTGGTTATGGATCACTGCTTCCGAGTTTCCAAACGATGGCTGTCCAGTCTGCTCCAGAGCATAGGAGCGGCCATGCTACAGCCACCTTTTTCATGATGTACGACACCGGAATAGCAGCAGGATCTTATGTTTTAGGGCTGCTGGTTTCCATGACAAGTTTCAGTGTGACCTATCAGATCAGCGGGATTCTCGTTCTTCTAGTACTCGGAATCTTTTATTATGCATATACACGTCAACAGAAAACGCGGTTGGTAAAAGAGAGAGCTGAAGAAGTCTGATGCGGGAGCTCTTTCTATAAAAAGCATCTCATTTGGCTACACTGAAAACAAAGAGGTGGTCAAATGATGAAAGAAGAAGGGAACTTCACGAAGGGACTGTTTTGGGCGGTTTTGTTATCGATTCCTTTGTGGGGATTGATTTTCACAGCGGTCTATATGTTCATAAATTAAATTGATTTTAAAGCAGGGCCCCTGACAGGGGTCCTGCTTTTTCGTAATTATGAACGCTGATAAAGTTCTTTTCCATTTCTTTGATTCATCTTTATTTACCAAATATTTTAAAAATTATACTTGCTTTTCTGTATGCGCTTCCATTAGAATGGATAACAACAAAAGGTACCTATGTATTTTTAAAGGTAGTTATCTTTTAATGGGGAGGAACAATATGCTAAAGACTATTCAGAAGTGTAATGAAGGTATGGAAATCCACCATATTGATGAGGCGTCCTTCCACTTGTTTGGAAGAGTGCATGAGAATTTTCCAAAAGATCGTTTACTAGACAAAATGAAAGACGTCTCTATTCCAGCGGAAGGGAATGTCTACGAACCCGCTAATCTAAGGTTGGAAACAGCAGGGGATAAAGAAAAAATTGAGAACTTCTACTATGGTGGGATGCCTGTCCAGATTGGTTTTTGTGTTGGTAAGAACTCACATTTAGGAGGGTTGGAATTCCACAAGGGAAGCGAATTCAACATAGCTGTCACTGATATGATTCTTTTAATAGGTCATTTTAATGATATAAAAGATCATACGTTTTCAACAGAGCATTTAAGGGCGTTTTACGTGCCTGAGGGTTATGTAGTCGAATTGTTTCAAACCACCTTACACTTAGCTCCTTGTAAAGTATCTGAAGAAGGGTTTAAAACGATTGTTATTCTTCCAGAAGGCACAAACACCCCTTTAAATGATTCAGCTGTCGAGCAGGATCTCCTTCTATTTAAGAAAAATAAGTGGCTGCTATCCCATAAGGATCATCAGCGTTTTGTATCTGAAGGAGCCCATGTTGGTATAAAAGGTCCTAACGTTTTTGTGAATTATTTAATGGAGCGAGAGGGAGGAAAGCAGCAATGAATCTCTTTTTTACACTGATTACATGTGTCTTGTTCATGGGTTTGGTTGGCTGGGTGTCTTATCGAAAAGCCAAGGGACAGGTGAATGATTCCGACGGATACTTTCTAGCGGGAAGAGGCTTGACAGGCGGATTTATTGCAGGAAGTCTCCTGCTCACAAATTTGTCTGCTGAACAATTAATAGGGTTGAATGGTCAGGCCTATCGTACAAATCTTTCAAATATGGCCTGGGAAGTGACCGCTCCCATTGCAGTCATCATTATGGCTTTGGTCTTACTTCCGAAATATCTGGGTGGTGCATTTTCAACGCTTCCTGAATTTTTAAGTACCCGCTTTGATGATGGGGTAAGAAGGTACATCGTTGTTCTGTTTATGCTGGGGTATGCGTTCGTGACGATTCCTTCTGTTCTTTATTCAGGTGCACTGGCTGTTTTAAAACTGTTTGATGTTCCTTCACTTTTAGGTATATCTTTTGAGTCATCGGTATGGCTGGTCATATGGGTCATCGGTATTATCGGTGCTGTTTATGCTATCTTTGGTGGTTTAAGAGCCGTAGCTGTGTCTGACACATTAAATGGAATCGGCCTTTTGCTGATCGGTTTGATGATTCCTGTTATCGGATTGTTTGCCCTTGGAGATGGAAACTTCTTTAGAGGATTTGAAACGATGGCCACAGAAAATGCTGATAAGTTGAATGCTATTGGTGGAAAGGAAGACTCTGTACCATTTTCAGCAATTTTTACAGGAATGATTTTCATGAATATGTTTTACTGGGGAACGAACCAGTATGTCATTCAGCGGGCTCTCGGAGCTAAAAACCTTGCTGAAGGTCAAAAAGGGGTTCTGTTTTCAGGTTTTTACAAGCTCCTCGTTCCAATTTTAATGATGATTCCAGGTGTTATCGCTTTTCATTTGTATGGTTCCGGATTTAAAACCGTCGATTTAGCTTACCCAACTATGGTTACGAATTTGATGCCGACCATTTTCTCCGGATTGTTTCTTGCAGTGCTGCTCGGCGCGGTCTTCTCCAGCTTTAACTCATTGTTGAATTCTGCTGCGACCATGTTTGCTCTGGATGTTTACAAGCCAGGCTTTAAACCGGATGCATCAGATGAGCAGTTGATTCGGGTTAGTAAATATTTTGGAACCATTCTGGCTTTGGTGTCCTTTTTTATTTCACCGATGCTGATGAGTGCACCGGATGGCCTTTGGGACATCATCCGTAAGTTTACTGGTTTCTTCAACATTCCAATCATTGCTATTGTCCTTGTAGGGATTGCGTCGAAATTTGTCCCCCCTCTGGGAGCAAAAATAGCTGTCATCTTTCATGTAGTGACCTACTATATGCTGGTATGGGGTTTAAATCAGTTGTTTGGTATTGAAATTACCATGAACTTTATCCATATCTCTGCTATTCTTTTCTTCATCGAAGTAGGAATTATGCTGGTTGTGGGATATATACGGCCGCTTTCAGAACCGTATTCTTTCAAACATGCACCAAAAGTGAGCATGGTACCATGGAAGTACGCGATCCCTACAGCTATTATTCTCTTAAGTTTAATTGTATTCGTTTACATTACCTTCTCTCCAATAGGATTGGCATACCCGGATGCTGTCGTTTCGTCATGGTTCTGGGCAGCGTCAGGCGGTTTAATTGGATTGACAACTGTAACCTTAGTATTTGCTCTGAAAAAGTGGGACAAGAAGTATGATCAAGTTTTAGAAAATCAAACCAAAAAAGCGGCAAATTTATAGGAGGTACCAATTATGCAGACGAAACTAAAGCAAGGATTGGACATTCACACTAATGGGGGAACCTTTGAGGTTACATTGGACAGTAAAACTATTTTTAAGCATTCCCCAGCTTCTCCATGTTTATATGTCGGAAGCGGGGAAGAGACTATTGAGATGTATCGAGGGAATTATCATATTGAAGATTATGTTGTGGAAAGGTTTGGGTTGAAGACTTACGAAATAAGCCGAAAAAGAGATGATGGTTTTCAAATAGACTTTAAAAGAACGCCTGCAGACACAGAAGTGTTAACAGTGGATTTCCTCTACAAAGACCATAATTTAAAACTAACTTTTTCTGGTGATCGTGAGACGTACAGCCGTTTTTGGATCCGGATTGCCGCTGATTCTGATGAGAAGATCTATGGATGTGGGGAGCAGATGTCTCATTTGAACCTGCGTGGCAAAAACTTCCCGTTATGGACTTCAGAACCTGGCGTAGGAAGAAATAAAAAGACGTATACGACATTTCTTGCGGATGTTCATGACAAAGCAGGCGGCGATTATTATCATACGAATTTTCCGCAGCCAACGTACCTTTCCTCTAAGAAATACTTCTGTCATGTCGATACGACAGCTTACGCAGATTTTGATTTCCGTAAAGATCAATATCATGAGCTGCAAATGTGGGAAGTTCCTGAACACATCATGTTTGAAACAGGAGCGGATTTTAAAGAGCTGGTTTCTCGTTTAACGAAGCATCTTGGAAGGCAGCCGGAGCTTCCAGAATGGACGTATGATGGAATATGGCTGGGGATGCAGGGAGGAACGGATGCTGTTCAGAAAAAAATAGATGAGGCCCGGGAAAAAGGATTGAAGGTGGGCGCTGTATGGGCTCAGGACTGGCAGGGGAAACGTTTCACTTCCTTTGGACGTCGGTTGAACTGGAACTGGCAGTGGGATGCGAATGAATATCCTGGTCTGGATCAAAAGCTTAAAGAATGGAAAGAGCAGGGCATTCGTTTTCTAGGCTACATCAACCCATATTTAATTCTTGATGGACCGCTGTATCAAGAAGCTGCTGCGAAAAACTACTTTGTGCTGAATCAAAAAGATGACATTTACCTAGTCGATTTTGGAGAGTTTGACTGTGGAATTGTAGACTTGACCAACCCAGACGCTTTCGAATGGTATAAACGTGTCATTCAAATCTATATGATTGATTTCGGATTAGATGGATGGATGGCGGACTTTGGAGAATACCTTCCGACAGATGCCAAACTCTTCAATGGTGAGCCTGCCATGCTGATGCATAATGCCTGGCCTGCGTTATGGGCCAGAGTTAATTTTGAAGCAGTCGATGAAGCTGATAAAACAGAAGAAATTGTGTACTTCATGCGTGCTGGCTATACAGGAAGTCAAAAATACTGCCGTCTACTGTGGGCAGGTGATCAAAGTGTTAACTGGGATCTTGATGATGGAATTGCTTCTGTGATTCCAGCAGCTCTCTCAGCGGGGTTAACGGGGAACGGTCTTCATCATAGTGACATAGGCGGGTACACAAGTTTACATGGGAATAAACGCTCGAAAGAGTTACTATTGCGATGGCTTGAACTTGCTGCTTTCACCCCTGTCATGAGAAGTCATGAAGGTAACCGTCCAACAGACAGCCACCAGTATGATCGTGATGAAGAAACGATGGATGCTTTCGTACGCATGACAGATATTCATACCGCATTAGCTCCTTACCTTAAAGAAATTGTGAAGGAGAATGCAGAAAAAGGAATTCCTGTCCAACGTCCTTTATTTATGGAGTTTGAATCTGATGAAAAAACTTATGATATCCAATACCAATACATGCTGGGGAGAGACATCCTTGTAGCTCCAGTTTATGAGGAATCTGTAAGTCACTGGCGTGTGTATCTCCCAGATGTAGTGTGGATTCATTTATGGACTGGAGAGGAATTTACAGGTGGGAATGTTGAAGTGGAGGCGCCGCTGGGACAGCCGCCTGTATTCTATAGAAAGGGATCTGAATATGCTGATCTCTATAAGAAAATAAGGGCAGAGTATACGATCGAAAAATAAAGGTAATAACCTTTGTTTAAAGGTAGGTACGTATGTTATGATGTTTTCAAACAGAGATAAAGGTGGGACAGATCAATGACTATGAAAGTGTTATATCTTCCAATTGGAAGAAAGACGTTTGATCTAGAAGCAGGAGAAATTCAAAGGGAAAAAAGTTCGGAAATGTTGAATGATCTTGGGGTTGAAGTAATTGAACCGGAGGGGATTCTTACTTCACCAGATGATTTGAATGATTTTTTGAAAGCGATTCCTGAAGAAGAGGTTGGAGTATCAATCTATCAAAGTGTCACATTCGCTGATGGAGAATTTGTAGAAACGTTGATCAAGCAGGTTCAGGCGCCGGTGATGGTATGGTCGATCCGCGAACCAAGCATCAATGGCCGGCTTCGATTGAATTCTTTAACAGGTGGTAACAGTACCAGTCACGTCTTGAAATGTGCGGGACATCCGTATTCCTTTCTTTTTGGTAATCCCGAAGAAGCACAAATCCGTACTCGCTTAACCAAATACTTAAAAGTTCAGCAGATGATTCAGGATTTAAGAGATTTCAAGATAGGTGTCATTGGAGAACATCCTCCGGGTTTCTTTTTCTCTGGAACAGACGAAGAAATGCTTCACAAACAATTAGGAGTGGAAGTGAAGCAGGTTGATTTAATGAAAGCCTTTGAAGAATCTAAGAAACTAACAGAAGTGGAATGGGAGCATGCTGTCGATCGGGCGCAGCAGCAAGTCATTGGCTTAAATAGAAATGACGAAACGGTCCAAAGGTTTGCTCAGTTCACAACTTATGTAGAATCCATCGTAGATAAGGAGCAGTTATCAGGATTAGCAATCCGCTGCTGGCCGGAATTCTTTAATGAATTGGGAGCTGCTGCATGTTCCACACTTTCACAGTTCACAGAAGATGGGATTGTCTCTTCCTGCGAATCAGATATACATGGGTCGGTTTCTATGTTCATCCTTCAGCAATTGAGCGGCGGAAAATCTCCGTACTTGGGCGACATGGTTCATGTGAATGAAGCTAGTAATTCGGTGGTTTTCTGGCATTGTGGGGCAGGAGCCTATTCGCTTGCCCACCCGGATCAAGGAGCCAGACCCGGGGTTCATCCGAATCGCAAACTTGGATTTACGATGGAGTTTGGTTTGAAACCAGGTCAAGTCACCATGTTCCGTGTCAGCTACACTCCGGAAGGTTATCGACTCCTTATTATGCGTGGTAATGCATTGGATACCCCTAAGCGGTTCAACGGTACATCGGTGGAAGTAGAATTAGAGACAGATATCAACAACACCCTTTACAGTTTAATGGAAGAAGGGTTTGAGCCTCATTATGCTCTTGTTTATGAAGATGTCGTAGAAGAGCTTGAGGAACTGGGGCGTCAACTGGGTCTTGAAACGATCGTATATACAAAAGAATAAGGAGGACACCAGATGAAACACGTCGCAGTAGGACAGGCAGGTGGCCCTACAGCTGTTATTAATGCCACTCTGGCTGGTTTTGTGGACAGTGTAAAAGAGCGATGTCGATTAACCTTCATTGAAGGAGGATACCAGGGACTGGTGGAAGAAAACTTCCTGGCTGGAGATGAAGAAATGGTGGAATGGATTAAAGAAAATCGCTATGTTCCAGGAGCCTGCTTGCAATCAGGTCGGTACCCATTTGAAAAGAAAGAAATTTGTGAAGCCGTTCGGTCTCTTAAGAAGAATCATATCGATACGCTCGTGTTTATTGGAGGAAATGGCACAATGGAAGCCCTTTTCAAAGTGAAACAAGAAGCGGAGCGGCAGGGCTGGCCGCTTCAAGTCATTGGGCTTCCCAAAACAGTGGACAATGACCTGGGTGGGACAGATCATGCACCGGGATTTGCCAGTGCAGCGAAGTACATTGCTAAAACGACCAAAGATTTAAGCAGGGATTTGTACTCTATGAAAAATTTCGAGCAGGTACGTGTGCTTGAAACGATGGGACGGAATGCGGGCTGGCTGGCTGCTGCGGCCGGGGCTTGGAAGGAATATGAAGAAGAGGGGCCTCATTTTACTGCTCTTCCAGAACAACCATTGAATCGCCATCAGCTGCTGAAGACCGTTCAACAGGCTCTGGACGGCTTTGGATATGCTCTTATCGTTGTCAGTGAAGGTGTTCAATGGGAAGAAGGCAGTCAGATTGAACTCAATCATGTAGATGGAAGGGCAGTTCTTGGTGGCATTTCTAAGCAGATCAGTGAGTTTATTGGTAAGGAATTGAATGTGAATACCAGAGCTGAATTGCTGGGCATGAATCAACGGGCCGATACTTCTGCGTTATCCACCATAGATTCAAATGAAGCTTATCGGATTGGGAAAGAAGGTGGGAATTGGGTACTTCAGGATTTTGATGAAGTGATGGCTGCTGTTGGGCGCAGATCAGATGTTTGTTATACAATAGAGATTATACCTGTGAAACTTGAAACAGTCATAGCTGAGGGTGAACGATTGCTGCCGGCAGCGTTCATTAAAGACAGGAATGCCTATTATGAATGGCTGGCCCCTCTGATGGGAGGTGACCGCCCTACTTACCCTCCGCTTTCAAAAAGGAGAGTCCATTATAGTGAATACTAAAATTAACCCGAACAAAGATCTGGCCCTATATTTACAATTGAAAGAATTATTTATTGACCGAATTCAGAATGGTCAGTGGGAAGCCGATAAACTCATCCCTACCGAACAAGAACTTATGAAAGAATTTGATGTCAGCCGCACAACCATTCGCCAGGCCGTATCCATCCTGGTCCAGGAAGGATTGGTGGAAAAGAAACAAGGACGCGGTACTATAGTGAAACCTCGGAAATTGAGCGGGAATCTCAGTCAGTTGAAAGGTTTTGCAGAAGAGGTGCTGGAACGGGGACAAACGCCTCGCAGTAAGCTGATCCGCGCAGAATTCAAATCTAATCTGCATCACGAAAAATCCATGTTGGAGATTAAAGATGATGAACCTATCCTGCTTATAGAACGAATACGGCTGGCCGATGAAATTCCTGTAGCACTGGAACGTACATGCTGGCCAAAGGAAATTGGTGAAATTCTTATCAAGCACAACCTTGATGAAGCACGGTACTATGAAATTCTTGAAAACTATAATATTTACTTAAATAGAGCTAGTGAAAAAATAGCAGCGATTAATGCAACCATCGATGAAGCGGATGCCCTCGGAATAAGGGGTGGAGAAGCTTTACTTGAAATGACGCGATTAAGTTTTGGTGTGAACGAACGGCCTATCGAGTATACGAAAACGAAATACCGCAATGATCAATATCATTACAGCCTTGAACTGAAAAGATAAAAGGAGTGGTCTTCTGTGCCATTTGTAGATGGAAAAACTTTATTGACCCATGCCTATGAGAACCAATACGGAATCGGTGCCTTCAGTGCTCATAACGCGGAAACAATTCTAGCTATTTTAGATGCAGCCGAAGAAAAACAATCCCCTGTGATGATTCAGATTGGACAGAAAGTGATTCAAACATTAGGACTACAGCCTATGAAAGAAATGGTAGATGCGTTTGCCAGGAATGTTTCTGTGCCTGTCTGCATCCACCTCGATCACAGCCGGCAGTATGAACAGACAATGGAAGCTGTTCAAGCAGGATTTCAGTCTGTCATGTTTGATGGGTCCGGATTAACATTCCAGGAGAATACGAGAATCACGAAACAGGTCGTTGAAGCAGCACGGGCGCTGGGTATAGGCAGTGAAGGTGAAATTGGGAAAATTGGCGGAACAGAGGATGATATTACGGTTGATGAGAAAGATGCATTGATTACAACAACAGAAGAAGCTGTGAATTTTGTAAATGAAACGGATGTTGATTATTTAGCAGTATCGATTGGGACAGCTCATGGAATTTATAAACAAACTCCGAATCTACGGTTTGAACGGTTGAAAGAAATATCCCAGGCCGTCAAACGTCCGATTGTTCTTCACGGAGGTTCAGATGTACCTGATGAACAAGTCCAGAAAGCTATTACGATGGGAATCGCTAAAATAAATGTGGACACTGAGCTGCGTCAAGCCTTTACAAGGGGCGTAAAAGGGTACTTGCAAGATCATCCAGAGGATATTGTACTGGCTGATTCGCTTGGTGCTGGTCGTGAGCATATGAAAGAAAAAGTGAAAGAAAAGATCGATGTATTCGGTAGTGTTGGTAAAGCCAATGAATTTTCCATAAAAGAAAAGATCGTAACGTTATAACATATAAGGAGGTTGTTATGATGAATAGCGTCACTACAAGTTATTCGTTTGGATTATTTATTGATGGAGAGTGGTGTGGGACAGAACAAACATTGAATGTATGGAACAAATACAACCAAGCAAAGGTAGGGGAAACGGCAGTCAGTACAGCAGCTGATGTGAACAAGGCTGTCGCTGCAGCGAAACAGGCTCAAGGTGTTCCTTTCTCCCTATACGACCGCTATGAAGTGTTGTTAAAAGTCGCTCAGTTACTGAGAGAGCATACAGAGGAATTTGCAGAAATCATAGCTAAAGAAGTAGGGAAGCCAATCAATGAAGCAAGAGGAGAAGTCGGCCGGTCAGCCCTGACTTTAGAAAATTCTGCGGAAGAAGCAAAGCGGATTCATGGCGAGGAAATTCCAGTTGAAGCTGCCCCGGGATCAGAAAATCGCAAAGCCTTTACAAGAAGGTATCCTGTCGGTGTTGTGGCAGCCATTACGCCCTTTAATGTTCCTTTAAACCTTGTCTGTCATAAAGTTGGTCCTGCTATTGCAGCAGGGAACAGTGTCGTTTTGAAACCCGCAGAAGAAACGCCATTATCTGCATTATTACTTACTAAACTCTTTGAGGAAGCCGGGCTGCCGAAAGGAAGACTAAATGTTCTCACTGGAGAAGGACGTGAAGTTGGTCCATTGCTTACCGCTAACCAGGAAGTAAACATGTTTACTTTTACAGGAAGTCCACAGGTGGGGGAGCAGATCCGCAGGGAAGCCGGACTTAGAGATACCGCTCTTGAGCTTGGCAATAACTCGGCCACTATTGTGCATAACGATGCCGATGTCAATCAAGCGGCTCAACTTGTGGCTCAGAAAAGTTTTAACAATGCCGGGCAGGTGTGTATCTCTGTTCAACGTGTCTATGTGCATAGGGATGTCTATGAGGTGTTTATGGAGAAAGTGAAAGAAGCAACTTCCCGGATCAAGTTAGGTGACCCTTTGGATTCCGCCACCCAAATGGGGCCGATGATTGCAGAAGAAGAAGCCATTCGGGTTGAAAAATGGGTGAACGAAGCGGTTGCAGAAGGAGCTGTTGTTGAAACCGGCGGAAAGCGTGAGGGCGTTTTTTACCACCCAACGGTCCTCTCTCATGTTCATGCCGATATGAAGGTTTGCAGACAAGAGGTATTTGGTCCGGTTGTAGCGGTTCAGCCTTATACAAACGAAGATGAAGTCATCTCTCTTGTTAATGATTCTGAATATGGTCTTCAAGCAGGCCTGTTCACAAATAATTTAGCTTTGGCAATGTACGCAGCTGATCGTATTCATGTAGGCGGACTGATCATCAATGACACGTCAGGGTACCGTGTTGATCATATGCCGTATGGTGGAGTCAAAAAAAGCGGGACTGGAAAAGAAGGTCCACGCTACGCTATTGAAGAAATGACAGAAGAAAAAATTGTCGTATTTAACTTGTAAAGGGAAAGGGAGTCATGGTGACTCCCTTTCTTAATTTAAATTATAGGAGAAAGATGATGGAATTTATTACAATTCTGCTGCCCATTTTCCTCGTTTTCGGCATTGGTTTTGCAGCTCAGAAGATTCTGCAGTTTGATACGTCAGCCTTCTCGAAATTAGCGCTTTATATCCTTGTCCCTTTTCTCGTGTTCCAGACTTTTTATGAAGAAACCATTACATTCTCCTATGTTTATATTTCCATTTATATGCTCGGGCTTTGTGTAACGATTATTGCTATTGTAACCATTTTATCAAAAGTCAGAGGATACTCGGAGAAAGAAAGATGTGGGTTGGTGCTATCCTGTGCATTTACGAACAATGGAAACTACGGAACGCCGTTGGTTTTATTTTTATTCGGAACTACAGGGATGGATACAGCTATTGTACTCATGGTTCTCCAACAGCTGCTTATGAGTACTTTAGGAGTTTATTATGCAGCTAAAGGGGGAGAGGGTGGAAGTGGTGTGAAAGCCGCACTCCGTTCCGTCCGCCGTATGCCAATGGTTTATGGGGCGTTGATCGGATATCTCTTTCAGACCTTTGACCTCAGCATCGGTGGACTGGAGGGTGGGGTGGATTTAATTGCAGGTGCGGCCATCCCTTTAATCATGCTGACTTTAGGAATGCAGCTGGCCAATATAAAAGTGACAGGCTTGGAATATCGAAAAGTATCAACAGCTCTAATTATCAAGCTTATCGCAGCTCCAGCTATTGCAGCTGTCATCGTATGGGGAATGCCTGTTGATCCTTTAATGAAACAGATCATGATCATTATGGCAGCTACTCCTACCGCTGCCAATACAACGATGTACGCCATTCAATTCCAGACAGAGCCACAAACGGTTACAAGTTCAACTCTTTTTACAACCCTTATCAGCATTCTTACGATTCCTGTAGTTATATATTTGGTCACTTAACATCCTCATATAATGATAAGTTTATATGTAGTCGTTCCTTTCTAATGGATATTTACATGTTGACAGAAAATTGTAAAAGATATAACCTTAGAAATAGAAAGCAGACCTTAAAAAAGGTATCCCCTTTTCCGTTCGGTCTGCCATGAACGTTGTAGCAATATCAAACTGTTAAAACTGCTCCATCTCCATGATCCGGAGACCATCCGCAGTTTAAAGCCAGTTTTCCTTTATGGGGAAGACTGGCTTTTTTTCATATCCAGGCCTGGATGGAAAACCTACTCTATAATAAAAAAGGGGAATGTTTATGTGTGCTGTAGACGTTAGAAAAGAACAAATGCCGGTTTTTTCAGGAAACGGATATACGATCCGCCCTCATGAAAAGCATGAACGTTTGTATACGATTGAATTGGAGACAGAGGCGGTTCGGAAGTTTTTAGAGGACGTGAAAGATATCAGTGATGAACAGCTGGAGTATATTCCTTACCAGCGGCTGTTGACGGCTCAAGCTTTAGTAAACGTGTTGGATGAAGATTTCCAAAAGTATGTGACGTCTATTCTGAATGACAGAAGATCCGGAGGTTTTACCACAGGTGTCCAGGGAACGACGATGGATACTCAGGATTATGTGAAATTTTCAACTGCGTTTTCACACCTGGCAGGTATTCCGAATTTTGATGCGATGTCGAAAAAATATTACGCTCGTTTTTCTGTCCAGCATACGGATGACAGTGATTCCTACCTGCGACAGGCTTACCGGAGGTTTACCCTTCATACGGACGGGACGTATGTCGATGAGCCGACGGACTGGCTGCTCATGATGAAGATAGAAGAGGAGAATGCCACCGGTGGAAATTCACGCCTTCTTCATTTGGATGAGTGGGAGGACCTGGATTACTACAGAAGTCATGCGCTGGCGGATTATCCGTTTACGTACAAGGCACCTGCAAGTAAAAATGTAAGTGAGGACGTGCAGAGGGAGACCTTTTATACGTGGAACAATGAGCCGTGCATCTGCTTTATTGACCAATTCGTCTATCCAGAAACGATCACACAGGCACAGTATTTAAAAGATCTATCCCATTCAATGGAGAACTCGGAAAACTTAGTGGAGCTTGAACTTCCAACAGGAGATCTGGTGATGCTGAACAACCGCTTCTGGCTGCACGGACGCGGAGCTTTTGAGAAGAATACCGATCTCCACAGAGAGCTTCTCCGACAGCGGGGACGATTTTCCAAGTAAAAGGCAGGGGGCTTCTATATGTATGATTATGTGATTATCGGGGCTGGTATTGTCGGGCTCTCGACAGCGTACGCATTACAAAACAAAGAACCGCAAGCTTCTATCGCGATTGTGGAAAAAGAAACGGAAATTGCGGCTCATCAAACTGGTCGGAACAGCGGAGTGATCCATTCAGGTGTGTATTATAAGCCCGGCAGTCTCAAAGCTAGAATGGCCGTTCAAGGCAGAAATTCCATGGTGAGGTTCTGCGAGGAGCATGAGATTCCCCACGACGTGTGTGGGAAAGTGCTTGTGGCCACAGAGCCCGAGGAACTGCCGCGGATGGAAGCTCTATATGAACGGGTGGGGCAGAATGGGCTGCATGTGACAAGACTTTCGCAGGAGGAGCTTCATGATGTAGAGCCTCATGTGAATGGGCTGTCTGGATTGAAGGTGCCGACGACAGGCATTGTCGACTATAAAGAGGTCAGCCGGAAGCTTATGGAACAATTGAAAAAAGGAGGAGCCGATGTTTTTCTCGGTTCTCCTGTCCAGGATATTGTAGAAAAAAAGGATGAGGTTATCATCGAGACACCCGGATGTACCATTCATTCCCGGTATATGGTCAACTGTGCGGGGCTGTTCAGTGATCGGATGACAGCGATGAGCGGCATTCATACGGATGTGAAGATTGTTCCGTTCCGCGGGGAATATTTTAAATTGGTGCCGGAAAAACGTCACCTCGTCAAAGGCTTAATCTATCCGATTCCCAACCCGGACTTCCCTTTCTTAGGGGTTCATTTAACGAAAATGATGGATGGGGGCGTTCATGCCGGGCCGAATGCGGTGCTGAGTCTTAAACGGGAAGGTTATCGCAAAGTGGACATGGACTGGAAGGACATGAAAGAGGTTTTAACGTTCCCTGGTTTTTGGAAGCTTGCAGGAGCCAATATGAGGGAGGGGATGAAAGAGATGGTCCGCTCCTTCCATAAGGAAAGCTTTGTGAAGAGCCTGCAGCGTCTCGTTCCCGAAATCAACGCGGAAGATATTGTACCGACGGATGCCGGTGTACGCGCACAGGCGATGTTGAAAAATGGAAAGCTCGTGGACGATTTTTATATTATTCCAGGGAAACGGACGGTTCACGTATGCAACGCCCCTTCCCCGGCAGCTACTGCTTCGTTGGAAATCGGGAAGGAAATTGCTGAAAATCTGCCCGGCCTGGGACGGGAACGTGTTTCGATAAGCTGAGTAAAGAAACCTCGTTAATAGTGTTTATCCGTTCTTTGGAATGATTTCCGGTGCAGTCGCCTCTAAGGAAAGCGGAGGTCGTGCACAATCCAATAAAAAAACCCCGTACAATGATTGAATCATTGTACGGGGTTTTACATACTAAACCATTATTGATGGAGAAGGTACTGCTTATGTGCGTCTTTAAGGGAGGCTTCGAGAGCGTTCCCTGCTTTACCCAGATATCCTGTTTTTAATTCAGCTGCAGGCTCTTCCACACCGTCCTGTAAACTGTAGCCTTTCAGTAACGCTTTGACGAAACTTCGTCCGTGTTCTGTAGCAAGTGTACAGGAAGCATCGACGATGACGCCATACTTTCTGTCCACTTCAAGCGTCAGTGTTAAAGATTCCGAGATATGATTGGCGGCCATCCCTGCTGGGAGTTTGGCGTGGCCGGCTACGAAAATCGTTTTCATTTGTACGCCTCCTTCACTGGTCGGTGATTTGATCAAGTTCCTGCATCAATTCTCTGCCCACGAATGCTTCTGTTTCTATGTAGACGGGTTCGAGCGCCTGCCGCCATATGTTCTGCTGCTCTTGATTTAAATAATGGATGCTGATCGAGTCGGTGCGCTTTAATTCCCTGAGGTGGGCATCGTTCGTTTCAATAGAATGGCGGCGGATCCATTCCGTTGCATCCTCCATGGATGTTTCAATGATTTCTCGTTGTTCGTCGGACAGGTTCTTCCAGAAGGTTTCATTTGTAAGGACGATGTAGCCGAGATAGCCATGGTTGCTGATGGTTAAGTGATCTTGTGTCTCGTAGAGCTTTTTCGTATAAATGTTGGACGTGGTATTTTCCTGGCCATTGATAAATTCAACATGCAGGTTTTCGTAGGTTTTATTAAAGGGCAGCAGACTTGTACTTGCGTCCAGGGCTTGAAACTGCCTTTCGATCACCGGACTCGGCATTCTGCGGAAATGCATCCGTTCAAAATCGCTCGGATGAAGGAGAGACTCACTGGTACTCGTCATTTGTTTGAAGCCGTTATACCAGAATCCCATTCCTCTCATTTCTGATTTGTTCAATTCAGCAAGCAGCGTCCGCCCGATTGTACCCTCATAAGCTTTTCTAACTTCTTCATAGGAAGAGAAAGCATAAGGGAGGTCCAGAATTTGAAAATCGGGATACTCTGAAGTGAGCTTAGACGTAGCAGGAGCAATTATCTGTACACGGTTTTCTTTGAGAGCC
Organism: Halobacillus sp. Cin3; assembly: GCF_947311855.1. Lineage (NCBI taxonomy): Bacteria > Bacillati > Bacillota > Bacilli > Caryophanales > Bacillaceae > Halobacillus > Halobacillus sp. Cin3. The sequence goes on along the minus strand of NZ_CAMZMV010000002.1, from coordinate 312,790 downwards.
TGCTGTTCGTCCTGATCGTTATACAACGCCCCATTGGCATAGATTTCTACTGACACGGTGCCATTTGTACGTGCTTCCACGAGCTCCGCAAACTTACGCGCGGCCAAACCTTTTGGTGTGTGTTCAGACGTGACATGGCTGAATTTGATGACGACCTGATCTTCCAGGCCTTCCTGTTCATCATCATATTCCAGCGTTTGTACGGTATCTCTGAGGTCAAAACCGAAAACGAAAGCCGCCAGCACTCCGCTGCATATAAAGAGAGAAATGAGTGCGAACGTTCTCAATGACAGCACCCCTCTGAAATCGTTTACACAAGTGTACCATAATTTGTCTGGAAGATGATACACTGGAAGAACAAAAGGGGAAAGGAGCAGATTCATGTCATTGAAACGCATGCCGATTCGCTGGAAGATTACCATTCTATCGTTTGGTATGGTCCTTTTCTCATTATTGATCGGTGGAATTCTCATTGTCGGTCATACGGTCGAAACAAAAGAAGAAGAACTGGGAGAACGGGCGCTGTTGACCGGACAGACCATCGCAAGCCTTCCTGAAATTCAGAGCCATCTCAAAGAACCCAGGGGCTGGGAGAACATTCAACCTCTGGTCGAACAGATGCGTACCGTCTACCAGTCGAACTACATCGTAGTTTTGAACATGAACCGGATCCGCTACTCGCACCCTGTCGAGGAAAATCTGGGCACGTTGTCTTCCGGAAGAGATGAAGGACCGGCCTTTGCTGAACACAGTTATACCTCCAAAGCGAAAGGAGAATCGGGGACAGCCGTGCGCGGGTTTGTCCCTGTAATGGATGAGAACCATGAGCAGATCGGTGTCGTGATTGTCGGTGAAATCCTTCCCTCCATGAGAGCGGTCATATGGGAAATGAAAAACGAAATAAGCCTTGTTCTTCTCCTCACCTCTCTATTCGGGATGGCCGGATCCTGGCTGCTTGCGCGTCATTTAAAGGAGCAGATGTTTGCTTTGGAGCCTCACGAAATTGTTCAGCTTTATGAAGAACGGACGGCAGCCTTCGAAGCCATGAATGAAGGAATCGTGACTGTGGATACGGCTGGAAAAGTGACATTAATCAACCAAAGGGCAAGGTCCCTGCTGGATGTTACGGGCTCACCGACAGGGCATTCTATACATACTATCGTCCCTGGTCTGAAACTCGGCCATGTCCTTGCTGGTGGAGAGCCTGTGTTGAATCGTGAGATCCGTGCAGGGATGAAGCTTCTTCTTGCTACGTGTATTCCGATCAAAGTAGAGGATCGATATGAAGGAGCCGTTTTGATCTTTCAGGATCGGACCGAGGTGACACAGCTCGCTGAAGAACTGACAGGAGTGAAAGCTTTTGTTGATGCCCTGCGGGTACAAAACCACGAGCATCGCAATAAGCTTCATACTATCGCCGGTATGATTCAGCTGGAACAGAACGATGCAGCCCTGCAGTATGTATTTGACACATCAGAAAAACAGGAGAAGCTGTCACGTTCCCTTCTGGCCACCTTCCAGGATTACAGCATCGCCGGCCTCCTTCTGAGTAAAATTGCCAGAGGAAAGGAATTAGGGATTGATGTTTCTGTAGAGGAAGAAAGCGGATTGATGGTATTTCCCCCGCTCTGGGACCATCATGACCTGGTGCTTATATTGGGAAATCTGATTGAAAATGCCTTTCACTCCTTTGAAGGGATCCAACAGGATGAAAAAACGATCCGGGTTACAGTTATACAGGACGACGAAACGTGCTCCATCATCGTTGAAGATAACGGGATGGGGATGAGCCCTTCGGTCAGCCGGCAGATGTATAAAAAAGGCTTTTCCACGAAGGGAGATCATGGGTCCGGCATTGGGTTGTATCTTGTCAAAAACCTCGTGGATCAAGCCATAGGAAAAATAACCGTGAAATCTGCGGAGGGACAGGGAACAACCATCATCATTGATGTACCACTTATCATCGAGGAGGGACAGGATGAGCAGACAGTTAGAAACGCTTGAAGTTCTTTTGATCGAAGATGATCCAATGGTTCAGGAAGTCAACCGGCAGTTCATTGAAAAGGTGCCACCTTACAAGGTGCAGGCCATTGCTTCCAATGGAAAAGAGGGTGTTGCACTTGCCTCCCGACATAACCCTCAGCTGATTGTCATCGATGTGTACATGCCTGAATTGGATGGAGTAGAGACATTGAAAGAACTCCGTGCGAACGGTGTTCAAGCGGATGTGATTGCTATTACGGCTTCAAAAGAGAAAGAAACCATTCGGACGATGTATCAGTACGGAGTGATTGACTACATCATCAAGCCGTTCAAATTTGAACGGCTGCAGCACGCACTGGAAAAGTACAGGACCTACCGGACGGCTGTGATTGGAAATGGAGAGCTCAGTCAGACCCAGCTGGATGAGCTGTTTGGATCGACAGTCCCAGCAGAAAATAAGGTGCTTCCTAAGGGATTGAATGAGCAGACACTGAAACAGGTGGTCCATGTATTGAAATCCTCGACGCACCCACTGTCGGCGGAGGAAGCGGCTGAAGCGATCGGGGCAGCCCGTGTCACGGCAAGGAGGTATCTGGAATATCTTCAGAAAGAAGGATCGGTCGTCATTGATATTCAATATGGAACGGTAGGCCGTCCGGTGAACCGCTACCGGATAAAACCTTGACTCTCTCCTCGTATGCAGGGGAGTTTTTTTATGAACAAAAAGACCAAAATGTTCATTATGTCCGTAATATTCTCAATCTAATTTGTAAGCGTTATCATTATTTTTAGAATATTACGAATTGGAGGCAATCATATGATGAAACGTGTTTTTCTTATATCGGTACTAATTCTTACGGCATTTTTAGCGGCCTGTGGAGGCAGCGGAGACTCAGAAGAGGCATCCGGGTCTGGTGAATCAGGTTCAGAATCGATTGTATTAGGTACAGGTGGTACATCAGGGACGTATTATCCCATTGGTGGAGCGGTCAAACCCGTATTTGAGGAAAGTGAAAGTGTGGCCAATGTAACCGTGGAATCGACAGGAGCTTCTGTCGCCAACATCCAGAATATTAAAGATGGTTTGAATCAGATGGCCATCATTATGAGTGATGTCGGTTATGATGCAATAGAAGGGCAGGGGCAGTTTGATGGAAATGCGGTTGACGTTCAAGCGATGGCGGGAATGTACCAGAATGTTGTCCAGATTGTCGCTTTAAAAGACAGTGGGATTACGTCTGTAGCTGATTTGAAAGGCAAGAAAGTCGGAGTTGGAAAAGTCGGTTCCGGCGTAGAGCAGAGTGCGAAGAAAGTCCTGGAGGCAGAGGATATTACCTATGATGATCTTTCCAAAGTGACGCACACCGGCTATGCCGACAGTGTGCAGGAAATGAAGAATGGAAACCTGGATGCTGCCTTCTTCACATCAGGGGTACCGAACAGTAATATCACCGACTTGATGCAGCAGACAGACATCCAGTTTGTCGAAATCAGCGGGGAGACAGCCAAGACGCTGATGGACAAGTACCCTTTCTATAAGGCGAATACGATAGAGGCCGGCAATGAAGCGGCGTATGATCTTGATGAAGCAGTGGAAACGGTTGGTATTCAGAACATGATTATCGTGTCCAAAGATTTGAGTGAAGACGTCGTTTACGACATGACCAAACGGTATTACGAGTATTTAGGAACAGAAGAAGTTTCCGTTGGAGCGTTAAAACAGCTGGACAGAGATGAAATTGCGAAAGGCCTGATTGCTCCGCTGCATCCAGGTGCTGAGAAATTCTATGAGGAACAGGGAATTTTAGAGTAAAGGAGAGGGGCATCGTTGATCCGGTGCCCTTTATTACGATGAGAATTTTCTATGTGTTTCTAATCGGTCTATCAGCCGTGTCTCTGTTCTCAGCCTTTTATTCTTTAGAAGCGCTGACATTGATTAAAGAAGGAAAGATCACAGCTTTATACCTTACAGATTCGGAGCAGGAATTCCGCATCCGCTGGAATCATTCGGTTGAAAAAGAAGATTGGGAAGAAATATTCATCGTTCAGGATGGCGGGATCACCCTGACAGGGACACGCTTTAAAACTTTTGGAGCGGGTGTACCCCATGATACAGGCGATGATACGTATGTCGAGGACGGCTGGGTGTATATGACAGGCATTCACCAGCCGATTGGAAGTGAGCTGGTCGTCCGTACAGGGGAAGCAACCGAACACCGCCTTTTCTATGGAAAGGATATCACGTACCAGCTGGATGAGAAGAAGGCTTATCGGGTTGTTGTCCGTCGTATGACCGTCTGGAGGTATGTTGTTTTAAAAGCACAGGGGTGGAAGGGAGAGGAATGATGATGAACAAACAGAACAGTGAAACTGCAGAAAAGTATGACAGGGAAAGTACGACGAGAACGGACTTTGTAAAGCCGATGGCGATAGCGATTTCCGTCCTTGCGATTTCATTATCCTTATTTCATTTGTACACGTCCTATGCCGGTTCCCTTGTGGATGTAAAACAAAGGAGCATCCACTTGTATACGTTAATGACACTCGGATTTCTGCTGTATCCTTTTGTTAGGAAAAGAGGAAGCAGGAAAGTTCCGGGTTATGATTACATCACGGCCGGTCTTTCAGTATTTGCCGGCTTGTATATGTTTATGACGGCCGAACGGATTATCCAATCCGGAGGGCAGATCAACGATATGGATTTTTACGTAGGGATTCTCATTCTGCTTCTTTTATTTGATATTACGAGAAGGGTGACGGGGTGGGGGCTTACCCTGCTGGGACTTGGCTTTTTGGTTTACGGCTTTTATGTGAAATTGTCTGTCTATCCAGATCTGAACGGCGTCATTGTTACGAGTGTGGCGAAGCAGATCATTGCCCAGCTCATCTTCATCACCGAAGGGGTGCTCGGAACAGCCATCGGGGTGTCGGCGAGCTACATTATCCTGTTCATCTTATTCGGTGCTTTCCTAGCCCGGTCCGGTATGGGGCAGTTGTTTAATGATCTGGCCCTTGCCGTGGCCGGTCATACGAAAGGCGGCCCTGCCAAAGTGGCGGTCATCGCCAGTGGTTTTTTAGGATCCATTAATGGATCAGCGATTGCCAACGTCGTCACAACAGGAACGTTTACCATTCCACTAATGAAAAAAATCGGCTATAAAAAGAACTTTGCCGGTGCCGTGGAATCCGCGGCCAGTGTAGGTGGACAGATCCTTCCTCCGATCATGGGGGCTGCTGCTTTTATTATGGCGGAAAATTTAAACGTCCCTTACACGAAAATCATTCTCGCGGGTATTATTCCCGCTCTTTTGTTCTATGTAGGGATTTTACTTCAGGTTCATTTCCGGGCGGCAAAACGGGGGCTGCAGGGACTGCCTAAAAGTGAACTGCCGTCTGTGAAGGAAGTCATCGCTGAACGCGGACACTTAATCATTCCGATGCTCACCTTGCTTTACTTGTTGTTTTCCGGCAAAACTCCGTTTTATGCGGCGTTTTGGTCGATTATTGCCACCGTCGTCATTGCCGGGACGAGCAAAATGATTCCTATTATCCTCGGAATCTCTATGTTTCTCATCTTCCAGCCGCAGCTGTCTGCGGTTCTGTCCGGAAGCGCCGTACCGAATGTACGGAGTGATTGGTGGGAGCTGCTGCTTATCGTAGCCGTACCACTTGCGATTAACCTATGGAGAAAGCGTCTCCGAATTAAAGGGGATGAAGTAGGCGTGGTTGATTGCTTGAAGGCTTTAGAGGAAGGCGCGAAAACAACGGTGCCCGTTGCGATTGCCTGTGGAGCGGTAGGGATTGTTGTAGGGATTGCCTCTTTAACAGGGGTAGCCCTGGAAATTGCCAACAGTATCGTAAGTATCGGAAGTGCGGTGAACAGTCCGCTGATCCAGCTGATCATTACGCTCGTTCTGACGATGATCACGTCAATCATTTTAGGCATGGGACTTCCAAGTATTCCGACGTATATTATTACAAGCACGATGGCGGCACCTATCCTTCTCCAGCTTCCGTTGTATAGAGAACTGGCAGGATCGACGGAAACCGCGACGTTTGTGGCCCACATGTTTGTGTTTTACTTTGGTATCTTTGCCAACATTACTCCACCTGTAGCTTTGGCGGCCTTTGCCGGAGCCGGAGTCGCAGGCGGTGATCCGAACAAAACCGGTTTCCAAGCGATGAAGCTGGCGATTGCCGGATTTATTGTGCCCTTCATGTTTGTATTTTCGCACGAAATGCTGATGGTGGATGCGACGATGATGAACATTGTGACGATTACCGTTACGTCCCTCATAGGCGTTTTCCTCCTGTCCATCATGACAGAGGGATACTTGAAGACGAAGGTTTCCACCGGCTTCCGTTTTCTTGCCGGAGCAGGCGCACTGCTGCTGATTTATCCAGGGTTGTGGACTGACTTTATTGGATTGGCAGTCTTTGTGGTCATCCTTCTATTCAACTTTAGACAGACGAATGCAGTCAGCGAGCAGAGGTCTGCTCTTTAAAAAAATACAGCATTCCGACCCCTGGCGAGATTCAAAAATCACGTCAGGGGATTTTGTTTTAAAGGCCTCTTCCAGACAAATCAATTGACTGTCCGGTTATAGAGGAGTAGTTTAGACAGCACGCTCATCTGGTTAGGTGAGTCCAAGGAATTGGGCCGCAGACGGTCCCGGCGTTTCACCGTTTCCTGGATAGGGAAGAGCCGGGGCATAACAGCCTGTACAAGAAGGTCGTTTGACTGCTCAACATTCAAAAGGAGACGTTTATGATGGAAAACTATCAAGAACTGGTACAGAAGCAGAAATCCTTTTTCCGTAGTGGAAAGACGAAGGAGACAGCTTTTCGTAAACAAGCTTTAACAACAATCAAAGAATATATGACCTCTCACCAACAGGATATCATCGATGCAGTGAAGGCGGATTTGAATAAGCCGGAGGAAGAGACTAACCGTGCAGAAATCGGTCTTGTACTGGCAGAAATTGATTTTATGCTTGAGAATCTGGATACATGGTCGGCCACGCAGGAAGTTCCGACTCCTAAAACTCATGGCGAAGCCAAAAGTTTTATCCAGCCTGAGCCTTATGGTTCCACTCTGGTGATCTCTCCGTGGAACTACCCCGTACAGCTGGCTGTGGCCCCACTAGTCGGAGCCATCGCAGCAGGAAACACGGCTGTATTGAAGCCGTCTGAGTTAACGCCGAACACATCCAGCCTGCTGGCCGGCATGATTAATGAAAACTTCAAGGAAGAATACATCCATGTAGTCGAAGGGGAAGTAGAGACAAGTACGGCCCTGCTTAAAGAAAATTTCGACTACATCTTCTTCACGGGTAGTACAGGCGTCGGTCGTATCGTAGCAGAAGCTGCCGCGAAGACCTTAACACCAACGACCCTTGAGCTGGGAGGTAAGAGTCCAGCGATTGTTCACAAGGACGCTGACCTGGATCAGGCAGCTGCCCGTATTGCTGGAGGTAAATTCATGAACGCCGGGCAAACCTGTGTGGCTCCTGATTATGTTCTAGCCCACAGCGATGTGAAAGAGGCATTGATGCAGAAAATCAAAGAAGTGAAAACGAACACGTATGGCGATGTGGTTCCGGCTGATACGTATCCTCACGTAGTTAGCGGAAAGCACTTCGATCGTCTCAAAAACTTTTTGGATAACGGCGAACTTTACATGGGCGGACGTACGGATAAGGAGAACTTATTTATTGAGCCAACGCTTCTTGATCAAATTACCTGGGAGGACGATGTGATGCAGGACGAAATATTCGGTCCGATTCTTCCTGTGCTCACATTTGATGAAGTATCTGAAGCTGTTGAAGCGGTCATGGACCGTCCGAAACCACTGGCCCTCTATTTGTTTACAAAAGACGAGGAAGTCCAGAACGATGTCTTCACGAACATCTCCTTTGGTGGAGGTGCGATTAACGATACGATCAACCATATGACAACCCACTACCTCCCATTTGGTGGTGTAGGAAACAGTGGGATGGGAGCTTATCACGGCAAAGCAAGCTTTGATACTTTCACACACTTCAAGAGTGTTTTGAAACGATGAAAAAATATCCCTATACGAAAAGAGCTGCTCCGGTTTATTTCCGGAAGCAGCTCTTTTTTTATTCTATAGAGATGGAATAGGCTTCAAGCACTTGGTTTGGTACGAAGAAACGGGCAGTTTTCAGCGGGTCCACGACCTGACTGACCTGTACCTGCCCGGCAGCACTCATCAGCATCGTCAGTTCCGATACAGAAAGGTCTGTCTGCGGCTGGAGGAAATCAATCATCAGCTCAACCGCAGAGTCTACAGCTTCATCCAGCGTTTCTTTAGAGACAAGAATACTCAGTCCATCCTCATTTTTCAGGAAAGGGAAAGGAAGTGGCCGGCCTTTGATAACCTCTACATGGATCGAAACTTCCGCCGGGATTTCCACACCGGAGACACTGATTTCTCCGTCTCCCATGGCTGCGTGAAGATCCCCCAGAGAAAGAAGCGCCCCTTTTTGAAAAACAGGGAAGTAGAGAGAAGCTCCTGTCGTCACTTCTTTTGTATCCATATTTCCTCCGTGGGCGCCTGGTGTGCCACAGGACACCGCATCACCCTCAGGTGCCACTCCAATCACCCCGATCATCGGGTTAAGCGGAAGAGATACCTCCTTATTGAAAACAGCTTTTTCGTTTTCTACAGGAATGATTTTCGCCTGGAATTCTTCCATCCGGTGCCCCATCACTCCAAGGTCAGGACCAGTGACCATCACTCCGCTGTCTCCTAATTGGATATCCTGAATCGTAACTTTCAATGTATCTCCAGGCTCTGCTTCTTCAATGTAGACAGGTCCTGTAGCCGGGTTGATCCGGTTCCAGTCCACCGCATCGATTTCGGTATCCTCCGACTGGATCTGCCCCTCGAAGCAGTCGTTCGTATGCACCTGAATCGTTGTGCCTGATGAAACGTGTAAGGCAGGGGGATGATCCTTGTCCATCGCATAGACGAAATGTTCCTTGGATAAAGTGACTGTCATAGGCTTTTCCTCCTTTTGGTTCCGTATTTCAATAAATTTTGAATCCTTTGTATTGAAGGCTTGAGGTCGTCTCTTCTGATGAGAGCTGCCGCCCATTCTTATGAAAGAGGCTCCCTTAATGGGAGCCTCAGCTTGTAGAGAAACCTATATTTCTTTACAAGCTTTTTTCTTTCTTACCGCCAGGAGTGAAAGCCCCTTCCCTTTCCGCGGACGAGCGCCCGAGCTTCCTCGCAAAACCCACGCTCGGCGATCTCGGCTCACTCGTTCTTCCGCAGGAGTGGAAGGGGCGGCGCTCCTTGGGGGGCTTAAAATCGAAAAAAACAAGGCTGTCGAGACCTCTCGACAGCCAGAGGCTCCCTTAATGGGAGCCTCCGTTTGATCATCCTGTGATACCGACTTCGTTCAACCCGTAAGCAGCGGCTTCAGCTTCAGGGCTGTCTTCCCCGTATAAATCGACCGCTGATTGAATAATCACTTCACGTGCATGGTCAAAGTCAGAATCAGGCATCAGGTAAACGGTAAGGGCGCGGTAATAAATATCACCGAGCTTATCTTTACCGATCTTTTCACCTGTCAGGTAGGCGGCATGGTTGATGATGGAGGAGTTGATGTGGACGCCCCCGTTATCCAGTTCGATAGGCAGGTCATAATACTCGTCCATATGGGAAGGGTACATGCCGTTTCCATCTCCGTAAGAGACATAATCTGCCCCGACAGGAAACTTACTCGGGTTACTCAAACTGCGCAGGGCTGTCCGGCCTTCTGATTTCGCCCCGGCTCCCATGATATCTTCACCCATTTCCCAGTCATCTTCATCAACCAAGGCTCCAAAGATGTCGGAGAAGGCTTCATTCAAAGCACCAGATTGGAAGCGGTACTTCAACCCTGCTGAGAAAGTGGTCACCCCGTGGGTCATTTCGTGGGCAGCAACGTCAAGACCTGCGGATAGTGGGATGAAGAAATCCCCGTCGCCGTCTCCGTAGGTCATCTGCTGACCATTCCAGAAGGCATTGTTGTAATCCTCCCCAAAATGAACCGTCGATACGATCGGCATGCCTTCTCCATCGATAGAGTTTCGATCGTGTTCGTCCAGGAAGTATTTGTATACTTCTTCCGAATTGTAGTGGGCATCTGTCGCCGGTCGTTCATAGGAAGTACGGAAAGCCGCATCCGAGGAGGAGAACAGCTTGCCTGGAAGCACCCATTGATTTTCAGCATCCAGGGTATAAATGCCATCCAAGTTCTTATGGCTCTGATCAAGCAGGTAGTAATCCCGTCCCTGGGTACTCATGTCCTTGGAAATGTGCAGCGTCTTGTAATCCCCAAGCACACCGATGCCGAAGCCGCGGGACGTTTTATAGCTGGCATGCATAATCGTATTATACTGATCGATGACTTTCCCGGTTTTAGCGTCTACATACACCATCCAGTTTCCCGGAGTTTCTCCAAGGAAGTTGACGTTTACTTTATAAGCCAGGTGATTTTCGTCGTTGAATGGATAAATGACAAGGTCGGAAGTGGGGGATTCAACTAGTTCATCGAGTGCAGTAACCGCTTTCTTAGCGGTGGCGATGCTTTTTGATTTTGTTATGGATGGCTTTGTGGACATGCTGGACTTTTCAATAGAAGTGTTGAACTGCCCATTCACAGCTTCCACTTTCTCGTCTTCGCTGTAATGCACTTTAACGAGATGTCCTTCGACTGGGACCCCGTTTTTTGTCTGCTGCAAGGTCACGTGGGTCATTCCGAGATCATCGGTTTTCAAGTCGGTCTGTTTGAGGCTTTGGTCCGGATTGGAAATGTTATATGCCTTTTTGTTCTGCTTCAAATGCTCTTGAGCGGATTTTTCCGTGGCACTTGAGGACGTCTGTGTCTTTTCTTTGTTGAAAAAAGGCTTGTTCTGCTGATTATGTACAATCTTCTGTTGAACCTGCGTTTGATCGGATGTACTGACGGCATGTGTCTGGACAGGGGCCAATGTTCCCATGAATAACGCGGACGACAAGACGGCTACTGGAATGACGTACTTCTTTTTCATAATCAACCTCCTATCAGGAATACAACCAATTATAGGAAAAAATAGGTAAAAAAGACAGAGTCGTTCGAACTGTTTATCTTTTCTGAAAATTATGCAGGAATAACAAGAATTGTGACTATTTACGCAGGTAAGAAGGGGAGGGGCTGGTCATAGGAGACAATGGGTTCACGGACAAAAAGAGGGCAGGAAAAGTCAGCTGATGCTTATAGGGAAGAGCGGTGCATTTAGAGGAGACATTGTAAAACCCGTGCTGTGTTCACAGCACGGGTTTTTGGTTAGCATTTACTGTATTTTCTTATGCGTGGGCAATTTCTTTTAAAGCTTCCAACACAGGTGTGTAGGAGTAGCCAAGATCACGGGCAACCGCTTCGTACGTCAAGTGACCGTTAGCTGTGTTGACCCCTTCTTCAATCGCTTTGTTATCATTCACTGCAGCGGTAACCCCTTTGCTGGCGATCTGAAGGGCATAGGGAATGGTGACGTTTGTCAGTCCGATCGTCGCCGTGCGTGGTACAGCTCCCGGGATGTTGGCGACAGCATAGTGAAGGACACCGTGTTTTTCATAAATTGGATCATCGTGAGTGGTAATGTGATCCACTGTTTCGAAGTTCCCGCCCTGATCAATAGCAACGTCAACGATGACAGAACCTTCTTTCATGGATTTCACCATATCTTCAGAAACCAGCTTCGGTGCTTTAGCTCCAGGGATAAGAACCGCGCCGATGACAAGGTCTGCATCTTTCACAGATTCAGCAATGTTATACGGGTTGGACATCAATGTCTGGATGTCGGAACCGAACTGATCGTCAAGTTCACGGAGGCGTGTCGGATTAAGGTCAAGAATGGTCACCTGAGCACCGAGACCAATTGCGATTTTCGCAGCGTTCGTACCAACGATTCCGCCGCCGATGATGACCACTTTACCGCGGGAAACGCCTGGAACACCGCTCAATAGTATGCCCATGCCGCCGTAGGATTTCTCAAGGTACTGGGCACCGATCTGGGTAGCCATCCGCCCGGCTACTTCACTCATTGGTGTAAGCAGAGGAAGTTTTTGATCAGCAGAAACGGTTTCGTAAGCGATCGCCGTTACTTCATTTTCCATAAGTGCCTTCGTCAATTCAGGCTCTGCCGCCAGGTGAAGGTACGTGAAAAGAATTAATCCTTTACGGAAATAAGGATATTCTGAAGCCAGTGGTTCTTTAACTTTCATAACCATTTCAGAAGCAGCCCACAGTTCTGAAGCGCTTTCAATAAGCTCAGCACCAGAGGCTTGATATTCTTCGTTCGTGAAGTTACTGCCAAGACCGGCATCGACTTCGATGTATACTTTATGTCCTGCTTTTGTAAGGTTTACAACCCCTGATGGTGTAATAGCTACACGGTTTTCGTTGTTTTTAATCTCTTTCGGTACTCCGATAATCATAAGAAAATGACCACCTTTCAGAACAATTTGTAAGAAAAGTATAGCCCGGGAAATGAGTTTTTTGTTTAGCAGAAAATGAGAAAATAAAGAAGAGGATTTGTGAAAAATCACAAATCCTCTTTTTCTTTTTCATCGATTAGCAAATCTATGAACAGCATCATTTTTTGACTGGCATTTTTAAAGTCGATTCCGCCGATTTCCCGGATCCTTTTCAGCCGGTAATTCAATGTGTTGGTGTGAATATGCATGTCTTCGGCTGCTTTATGGACGTTGCTGTTATGAGCAAGGAAGACCTTCAACGTTTCAAGAAGGGCCGCCCGGTTATCTTCATCATACACCTTGATTTTGCGGAGGGCATCATTATGGTAATGTTCTTTCCTCTGCAGCTCGGCAATTTCATTAATGAACTGATAGATGCCGAGGTCCTGGTAATGATCCACTTCAGCAAGGGCTTTCGGGAATTGATCCTTCAACTCAAGCACTTTAAGGGCCTGCTTGTAGCTGGAGTGGATCAGCGACGGTGTGTGGTAGACGAGGCCGACGGCTCCCTTTAAATCATCGAAGTTCAGCCGTTCTTTCATTTTCTGGGTGAAATCGTTCAGAAAAGCACGGCTCAAGTGTTCCGCCTCTTCTTTAGGGTCTGTCCGTACAAGCAGGATCAGCTGATGATCGTCAAAAATCCGGCTGACAATCCTTGTCTGGTACAGCGTCTCTGATAAATAGTAGGCCTGACGTTCGACAGACTGACTGAGGTCTTCTGTAAATTCGAAGACAGCTACACAAAGCTGACCCTGGAGGTTCATTTGATATTTTTTTCCCAGTCGTTTGATATCGGAGGAGTTTTCCAAAGAGCCGGTTAACAGCTGCCAGAAAAACTCTTTTTGGTTTTCTTCGGATTTCTTTTTCTTCGCCTGCTGGCGGAGCAGGTGCTGACTTACGATGCGGGCGGCATCTTCAATGGTCTGAAGATGCTCTTCCGTGATCGTCAATTCCGCGGTCTGTGCCCAGATGAAGCCGAGGATGTCCTCTTTATGCCTTACCGATACGGCAAGCCTGCGGCCGAGGCCGATGTCATCAATCGGAGGGACGATGACAGGGCGTCCGCTTTCGAAAAGCCTGGCCATAATGCCGTGCTTCCATAAGCCGTTGACGACGCTCTCCGGTACTTTCCGGCGCATGATCGTAGCCGTTCTGGCATCATCCACACGTTCTTCATGTTTGCTGTAGGAAACAATCTGATGATTGGCATCTTCGATTGTTACGGGGCATCCAAGGCTTTCGGCGATTCGATCGGCTAATCCTTCGGGAGAATCAATCAGATCGTTCAATGTTTTAGGGGTACGTGGTGATGGACTCATAGACGTTCTCCTTCTTTCAATCATTACTTCTATTCTATCATGGTTTTCCGTATGCAGACATGACCATTTTCCCTTGCTTATTTTGTGTATTTATACGAAGATAGAAAGATCTGTTTGTGTAAAACGACAAAAGGTAGAAAGCGTTTCATAAAACAACAGGAATTTTTCACATAAGGAGGAGCAGCATGAGTAGAATTTTTAAGATTGCCAGTGCATTTATCGGAATTATTGTAGGAGCAGGTTTCGCTTCCGGCCAGGAAGTGTTGTTGTATTTCACCAGCTTCGGACATATGGGTACCGCGGGGGCCGTACTGGCCACAGCCTTTTTCGCCTACATGGGGATGATGCTGACAAGACTCGGCACCCGGATGAAAGCCGATTCTCATAAAGAAGCCGTCCACCGTGTGAGCGGCTGGCGCTGGCTGGGATGGGTCGTCGATGCGGTTATCATTTTCACGTTATTCGGCGTAGGTGTTGTCATGATTGCTGGAGCAGGTTCGATTCCAAGTCAGCAGTTCGGAATTCCAGCAATCACAGGTGTCATTTTCATGTGCGTCATCGTAACGGCTGCCCTATTGTTGAATGTCGACAAAGTGGTAAAGATTATCGGCAGTATTACCCCGTTTTTAATATTGACTGTCGTGGTTATTTCTATCTATAGTGTGATGTCGATGGATAAAAGCTTTGCTGTTTTGGAAGCGACCGCCCTGAAGCAGCCGAGTGACTTTTCCTATTGGTTCATTTCTGCCATGAACTATGTGTCGTTTAATATCGCTGTCGGTGCTTCGATGGCTCTATTGATGGGCGGGAACGAAACAGATGAAAAAACCTCTTCGCTTGGCGGACTTTTTGGCGGACTCGGTCTCGGTCTGATGATCGTGCTCAGCCATCTTGCCATTTTTTCAAGAGTCGATTCCATTGCGGAGTACGACATGCCGCTGCTGGCTTTAGTGGACGAGCTGTCGCCGGTGCTCGGGGCGTTTTATTCCATCGTTTTATTCGGAATGGTATTCAACACCGCGGTCAGTATGTTCTTCTCTTTCGCTGCACGTTTTACAACACTGGGGACAGCCCGGCATAAAAAATTCATTCTCATGACGATTGCGGCCGCTTTCGGATTGAGCTTCCTCGGATTTACCGACCTCGTTTCCTTGTTCTATCCTCTTATTGGAAATATGGGTCTCTTTTTAATTGCGGCACTCCTTGTTGCGCCGTTCCGGTTTAGGGCGGAAGAAAAAAAGAACAGCAAACAAGCAGCATAGCGGAGACAGCCCGGACTAATAACAGTCCGGGTTTTTCTTTTTTTGAAATATAATTACGAATTTTCTAACATTTTATTGACATGAAAATTCATACGCTCTATAATGAGTTCAACAAGGTTTGGGAGGAAGCCCATGACGTACATCATAGGTATTGACGGTGGAGGAACCAAAACGACCTGTCTGTTTTTGAAAGCGGACGAAAGGGCGTATCCAAAGCGGCCGCTGGCGGTGAAAGGGCCGGGGACAAACCCACACGTCGTTGGTTTTGAGGAAGCCGGGAGAAGACTTGAGAGCCTGATCCGGAACGGAATGAAGACGTTCTCCCTGGCGCCGCAGGAAATATCCGGAGCAGGAATGGGGCTGGCAGGAGTCGGCAGGCGGGATGAAATCGAACAGATGGCGGGTACAATGCGTACTATTTTTTTTAATCCATATTTTTCAGAAAATTTAAACTTGTACATCACATCCGATGTGCATGCGGCGTTGAAGGGATCACTGGCCCCAGGCATAAGGGAAGGGATGCTGTTGATTTCCGGTACGGGCTCCAATGCTGTTGGAATAACAGCGGCGGGAAAAATTGTGACATGCGGGGGATGGGGACATCTAATTGGAGATGAAGGCAGCGGTTATCACCTTTCTTTGAAAGCGTTATCAAAAGTGGCCAAGGCAGCGGATGGGCGCGGAGAGCCTACACAAATGACTTCTTATATTCTGCGTGCTTGCGGTTTAGAGAGACCGGAACAGTTGATTCGGTATCTGTATGATCGTCCTTTTGAGAAGAAGGAAGTCGCTGCTTTGGCTCCTTGCATCATCGAAGCTTCTGAACAGGGCGATAAGGCAGCGGTGGATCTGCTGAAGGAAGCGGCGGAAGAGCTGGTGCTTCATATTGAAAGTCTCGTTAAGCAGGGAGTGGATCCGAAAGCACCTGTTTCAGCAGCGGGTTCCATCCTTACATACTCCCAAGTTCTACGAAATCATGTTGGAAAGCTGTTGGAAGACAGGCAGTTCGGTCCCTTGACCGATCCTTACGCTCCACCGGAATATGGAGCGGCTTTACTTGGCAGATCAGCCGGAATGGAAAAAGAAAGGTGATGGACTCATGACAGATTCCCTTACATTTTTAACGACGGAACAGAGGAACGCACGGACGATACATATGGACGAGATGACAACAGTAGAAATGCTGACGGTGATGAACGACGAAGATCATAAAGCAGCGGAGGCTGTGAAAAACGTACTGCCGGCGATTACAAAAGCTGTCGACCACATCGCAGAAGCCTTGAAAAACGGGGGCCGCTTATTTTACGTCGGCGCAGGAACGAGTGGGAGACTCGGCGTGCTTGATGCATCGGAGTGTCCGCCGACATTTATGGTTGACCCTTCGCTTGTGCAGGCAGTGATGGCCGGAGGCGGCCGGGCGTTTACAGAAGCAAAGGAAAACTCCGAAGATAACGAAAATCAGGGCCGGGAAGATTTGAAGGCGCGCGGATTCAGCAAAAAGGATGTCGTCGTCGGGATTACTGCCAGCGGCCGGACCCCTTATCCTATCGGAGCGCTGACTTATGCCGGGCAGGTCGGCGCTTTTACAATCTCTCTCTCCTGTAATGATAAGTCCGAAATCAGTGGGAAGGCCGATTGTCCGATCGAAGTCATCGTCGGACCAGAAGTATTGACAGGGTCCACCCGTTTGAAGTCAGCGACGGCTCATAAGATGGTATTGAACATGCTGAGCACAGCTGTGATGGTCAAGCTTGGAAAGGTGTATGAAAACCTGATGGTGGATGTACATGCAAACAACTACAAACTGCGGGAGAGGGCTAAAAGCATTTTAATGGAAGCGGCCGGGACTTCCTATGAGGAAGCGGAAGAGGCTCTGCAGAAAGCGCAGCATCAGGTGAAACCTGCCATCGTTATGTTGAAAAGGAAGGTGTCCTTTGAAGAAGCTAAACGTCTCCTCGATACCTGTGACGGGCAGCTCCGGGATGCGGTGAATGCGAAAACTTAATTTGAAAACCACACGTTGGTTTCAAATACATGATTTCAATCAAAAAAGGGGGAGCTTATGTTGAGTTTATGGAGGAAAACATCAGCTTGGTTGATTGTTGCCGTTTTATTTGGTTTTCTTTTACTCGTCGGTTGTGCACCCGGAGCAGGGACAGAAGAGACAGATAGTGAGGGCACCGAAGAGGAGTCTTCTTCAGAGAACAGCGGTGAAGAATCGGGAGAGGTTTCGGGAGAACTTGAAATTCAGTATTTTGTCGGCGGTTATGGAGATTCCTGGTGGAAAGAAGTTATCGGTGATTTCCAGGAGGAGTATCCGGATGTCACGATTACGGAGCATGCCGGTCCGAACATTAACGAAGAAATGCGTTCCCGCTGGGTTTCGGACGATCCGCCTGATGTCGTCTACATCGATGGAGCAGGCTCCAGTGAAACACAGATGGTGGAAGACGGTCAGTTGATGGACTTGACCGACTGGATGGAAGGCGTCGAGCTTGAGGATGGTACGGCTTTGAGCGAGAGCTTTATCGTCGATCCGGCTGATTATGATGGCAGCGTATACAGCCTGCCGCTTGTTTTTGATACATGGGGCACGTGGTATGACAATGCCTGGTTTGAAGAAAAAGGCTGGGAGGTTCCAAAAGATTTTCCTGGATTTATGGACACGATGGGGCAGATCAAAGACGAAGAGGGCATCGCTCCTTTTGTCACCACTGGTCAGTACCCGTATTACTTCCTGCGCGGTGTGCTGTATCCCGCCTTCGGTGCGGCCGGCGGGGATGAGCTTTTGACGGATGTGATTAAAGGTAATGAAGGGGCCTGGACGAGCGATCCGGTTCTTGATGTTATGAAAAAAGTCGAGCAGATGCAGGCAGAAGGCATGATTGATGATGGGTTCGGTGCTTTGAACCATACGCAGTCCCAGATGAACTTCCTTCTTCATGACAATGCGTTCATTCCTGTCGGATTCTGGCTGCCTAACGAAATGGCCAACGATACACCGGATGACTTCGAGTATGGATTCGTTCCATCACCGATGCAGGATGAAGGAGAGCCTTATGCCATCGTTCCTGATCTTCGTCCGCTGGCCATTGCTGAAAAAGCAGAAAACAAGGAAGCAGCGAAAGCGTTCGTCGAGTTTGTTTTCACCAAAGAGTATGCGAAGAGCTTCTCTGAACATACAGGAGCAATCATGAACCTGCAGGGGGTTGATTTGTCTTCCAGTGAAGAAGTGCCTTCCTTCTTGATCGAAGCGAATGAAATGATCAACGATCCGGAACAGGTGCAGATTCATCAGAAGCCCCACCCAATGAGTTCAGAGCTGGAAACGCCGATCAGCAACTCGCTCGTTTCCCTCATGCTCGGAAACATAACCGCAGAGGAATTCGTGGAGGAAGCTGAAAAAGCCGCAGCTGAATACCGCAGCAGTTTAGAGTAGGCTCACATGGAAGGAGGAATGGGAAGGCTCTTGTCTTCACATTCCTTTTTTCATAACCATACAGAAAGAGAGGGAAGTGTGATGGTCCAATCGCGCAGGCAGAGGAATCTATTTCTCGCATTTTGTCTTGTTCCAACGTTCATCCTGTTTTCTGTTTTCACCCTTTATCCATTGTTCAACGGTCTTTATTATTCGTTCTTTGAGTGGTCCGGTGCGTCATCGCTGGCGGAATTTGTCGGGTTTGATAACTACCGCCGGCTGTTCAGTGATGAGATTATCCCCAGAACCATCCTTCACGATTATTTCCTTGTTGTGACCAAAGTGGTCGGGATCATGATTTTGTCGACATTTTTTGCCGTCGCTTTGACACAGCTGAAAATTAAAGAAGCCCCTTTCTACCGCATCGTCTTCTTCTTTCCCAACATTATGTCGGTGGTGGTCATCGGTATCTTATGGATGTTCATCTATAATCCGAGTTTAGGTCTCGTCAACTCCGGCCTTGAGCTGATTGGTCTGGAACGCTGGACGAAACCGTGGCTCGGCAGTGAGGACTGGGCGCTTCCAAGCCTTGTACTTCCTTCTGTCTGGGCAGGGATCGGATTGTTCATGCTCATGCTGATGGGCGGGATTTCCAACATTTCGAAAAGCTATTATGAAGCCGCTGAGATCGACGGGGCGACAGAGTGGCAGCAGTTTTGGAAAGTGACCCTGCCGCTCATCTGGCCGCAGATTAAGATCAGCATTTTATACATCATCATTACGACATTGAATGGTTCCTTCATCATTGTCCAGGTTATGACGAAGGGCGGGCCGAACAATTCGACCCATGTGATGGGATCGTATTTATATGAACAGGCGTTTGTTAAGTACAATTTCGGCTATGGCGCAACGATTGGTGTAATGATTTTAATTCTATCGTTGGTCACGGTTCTTATTATGCAGTTTTTTATGAGAAGGGAAAAAGTGGAATATTAACAGACAGGAGGGGAATGGAGTGCAGACAGGAAAATTCTTTTCACGTACCATCGTTCGAATTCCTTTGATCATCTGGACACTCGCTGTTCTGTATCCGATCGTCTGGATGGTTCTGGGCGCGTTTAAATCGAACGCAGAAATTTACGCCAACCCGTGGGGACTGCCGGAATCGTTCAGCTTTGCCAATTTTGTGGATGCCTGGAGCAACTACAATATCGACACGAGTGTTTTCAACAGCTTCATTGTGACAGGTCTCGGTGCCACGTTAACGCTGATGATGGCGATTCCTACATCCTACGCGTTGGAGCGTATGCGTTTCCGCGGGAACCGTCTGTTGTTTACGCTGTACATTTCTGCGATGATGATTCCGATGGTTCTCGGATGGATCCCGCTGTTCTTTTTATTGATGCAGCTGAACCTACTGGATAACATTTTCGGATTGAGCATCGTCTATGCGGTGAGCCAGCTGCCCTTCAGCATTTTCGTACTGACGAGCTTTATGGCTACGATACCGAAGTCACTGGAAGAAGCAGCAGCCATTGATGGGATGTCGCCGTATGGCATCTTGTGGAAGGTAATTACTCCGCTCTCGACAACGGGTATCATTACCGTAACGATCATGAACATGATCCAGTTCTGGAATGAGTATTTTATGGCTTTAATCTTCCTGCAGACGGAAGAAAACTATACGCTGGCCCTGGCGATCGATTACATAAGCAATGAGACCCAGTACACCAACGCGTGGGGAACCTTATTTGCAAGCTTAGTGATTGCCATCGTTCCTGTCATCGTCCTGTATGCGATTTTCCAGCGGCGCATTGTCAAAGGAATGACAGAAGGAGCTATTAAAGGATAAGAGTGGTGGAAGATATGAAAAATTCATTGAAAGGCGGCCTTGTCATTCTGAATGAAATGAAGGACAAGCTGCCACCGTCAGAAAGAAAAATTGCCGAATTTATACTGGATCAGCCTCATGAAGCGATCCATTGTACAGCTACACAGCTTGGTGAACTGAGTTCCACCAGCAGTGCTGCGGTCATCCGTTTGTGTAAGTCCCTCGGGTTGAAGGGCCTGCAGGAGCTGAAGCTGCGCATTTCCGGAGACCTGCAGAAGAAGCCGGAGGCCCGCTTCCGGGATATCCAGCCAGGGGAACCCTCTGATTCAATTGTTGAAAAAGTGACCAACAACAGCCTGCAGGCGATCAAGGAAACGACGGAAATGGTCGATTACCGGACCCTGGAAAAAGCAGTGGATGTTTTGAAAAAAGCGGATACCATCCACTTCTTCGGTGTTGGAGCCTCCGGGATCATCGCCCAGGATGCCCAGCAGAAATTCCTTCGGATGAACAAGGCGACGTCCGCATTTACGGATATGCACAATGCGGCCATGAACATTGCGAACGTAAAGGAAAATGATGTCGTCTTCGGCATTTCTTTTTCCGGTGAAACGTATGAAACGGCGAAAATCATGGAAATTGCCAAATACAAAGGGGCCAAAACGATCAGTCTTACCCGCTATGGGCATTCCCCCGTGACGGCCCATGCCGATGTGTCGCTGTATATTTCAGCCTCCAGGGAAATTCCTGCCCCATTCCGGAGCGGGGCAACCTCTTCAAGGCTGGCACAGCTGCATATGATCGACATTCTTTTTGTTAATCTTGTCACCGACCAGTGGAATGAAGCGTCCGATTACTTTAATGAAATTACCGATGCCATGGATGTGTTGAAAGGAAAACCGCTTCGTCAGAAAAAAGCCCAATCTTAAGAAGGAGCTGAGCATATGGACGAATGGATCGAGGAACTCCGCCGGATCATCCCTGAAAAAAGGGTGCTGACGGATCTTGCAGACCGGCACAGCTACAGCTTTGATGCCTCGTTCGGCGAGCATCTGCCGGATGTTGTGGTCCAGCCGAAAACCAAGCAGGAAACCGCTGATGTTTTGAAACTGGCCAACCGTTATAGAATTCCTGTTCACCCGAGAGGGTCAGGCACATGTCTGAGTGGCGGACCGCTCCCGGTGCACGGAGGAATTGTTCTGGATATGTCCCAGTACCCCGCTGAAATCCATCTGCGTCCGCGGGATCTCACCGTGGACGTCACTCCGAGTGTGCTCACGGCTAATATCAACAAGGCAGCTGAAGAACACGGCCTTATGTACGCGCCGGATCCAAGCAGTGCCCATGTTGCTACGATCGGCGGCAACCTTGCGGAGAATTCCGGAGGCCCCCGGGGCTTGAAATACGGGGTAACAAAAGATCATGTGCTTGGCCTTGAGGTTGTCACTCCTGAAGGGGAAATCATCCGCACCGGCGGACGCACGATCAAAAATGTCACCGGTATAGACTTAACGAAGCTGATTGTAGGGTCAGAGGGGATTTTAGGTGTCATCGTCGGGGCGACGTTGAAGCTGATGCCGAAGCCTCCAGCTGTTCAGACGCTGATGGTTACGTTTGATGAAGTGCGAAAAGCGGGGGAGGCCATTTCCCAGACCCTTACCTCCGGAATCCTTCCGTCTAAGATGGAGTTTATGGATCAGGCCTGTGTCACAGCTGTAGAAAAATTTCAGCCGGCTGGTCTTCCTGTCGATGCTGCTGCCGTCATTATTATTGAACTGGACGGTCATCCCGAGACGTTGAAGGTCGAGAAGCGCCTCATCGAAGAAATTATGGAGGATATGGGTGCGCTTGATGTGATCATTCCGAAAACGAACGAAGAAGCGGCTAAGCTTTGGCATGCAAGGAAACAGGTATCGCCTGCGATTGCGAAAATCAAGCCGACAAAGGTCTCCGAAGATGCGACGGTGCCCCGAAGTAAAATTCCCGATTTTATGGACCGGCTTCAGATTATTAAGGAGAAGTATGACGTGGAAGTGGTCGCCTTCGGACATGCCGGGGATGGAAACCTCCATCCGAATGTCCTGTGTGATAAGCGCGATGTGGAGGAAATGAAGCGCGTGGAAAAGGCCGTGGAAGAAATGTTTGAAGCGGCTCTGGAACTCGGCGGCACCCTCTCCGGTGAACATGGAATCGGAACGATGAAAGCCCCCTTCATGGAACTGGAGCTCGGCGAAGTCGGACTGGACATGATGAAGCGGATCAAGGAGAGCTGGGATCCGAACGGCATTCTGAACCCAGGCAAGGTGTTCCCGGAAAAAGGGCAGAAGCTGGTGCTGCACCATGAATAGTCTGCTGCAGGAACAACTCAGCTATGACAAAACGTTCGACTGCGTCCAGTGTGGCTACTGCCTTCCCGCCTGCCCCACGTATGAGACGATGGAAAGAGAAACCCACTCGCCGCGCGGCCGGATCAACCTCGTGAAAATGGTCGCTGAAGGGAAGGCATCCGCCGAAGATTTGAAAGAGCCGATCGAAAAATGCCTCGGCTGCATGGCGTGTACAACCGTCTGTCCGACGAATGTCCAGTACGGAGAAATTCTGGAGAGCGCCAAGCACGTTATTGATGAACACGAGGAAAAAAGCAGACCACGGAAACTGGTCGAAAACTTCATGTTCCAACGCTTCTTTCCTTCCACAGCTTGGATGGATTCGCTTGGACATGCCACTTGGCTCTATCAATCCAGTGGTCTGAAAAAAGTGTCCCAGCGGTTCGGTCTGACGAAGCGGGCCCCGCTGCACATTCACGAATTTGAAGCGGTCCTTCCCGAGATGCCTTCCCCAAAGCGGCGGAAATCCAGGGCGGGCCGATACGTCCGTAAACGTCCGGCCACAGCTAAAGTTGCTTTTTTCAAGGGCTGCATTATGGATAGTGTGTTTTATGAAACGAACCAAAACACGATGGAGCTGCTGTTGCGAAGCGGCGCAGAAGTTGTTTTTCCAGACCAGCAGACGTGCTGCGGTGCTCTTCACGCGCATTCCGGCAAAATCGATGCATCTGTTGAGCTGGCCAAACGGAATATTGAAGCCTTTGAAGAGGAAAGTTTTGATTACATTGTCAATAACGCAGGCGGATGCGGCGCCCGTCTAATTGAATATCCGCACCTGTTTGAAAAAGGAACGGACTGGCACAGTCGGGCTTCTGCCTTTGCAGCTAATGTGAAGGACATCTCAGAAGTGCTGGTGGATCTGGACGGCCTCCGGTTTGAGCAGTCCGTTCCGCGAACTGTCACTTATCAGCCTTCCTGCCACCTGCGAAACGTCCAGAAGGTAACCGCTGCGCCTGTCGCGCTGTTGGAAAAAGTGCCCGGACTGACGCTGAAACAGATGGACCGTCCGGAATTCTGCTGTGGCTCCGCAGGGATTTACAACATCGTCAACTATGAAGAGGCGATGGACATCCTCGATGTGAAAATGCAGGACGTCTGCGGTGTGGACCCGGATGGCATCGTCACCTCCAACCCGGGCTGCCTGCTGCAGATGAAGCTCGGCGTTGTCCGCGAAGGTGCCGGTGACCGTATGGAAGCCGTTCATTTGGTGGATGTGTTGATGGAAGCGGATCCTCAGCCGAAAACGTAAAGCGTCCCCCTTTGTGGGGCGCTTTTTTTTGGACTTTATGGGGGAGGGGCGGCTGATATCGGTCTTTTTTGTGATATATCGGTCGTTTTGACACATATATCAGTCTTTCCTTGGGTTTATCAGTCAAATTGGCAATATATCAGTCAAATCAGCAATATATCAACATTTGAAGTTATCAAGCATATAAGCTCTGCCCTTGTTTTGTCCAACGGTCGAAAGATTCATAGACTGAAGTAACTTTTTTACGGAAGTGGGAGATGAAATAAGGAGAAAATCTCTAGCGCTTTGATTGGTAATCCGGTTTTCAATTAAGAGCGAGTAGTCTTCCAGGGCAGCCACATGAGCGGACTTGCTGATATGAGCGCAGTTCACGCACTTCCATCTGCCGTGCATACGTTTCATTGGGAGTGAGGAACATTCCGGGCAGAAAACCCCCTTCTTGAAATCTTCTTTTTCTAGTTTGAAAATTTTACATAGTCATAAAAGTAGCTTTCGTGATTGGTGAGCAAGTGGGTGGTGAAGCGGTTCATTGGCGAGGCATTTAAAATGGGGATCCGGCCTTCCATCAGAGTGGAAATTTTCTCAGGCAGCGTTTCAATTCGAATGACGTTCTCAAGGTCATCATCGTCTGTATCAATCCTTGCCGTAGGGTGGCTGTTGACGACCAGTCCATAAATTGGAACATTAGGAATCTGCCAGAGCTTCAGCAGCTTCCGAAGCTGCCGGGTATGACGGCCTACCTGAATGACTGGATCGGCAAACGTAGAATGATCTTCCTCCCATTTTCGTTCAAGGTAATGGAAGCGCTGGTTGAAAAACAGCTCACCTCCAATATTTTTCACTTCAAGAATGATTAGGAGAGAAACGGTTACGACAAGGCAGTCGATTTGAAAATGGTGGGTGCCGTCATACAGACGCAGGTCATGGAAAATATAATGGTCCGAGGGGAGAAAAGTTAGAGGATAATTCAAGGAGAGTTCGCCTTTGTAGCCGGTTAATCGGAGCTTCAACTGGTCATTTACAGCTTCGGATTGAGGGTGATGGGCCACCAGTCTCCGCTTCAAAGCCTGCAGCACTTCGATATCTCTGGGGAAAGTGCGTTCTTTCATAATCATGGCATCCATCCTTTCGCTCTTTCCTTATTCGACATGGAGATCGGTATTCCTTTGGCGGATATCGATTTTATTTTCGATATATCAATTACATTCGAGATATATCAACTAACCCCCAGGTATATCAATTAAATCTCAAGCAGCGAAGGAACTTACTCTTCCAGAACTGGTCGGGCATTGCTCATTGAGGAAGGATACTCCATGGAAGAGGATATTTTTGAATTTTTCACAATCTGCAGGCTAAAGAATTATTAAGCAAAGTCTTTTTAAAGTCATTTCCGTAAATTTTGTCATAATGTTTGAAATATTGAATGTTAAATCTACATTGTGTCTAGTGAGCTAGTTCTATATTTTTTGTAAAATTGGATATATATTACAAAAAGTAAGGGGGTAATGAAAACTTGTTTAATCTTCCCTCAGAAACATTCTGGTTATTTGCACCCTGGCCGATATTTTGGTTGTCATTGGCAGTTATTCTGTATCTCAAGCTTAGAAAAGAAGATGCAGAAGAAGATGCGTATTTTCATAAAAGAGGGGGAGTAGATTGAAACTAGACACTATCATTTTTCTCGTCTATTTAGTTGGATTACTGGTCGTAGGGATCTACTTCACTCGTAAAGCTTCTAAGTCAGTCGACCATTATTTATTAGGAGGACGAAGCCTTGGCCCGGCAGTTACCGCGTTGACTATGCAGAGCTCCTCAATGAGTGGATATATGTTTATGGGAGGTCCTGCACTTGCTTTTCAGCAAGGCTGGTATGCACTATGGTATGCCTTTGGAGACGCAGGTGGAGCTATTGTCAACTTGTCCGTTTTAGGAAAAAGAATGAGAAGGATGTCAGAGATTCTAGGAGCTTTATCGCCCATTGAATACTTAGAAAAGCGTTTTGATAGTCCGGCTGTTCGAATTGTAGGTTCAGTGATTTCCATAATCTTTTTATTTGGGTATGTGTTTGCCCAGTTCATTGCTTCAGGTAAGGCTTTGGAACAATTGACAGGTCTTTCTTACTCCACGGCCTTATTAATAGGGGTGGGAGTAATCATATCCTATACCGTGACAGGAGGCTACCTGGCTGTTGTCTGGACAGACTTTATTCAAGGAATCATTATGGTCATTGGTGTCGTAGGGATTGCAATCATGGGGTTTATTCACCTTGGAGGTCTTTCGGGGCTGAATGAACAGATTGCCGCCATAGATCCTTCTTATTTAAGTCCATGGGGGAAAGATTTAGCTTATATCGGGCAGTGGGGTGTAGTTCTTGGTGCGGTGCTCATCTATTCGATTGGGTACATGGGTCTTCCTCATGTGGTAGTTAGACACATGTCTATGAAAAGTACAAAAACGGTAAAGGGAGCCATTCTTTATGCAGCTACTTGGAATCAACTTTTTGTTTTCACCCCTTACCTATTAGGGTTTATGGCTATTGTTCTGCTGCCAGAATTGAATGATCCGGAGATGGTCATTCCAACACTCGCTTATGAATTCTTTCCTGGAATAATGGCTGCTATCCTATTGTCAGCTGTTATGGCGGCAATCATGTCAACTTCCGATTCCATTTTAATGCAGGCTGGAACAATCTTATCACGTGATATTTATTTGAGGTTTATCGATAAGAATGCAAGTCAGAACAAAATGGTTAATATAAGTCGGTTATGTATCTTTGCAGCTGGTATTATAGGAGTGGTTGTCGCGGTGTACCAACCACCGTCGGTATTTTCTCTTGTCATCTTTTCGTTTGGCGTACTGGGCAACAGCTTCATTGTTCCTTATGTGGTTTCTGTGTACTCCAAGAATGCTAATAGTATCGGTGTATTGTGTGCGATGATTTTTGGCGGAGTGACGAATATACTCTGGACTTTATTAGAACTTCAAGAATCTACCTATCTTCACCCTTTTTTAGCTGGTTTAATCATGTCAGTGCTTGGTATGCTGGCAGGAAATCCTTTTGGTAAAAAGCCCCCCTGGATCGACGATGTTTTCCCTGAGGTGAAAAAAGGTTATTCTATTCCTGCCTCTTTAGATAAGAAGGTATCTCGACAGTTGAATCTTGAAGCAGGGAACTTAGGGAAATATCTGCGAGATAATGCGGTAGGAAAGGATACCTTGACATGAAAGATACGATTTGGACAAGTGAACATTTACTTACAGATCAAGAAGTCAGTTATATTCTTCAACAGATAGAGCGGGATTCTACCTTTATTCCTGAACGTTTAGTCTATTACCCTTATTACTTTTTAGAATATGAAATGAAAAGGGGAAATTGGTTTGAAAAAGGGGATAGGAAGATAGGATATACTATTGATTCTATTAGTGGGGTTGGATCACTCGTCGATGTCTCCCCTGAACTCTGTGAATTAGAATTAAAAAACAAGGAAGTACTGGGTGCTCAGGTATCGTTAAGCACCGCAAAGAAGCATGGAGAAAAATTTGTTGCCAGGAGTATCTCTTATAAGCTGAAAGTACTCAAAATGCCTGTTATTACTTTAAAAAAAGCATCGCTGTTCTATCGCCCCTATTGGATAGTAGAAGGACTGAAAAAGAAAAAGTCTTATCACTTAATTGTAGATGCTCTGACAGGGGAGTTTCATCCAGTAGGGTATCAATAAGAAAAAGCAGGAGAGCCGGCGCTCTCCTGCTTTTTTAAAACAACTGATACGATGCTGCAAAATAAATGACGATCATAATCAGGGACGGTACCGCATAACGGAAGCTGTTTTCCTTTGGCTTGCGATTCACCATGAACACGGTCAAGAAAAGCATCGCTGTACTTAAAAGCGCCACAGGCAGATGAGTGGAGCTGAGCGACTGCAGAATCGCGCCTTTCTGGTAAAACACATCGGTCACCGCAAGCAGCTGCAGGTTGAACAGGTTACTTCCCAGGATAGACCCGAGCGCCATGCCGTAGTTGGACATCTTCATGGCCACAAGGACAGTTACGAGTTCCGGCAGTGAGGTGGAAGCGGCAATGAGGAAGCTTCCGACAAAGCTTGAACTCATCCCTGTCTGCTGGGCGAGCTGATCACCGGAAATCGATAAGGCGCTCCCTGCGGCGAACACGATCAGTGCTGCAACAATGAAACCGATGACCGCTGTTTTTAACGTATAATCTTTGCCTGCGGCGGCTGCTTCATCCATCTCCTCTTCTTCCCCTTGATTCATAAACCGGGTGGCCGCGATATACAACCCGACGAGGATGAACATCTCTATCCCAATGTTAAACAAGGAAAAATCAAACGGCAGGATAAGGGCGGCGACTACAATCAGGGTGAATAGGATACCGGCCACTGCTGTTGGCATGTGCTGTTTCTCATCGATTGCGTTAAACATTTTTCGTTTTCGGTAGATCATATCTACAACAGCAATGATAAGCAGGTTGAACACATTACTCCCGAGCATGTTACCGACGGCGATGTCAGGGTTGTCGATGTAGACGGCCGTTAAACTGGTCGTCAACTCCGGCAGTGAAGTCGCCCCGGCGATGAGAAAAGTGCCGACGACAGCACCGCTCAGTGTGGATTTCCGGCTGATCACATCTCCGAACCGGTTCAGCTGGACTGCCGCAAATACAACGATGACGGCGGATAATAGAAAAATAAAATAAACCATCATTCCCATCTCCTTTCTATATACAGGGCTCTGCTCAAAAAAAAAGAGACTCCGGCCCTGTTACGGGCCAAAGTCTCGCGTCCTATCTATATAGTTTGATGAACCAGGTGAAATCGATCACCGAAATGACGATTCATCAGCCGCGGATATGCGGTCGCTACTCCCTTTGGTACTTTTACTATAGCGAATAGTTGGCAGAATAGTCAACTGATAAGAAAAAAGGAAGGCGCATGCACGCGCCTTCCTTTTTTTCTACTTAATAGTTCACCGCATCGTAGGAATTGATCAATCCGTGCTCAAAGTAGGAACCTGTCCCGCTGATTGGATCGGCCGTCTGCTCAATGGCAGCTCGGATGTTGCTGTTGGAACGGCCCTGGGATGCGAGCAGTCCGGCAAGACCGGCTACGTGAGGGGCTGCCATAGATGTTCCGGACATGTAAGCATACCCTCCGTTCGGCATGGTAGACGCAATGCTGACGCCTGGCGCTGTTACATCCACCCATGTGCCGTAGTTGGAGAAGGAGGCTTTTCTATCATAGCGGTCGACCGCTCCAACGGCGATGACGTTGTCATAGGAAGCAGGTTCGAAAGTTGTGGAAACTCCGTCATTCCCTGCCGCTGCAATAACGACGGATCCTTTGTTCCAGGCGTAGTTGACCGCATTTTCCAATGTCTGTGTATCACAGTTACAGCCAAGGGAAAGGTTGATGACCTCTGCGCCTTGATCAGCTGAGTAGCGGATCGCATCTGCTATGTCGTTCAAGGAGCCGCTTCCATTTGCATCGAGGGCACGCACGGCAAGGATCTTTGTATTAGGTGCCATTCCTGCAACTCCTCTGGCATTGTTGGTTTCAGCGGCGGCGGTTCCGGCTACGTGCGTGCCGTGATCATTGAGATCCATTGGATTGTTATCGTTATCGACGAAGTCATAGCCTTTAATCGTTTTTCCATCAAGATCCGGGTGGTTGTAGTCGACACCGGAGTCGATGATGGCGATTTCCTGGCTGCTGCTTCCGCGTGTTACGTCCCATGCCCTTGGTGTTTCCGTGTTCTGTGGTCCGTATTGATAGCCGCTGTAGTACGTATCATTCGGTGTCCAGGTGGCTTGGAATAAATAGTTCGGCTCTGCATATTCCACGTTCGGATTTTTGTTTAAGGCTTCGACGACTTTTTCAACGTTTTTTACCTTCAACACTTTCTCCTCAGCTTCGACGACTTCCTGTTGTTCCTCCAGGACAACAGCGTCCATCTGGTTCATCTCTTTTTTGTTTGGAGAGAAGCCTTCTTTATATTTCACGACGACTTCACCCGGCACGTACTTTCCTTTTTCGAGATAAGTATCAATTTTGTTTGTCCGATCTGATGATGTTTTGTCGGAAAGGGAATCGGCCAGGACACCTCCAGTGGACGGCATAAGAACGAGAGCGGCGGCAAGGGACAGGGAAGCAAGCTTTTTAAACTTCAAACGATTTCCTCCTTTAAAAGATATACTCTAGTAATTCGGAGAAATTGGAAGGATTCCTGCGATATCGGGGTTGGGATAGACGTGTGAAAAAAAGACCTCTTAAGTGTGGTTTCGACATGGAAGTTGGGCAACTTTACTTTGTAACAAAAGCTTTATATTAGAAATCATAGTGTAATCAATCGCTTTTCGTAGGCCTAGGGGAGGGTTCTCTCAAGGTGAAATGATGTCTATATTCCCATTTTTAAATAAATGTGAAGGGCATCGGGTTTCAGAAAAGTGAGTGTGGGAAGTAAGGATAGAAACGACTGCCTTCGAGCAGAAGTGTGGTGATGCTGTGAAAAATCGAGAAGATTCTACAAATTGGATGGAACGTGTGGGAGGAGGAGTGAAAAAAACTGCGGAATCGCTGAAGGAACATCTTCCGGATCCGAAAAAAGTATTCCGGAAAAGTGATAACTGGAAAGAAGTGAAAGATCGTGCCGGTGATGAGCTTAGTGACCGTGCGGGAGATTTTGCAAAAGAACAGTTTCGGAATTATCTGCAGTCCCAAATCAATGAAAGAAAGCAGGAATGGCAGGAAAAGACCGAGGCGAATGCCAGGGACGTCCATACCAAAGCAGAGGAAGCTAAGGAACAAGTGCAGGAGAAGCTGCTGGACTTCAAGGAGAACCTTGCGGATGTCAAGCAGAGGGGACAGGAGATCCAGAGTGCTGTGGGTGATCGGTCCAATGGTTCGAAACGGTTGAAGGGTGTGCAGGACATCAAAGGTGTTTCGCATATTAAGAGCGCTTCTACCATGAAAGGGCCGAAAGATGTGAAGGGCCTGTCCCATATGAAAACCTATCATTCTTAAAAACTGAAAGGAGAATCCCTCATGGCGATTCAAAAATCCACCGATAGTTCAAGTCTCGCAGAAGTTGTTGACCGAATTTTAGATAAAGGTATTGTCATTGATGCGTTTGCCAGAGTTTCCGTTGTAGGAATTGAGTTGATTACAGTAGAGGCGCGCGTCGTCATTGCAAGTGTAGACACGTGGCTGAGATACGCTGAAGCCGTTGGACTGCTTCGTGATGAAGTGGAGGAGGAAGGTCTTGGCGGCCGTCTCGGTGAGAGCGGTTCGTCTCCAGAGGCGGGCTCTCAAGAGCGCGGGGAATTCAGTATATAAGCGAACGTCAAAGAAAGAGAGGGTTTTGGTTGTATGAAGGTTTTGATTGCCGTCCAGGATTTTTTTCAGCAGAATATTGCGCCCGTCCATAAAATCATTTCGGCAAGGAAAAAGGATGAGGAATGGCGTGTCATCGTTGAAGTGATCGAAGAGAAGGAATATATGAAAAAGTATGCGAGGGATCAGATGGTCGGGGTGTACGAAGTTTTTCTGGATGAGCAGCTGGACATCAGCGGATTTTCCAGAATACGTCTCCGATACCGTACGGAAATTGATGAGCAGGTCGAAACGTAAGGGGGAAATGGCGAATGACACGATTGAACAGCAGACAGCCTTCTTCCCGTACCCCGGGGGATGTGTTTGACCTCCCTCACTTCAAATCGATGATTCAGCGGACCTTAAGGTATGTGTCGGCCGGTTATCCGGTTCATTATACAGGACCGGCTGGAATCGGGAAGACCACTCTTGCGCTTCACACAGCGGAGAAGCGCGGCCGCCCTGTAACCGTTATTACCGGAAGCAGAGATCTTTCAAGAGAAGATTTGATTGGAGCTTACAGTGGGTACAGCAGGAAAAAGCTTCATGATAATTTTGTCCGAACCGTCCATAAGATTGAGGAGAATGTTTCGGAAAACTGGGTGGAGGGGCATCTTTACAAGGCTGTGAAAGAAGGGCATACACTCGTTTACGATGAATTCACCCGCTCCTCCCCTTATACGAATAATTTATTTCTTTCTATATTAGAAGAAAAAGTGATGCCTTTATATGGAGCCAAGCGGAATGAATCCCATATCCGCGTCCACCCTGAATTTCGTATGCTGCTCACAAGCAATCCGTCGGAGTACGCCGGTGTTTATGAAACACAAGATGCTCTTTTTGACAGGCTGATCACAATTCCGCTTGAACGGATGGATGTAGAGACAGAAACGGCTGTTGTCATGAAACGGACCGGAATGAAAAAAGAAGGCGCAGTAAAAATCGTCTCCCTCGTAAAACGAGTGAATGAACAGCTCGGGGGAAGCGGCAGTCCATTGAGCATCCGTACATCGATCATGATGGCGGATATCGCCTATCAGCATGCCATCCCGGTTGAAGGCAGTCATCCGGCATTCCAGCATCTTTGTCTTGATTTTATGATGTTCCCGCTTCAGCTGCAGGCCGGTGAACAGACAAAAAATGTAGAGGCACTCATTTTAAATGAGTGCCGGAATATAAAGGAGGGATCGTAATGGCAGAGGAAACAGGTGTTTACATCTTCTGCTGTATACAGGCGGAAGGAGAAAAAGATTTTGGCACGATCGAATTCGAAGGAGAAGAGCGTCGGTTATTTACGCTTCATTATAAAGATGCGGCTGTTGTCGCTGTTCATGCTCCCGTCAAGATTTACCACCCGAAAAAAGATCCATTGATGACCCATCAGGCGGTCATTACTAAAGTGATGCAGGAAGAGAGAGCGGTCGTTCCAATCAGCTTTGGAAACGTTTTTAAATCGAAAGAAGATACCGAAGTGCTGCTTGAAAATCTGTATCCACAGCTTGAAAAGCTGTTCACGGAAGTCCGGGACAAAATGGAAATCGGCTTGAAAGTCGTCGGTAAAAGGGAATGGCTGGAATCCATGGTCCATCAGAACGACAGAATGCAGAAGCAGAAGGAAACGGTGAAAGGGAAATCAGAAGCCGCCGGCTATTTCGACCGGATTCAGCTTGGGGAAATGGCCCGTGATTTCTTTACCGACATCCAGAATGATGTAGAGAAACGAATCCATGAACCTCTCGCAGAACTTGCGGAAGCCGCTAAGAAAAATGATACCTTAGGAGAAAAAATGCTGCTGAACGGCGCGTACTTAATCGATCGGGACAAAGAGGAAGTCTTTGATGCCCTTGTTAACGAGCTTTACCAGACGTGGGGCGATTATGTGGATTTCAAGTATACAGGTCCGTGGGCCCCTTATAACTTCATCCATATCCAGTTGAAAGTGGAAGCTTCATGATTCATAAACTGTTCACTTCTCCGATCACTCTGATTAAAAAAGTCGGTGAGCACGTCAAAGAAGAAGTGGATAAGGAATGGTACGATCTGGAGCACATCCAGAAAAAAATCATCCAGCTTCAGATGATGTATGAACTGGAGGAAATCTCTGAAGAAGCGTATGAGCAGCAGGAGGAAGAACTGATGCTGCGCTATGAGATGGCCAAAAAGCGGGAGATGGAACAATGGGAAGAGATGACGAAACGGTATGAATAGGGAGTTTTTATTATGGAAGAATTGTTATACCTGTATGGCGTGACGTGGAAGGAAGAAGCACAGGAGACGGATATGACTCAGTGGAGAGGCGTGGATGACTCTCACCACCTTTTCCACATTGAGCTTGGAAATCTGGCAGCTGTCGTCAGCTTCGTAGATGAATCCGAATTCGGGGAAGAAGTGCTGGAGGAAAAAACAAATGAAATGGAATGGCTCAGGAAAAAAGCTTTCCGCCATCACGAAGTCCTGCTGCAGCTGAACGACGGGATGACACTGATTCCGATGAAATTCGCAACAATTTTTAAGAAGGAAGAAAATCTTCAGCATAAAGCGGCAGTCTATGAAACGGAATGGAAGATCATTCTTCAGCAGCTGCAAGGGACGGAAGAGTGGAATGTGAAAATTTATAACCGCTCCGACCTCCTTAAGGAACATACAGCTGCCCGGCACCCGGAAGTCATGAAGCGGAAAGAGGATATTGCGCAGATGTCAAAAGGAATGCAGTACCTTCAGACGAAAAAGCTCGACAGTTTTATACAAGAAATTGTCTCGCAGGAGCAGGAGACCTATGCAGGGAATCTTCATCACCGCTTCAAAGAGTTTTGTGTCGACACAAGTAGTAAGAAAGTGTGGAACAAAAATGTAACCGGCAAAGACGAGGAAATGTGCTGGAACGGTGCCTACCTTTTGAAAAAAGAGCAGGTGGAACCTTTCCTGGAGCAGGCCACTACTGCTCAGGAAAACGGAAGGGAAGCGGGATGGATGATCGAAGTGACCGGTCCGTGGCCTCCCTATCACTTTTCAGACACGAAAACCGTCAGCGGGGTGGAGGGATGAGCCGGAGGGAACAATTCGAAAATCGTGACATTGCGTTGATTGATATTTTGGATACGGTGCTGGATAAAGGAGTCGCCATCAAGGGAGATGTCATTATTTCCATTGCGGGCATCGACCTTGTCTATCTGGATCTGAAGGTTCTGATTTCGGCCGTGGAAACCCTCGTTCAATCACAGCAGAATGAAATCAGTTCTGAGAATATGGACAAAGAAAAGGAGGAACTGGAATATGCCGTTGAACGACCTTGAACAGCAGCCATTAAAAAGTGGGCGGATCAACCTAGATCCTGATGGTGCCGAACAGGGACTGGCGCAGCTTGTCCTGACTGTTATTGAACTTCTCCGTCAGCTTGTGGAACGCCATGCCATCCGCCGGGTGGATGGTGGCACTTTAACGGATGAACAGATTGAGCAGCTCGGTGTGGCCCTGATGAACCTGGACGTGAAGATGGATGAATTGAAGGAAATCTTTGAGTTGACCGATGAGGATCTAAACATTGACTTAGGTCCGCTTGGAAACCTGTTGTGAAGGAGGAAGGCTGATGTCTATTGAACACCCGACCCAGTCCAGCAGTATCGTCGATGTCTTGGAAACCGTATTGGACAAAGGGGTTGTCATCGCGGGTGATATCCGTGTAGGGCTGGCTGATGTAGAACTGCTCACGATCAAAATCCGCTTAATTGTGGCGTCTGTTGATAAAGCGAAGGAAATCGGGATGGACTGGTGGGAAACCGATCCCTACTTAAACTCTAAAGCAGCAGAAGCGGACACCAAGGCTTTAGAGAAGGAAAACCAGCAGCTGCAAAACCGCATCGAACAGCTGGAAAACTCGATGCAGCGCATGTACAACCATCAAAAATGATGAGGAGAGATAAGCATGAGTGATCAAAAAACAACATTGACGTCAGCGGACAACAGCCAGGAAAAATCCCCGGGCAAACCAAGTGGAAAAGTGACCCGTGCCATTATCGGCGGTGTTGTCGGAGCGGTCACAGGTCTGATGCTGAATCCAGGAAAATCTGAAAAGACAGGAGATTCTTCTTTAAAGGAGAAAGCACAGAAGGCCGAAACAAAGGTGAAAGATAAAGCACATAAAGCGGAAGACAGAGTGAAGGACGTTAAGAATAAAACGAAGGATAAAGCGGAGGAATGGGTCGAAGGAATTAAAAATAGAAAGACGGCCGATGAGGAAGAACAGGAAAAACTGGATCAGACGGAAGAAACACCTGCCCTTGAAGGACCTGAACTTTCCCAGGAGCAGATCGAAAGCTCGGAGAAGGAAGCCGCTGCCTCGGAAGCTCCGCCTGAACCGGTGGATGAAGATCCCAATCAGGAAGAGGAAGTGGAAAAGCCGCCGGGAACACCAAAGAAAACATCACTGACGATTAATGACGACACGGTTCAATAAACCAGTCAGGAAGGAAGATCTTTGATGGATAATGTGCTGAGAAAATTTGTGAAAGCAGCAAATATGAAGGACTTTTCCCTGGACATTACGTTAAACGTTAACGGAGCTTTGGTGACAGGGACAACGGTTTCGGCTGAAAAATACTTTCGTTCTTTAAGTGGTACCCTTGCTGAAGGGAATGAAACGGCTCAGTCCCTCAGTGAAAAGCTTGAAAAAGCCAGCCAGATGAATTATTCGCAGGAGGAAATTCAATACATTCATCTCGAAAATGCCCAGGTCTACAATGGCGATGCCCAGGCCACCCCGGCGGAAGGATCGTTTTTCTGGCGGGGACGTCTCGACAGGATCGATGGTTTTTTCCTCGGCCGTATTGATGCAAAATAGTTAAAAAATGTAAGGTTTGTTACGACAGTTCAAAAATTTCATGAATAATCGACAACAATGCGAAAGCAGACCATGATTTCATGGTAAGATGGCTCACGCACCATTAAGTCGAACCATTAAAGGAATGATTCCATGAAAAAAGAAAGAATTGAGTCCATCTACTTTCTGCGCATCTTTGCCATGGTCATGGTCGTCCTCGTACATGTCAGCGCGGCCTATGTGAAGGTTCTTACGGAAGGTACGGGCATGTATGAGGCCTATCATTTTATCAACCGGATCATCCGGATTGAAGCCGGCATCTTCATCATGCTTACGGCGATGGTCTTTTTCTATAAGTATATTGATCAGAAAATGGATAAACAGGAACTCTTCTCTTATTTCAGGAAGAGAGCTCTATATATCGTCGTTCCCTATTTCCTGTGGGCCCTTTTCTATGAGGCTTTCTCTATTTATCTCGGAGTAGTATCGACGACGCCGGAGAACATTTTGACACGGATGTTTACAGGGGATTCCTTTTATCATCTGCACTTTATTTTCTTAATCGTTCAGTTTTATTTATTTTTCCCTGTCGTCCTTTATGCCGCGCAGAAATCTGCGTTCTTCAGAAAGTATATGTGGCTGTTCGGAATGATTCTCCAAGTCGGATATTATTTCTTCAACCGCGAATTCCAAGTCTTTTCGTTTAATTTGTTTATGACAAGCATGGGTCCGTACCTTCTTGGAGCATGGATCGGCGTTCACTATAAACAGCAGAAGACCGCGGCTTTCTCAAGGACAACTCCTGTGTGGGCTGTCGGAGGCCTGCTTGCCGGGCTGACCACTGTGTATCTGCATGGAAGCGGGTATCAGATTTTTGGTTCCCAGCTGCCGACATGGGGCTATTTGATTATTAATATGCTCTTTCTCGTTGTCGGAAGCTATGCCATGTTCCGTATTGCGGAACGATTGGTCGTCAAGTGGCCGGTGGCACTGTCCTATGTGAAGAATATTGCGATTTATTCGTTTGGCTTTTATCTTCTTCACCCATTCGTGTTGAAAATCTTTGAATTTACCATACCAATACCGGCCGGAAACATGTTCCACGCAGCTATCATTGTGCGGCTACTTGCCACCCTGCTGTCGTGTTATGTCATCATCTGGCTGTCCCACAGGTACCTTCCTTTTGCCGGTTTGTTCTTCGGTAAACTGCCGAATAAGAAACCGGGCTTTTTCGAGGGAAATCGATCGAAGGGGAACAAGTCGCAGCAGGAAACAGGAAAAGCCATTTAATAATTGTCATGAGAAGACCGCTCCAGCCGGACTGCCGGAAGGAGCGGCTTTTTCATGACTTCTATTTTCTGATAAATCTGTAAATTTTATTGAAACGATGACGAATTGTAAGATATAATAACGATAATGTGTAAGCGCATACATAAAAGGAGGGTTTTTGTGAGTGGGATTTGGCTGGCCGTTGTTGGTATGCTTGTCTTTTTTCTAGGGTATCGGTATTATTCTAAGTTTATTGCCGAAAAGATTTATAAGCTTGATCCGAATTACGTAACGCCCGCCCATCAGTTTAAGGATGGCGTCGATTTCGTACCTACGAACAAGTTCGTTCTCTGGGGGCACCACTTCACGTCGGTGGCTGGAGCAGCTCCCATTGTAGGACCTGCTATCGCGGTGTACTGGGGATGGCTTCCGGCTGTTCTCTGGGTGCTCCTTGGCACGGTGTTCGCTGCAGGGGTCCATGATTTCGGTACACTCGTTTTATCCGTGCGAAACAAAGGACAGTCGATCGGGACGCTGGCGAGCAAGTTGATCGGCCAGAAAGCAAAAGTGTTGTTTTTGTTCATTATCCTTCTGCTTGTTCTTATGGTCAATGCAGTGTTCGCCTGGGTCATTGCCAACTTGTTCATCTCGTTTCCTGCAAGTGTGTTATCTGTCTTTATTCAAATTCCACTCGCTGTCTGGATCGGTTACAGTGTCTACAAGAGACAGGGCAGTATGCTTCTGCCATCGCTTGTAGCTCTTGCTGTCATGTATCTATCTGCTGTCATTGCAAGTTATGTCCCTGCGCTGCAGATTGACCTTGTCCGCTATTTCGGGGGCGAAGGAGCAGAAGCAGCCTTTGGGTTGAGTGCGACATCCATGGCGTTTTTCGTCTGGATCCTCGTACTGATGATCTATGTGTATATTGCATCGACGCTTCCTGTGTGGAAACTGCTTCAGCCAAGGGATTATATCAACTCCCACCAGTTGATTGTCGGACTGGGACTTCTCTATCTCGGGCTGCTGTTTTCCAACCCTGAAATTACAGCACCGGTGACCAATGCGTCGGCGGATACGTCCTGGTTCCCGCTTTTGTTCATTACTATCGCCTGTGGAGCGATTTCCGGATTCCACGGTCTCGTATCTTCCGGGACTTCATCTAAACAGTTGAACAATGAAACAGAAGCGCGGTTTGTCGGCTATCTTGGATCTGTAGGAGAGGGAGCTCTCGCCTTAGTCGCGATCATCGCTGTTGTCACCTTCTTCCCAACAGCGGCGGAATTCACAGCAACCTACAGTGGTTTTGCGGCGGCCAGTAATGCCGGGCTTGGAGTCTTCATCCAGGGGGCCGGCCAGCTGGCCGCAGGACTCGGGATCCCCGCCTCTGTTGCTGCGACAATCGTGAGTGTTATTGTCGTCAGTTTCGCTGCGACAACACTGGATTCTTCCGTTCGATTGATGCGTTACATTATTGCAGAACTCGGAACTGAATATAAGATCACACCATTGACGAAAATGCATGTCGCAACAACGCTGGCGGTTGTTTCAAGCGCTGCACTGACCCTGATCCCGCAGGGGCCGAAGGGATTCGGATCCGGAGGTTATCTGCTTTGGCCGTTATTTGGAACATCCAATCAGCTCCTGGCCGGCATTAGTCTCCTGCTCGTATCGATCTGGCTGAAGCGTCAGGGGAGGAATTACCTTCCGACAATTATTCCAATGGTCTTTCTTATGTTCATGACGCTGTGGGCGATGATTTCACAGGTGCTGACAGAATGGGCGCCTTGGAATGAGAATAGTGACTGGATGCTGTTTGCTTTTGGCGCAGTCATCCTCGTTTTCACCTTCTGGATTTTGCTGACGGCCTTTTCAGCGATTACGAAGGACCATAAGGATTCCATTGAGCGAAGTGCATAAAAGCAAGAAGCCGTGCCGATGTACGGCTTCTTCCATTCAGGTAAGGAGGAAAAAGGCATGATTGATGTCATGATGATGCGGGCGGAGAAGGAAATTGGGATGGGCTGCTGTGGTGGAATCTGCTCCGATCCGGAAGGTCTGATTAACATGGAGGACGAATTTTCGCATCATGACGAAGAACGAAAAAAACTGCAGCAGCTTTATCTAAAGACACTGGAGATCGATCCTGATATCAACATTCAATTCATGGACCCTAGGAACCTGCTGGCTGCAGCCGCTTATTTCTGGCAGCAGCAGCGCCGGGGGCGTATTCCCCGCCGCCGGGCACTGACTTCCCTTCTGCTGCACAGCACGTACGGGGCAGTGTTTGTAAACGGAGAATATATAGCTTCAGCCGGACGCTATGAAGAGCGGCTGTTGGAACTGATAGAATCCTGAGGAGGGAGACCGATGGAAAAGAAGCTTTCCCTGAGACGGATTGTAGAACTGTATGATGAAGTATTAAGTCTGCCTCATAAACAGGAGGTGGCCCGGGAGTTGAGAGATGAAGAAGATCTTTTTCTTCTGCTGCTTTATTCCGATCTGCTCGGCATCCCCAACCCCGCGTTTTACTATACGCTTGAATTGTACCCACATATTGTTGAAAAATTTCATGACTGGCACTTGCGGATGGGCATGGAGAAATCCCCGCTCGACGGCATCCGCTGCTGTTAAGGAGGGGACCGATGAAGCATATCCAGCATCATTCTATTATTTTTGTGGGAGGAAAAGGAGGCGTCGGAAAATCGACCTCATCAGCGGCCCTTGCGCTCTCCTTTGCTGAGCAGGGGCATGAAACCCTGGTGGTTTCGACAGACCCTGCCCATAATCTCGGCGATGTTTTTCATACGTCTTTATCCCACACGAAAACGAAGCTCGCCAAGCATTTATACGGAATAGAAATTGACCCCGGTTATGAATCGAAGCGGTATATTGAAGGGGTGAAAGAAAACCTGGAAGGTCTTGTGAAATCCAAAATGGTCGAGGAGGTGCATCGGCAGATCGATATGGCATCTGCGTCACCGGGTGCGGATGAGGCCGCCTTGTTCGACCGCCTCGTGTCCATCATTTTGGAAGAATCCGGCCGGTTCGATAAAATCGTGTTCGACACGGCTCCGACCGGACATACGATCCGCCTGCTTACACTCCCTGAGATCATGAACGTGTGGATTGATGGCATGCTGGAGCGGCGCAGCCGGATGAACGAGACGTATACGCAGCTGCTTCATGATGGAGAGCCTGTGGATGATCCGATTTTCAACGTGCTGCAGAGGCGCCGCGAAAAATTCGCAGAGGTGAGGAAGATCATTTTAGATGAAGAGAAGACGGCTTTTGCATTTGTTCTCATTCCTGAGCGCCTCCCGATTCTTGAAACGAAGAAAGCGGTGGAGCAGCTGGGCAGACATGGACTTGATGTGCAGACCTTGATTGTAAATAAAGTTCTGCCTGACTACGCTGACGGTGCTTTTCTCGCTAAAAGGAGGAAACAGGAGCGCGTCTATCTTGAGGAGATCAAGCGGACGTTTAGAGACAAAGAGCTGGTATATGTGCCTCTTTTTGAAGAAGATGTCTCAGATATGGAAAAGCTGCGTACCTTTGCGGGCTCTTTTCAATCAGCGGCCCCCGTTTCTGATTAGAAGAGAACATTCACTAGATGAAAAAGTTCGACTCATCATACATCGAATCCGTGTAGCTGTACACGGATTTTTTTGTGCTTAATTTTCTGATTAAATAGGACTTTATAACTGAATCAGGCATGCGGACCTGTATGAACTCCGGGGACGGCCGATATATAAGGAGTCGAGCACAAATAAGTTGAAATTGCACGCTCAGGAGGGAATTTATGCTGATTATTGATGAACAAACGGTGTCCCCTATCCTAGTACAAACGGCCCTTACCCATCACTTGCCTATCTATTATAAGGACGATGAAAGAGCCCTGGATATGAAGGAACATTCTAAACTACTAACCAATTCGGAAAGCTGTCTGCAGATGCTGCAGCACCACCATCCGGAGCACATACATACGAAAGTATCCCAGATGGTCAAAAACAAAGCCCGGTTCCGGGAGATGATTGCCGATCTGGATGAAGGCTATTATTTCAAGCTTGTCACACTTGATGAATTGATGAGTTCAAACAAGGAAGATATCCCTTTCCCTGTCGTTATCAAGCCCAACAAAGGCTATTCCAGTGTCGGTGTTTATATCGTGAAGGAAAAAGAGGAGTGGGACCAGGCGGTACAAGGATTGTATTCCGACCTGCTTCTTTCCCGGTCGATGTATTCGGATGACGTACTGGACAGTGAACAGATCATTATTGAAGGATATATTGAAGGACAGGAGTATGCGCTTGACTGCTACTATGACGAATCGGGTGAGCCTGTGATTTTGAATATCCTGAAACGCCGGTTTGCTCACGATCAGGATACGTCAGACCGCATTTATTACACATCCAGCCGTATTCTTGAGGAAGTCCGTGAGCAGGCGCTTGATTACCTGCGTCTGTTAAATGACCGCCTTCAGCTCCGAAACTATCCTTTTCACATAGAAATGAGGAAAAATGAAGGCGGAATCGTTCCCATTGAGATGAATCCTCTCCGCTTTGCCGGGGCAGGTACGACAGATGTGAGTCATTACGCTTATGATATCAACTCGGCTTTAGCCTACTTCAAAGGTGTAAAGCCGGATTGGGAAACGATTGTGAAGCGGGCCGACGAGTCCTATTACGGGTTTTTCTGTGCGGAGGTTCCGGGCCATATCAGCATGAACCTCATTCAATCCATTCAGCACGATGAGCTGAAAAAAGAGTTCAGTCACATCCTGGAGTATCGGATCATCCAGTCAGCCAGTGACCGGACGTTTGCCGTCGTCTTTTTCAAAACGAATCAGCTGAATGAACTCAACCGGTTACTTACCCTTGATTTAGAGCCCTACCTAACAATGAAACCAGCAAAGGAGGCTGTCCGATGAATTGGCAGGCCTTGAACCCGAAGAAGTCGTTAAAAACCCAGTTGTTCGTTAATTTCATCATTCCAATCCTTATTCTTGGTGGACTGACCTTCGGATTTGTGAAATTCGTAACCGGTAATATGATTGATGATCATATTCTGCCGCAGTTTGAACAGGTTCTTTTGACAAATGGTCAGGAGCTTGTCCGCTCGATTGAACCGAATGCCGTCCGTGAAGCGATGGAAAACCCATCGGAGAACCATGCCAGCTTGATCAACACGCTGGACAGCTTCATTGAAGGACAGGAGCGTCTGGAATATGCCTATATTTTGACAAAGCAGGGAGAGAAGGAATACATCGTCGCCTTGAACGGTTCCGAGGATGTGATGGTGGAGTCTCCTTTTACAGATAAGCAGAGGGAGGCATTCCAGACAGGTGATACAGTTGTGACATCCATTTATGAAGATGAATGGGGCGTCCATAAGTCTGTCTTTATGCAGATAGGTGACATGGATGCGATAGTCGGTGTCGATATGAGCACCTCCTTTGTCGGAAGCCTCCAGAAGGAAATCAATATGTTCCTTGCCATCTTTTTAGCGGTCGCTGTGCTGCTTGGTGCTGTGTTTGCTTATATCTTCGGCAGCCGTCTGACGAACTCTGTCCGCTCCCTGCTGTCATCGGTGAACCGGATTAGTGATGGTGATTTGACAGAGGACATCGAAACGAAGCGGGCCGATGAAATTGGTCAGTTGTCTGTGGCGATGAATGAAATGGTGGGCAGCCTGAGAACCCTTGTTCAGAGGGTGACAACAGCGTCCAGTGAAGTGTCGGCGCAGAGTGAGGAGCTCACGCAGTCGGCAAACGAAGTGAAAGAAGGAAGTGAGCAGGTCGCTTCAACGATGCAGGAACTGTCCTCTGGTGCAGAGTCCCAGGCAGACAGCTCCAGCAGTCTTTCTGAAGGAATGGACAGCTTCGTCCGACGTCTGGATGAAGCCAACAAAGGTGGAAAAGCGGTATCTGAAACATCGAAGGAAGTGCTGTCGATGACCGAAGAAGGGCGGGGTTTGATGGAAACGTCCGTCCAGCAGATGAACACCATCAATGGCATCGTCAAAGAGTCTGTGGAGCGTGTCCACGGACTGGATAAGCAGTCCAAGGAGATTAATAAACTCGTCCAGGTCATTCAGGATATTGCCGAACAGACCAACCTGTTATCCTTGAACGCGGCTATAGAGGCGGCAAGAGCCGGGGAGCATGGCAAAGGGTTTGCCGTCGTGGCTGATGAAGTCCGCAAGCTTGCCGAGCAGGTTTCAACGTCCATCATTGATATCACATCCATTGTGGAAAGTATCCAATCGGAGTCGAACCGGGTCGCTCAATCGCTTGAATCCGGCTATCAGGAAGTGGACAAAGGAACGAAACAGATTGAGGTGACCGGGGAAACATTCCACCGGATCCATACTTCTGTCAGTGACATGTCCGGACGGATCGGGGAAATTTCCGAGCATCTTTCGGATATTGCAGAAAACAGCCAGCAGATGAACCAGTCGATTGAAGAGATTGCTTCTGTTTCCGAAGAGTCGGCGGCAGGGGTCGAGCAGGTTGCCGCTTCCTCGCAGCAGACGACGAGTTCAATGGAAGAAGTTTCCCACAGTGCCCGTCAGCTGTCCGAGCTTTCTGAGCAGTTGAATGAGGAAATCCAGCAATTTAAACTGTAAAAGGTTATTTGTGAAGGCTTGCAGGTCAACATCGATTCTTTTGACCTCGACGGTTGATGAGCTGAAAATAGGAAGATCTTCTGTTTATTAGAAGGTCTTCTTTTTTTATCCTTCACGTCCGGGTTGGGAAACAGTCCTGTCTTACAGAAGAAGGAGCCGCACGGGCTATGGGCAGCGAATCCTGCACCATCCACTTAAAGGGAGAGAAAGAATGGGACAGGTCTTTCATTAAGGAGGATACTTTTTCTGGGTAGTCACCTAAATACTCATTCCTCCCTTGGAACGGGGAGTGTTATGATGGAAGCAGTAAATATATAGAAGGTGATTGTTTTGGACGTAACCATTAAGGATGTAGCCAGAGCGGCCGGCGTAGCCCCCTCGACGGTTTCCCGTGTGATTGCAGACAATCCGCGGATCAGTCCGGCCACGAAAAGGAAAGTGAAGCAGGCGATGGAGGAGA
Organism: Halobacillus sp. Cin3; assembly: GCF_947311855.1. Lineage (NCBI taxonomy): Bacteria > Bacillati > Bacillota > Bacilli > Caryophanales > Bacillaceae > Halobacillus > Halobacillus sp. Cin3. The sequence goes on along the minus strand of NZ_CAMZMV010000002.1, from coordinate 268,259 downwards.
TGGGGTATCACCCGAATGTGACCGCCCGTAATTTAGCAAGCCGGACGACGAAATCTCTCGGAGTTGTTCTGCCTTTCAGTGCAGATAAAGCCCTGCAGAATCCATTTTTTCCGGAAGTACTGCGGGGCATCAGTTCCATCGCCCATGAGATGGACTATTCCCTTGTTCTCTGCACGGGGGAAACGGATGAGGAAATGCTGGAGGCCGTGAAACGGATGGTGTACAGCAGTCAGACAGACGGGATTCTTCTCCTCTACTCGCAGGTGCGTGACCCGATTCAATCCTTCCTGCTGGAGCAGAAGTTTCCTTTTGTCGTCGTCGGCCGTCCGGCAGAAAACGGAAACCACGTGACGCACGTCGATAACGATAACATTCAGGCTTCCAAGGATATTACAAAGCATCTGATCGATATCGGTCATGACCGTGTGGCGTTTATCGGCGGGTCTCCTGAGCTCGTTGTGACGCTCGACCGCCTTCAAGGGTATGAAGAGGCGTTAACAGAGGCCGGAATCTCCGTTGAAGAAAATTATAAAGTCCATACAGAGTTCTTGAAATCGGGCGGACGCTCAGCCGTTCGTGCACTCATGTCTCTCACTCATCCACCGACCGGGCTTGTTGTCGCCGATGATCTGATGACGATTGGCGTCATATCCACCTTGGAGGAAGCAGGCATTCATGTACCAGAGGATTTATCGATCGTCAGTTTCAACAATGTCTACCTCGCTCAGGTGTCCCGTCCGGCCCTGACGACTGTGGACGTACACATCCAGGCCTTAGGGACAGAGGCAGCTGCCTGCCTTATTGAAAATGTGCAGCGGCGGGAGCAGCCGCCGAAGCGTATCATCATTCCGCATAAAATTGAATATCGTTCGTCAGCGATCTCCCGTCCCGCTCCGTCTGAAGTGTAACCTTCAGGCGGTTTTTTTGTGAAGGAAGGGAAAGGTTCCATAAAACTCCCATATCCGCCTTTTTTTACAGAAAAATGCATAGATGTGGAAATTTTTTTGCATGTTTGCTCAATTTTCGGTACCCTAGTAGAGTTGACCTTTAAACAATTAGGAGAGGGATTTATATGAGTAAGACAAAAAGGAATGATCCCTGCTTTTGTGGAAGCGGGAAAAAATATAAAAAATGCTGCATGGTGAAAGACGATCAGGCTGTCGGATCCAGCAGCCTTCATGAGGAACTGCAGAGTAACTACAGCCATTTTATGGCCTATGTGAACCGTAATTATCCGAACGTTACGCCATCTGAGTCAAGAGAAACACAGGAAGAAGAAGTAGAAGCGGCGTTCCAGATGGTCCAGCGTGTCCTGATCGACAAACAGGAGGATGGCTCCACCTTATATGAAGAATTTTTTGCGAAGAAACAGGATAAAATCATCCGTCCGGCGACGATGGCGACGATGGAAGCCTGGAAATCTCCGCACGCGAGCTTATTCAAAATCAACGGTTCTGCCTCTGAATACACCGCTTCTGTAGAAGACGTGTGGAGCGGAGAGTCGTTTGAAGTGAAAAAAGACGGCATTCCTTTGAAAGAGGAGAACTACGAGCACATGCCATACTGCATCGGTGTGCTCTTGAAGTGGGGACCTGTTCACAACTTCGTACCACTGGCGATTCCGAACTACGAGTCTTCCTACGTGACGTTCCGCCAACAGCTGGAAGAGGCGTTTGAAGCGAGCGGTGCTGCGACGATTTATGACTATATGCAGGCAACGATTATAGAGCAGCTGCGCAGCTGGATGTATATGACTTCTACAGATGAAACCGAAGAAGACACAGCTGAAGAGCCGGTCGAAGCTTCTGCTGAAGGCGATGACGTGCTTGACTTGTTCGATGAAAGCTTGAAGAAGGAAGATGGATTTGAACTGTTGAAGCAGCGCTGGGAAATGTACAAGCAGGCGGAAAACCCGACATTCCGTAAGCCGGAAGTCGTAACCGCAGCCCTTGAGCATATATACCGCAGCACGTCTGCTTTCCGTTCTGAACCGGAAAAAGTAACGAAAAAAGCGGTAGCCGAAAAGTATGAAGTCAGTCCGGGCAGCATGAGCAAACGTATCACACAGCTGTCGGAATACCTTCTTCCATCATAAGTATTTCAACGTCCAGGATCTTCCTGGGCGTTTTTTTTATGATGAAAAGGCTGATGGAAAAGATGGAATAAAAAACCGGTCGCCTGCAGAAACTCTCCTTGTAGATAGTCAATGACAGGAGGGAACCATATGGACAACTATAAAGAACAGGGACCTGGTGGTGCGGACGACCATCGTTTTGCCGAAGGAGAAGGCGAAAAAACGCTGACAACGAGGCAGGGGCATCCGGTCCGGACGAACCAGAACTTAAGGACAATCGGAAACCGGGGACCGGCCACGCTGGAGAACTATGATTATATCGAAAAAATTTCCCACTTTGACCGGGAACGTGTACCTGAACGGGTGGTCCATGCCCGGGGGACAGGGGCACACGGCTACTTTGAAACCTACGGGAAAGCCGGCGATGAGCCGGTGGAGAAATATACACGGGCAAAAGTTTTTTCCGGAGCAGGCAAAAAAACGCCGGTGCTCGTCCGATTTTCGACGGTGACCCACTCGGCTGGTTCTCCGGAGACGCTGAGGGACCCGCGCGGATTTGCTGTTAAATTTTATACAGAGGATGGCAACTGGGACCTGGTCGGAAACAATTTGAAGGTATTCTTCATTCGTGACGCAATGAAATTCCCTGATTTGATCCATTCGTTCAAGCCTGATCCAGTGACCAACATCCAGGACAGCGAGCGTATTTTTGATTTTCTCAGCGAGACGCCCGAATCGATGCACATGGTCACCTTCCTGTTTTCCCCGTGGGGCATCCCGGCCAACTACCGGCAGATGCAGGGATCTGGTGTGAACACATACCGGTGGGTGAACGACGAAGGGAAAGCGGTTCTTGTGAAGTATCACTGGGAGCCTCTCAAGCAGGGAATCAAAAACCTGACCCAGGAGGAAGCAAACGAAATCCAGGCAGAAAACTTCAACCATGCGACACAGGATTTGTACGAAGCCATCGAGAGCGGCGATTATCCTGAATGGGAGCTCTGCGTCCAGATTATGGAGGATCACGAGCATCCCGAGCTTGATTTTGACCCACTTGATGATACGAAGCTGTGGCCGGAGGATCAGTTCCCGTTTTTGAAGGTCGGAAAAATGGTACTGAACAAAAATCCGGACAACTATTTCAATGAAATCGAGCAGGCGGCATTTGGTACAGGTGTGCTTGTCGACGGTCTCGATTTCTCTGATGATAAGATGCTTCAGGGACGGACATTCTCCTATTCCGATACGCAGCGCTACCGTGTCGGGGCAAACTACCAGCAGCTTCCGGCGAACGCCCCGAAAAAACATGCCGCCACCAACTATGAAGGAGGAAGCATGTCCTATTTAGTGGATCGGCCGGAAGGGTCCAACCCGCACGTGAACTATGAACCTTCCTCCTTGAATGGTCTGGAGGAATCCCCTCCGAAAAAGGCGCCTCACCAGCCTTACGTGGAAGGAAAGCTGAAGAAAGAGCCGATTGACAGGGAAAACAATTTCAAGCAGGCAGGAGAACGGTACCGGATGCTGAAGGATTGGGAGCGGGACGATTTAATCAACAACCTCGTCGTGTCTCTCAAGCCGTGCCACACCCACATCCAGAAGAAGATGGTATCCTTGCTGACCCAGTGCGATGAGGATTATGGAAGCCGAGTGGCAGAGGGACTTGGGATGAATGCAACAGCGGGACAGATGAACGAGGAATTTGCGAACGACATCACCCCCTCCAAGGGGAAACTTCCGAAGCGGGGTGGCTCTCCGATAGGCAGCGATGGGGCTGCGGATGCGGTCGACCAGGCCGAGGAAAAAGGGCACGAAGCAGATCCGTATTGAACGAAAGGCAAAAGGCGGCCTTCCATCATTGGAAGGCCGCCTTTTCTTTTTTCTCCTGTTTCCGCATAAGGTGATAAAGGGAGGCGGTGAAATGAAGAAGAAAGGTTCTGGTGGGAAATTCCTTGTCATCACAGCCCTTATCCTTCTGGCTGCTGGTTTGACGGCTGCCGGTCTGTTCATCACATCCCGTCCGGGTTATCAAGCGGAAAAGGCGGTGGAGACGTTTTACAGCTATGAACAAAAAGGGCGGTACGCCGATTCCTGGCTGCTGCTTCATTCCCGGATGAAGGATAAATTCGGAAAGGGCCATTACATACAGGACAGGGCCCACGTGTTTATGAATCATTTCGGCGTGGAAACATTCACGTTTACAACAGGAGAGGTCACTCATCTGGATACCTGGTCGATGGAAAAAGGAACGGACCCGTTCAAGAACGTGTACGTTGTATCGGTTGACCAGACGTTCAAAGGGAAATACGGTCGATTCCGCCTTCATCAGGATGTATATGTGACTGAGGAAAAAGGCGGGTGGAAGATTCTTTGGGATTACAATAAATAAAAAGGCCTCCGCCTTCATAGGGGGAGGCCATTCGATTAAGATGCTTTTGAGGAAGGGACCTGGACGACCTTGACGGCATTCTCCTGCTGTGGATCGAAGTGGAAGATGTATTCTCCGCTCGATTCCGGAGTGAACGTCAGATTTTCTCCTTCCTGCCATTCGCCGTCACGGACGAATTTATACTCAACAGTTTCTCCTGCTTTCAAAGCGACAGGGGCACTGCTCCAGACGCCTGCCTTTTCATTGTACGTCAGGGCGTGCTTATCCGTTTCCCAGTCGAGGGGAGCAGATCCGCGGAGGACCACTTTGTTGTACTTTTTCTCTTCGGAAGGCTCTTCGTATGTCAGTGTGCCTTTGACATCGTACACCTGGGCGGAATGGGCGTCTGCTTTGACGTACAAGTCATCCCGGCGGCTCAGCGTCCGGCTGTCATCAATCACGGATTGCAGCATGACTTTATTCCGCGTCTTTTGGTTGTACAGCTCTTTGATGTTCAATGTGCGGCTTTTTTCTCCTTTATTGATGACGGTAAGCACATGATCCTGAGGCATTCTCCGTTCAAATACGAGGACGTCATCATCCGAATAAATCACTTTCATATCGCCGTAGGCAAGGGCCGGTTGATCTTTTCTCGCCTGAATCAATTCTTCATAGTGGGCTTTTATGTCAAGGTTCTGTTTACTTTCATCCCACGGCATCATTTCCCGGTAGAAGCGGTCTTTCCATTCTTCCACTTTCGTATGATCACCGCTTTGGGACAAACCGACTTCATCTCCGTAATAGATGATCGGAGCCCCCGGCAGAGCGAACTGCAGGGTTGCTGCGTTTTTCATCGTGGTTTCATTTTCATCTGCTTCATAGATGAAGCGCGGCATATCATGGCTGTCCAGGAATGTGGCAGGTACGAATTCCTCATCATAGGTTTCATGGATTGTCATCAAGGAATCAGCTAAGCTGTTCATTGATTCATCGTTAATGTACGTATTGAAAATTGCGGACTGGGTTTCAAAATCAATCGCTCCATCCAGCTTCCCGGTATAGGAATCAATGGTTTCCAGGCTGTCCCATACTTCTCCAAAAATGAAGGCCTCGGAATCTATGGATTTCACCTGATGGCGGAAATCGACCCAGAAACTGTGACTCGGTCCTTTCGCATAATCGAGACGGAAGCCGTCAACACCGATGTCCTCCATCCAGAATGGAACCACTTCCTCAAGCATATAGGCCCTCGTTTCCGGATGGTCGTTGTTCAGTTCCGGAAGCTCCTGGACATCATAGAACGTTTCATATTCATCCGGCCATTTCAAAAAGGTGTACCACTCGTAATACGTACTGGCTTCTCCTTTTTCAACGGCGTCCTGGAAAAATGGATGTTGGTTGGACGTGTGGTTTGGAACAAGATCATAGACGACTTTCATATCGCGGTCATGAGCTTCATCGACAAGTTCCTTCATCAGCTGGTTGCTGCCGAAGCGGGGGTCGATGTTCATGAAATCTGTCGGATGATAGCCGTGGGAATACGGGCCTTCGTAAATCGGTGAAATCCACAGTGTATTCACACCAAGCTCATCGAGGTAATCGATTTTTTCCAACACGCCCTGAAGGTCACCGCCCATCCATCCTTTCAACTGCTCATCTGTCGGAAGGTCCGGATTGACGGAGGTGTTGTTCTCCTCACTGCCATTGCGGAAACGGTCTACGAAAATCTGATAGATCACAGATTCTTTGGCCCAGTCCGGAGATTGATAGTCTTCGACGTAATAGGCAAACTCGGTGGCTTCCTCAGGGGCCAGGACGTTGTTGTCGGCAAACTGGGAGCCCTGCGATCCAGTGTTCCAAACGTCGAGTTTGTATTTCACACGCGTTTCATTCTTTTGAGCAGGAATCGTGCCCTTTAAGGTTGAAGTTTTTAAGCCATCGGTGGATCCACTCGTCTCGACGACACGCAGAGCAGCGGTCATCCCATTCTCTGCCTCTCCGCGCTTACCGGAAGGGGAGGATCCATCCGTCGTATAATACACTGCTCCTGTATCAATGGGACCAAAGTGCTCGACCTCTACCGTTACGTCCACCTCATCTTTTTTAGTGGGGGTGTACGGCTCATGGTTGAAATCATGGGTGACAGACTGGGCTACGGGAATCGTCTTCCATTGGTCCACCGTATCGTTTTGGACGCTTGAATCCTTTGTGAGAGTGACCGTGCGGCGCTCGCTGCGGACTTCCTCATAGGCTTTCCCCGCAAGGCTGTATATATAGGAAACGTTCTGTCCGTCCTCACCGACAAGTGTAAACGTATACGTATCTTCACCCGTCTTTGTCATCGGGGCAGCCGTGTAATGAAAATGGTTCGTGCTTGAGGCAACGGTCGGTTTCACCCATTCAGGTGTATGCTCAGGAACAGTCAGTTCGAGTGTGGCGGATGCTTCATGCGTTCCCGCAGGACGGATATCCACCGTCCGCTCCTCTTCTGGGTGAAAAGCGAAAATATACGCTGCATCCTGAGGAGCGGTGACGGTCAGGTTGGAACCAGACATCCATGTTCCGTCGTAGACAAACTTGTATTCTGTTGTTTCACCGCCTTTCAGGGTCACCGGTTCACTGAGCCACACCCCTTCTTCTTCGTCATACTGCAGTGGATGACGATCAGAACTCCAATCAAGCGCCTCCGCACTGCCGCGCAGAACGACAGTGTCGTACGTTTTGGCATCGGCTTGAACTTTTTGTGCAACCGGTTGCACAAAAAGTGAAAATAAAAGGACAAGCCCAATCATCCAAATCCATGATATCTTCATTCGTTTTCATTCCTTCCTTTTTCCATTTTTTATGAAATCGCTTTCATTGTATCGGATAGACATACGCCTGTCCATAGGACTATCCTAGTGATTGTTTCAGGCGCATGGATGCAGCATATGAAAAGTCAGTCAAAGAGCAGACGGATGGAGTAAAAGATCATTTTCGTATATTCGCTGAAGGTTGTCTTTTTTTCCATTTCCGTCAAACCATCGGCGGGATTGAACGAGGAGGAGGTAAAGGCATAGCTTAACGTATAGTCTTTTCCGAAAATATCATCGAACGTCATTTTCGTCCTCCTCGAGTGGAATTCACTCGTAACGACGATGGCTGAGGAAAGGTCCTGCTCCTCCATAATGTCCTTGGCGTAAAGTGCATTGTCATATGTACTCGTGGCTTTGGTGTCTTCTAAAATATCGGCTTCGGATATGCCCAGGGAAACCGCCCGGTCCGGCGTCGTCCCATTTTCTTCGGCATTCGTTAAAATGACTGTATCTGACGCTCCCTTGGCGTACAATTCAGCTCCGCGTTCCAGTCGTTCTGCACTACCGCTTAAGACGATGATGGCATCCGCCTCCGAATCCTCCTCCACGGTATCCTCCAGGATGAGAAAATCCGTTCCCAGTTGATAGAGTGTGAAAAGGAAAGCTGTCGCAGCGATGAGAAACACCCCGAAAAAGATCAGGATGGTCCGCTTTATTTTATAAACAGCTACAGACAAAAAAGATCATCCTCTCCATTTTTTTCTATTTCTACTATATACCGCCTGAGTGATTTGTGAAACCATAAGTATTTTACTTGTATACTTTTGTCGAATTTAGTAACATATATTGTAAAAGTTTTGTTTGAATTGTTTGTTTATTTCATGTAAACTTTTTTGAAACCAATAATGTTGATTCAGAAAGGATAGAGAGATATGATACAACCTGATGATCGTATTGCAACACCTGGTCAAATTGTTACCTTTGAACGAAATGATATCACATTTAAAGGAAGAGTTATTCCAAGTCAATGCCAGCAGTCTGTCATTGTTGATTTAACCATTATGGACAATCTGAATGACATCGATTTCGAATATGACAGGACGGTTGTGGCTCATACAAACTATCGCATTATCGAAGAATAACATGAACAGGCCTTCTCCACTCCGGTGGGGGAGGTTTTTTTATTGAGAATACCAGCCCGCTCAGTAGATGAAAAAAGGTTGGGTTCAGCTGGAAACTGGTACAAAAGAATCCTTCCAGAAGATCTATGACTCTCGGAAGGCTGAAGGGCAGGGGAAAGACCTCCAGTCCCGTGTGGATAAGGATTTAGGACAGAAGGAGAGCGGATGGCAGAACGATATTCAAGGACTGATGAAAGAGTCTTTCTAACCAACTAGGAATATCTGCCGTTTCCAATTTATTCTCCTTTTCTTATAATATGGATAGAGTACCCTTCAAAAGGAAGGGGCTCTTTGTCATTTTATACAGAGAGGATGTCAGGGGTAGTGCATGTAACCAAGCTTTTACTGGACCAGACAGAACTGCCGGTGAGCGGCCGGTGCAGCGTGCGGATTGACAAAACGATTGTCGTGGAACCTTTCAGACATTTAACAGAAGATACCTTCCGCCGGATCTTGAAAGAGAAAGCGTTGATACAGCGAATCAAACTTGAAAGTGATGAAGAGGGGTTTCCACAGGAATACGAAGGTCCCTACACATCGAAACGGACCAACGGAATCTTGATTTTTACCAGGACAGCTTAAGGATACATAAAAAAACTGACCACATCAGAATATGGTCAGTTTTGCTGTGTTTATTCACTTATTTCATCCGTAGTGTTCCCGTAGGATCCGGAAGGCGCAATATCCAGAGCCTGCTGCAGTTTCTGCTTCGTGTCCTCTAAAGCCCCTTCGTCAGGGACGAAATAATACAACCCGTCTTCCAGACGCATGTCCTGTCCTTCAATCGTATAAGTCGTCGTCGAAGGATTTTCGGAAGAAAGTGTTTTTTGAATGGCGTACAGTTCGGAGATCGTCAGGTTCGTACTGACACTGTCACCGAGGATATCCGCAAATTCACCGGCTTTGAGCAGGTTGTCAGCAGAAAGGGCCTCATCAATGCCCGCCCGGATGAATTGACGCTGACGTTCGTCCCGTGGATAGGATACGGCAACATCACGCTTTCTCATCCTGACAAAAGCGAGAGCTTCCTCCCCGTTCATCGTTGTTTCACCTGCTTCAAATTCAATCTTCTTATCATAATCCAGGCTGCTTCGTTCCCAGAAGCCTTCCTTCACATCGATCGTGACGCCGCCCATCAGGTCGACAATTTCCATAAACCCTTCGAAATTGACGGATGCGAACTTATCAATCGGAATGCCGAGGTAGTCCTCAACGGTTTCAATCGTCAGCTTTTCAGCCCCGTATCCGGAAACCTCCCCGAGCGAGTAGGCTGCGTTCAGCTTGTGTGATCCTGCATATTGATCTCCGACTTTATAGGCCGGGATGTCCACCTGCGTATCCCGTGGAATACTTGTCATCGTAATGTCCTTTGTATCAGGATCAAGGGTCATCACAATCTGGGTATCCGCACGGCCGGCGCCGCCTTCTGTCGAATAATCCTCAACACCCATCAGTAAAATTGAAATCGGATCATCGCCGATGTCCACGGCTTCATCACGCAGGTCGGATTTGTCTCCTCTATCCAGATCTTCGTAAGAGGCGGTGTAGACTTTATTCACGTAATAAAAGCCACCACCGATCAGCAGCGACAGGACAAATAAAAAAACGACCCATCTTCTTATTCTTCTTTTTTTCCTGCGTCTGCGGACGCGGACGAGTTTTTTCGCCATTTGTTCCACCTCTGTTTTCTAACCTCTCAAATTCCCATTCTACCATAGATGAAAACGGGGGGGAGGTGTTCATTTTGAGGATTGGAAAATTGTTAACTGGCTGTCATACAACGTCGTTTTTTGTAGTGATTTTGTCGAAAAAGAAAACTCCCCGAAACATTTCCGGGGAGTTTTCCTATTATATTTCTTCTTTTTCTAAAATCAGATAGTTCATTTCTTTACGGCTGATTTCGTTGTAGCGTTTCGCATTCAATAGATAGAAGACGATTCCGATGATGATCCATACACCAAGAGCGATGTAGGATTCCTTCCCTAAGGCTGCCGGTGACCATGGCAGCAGAAGGAGAACGAGAAAGCCGATGGAGCTGATCATTCCGATCAGGGAAAGAAGCTTGCGTCCCGGGGAAACCGTGCTTGCTTCATTCTCCGCCTTGGAATTCTCTGACCAGCGGAAAAACTTGTACGCCGTTGCGGTACAGAAAAAGTACGCGATGGCAACGCCGGTGGATGACATATCGACGACCCATAGGAGGGCTTCTCTGCCGAACCACGGAGCGACGAGACAGATTGCCATCGTAAACAGGATGCCGACATAGGGTGTTTTATATTTCGGGTGCAGTCTGCGGAAGCTGTCCGGCAGAATGCGGGCACGTCCCATAGCAAACGTCAGGCGGCTGGCAGAAATGTAAAAACCGTTCAACCCTGTGAAGATACCCATACAGACAGCGACAGCGATGATGAAGACGCCGGCACGTCCAAGGTAGCTTTCAATCGCATCACCGGTTCCCCAGACCGACTGGGTGTCGTTGATCATCGCAAGCAGCTGCTGCCAAGGCATCGTACTTGCTGTAATCAAAATCATGGCGCTGTAAGCCAGTCCGGCAGCGAGCAGTGACCAGATGATCAGGCTGAATGCCTTTTTCGGTTCGAATTCAAATTCTTCCGCTGTCTGAGGAATGTTGTCAAACCCGACGTACGCGAACGGGGCAATGGCAAGAATCGTTAAAATGGATGCCAATGCGGTCTGATCCGGTGTAAATCCAGGGGAGATATTGGATACGCTTGGTCCATCGGTCATGATGGCACCGATTCCAAGCAGGACAATCCCCGCAATCAAGATCAGGCTGAAAACAAATTGTGTCTGCCCGGAAAAGCTGGCACCGCGGATATTCAATAGAGCAAATACGATAAGGGCAAGAGATGCAATCGCAATCTGGATGATGGATACATCATATCCAGCTACGGTATACATATTCCCTGTCTGAACAAAGTCAGGGAAGAGGAATTTTGCCAGCAGCGCGAGGGCTGAGGCATTCAATGCAACAATACAGATATAGCCGAGCGTTAAAAACCATCCCGCCATAAAAGCGAACCGCCGGCCGAATCCAATATAGGCATAAGCGAATTCACCACCCGTAACGGGGAATTTTTCAATCAAAAATCCATAGCTGACGCCGATAATCATCATAAGAGCGGCGCCGAGTAAAAGGCCGAGAACTACACCGACAGGGCCTGCCTGGCCGATCCAGTCTGTGGGGAGCACAAAAGCGCCCCAGCCAATCGCTGAACCGAAGGCAATCGCCCAGACCCAGTGGGGTTTTAACGTCTTTTCTAATTTTCTTCGTTCTCTAGTTGCCATAAACGAATGAGTCCTCCTAGTTAGATGTCAAAGATAACTTCCCTATTTTAGACAAACCGAAACGAAGGTGTAAACAAAAAACTCTCTACAAAGAAAAAGTCAGAAAAACGCAAAAAATGAAATGGGATTGTTAAAAACCAGTTATTCCACTGACATAATCTGCTGATATAGTGAGGTTTGTGACGAAACCGATCTAAATAGGTTTGAGGTCTGAAAAAATAGGCTAACGGAAATTTAGGAAATCGTTACATTGCCCCCCATATTCCTGTGATATAATTTTCTCGATTACAAACCTTAGTATGAACACAACAGATGGAAATTATCGATCCGCTTACAATGGACCGGAGAGGATATAATAAACCTGAGGAGGGTCTTTATGGAGTATAAGGCCTTGCTGTTCTGCCTGATCATTTCGGTGGCGATTACGCCGCTGGTCAAGCGGGCAGCAATAAAAATCGGTGCGACGGATCAGCCGAACCACCGGAAAGTCCACAAAAATGTGATGCCGCGTCTCGGCGGTTTAGCGATATATTTAAGCTTCGCGCTGGGAATCGTCTTCTTTTTTCCGGAAAGTGAATTAACATGGCCGGTCCTTCTCGGAGGAACGATCATTATCGTGACAGGCGTACTGGATGACTTGAAAGAACTGTCCGCAAAAATGAAGCTTGCCGGACAGCTGCTTGCCGCAGGTGTCGTCGTCCTCGGCGGTGTTCAGGTGGAGTTCATCAACCTGCCCTTCGGCGGGGAACTGGAGCTTGGATATCTTAGTATTCCGCTTACGATCGTCTGGATCATTGCCATTACAAATGCCATCAACTTGATTGACGGTTTGGACGGCCTAGCCGCAGGTGTGTCCGCCATTGCGCTGTTAACTATTTCCGGCATGGCCATTACGATGGGGAATGTATTCGTCGTCTTCGCAGGCTTGATGATGCTTGGAAGCACCCTCGGCTTCCTCGTCTACAATTTTTATCCGGCTAAAATTTTCATGGGTGATACAGGTGCCCTGTTTTTAGGTTTCATGATCAGTGTTCTTTCTTTACTCGGATTTAAAAACGTAACGTTGTTCTCACTCGTTATTCCTGTCATTATTTTAGGTGTTCCGATTTCGGACACGCTCTTTGCGATCGTCCGCCGGGTCATTCAGCGGAAACCGCTGTCGGCACCGGATAAGTCGCACCTTCATCATTGTCTGTTAAATCTCGGCTACAGTCATCCGGAATCTGTTCTGATGATTTACGCCGTCAGTGCCCTGTTCAGTCTTGCTGCCGTTATTTTCTCGCAGGCGACGATGTATGGAGCGGTCCTTGTTGTAGCCCTTCTTGCGCTGATGATTGAATTGATTGTTGAAATCACCGGATTGATTGGAAAAGATTACAAACCGATTTTGAATATGATCCGCGGCGTCCGAACCCGCAGATAAAAAAGCAGAAGGCTGGATAAACAGCCTTCTGCTTTTTTTTACATGGAATTACTGCTTTCGTCTCCGTCGGAAAAGCTGTCCACCTCATCGTCCTTAACGAGAGGGCTGGATAGGTTCAAGTGATCTTTAAGCGTTTGAGTGACGGCGGTGAGATCTTCTTCATTCACCTGATAGTACCAGCCGTTACCAGTGAATCCGCCTTCACCAGCCAGCTGCATTTTATCAAATGTAAAGCCGTCCTTCTGGAGGAAATAATCTTTGAAGGAAATCATTTCATCAAAGGTCAGGTTCGTTTTCATGTTGCTGCTCACAGATGCAAGAATATCGTCGAAGTTGTTCAACCCTTTTGTGGACATCGTCTCACTGAAAATTTCCTGGATGAGCTTCATCTGGCGCTCCCCACGGGCAAGGTCGCTGTCATACTTCCTTGTTCGTGCAAGGGCCAGGGCTTCTTCGCCGTTAATCGTCTGGTAGCCTTCCTGCAGCTCTACGGCTCCCGCCGTATCCGAGCTGTTCTGCTCTGTCATATCAAAAGGAACTTCGTAGTTGATCCCGCCGATGGCATCGACAACTTCCACAAATGAATTAAAGTTCAATCGGACATAATAATCGACAGGAACATCAAGCAGCTGCTCCACCGTCTTGACGGTAGCGTCTACACCGCCGAAGGCATGAGCGTGGGCAATTTTATCCTCATAGCCGACTTCAGGGATATAGGTGAGGGAGTCCCGGGGGATGTTCAGCATCTTAATTGATCGATCATCCTGATTGAAGGTGGCCAGAACGAGGGCGTCGGAACGGGCCGGAAGTCCTTCGTCACCTGTACGCTTCTCGCTGTCATCAATGCCGATGAATAAAACAGACGTATGATCTTTGGCAGGGTTCACTTCTTCCACGCGTTTATCCGACATGCCCCCGCGGTCCAGCTCTTTGTGGGATTCATCAGCGGTTTCTTTCACCTGATCGGTTAAGTAAACCGCATAGCCGGCCGCTGTTCCGATGCCGGCAAGCACGAGGAAAGCCGCTGTCCAGAGGAAGATGGTCAGCTTTTTCAGCTTCATTCGTCAGTAAGCTCCTTTACTCCGGTGTGACGTCAAATTCTACGTAGGAGGTTCCGCCTCTTGTGATGTCCGCCTGACCGCTCGTCAAATCGACCATCCAAGCTTCGAATTCCTCTTCCAGTCCGCTTTCTACGTATATTATTAGTTCCACATTTTCGAGGTAATTAACCGTTTCAAGTGTATATGTCGAATTCCGCACTTCATTTTCCACTTTTCCAAGCAGGGTATAGTCGATTTTCACCATGATTTCCTGCATCAACTGCCGTTGGACGACACCTGTGGTTTGGATTGCTTCAGAAGCAGTGGATCCGTAAGCACGGATGAGTCCCCCGGCCCCCAGTTTAATGCCGCCGAAGTAACGGGTAACGACGACAGCGGTGTCCTTTAAACCACGTTTTTTCAATACTTCAAGCATCGGTACACCGGCGGTTCCGCTCGGCTCTCCGTCATCATTCGCCTTTTGGATCAAATCGTGCTCGCCGATCATGTAAGCGGAGCAGTTATGGGTGGCATCGCTGTGTTTCTTTTTGATTTCCTGAATAAAGGCCTGTGCTTCTTCTTCTGTTTCACAACGCTTCACATAACCGATGAAGCGGGATTTTTGTATGGTAACTTCTTCAGAACCCTCAGGTTTTACGGTATAATATCTTTCCAGCATCGTTGAAAACCTCCTAAGCTTTTATTATATCGAGGGGGGTTGAAATGGGCAAACCATACAAATAGTAGGATTGCAGCTGAAAAGTTATACATAACCCCCATAAATGGACATGGGTCTTACGAATGATTATGTGAATATTGATGGAGGGACTTGTAATGAGCGAACAGAAAACGGGGGATATTGCCCTTGACCATATCATCGATGAAATGGTGGATACAGTCACCAACAGCAAGGATGAAATCTTCGAGATCGGTGAGGGATCCCGTCAGGAATATGAAAAGCTGTACGATGAACTGCAGGAAACGAAACGCCAGGTGATCGCTTATATTGAAGAAGGCGATCAACTCGATCAGAAAGTTCGTTTTTCGCGCAAGCGTTTGTCCGAAGTAAGCAGTCAGTTCCAGAAATATTCAGAGGAAGAAATCCGCGAAGTCTATGAGAAAACCCATGCCTTGCAGATGGAACTCTCGATGAAAAGAGAAAAAGAGAAACAGCTGCGCTGCCGCAGGGATGACCTTGAGCTCAGACTCCGTCAGCTTGAGGAAACGATTGGACGTGCGGAAGCGTTAGGCGGAAAAATTTCCGTCGTTTTGAATTACTTAACCGAAGATTTTAAGCATGTCAGCGATGCTTTGGAAACAGCGAAGGAAAAGCAGCAGTTCGGCCTGCAGATCATTGAAGCGCAGGAGGAAGAACGCCGCCGTCTTTCCAGAGAAATTCATGACGGTCCGGCGCAGATGCTGGCCAACGTGATGCTCCGCTCCGACCTTGTTGAGAGAACCTATAAGAAACGCGGCATCGAGGATGCGATGCAGGAAGTGAAAAGTGTCCGCTCGCTCGTCCGTTCTGCCCTCTATGAAGTGCGGCGGATCATTTACGATCTCCGTCCGATGGCCCTTGATGACCTTGGTTTACTTCCTACATTGAAAAAATACCTGGCGACTGTCCAGGATTACAATGATGGACTGACCATCACCTTCGCCACATTCGGTAAGGAAGACAGGCTGGAATCCAAATACGAAGTAGCTCTGTTCCGTCTTGTGCAGGAAGCCGTCCAAAATGCGGTCAAGCATGCCGAAGCACAGGAAATCAAAGTGAAAGTCGAAATCATGTCCACCAGTGCGATGATTATCGTGAAGGATGACGGAAAAGGTTTTGACACGAACGGGAAGAAGGAAAAATCGTTCGGCCTGATGGGGATGCGGGAGCGTGTAGAAATGCTCGAAGGCGAACTGAACATCGATTCCAGCATCGGTGAAGGGACGATAGTCACAATCCATCTGCCATTAAATTGATAATTTTGTGAAAAACTATGTAAATGGACTTAAATCGTTTATAATAGAAAGCAGGATTAGGGTGTCATTTACAAACAAACAAAAACAGAGATAGAGAGAGAACAAAGAATAGGTTAGGGGAACAAAAAACCATTCTATGTAAGAGAAACAGGAGGAAATGACCATGACGACCAGAATCGTACTGATTGACGACCATAAATTGTTCAGGGAGGGCGTAAAGAGAATCCTCGACTTCGAATCCAGTTTTGAAGTTGTAGCCGAAGGTGATGACGGGGATGCAGCACTGCGCATTGTCGAGGAACATCTGCCGGATGTAGTGTTAATGGACATTAACATGCCAAGCATGAACGGCGTAGAAGCGACAGCAGAAATTACGAAGCGGTATCCTGAAATGAAGGTCATCATCCTGTCCATTCACGATGACGAGAACTACGTCACCCACGCCTTGAAAACAGGGGCACAGGGGTATCTGTTGAAGGAAATGGATTCCGATGCGCTCATCGATGCCATCAAAGTCGTCGGTGCTGGAGGCTCTTATCTGCATCCGAAGGTAACACACAATCTAGTAGCGGAATACCGCCGCTTGTCTGAAAGTAAGGGAAGCAGCAGCTATCGTACGATCGAGTACCGCAAACCGCTTCATCTGCTTACCCGCCGCGAATGCGAAGTGCTGCAGCTGTTGGCGGACGGTAACAGCAACCGCGGTGTCGCAGAGGCCTTATACATCAGTGAAAAGACCGTTAAAAACCATGTCAGCAATATTTTACAGAAGATGAATGTGAATGACCGTACGCAGGCGGTTGTCACGGCCATTAAAAATGGCTGGGTGGAAGTCATTTAACGGTAGATTTGCTCCTTACTCAAGCTGTCCGGAACCTCCGGGCAGCTTTTTTCTTTGTCTGCATGACCGGACCTGGTACTTCATTAACCAGGACGGGGAGGCTCTCATTCAGCAAGGTTCGAAGGGGGACGGGGAGACTCCTGCGGGATGAGCATGCAGGGTGAGGCCCCGCAAGGCGGAGCCTGAGGAGACTCAGCGCATGTCCGCGGAAAGCGACCTGTCCCCCGCAGAACCGAACTCCGACTTCGTTGATAAAACAAGAATGGGAGTGCCTGACATCGGACAGCTGCACAGTTTGTTGGTGCAATGGCAGCAGCCTTCATGTAAAATAGGGAAGGAGAAAAAGGAAAAATATCGTACATATAAGCATAGAGGAATTTTTTTATAAGGAGCTGGGTCGGATGAAAACAGCAATCATAACGGACAGTACGGCTTACCTTCCGAAGCAAGTAAGACAAGCCCATCACATACATATGGTTCCCCTGAACGTCATTTTTGGGGAAGAATCCTATCAAGAAGAGATTGATATTAACGCCGATGATTTTTATGACATGGTCAGGGAAGGCGGGAAGCTTCCGAAAACCTCCCAGCCGTCGATCGGCATCATGACACAAAAGCTCGAGGAACTGGCGCGCAACTATGACGCCGTCATCTCCATCCACTTATCCAGCGGAATATCCGGTACCTATCAGGCGATGATGACCGCCGGGGAAATGGTGGATGACATCGACGTCCACGTGTTTGACTCGGAAATCAGCTGCCACATGCAGGGCTTTTATGCGCTTGAGGCTTCGGATATGGCTGAGCGCGGAGCAGGTCCTGACGAAATCTTGTCCCGTCTGAAGAAAATGAAGGAAACGATGCATGCCTACTTCATGGTGGATGATTTGTCCCACCTGCAGCGTGGAGGCCGTCTGAACGGAGCGCAGGCATTTGTCGGCAGTCTGCTTCAGGTGAAGCCGGTGCTGCACTTTGTGGATACGAAAATCGTTCCGTTTGAAAAAATCCGTACGCGTAAAAAAGCGCTGAAACGGATCCTTTCCCTGCTTGCAGAAAAAGTGGAGGATGGGGGAGAATACGAAGCAACTCTTATACACGCCAACCGTCCGGATGAAGCTGCGGAATTGAAGAAAGAAATTGAATCCCGGCACGCCAATGTCCGCGTGACATTAAGCTACTTTGGTCCGGTTATCGGCACCCACCTCGGTGAAGGAGCGATCGGCCTTGGCTGGTACCGTCAGTCCTAAGAATACGAGCCTGTCTGTGAGACTCAGGCAGGCTCTATTTTTCTAAGGAAGGTGACGCTGTGCTCTCGTATTTCCAACGAAAGAAACCTCAGGACTTCTCCTGGATCCCCACCAATCCCGTTCCTCATCCGTACTTCGATCTTGCCGGTAAACTCCTCCTCCAGCATGAAATCCCCTACAGTGAAAAACAGATGTTAACGTTGGTTACGAAACGAATTTTAACGAAAACAGAGAGTATAGAGCAGCACCTGTTTCAAAAACGCTGCCGCCGCTGCGGGAACACGCAGGCCCATTTATTTGCCGAACTCCCCCATACAACCTGTGGAAAGTCGTGCGTGTACTGCCGGAACTGCATTCAAATGGGACGTGTATTAGAATGTGAACCGTTATATATAGGCAGCGCGAACGTCCAGTGGCCTATCTATGAGGCTCCGTGTGTATGGGAGGGAACGCTGACTTCCGGCCAGCAGCGGGCGGCCGATGATTTAACCGCATTGGTTCAAAACGGCTCCGGGGAACACCTCATCTGGGCTGTCTGTGGAGCTGGGAAAACAGAAGTGCTATTTCCTGCGATTACTAAAGCATTGGAAACCGGCAAAAGAATCTGCCTCGCCACACCGAGAACCGACGTCGTCCGGGAGCTGCAGCCCCGGCTGCAGAAGGCTTTTCCAGCAGTCGATACAGCGGCATTGTACGGTGACAGTCCGGACAAAAACGGGCAGGCTCCATTTGTCATTGCCACCACCCACCAGCTTTTCCGATTTGCACATGCTTTTGACGTGCTCATTATCGATGAAGTCGATGCCTTTCCCTTTCACAACGATCCCACGCTGCATTTTGCAGCCAAAAGAGCGGCCAAGCGGGAGGCTGCAGTTATCTATTTAACCGCAACGCCACGAAAAGAACAAAAGCAAAGGCTCCGCCAAAAATCACTCCCCGTCACTTTCATCCCGAAACGATTCCACGGTCACCCGCTCCCTGTACCTGTGTTGAAGCTGATTCCGATGCTACACCGCTCATTGAAGCAAGGAAAGCTACCACCTCATTTATTGAAAACCATAGCAGCCCAGCAGACAACAGCGAGGCAGCTGCTGCTTTTTCTTCCTTCCATTAAAAAGGCAGAGGAAATCGCTTCTTTCTTAGAGGAAGAAGGGTATGAGGTGAAGTCGGTCCATGCCGAAGATCATCACCGGGCAGAGAAAATTCAAAGATTCCGCAATAAAGAGTACCGGATTCTTGTTACGACAACAATCCTGGAACGGGGTGTTACCTTTCCTTCCGTCGACGTTTATGTCATTGATGCCGGTCATGTCGTCTTTGATGAAGCGGCTCTCGTTCAGATTGCCGGCCGGGCTGGAAGAAGCGCTGACGATCCGGATGGAGAGGTGCGTTTGTACCACATCGGCAAAACGGATGAGATGCTGGACGCGGTGGAAGCCATCAAAAAGATGAACAAGCTGGGGCAGAAGCTTTGAACTGTTATCTCTGCTTTTCACCCATCGTACCGGAGGTGAACTGGACAAATTTCCTGCTGCCGGCAATCGAAAAGAAAATCTGCCGGACGTGTGAAGAAGAGCTGGAGAAGCTTCCTGCTGAACGTTGTCCGATGTGTTCAAGGCCTGGAGAGGGTCTCTGCGGTGACTGCGCGCGCTGGGAAGAGACGCTTCCTGGTGTGCTTGATCAAAACGATTCGGTGTTTACGTACAATGCTTTTGCCAAAGAGCTTGTCGCCAAATGGAAATACCGCGGCGATTACGTGGCTTTGGAAGCCCTTGAAACGTTCATTAAGGAAAAATGGAATGTACTGAACCTGGCTGATTATCTGACTGTCTGCGTTCCTTTGAGTTCGGAGCGGGAACGGGAGCGCGGCTTTAATCAATCCGGGAAAATCATTGAAATGGTTGGAAAAGAACCTGCTCACCTATTTAAACGCATCCACGGGGAAAAGCAGTCGAAGCGGAATAGACGGGCGAGGCTGGAAGCGGAGAACCCATTTTCTCTTGTAAAACTGGTAGACCAGCCGGTTATCATCGTTGATGACATTTATACGACGGGGAGAACGATCCGTCACATGGCCTCGCTGTTGAGAGAAAACGGCTGTCCCGCAGTGCGGTCATTTACAATTTTCCGATGAATCTGTCTATGAGACTTTTGAATCTTATTTTTCAACCGATATAATAAGAAAGAGAGTATAAGGGGGACCATCGACATGGGAGAATTAGCGAACTGTCCGCGCTGTAATTCAATATTCATTAAAGGGACGGCCGTCATTTGTCAGGCATGCGTAAAAAAAGAGGAGCAGGACTTTCAGACGGTGTATACGTTTCTAAGAAAAAAATCCAACCGGACGGCTACGGTCAATGAAATTGAAGCAAAAACCGGTGTTTCCAAGAAGCAGATCAGGGAATTCGTAAAGCAGAAAAGACTTCACCCTTCTCAGTTTCCTTCCTTGGAATACGGATGTGAGAAGTGCGCCTCCCCCATTCAGGAAGGACGCATCTGTTCTGGCTGCAGCAAAGAACTCGGAGCGGAGCTGGAGCAGGTAACACGCAATGAACAATTTGCTGGTCGGATCAAGGATAAGGAAAAGATATATCGTAAGACTTATTACTCAGTGGGAAATGATTAATTTGGATGATGGATGGAGCGATTCCTTTTTCCGATATATAGAGTATAACGAAACGGACACGTAAGTGAGGTGTATCTAATGAAAATCAATCGACCGCATCATACTCAGATGAACCCTTATCAAAAACAGTTGAATCAGCAGGCGGATGCCAAAACTCATCAGGCGAAGGATAAGCTTGAGATTTCCCCGCAGGCGAAGCAGATGCAGGAGAATGATTCGGTATCCCCGATGCGTCAGAAGCTCGTGGAACAGATCAAACATGATGTGGAAGCGGGCAATTATCAGGTGGATGCCCAGGCATCAGCGAAAAAGATGATCGATTTCTTTTCAAACAAGGAATAAAGGAGCATCACCATGACGATCGGTACCATTATAACTCTAATGAACAAATTGACTCAGCTGCATAAAAGCCTGCTGACGGTATCGCAGACAAAAACAGAGGCGTTGAAGCATAATGAAACGGACGAAATGCAGAAGCTGCTGCAGCAGGAGCGGAAGCATGTCCAGGCTGTGAAACAGGTGGAAAAGCAGCGGACGGAAGCAGCGGCTGAGTGGTTCAAGCAAAAGGGGCATACGGGGCAGGACGAGACTGTTTCAGCTATGCTCGAGCTTCTTTCAGGTGAGGAAAAGGAGGAACTGCAGCGTGCGTATGAAGCGCTCATCTTCGTTCTATCTGACTTGAAACAGCAGGAGGCATTGAATGCTGAGCTCATCCAACAGTCGATGCAGTTTATCAGCCTGTCTCTGAATACACTGGAGCCGTCCATCCAGTCGTTGAATTACGGAAATCAAAAGCAGGAAGCGCCGAAGCGCTCCCTGTTTGATTCGAAAGCTTAAATAGAGGAGCAGCACATATGACATCTACGTTTCACGGGCTTGAAGTAGCCAAACGCGGCTTGTTTACCCAGCAGGCTGCCTTATACACAACCTCTCATAATATCGCCAACGCCAACACCGAAGGATATACGAGACAGCGCGTCAATTTCGAGCAGACCGGTCCATATCCGGCCGCCTCGAGAAACCGTCCGGAAATTCCCGGTCAGATGGGAAGCGGTGTGCAGACAGCTTCCATTGAGCGCGTGCGTGTCGGTTTTCTTGATCAACAGTACCGCGGTGAAGCCAGTAAAGCGGGCTATTATGATTCACGCTCGGATGCTCTTGCGCGTCTGGAAAGCGTCATGAACGAGCCTTCCGAGGATGGTTTATCCAGCACGATGGACCGTTTCTGGGGAGCCCTTCAGGATTTGTCCGTGAACCCGGAGGATTCAGGCGCCCGTTCTGTCGTCCGGCAGCGCGGCCAGGCGGTGGCCGAAACGTTCAACTATCTTTCCAACACAATCCAAACGATGCAGAAGGATGTGAAAACGGAAGTGGGCGTCACGGAAAAGTCAATCAATTCCATCGCCAACCAGATTCATAATATCAATGAGCAGATCAGTGAAGTCGAGCCCCACGGAATGGTTCCGAATGATTTGTATGATGAGCGTGACCGCTTGATCGATCAGCTTTCCGAGCACGTCAACGTACAAGTGAGCTATGAGGAGACATCCACATCTGCCAGTCCACTGGCTATGGGGAGAGCGACGATTTCCTTAGTCAATCAGGACGGTAAAGCGATGAACCCGCCGGCCACCCTTGTAAACGGAACCGTCGGTGGCGGCGTGAATGAGCTGGATGTCACCTATGGCGCAGACAGCGCTCTCGCTACAGGAATGACAGTAGGGGAGAACACGTACACGATAGATGAATTTTCTTCCCCCGGAAAATTGAAAGGTTTAATCGAATCCGGTGGGTATGTGGAGGCCGGAGAGAAAAAGGGCAGCTACGAAGACATGCTCTCAGATTTAGACCGGATGGCCACAGGCTTTGCGGATGCATTCAATACCGTTCATCAAAGCGGCGAGTCTTTGAACAGCATTAATAACGGAACGGCTGTACCGAAGTTTTTCGATATCGATATGTCGCAGGCAAACAATGACGGCGTCGTGGAAGGCATTGCAGGGACGTTGGATTTAACGGATGAAATCAAAGCCGACGGCGACAACATCGCAGCAGCGGTGACGAACGAGTCGGGGAACGGTGAAAACGCCCGGAATCTTGCTGAAGTGAAGAACGAAAGTAACGCCCTTTTTGGTGAGGAAGCGTCCCTCTCCAACTTTTATGAATCCATGATTGGTACGATGGCCGTGGAAACACAGGAGGCGGACCGGATGTCAAAGAATGCCGGCACACTGCGAGCCTCCGTGGAGGAGCAGCGGCAGTCGGTCAGCTCTGTCTCCCTCGATGAGGAAATGGCCAATATGATCAAATATCAACACGCCTATAATGCGGCCGCCCGTAACATTACGGTCATTGATGAAATGCTTGATACCATCATCAACCGGATGGGCGTCTAAGAAGGGAGGATAACCCATGCGCGTAACTCAATCGATGTTAGCCGGCAATATGCTGCGTAATTTAAGCAGCAGCTATGAAAACATGGGCACCTATCAGGATCAGCTGGCGACCGGGAAGAAGATCACCCGTGCCTCTCAGGACCCTGTTGTTGCGATGAAGGGCATGAATTACCGCTCCCAGCTTTCCGGCGTGGAACAGTATAAGCGGAACATCAGCGAAGTGCATAATTGGATGGACAGCAGTGATTCTTCTATGAATGAAGCCACACAGGCGATGCAGCGTGTGCGAGAGCTGACGGTTCAGGCAAGTAACGGCACGTATGAAGGAGAACAGCTTGCCAACATTGCAAAAGAAATCCGCCAGTTGAAGGAGCATGTCGGAAGCATCGCCAACACGAAGGTGAACGATAAATACATCTTTAACGGGACCAATACGACAGCCGCACCGGTCAATATGGACAATGCCGCTTTTACAATCAACCAAAGCGCAAGTCCGGTCATGATCGAAGTGTCGGACGGCGTCCGGATTCAGACGAACGTGAACGCCGGTAACGTGTTCAACGAAGATTTATTCAACGACCTTGAAAGCTTCGCCAATGCTTTGGAAAGTGGGACAGACCTTGATGAATTTCTCGGTAAATTCGATGGTCATATCAACAATATCGTCAATGAGCGGGCCGATCTCGGCGCGCGGATGAACCGGGTCGAGCTGATTGAGGATCGTCTGGCGACTCAGGAGGTGTCGGCCTCCAAGCTCGTCTCCGATAATGAAGATGCCGACATTGAAAAAGTCATCATGGATTTGAAAACACAGGAAACGATCCACAGGGCTGCCCTCGGTGCTGGCTCACGCATCATCCAGCCGACGCTGATGGACTTTCTAAGGTAGGCTGCTCCCTGAAGGGACAGCCTGCTTTTTTATGAAAAGGAGAGCATCCTTATGAACATACCAAAGCTTCAGGTGCAGACGACTCAGGCACGGCTCGGTCATCAGGTGGATGGGTCACAGCAGACGATCCGTCAGCCGAAAGCGGAATGGTCCATCCAGCAGCCGGCGGCAGAAATGAATATCCGTCAGCGTCCTGGAAAACTGACAATCGACCAGACAAAGGCATGGAACAATATTGATTTGAAAAGCGTGGCGAAGCGGAGTGATGAGCTTGCCGCTGATGGACGGCAGTTGTTGCTGGAAGGCATCGCCCGAATGGCGCGTGAAGGCGATGAGCTGATGAAAATCGAAAACGGTGGGCAACCAATCCCCTCACATGGGGAGGAAAATGCCAAGCTGGACTTTACGTTTGCACCGGGAGGGCTGCCTGCGTATGATCTTGTTGACCTATCGTATGAGGCCGCTTCTGTGGAAATGGACGTAGAGCCGCAGAAGCCCGTGATCCAGGTGCAGCCGCAGAAACCACAACATACGTATCAGCCTGGGAAGGTGAGCTTTCAGTTAGAACAGCATCCGGACGTACAGATCGACTGGAAAGTGTAAAAGGAGAATGGATATGAATATCAATACAAAGCATTTCGGTGAACTTGCTGTAGAGGAAAAGGATCTTCTCACCTTCAAGCACGGACTGCCGGGATTTGAAGATGATCATACATATGTGCTGCTGCCTGTGGATGAAAATGGTGTTTATTATGCGCTGCAGTCCGTGGATGAAGCCGAGGTAGCACTCATCGTCACCAACCCGTACCTGTTTTTTGCGGATTACGAGTTCCATATTGAAGACGCGGTCGTTGAAGAGCTTGGCCTGAACGGCCCGGAAGATGTAGCCGTCTACAGCGTGTTGACGTTAAAAGAGCCTTTCAAAGCCTCTACGATCAACTTGAAAGCTCCAATTGTGGTTAACGTCCATAAAAACAAGGCCAAGCAGGTCATTCTGAAAGAAGAAAGCTACCAGAGGCGGCAGCTTCTTTTGACAGAGGAAAAAGGCGGTGAAGCTGATGCTCGTCCTTAACCGTAAGTCCGGAGAGTCGATCAAAATCGGCGATGACATCGAAATTAAAGTCGTTTCCATTGAAGGCGGACAGGTGAAGCTCGGCATCGAGGCTCCCCGTCATATCGATATCCACCGCAAGGAAGTGTATGTCAGCATTGAAGAGGAGAACAAGGAAGCCTCCTCGCTTTCAAAAAATTTACTGGATCTGCTGAAAAAATGAAAATAATCGTTAACAGTGGGAAAAGTCGTCCGATATAAGTAATGTAAAAGCATTACAAGAGTCGGCCGACTTTTTGTATGTATTCTAATGGATTTCACAAGGACGTGAAATCAACTATTTCAAGGAGGAATTTGTAACATGAGAATTAATCATAATATTGCAGCTTTGAATACTTATCGTCAATTGGGATCTGCTAACAATGCGCAGGCCAACTCTATGGAAAAACTATCTTCTGGTCTTCGTATTAACCGTGCAGGAGATGATGCTGCAGGTCTAGCAATCTCTGAAAAAATGCGTGGACAAATTCGTGGTTTAGATCAAGCGTCTCGCAACTCACAGGATGCTATCTCTTTAATCCAAACCGCTGAAGGTGCACTAAATGAAACACACGATATTTTACAGCGTATGCGTGAACTATCAGTTCAGTCTTCTAATGATACTAACAACAATAATGATCGTGACGAGATTCAAAAAGAGGTATCACAGCTTATTAGTGAAATTGATAGAATCTCTAATGATACTGAATTTAACACGAAAAAATTATTAAATGGTGGATTCGGTGGACAGGTAAATAAAGATGCTACAACTTCAACTGTTTTAGGTGTTGCTAATGTAGCCAATGCTTCCACAACTGGAGCTGTTGCAGGGAACTACACTATCACTGTTACAGCAGCTGATGGAACTGTAGGTACTGGTGCATTAACAATGACAGATGCTAGTGGTAATAAACAAACTCTTGTAGATAAAGCTGGTGAACAGTCTCTTAACTTTTCTAAATTTGGTATTAGCATTGAAACTAAAAATGCATATTCAGTAGGAGAAGGAATTGGCGTTATCAATATTACTTCAGGTTCTGCAACTGTTCAACTTGGAGCTAACCAAGGACAAGAAATGCAAATCAGTATTTCTAACATGGGTTCTGGTGCTTCTGGATTAAATATTTCTGGAGTAGATGTTTCTACAAAAGCTGGTGCACAGTCAGCTATTACAACTGTTCAAACAGCAATTGATTCAGTTTCATCAGAACGTTCTAAATTGGGGGCATTCCAAAATCGTTTAGAACATTCGATCAACAACTTGAACACATCTTCTGAAAACCTAACAGCTGCGGAATCTCGTATCCGTGACGTTGACATGGCGAAAGAAATGATGAACCAAACAAAGAACTCTATCCTTTCTCAAGCTGCACAGGCGATGCTTGCACAAGCAAACCAACAGCCGCAGGGAGTTCTTCAACTTCTACGTTAATTTTCATTCTCAAGAGACTTCAGTTTACTGGAGTCTCTTTTCTATTTCCCCTTCAACTTCCTCAAAACGCTCCGATATAAAAAGAAAACCGTATAGGAGTTGTTGAAGGTGCATCTGCCAACACGCGTCACCCCCTCACAACCCCTGCAGAGCACCTATAAGCCACATAACCCAACGACACCTGTTCAGGACGTACAGGAGAAGAGAGAAGCGTACACTTTTCCTGCTGGTGAAAAAGAAAAGCTGACGCAGTTGACGGACAGCTTGAATGATATTTTCCAATCGTTGCAAACATCCCTGCGCTTTCGGTTTCATGATAAGCTCGGGGAATATTATGTAACCGTCGTCAATAATGAGACCGACGAAGTGATCAAGGAAATTCCGCCGAAGAAGATGTTGGATCTGTATGCATCGATTGCGGAATCGATCGGCATCATTGTCGACCATAAAATATAAGAAGGTGAAATCATGAGTGATATGCGGATCGGAGGCCTGGCTTCCGGGATGGATATTGACGGTATCGTCAAGGATCTGATGAATGCGGAGAAACAGCCGTTAAACAAAATGGAGCAGGATAAGGAATGGCTCACATGGCAACGGGATTCGTACCGTGATGTGAACAAGCAGTTGAAGGAACTGGATGATATGGCCTTTAACATGAAACTGCAGTCAACGTTCAATTCCAAAACAGCGACTTCTTCGAGTTCAGCCGTTTCTGCAACGGCCAACTCTTCCGCTGGAAACGGCGATTATACGCTGAGCGTGGAACAGTTGGCGACGGCTGCCTACAACTATAGTGAAGAAAAGATTACAAAAGATGGTTCGTCATTTGATCCGAGTGCTTCGTTAAGCAGCCAGCAGAACAGTTTCAAAAATGGCCTGACGCTTGGCGAGACATTTTCGGTAACCACATATAATGAAGACGGATCAAAAAATACGAAGTCGTTCGAAGTGACCGGAGACAAGTCACTGAATGACGTTCTTTCTGAAATCAGCAAGTCTGATCTTGGTGTGCGTGCGTTTTATGATAAAAGTGCGGATAAAGTGATGCTTGAACGGACTGTGACCGGAAACTTCAATCAGGATGATAATGAATTCTTAAGTGCGGAAATTGGTTTTGATGGAAGTGCCTCGTTTCTGTCTACGACCCTTGGCATTAAGAATGGGGATAACTCCTCCGGCTCGTGGAAGCTGAATGAAAAAGGCGGACAGGATGCGAAGTTCACCTATAACAACGGGCTGGAAATTTCGTCGAAGACCAACAACTACACGTTGAATGGTGTGAACTTTACTTTTAATGAAGTGACCGACGGCAACGTCAAGGTCAATGTGACCAACAATGTGGATGATGCGTTTGATAAGATTGTCAAATTCGTCGATAAATACAATCAGATCATTGAGGACTTGAACGGGAAGGTACAGGAAAAGAAAAACCGTGACTATCCACCACTGACAGCCGAACAGAAAGAGGGTATGGAAGAGAAGGAAATCGAGCTGTGGGAAGAGCAGGCGAAGAGCGGGATGCTCCGCAATGATGCCGCTGTTTCTGGAGCGCTCAGCAAAATGCGGGAAAACTGGTACACCCCTGTTCAGACAGACGGGGCGTTTTCCATGCTGTCGCAGATCGGCATCACATCCTCTTCCAACTACCGTGACGGCGGTAAGCTCATCGTCGATGAGGACGATTTGAAGAATGCCCTTCGCAACGACCCGGAATCGGTCTATCAGCTGTTTACGGGTACAGAGGAGAACCCCGGTATTGCACGGCGTCTGGAAACGACGATCGACAGCACCGTGAAATCGATCGAGCAAAAGGCAGGAAAAGCGACGACGCTGGATAACAATTTCCTGCTCGGCCGGCAGATTGAGGATTTAGATGATGAAATGGACAGCTTCCAGGACCGCTTGAATCAAATTGAAGACCGCTACTGGAGAGAGTTTACCGCGATGGAGAAGGCCATTTCACAGATGAACTCCCAGTCAGCTTTTATTATGCAGAACTTTGGCTAAACGTTATAAAAAAAGGAGTGTTGAATAGATGTCTATTCAAGCCTATCAAAACAACTCAGTGGAAACAGCCTCTCCTGGCGAACTGACACTCATGCTCTACAACGGCTGCATCAAATTCATCAAGGCAGCGGGAAAAGCGATGGAGCAGAAAGATATAGAAAGTAAAAATACGAATATCCAAAAAGCCCAGCGTATCATCCAGGAACTGATGGTGACGATGGACCAGAATACAGACATCAGCGCACAGGTGCTTCCTCTATATGACTATATGAACCGCCGTCTGATCGAAGCGAATACGAAAAATGATCCGGCCATCCTTGATGAAGTGGAAGGGCTCGTTGTCGAGTTCCGCGATACGTGGAAGCAGGTTATCCTGCAGACGAGAAAATCCCAGTACGCTCAGGGCGGAAACGCGTAACGATGGTGTGGCAGACATTTTTAACGCTGACGAAAGAACTGGAGGAAATGGTTCACCAGCCCTCCTCTCAGACTCGCTCTCAGCGGATGGAATATATCAATGACCTGTTAGAAAAACGCCAGAAACTGTTATCCAAGCTGCCGCAGCCTTCGACGGATGAAGAAAAGGCGATCGTACAGGAAGTGAAGAAGCGGGACTTGGTGATTAATCAGAAGATGGAGTTTCTGCTAATGGATTTGAAGGATCAGATGCGGAATAATAAAAAGCAGAAATCCAGTAAACAGCGATACATCAATCCGTACCAAAGCGTATCAACCTATGACGGCATGTATCTGGATCATAAAAAATAGAAAGAGGGATTCCTCTGCCTTTTCTAACCTGTGAACAGCACACGATGCTTCGTGCTTATAATGAGCTTATCCACACCACTCAGGAGGGCCTGGACTATTTAACAGACCAGTATGCCGGGCTTCCATCGCCACAGGCCCCGGATGTTTTTCAGGATGTGCTGCTGGCTTTCCAACAGTTGAACGTCACTCATGAGAAAATGGGTGGGCTTATGAAAGGTGATTTGCTGAAGGAATTTCTACATATCGTTGAAATGCTCGAAGGCTGGTTTGACATTCCCTCTCAGGAGAAGTTCATTCATCTTTCTGAAGTAGTCCTGCCTGCCTACGCGGCATGGTCAGAAAAAATCCAGTTCGCTCTGCACCCCTACATCGTGCACTAGTAAAGAAGTATCAGGATCCTGATGCTTCTTTTGTTTTGGATATGTGGTAGATTTCATGACTAATCTCCTATATAATCCCATGGTGGAACCATACATAAAAAGGGGGAGAGGTTATATGAAGAAATGGTTAGGACTGGCAGCCACCGCTTTGGCAGCGGCAGGATTGTTTCAAGCATCAACCGTCGAGGCAGCGCAAGATCCCATCGAGGTAGAGAAAGTCGAAGCACAGAATACATATGAAGAAAAGGAACCGAACGATGGACGGGAAGATGCCACACAAGTTCCGTTGAATTCCTACATTTCCGGGGAATTTACGGACGAGGATGTGGATTACTACCGTGTAGAGGTGAATGGAGATACAACGGTTCAATTTACCTTTCATCTATTTGAGTATGTAGAGGAAAAAACAGATATGAAGTTTCAAGGCAGACTCCTGACCGAACAGGGAGAGGTTTTGCCACCTTATAGCATGAATGGAAATGAATATGGTTACATAGAGTCCCATCTTTTAGATCCGGGCGTCTACTATATGAAAGTATGGGATAAGGCGGACCTTGCGGATGGCAGCACCTACTATCTAGGTACTGGAGCAGAACTTTTAGACGCATCCGCAGAAAGAATCTGGGGAGTCGACCGCTACTGGACAGCCGCCAATATTGCAAAATATGGCGATGCTGACCGTTATCCATCTGAAAATGTTGTGCTGGCAACTGGAGAAGATTTCCCTGACGCACTGGCAGGAGCTCCATTAGCAGAGCACCTCGATGCACCGATCCTGTTGACGCGGGAGGACAAGCTTCCTGGAATCACAGAACAAGTGATGAACAGCTTTGATACCGAAAAAGTGACGATACTTGGCGGAACAGGCGCTGTTTCCGCTGATGTAGAGACGTATTTGGAAAATGATCTTGGAATGGAAGTCGACCGCATTTCCGGAAAAAACCGCTATGAAACCGCCGCAGCGATAGCGGACCGTCTTCCTGAAAGTGATCAAGCGGTCGTCGCTTACGGACGCAATTTCCCGGACGCGCTTTCTATCGCCCCGATCGCGGCTGGAAAAGGGATGCCGATTCTCTTAACCGAACAGGATGAACTTCCGGAAGCAACAGAGCAAAGTCTGAAAAACTATGGGGAAAGTATCGCGGTCGGAGGGACAGGTGTAATCAGTTCTGATGTACTCGCTGACATGCCGAAAGCAGAGCGAATCTCTGGGAAGAACCGTTACCTGACGTCTCTTGCCGTCGTGGAACACTTCAACGTTGGAGGAGTGAAAGCGAGCTTTGCGACAGGGTCCCATTTTGCTGATGCTCTTGCCGGCTCTGTGAACGATGTCGACCAGCCGCTTCTTCTGACACCGAAGGATGAGCTGAACGAAGAGATCAAAGCGTACGTAAAAGAAAAGGAGATGTTCCGTTTCAACATTTTCGGCGGTACAGCTGCTGTCGAAGACAGTGTGGAACAGGAACTGGAAGCTCTCTATGAATAAAAGTGAATGTGTATTGTGCTTTCCACACGAAAGACTTACGGTTACGTTCCGCTTATTGGTGGATGCTTGCCGGGGGCACGTCCTCAGCTAACCTGGACAGGAAGAACGCCTGCCCAAGTGGATCTTCGGCTCGTGCTTTTCCCGCAGGCGTGACCACCGAACTCTCCTCGTGACCTCACCAAGTAATCGATTGAAACAGGGGTGACCGAGACCACGCTGGGAAGTCTTCATGAGAAGGATTGGATGTTCGTCCGTGGAATAGGAAGGTTTTTTCTCCCGGAGGCATTGGAAAACACAGTTTTGTAAAAGTGAAAGCCAGCCTGAACCAGGCTGGCTTTTTTATCTTAATCTTTTTGTAAGGTTATGACGGAAACGGCGGTTCATCTATCATTCTGACAAAATCCATCCCTGTTTCATCCACGTTTTCATTGTCATGGGACAAATTCCAGCAAATACCGACATAAAAATGACACAATTTTAAGAAAGTTTATGCAGGAAAGGCCGTGGGTATGATAGAATATATATCACATAAGGATGAAAGGAGGACACTTCTAATGCTACAGTACAACATTCGTGGTGAGAACCTTGAAGTGACGGATTCTATTAAAGAATATGTGGAGAAAAAGGTGGGCAAGCTTGAACGCTACTTTGACACTCCCCCGTCCTCTGAGGTGCACGTAAATTTAAGTGTCTATAATGATGAGCAGACAATCGAGGTCACAATCCCGATGAAAAATCTACTACTCCGAGCGGAGGAGCATAATACAGATTTATACGCTGCCATCGACCTTGTGGTTGATAAATTAGAAAGACAGATCCGTAAGCATAAAACGAAGGTAAACCGCAGGTTCCGTCAGGAGGGTGCACCAAAATACGTATTTGCCGAATTAGAGCGTGAAGCCAATCAGGAGCAGATGCAGTCGGATGATGAATTCGATGTGGAAATCGTGAAAACGAAGCGCTTTGACCTGAAACCGATGGATAGTGAAGAAGCGGCCCTTCAAATGGATATGCTCGGCCACAACTTCTTCGTCTTTACAAATGCGAATACTGATGAAACAAATATCGTATACAAACGACGTGACGGCCGCTACGGTTTAATTGAAACGTAATCTATGAATGATAGGGAAAAGCATTTCTGTTTTGACAGGGATGCTTTTCTTTTTGGAAAAATTCCAGAAAAACAAAAACGGAGAACCGTTCCTTCTTAAAACCCGCATTTTCCACAGAGCAAATCTCCACTTTCGACCAGCGCTTCCTGTTGAAACCTCCATTTTACACGTGTGCATGCTTCCCCTTCCTGTAGTATAACTAAAGCAACAGGGAGGTGAGGAGATGACCTGCAGAAACTGTCATGACGTGAATCAACGCTTGAAGCAGCAGGAAGATACAATCGTCCAGCTTGTCCACATTATCGGCTCCACCAATAAGCGTGTAAAAGAACTGAACGAAAGACAGCTCCAGCTTCAGCCGCTCTTCCTAAATGAACCCGCCCCAGCCACCACTACAACGACTTAAATCCCCGGTGACTAAAGCCCCGCTCTTGAATTGTCAGGCCGCTTCTCTTAGTGTTATGATAGGAGATGGACTGAACTACACAACCGAAGATTGGAAATCAATAGAGGAGCGGTTGCAATGCTTGGAACTTTAAAGAAAATCTTTGGCGACGGCAATACTCGTCAACTGAAACGATTAGAAAAGATTGCTGATGATATTGATGCAATGGAATCAGACATCGAGAAATTGTCAGAGGAAGATTTAAAGAATAAGACAGCAGAATTCAAAGAACGCTATCAAAATGGCGAGAAATTAGATGATATGTTAGTTGAGGCCTTCGCAGTCGTGCGCGAAGCTTCGAAACGTGTGTTGAATATGCGCCCGTTCCGCGTCCAGCTCATGGGTGCGATCGCCCTTCACGAAGGAAACATTGCAGAGATGAAGACAGGGGAAGGTAAAACCCTTGCCTCTACCATGCCTGCGTACTTGAACGCCCTCACAGGTAAAGGCGTCCACATCATTACCGTGAACGACTACCTGGCGAGCCGTGACTCCACGGATATGGGTGAGCTTTATCAGTACCTGGGACTGACGGTCGGTTTGAACTCCAACGGCATGTCCAAGGATGAGAAAAGAGAAGCCTACAACGCTGACATCACGTACGGAACGAACAATGAGTTCGGCTTTGACTACCTGCGTGACAACATGGTGCTGTATAAAGAACAGATGGTCCAGCGCCCGCTGCACTATGCCATCATTGACGAAGTCGACTCGATTTTAATTGATGAGGCTCGTACACCGCTGATCATATCCGGGTCTGCTTCGAAATCCGCCGACCTTTATGTTGGTGCCAATTCGTTTGTTCGTCTGCTTGCTCGTGAAGAGGACTTTACGTACGATGAAAAAACGAAAAACGTCCAGCTTACAGAAGAAGGGATTAACAAAGCGGAGCGTTTCTTCAAGATTGAAAACCTGTTTGATCTTTCCAACGTATCGCTCATTCACCACATCAACCAGGGACTGAAGGCGCACACGTCGATGCAGCGTGATACCGATTATGTGGTGGAAGAAGGAGAAGTGGTCATCGTCGACCAGTTCACCGGCCGTTTGATGAAAGGCCGCCGCTACAGCGATGGTCTGCACCAGGCGATTGAAGCGAAGGAAGGGCTTGAGATCCAGAACGAAAGCCAGACGCTCGCTTCTATCACGTTCCAGAACCTTTTCCGGATGTACGAAAAGCTTTCCGGTATGACTGGTACTGCGAAAACCGAAGAAGAGGAATTCATGAACATCTACAACATGCGTGTTGTCGTGATTCCGACGAACCGTGATATTCAGCGTGATGATAAAGCCGACCTCGTTTACAAAACGATGGACGGGAAGTTCAAGGCGGTTGTCGAGGATATCAAAAACCGTCATGAAAACGGCCAGCCCGTACTTGTCGGTACGGTAGCAGTGGAAACGTCTGAAATTATTTCCCGCTATCTGACAAAAGCAGGCGTTCCGCATAATGTCCTGAACGCGAAAAACCACTTCCGTGAAGCGGAAATCATTGAAAACGCTGGACAGAAGGGTGCCGTAACGATTGCAACGAACATGGCCGGTCGTGGTACAGATATCAAGCTCGGCGACGGTGTGAAAGAAGCCGGAGGTCTGGCGGTTATTGGTACCGAGCGTCACGAATCACGCCGGATCGATAACCAGCTGCGTGGTCGTGCCGGACGTCAGGGGGATCCGGGTATGTCCCAGTTCTACCTGGCGACAGATGATGAACTGATGCGCCGCTTCGCCTCCGACAACATCCGTAACATGATGGACCGTCTCGGTATGGACGATTCCCAGCCGATTGAGAGTAAAATGATCTCCCGTGCGGTTGAGTCGGCGCAGAAACGTGTGGAAGGGAACAACTTCGATGCTCGTAAGACGATCCTTTCCTACGATGATGTGCTCCGTCAGCAGCGTGAAGTGATCTACAAGCAGCGTTATGAAGTGCTCACATCTGAAAATCTTCGTGAAATCATCGAAGGGATGATCGACCGTACGGTGGCTCAAACCGTTGATGTCCACACGAGTGAAGAGGAAGATGAAAACTGGGAGCTTGAGAGCGTGGTCGATTATCTTCGTGCCAACCTGCTCTTTGAAGGTGACGTCACCGTTGAAGATTTGAAAGGAAAAGATCCGGAAGAAATGAAGGAGCTTATCCTGGCTAAAGTGAAGGAACGTTATGACGAGAAGGAAGAAGAGCTGACACCGGAGCAGATGCGTGAGTTCGAAAAAGTCATCCTGCTTCGCACGGTCGACCAGAAATGGATGGACCACATCGATCAGATGGACCAGCTTCGCCAGGGTATTCATCTGCGTGCGTATGGACAAAACGATCCACTTCGGGAATATAACTTCGAAGGCTTCCGTATGTTTGAACAGATGGTGGCAAGCATCGATGAGGAAGTGGCCCGTTATGTCATGAAGGCGCAGATCCGCAGCAACCTGCAGCGCCAGGAAGTGGCGAAAGGTGCAACAGCCGTTTCCGGCGGGGAAGAAAGTAAGGAACCGAAAAAGAAAAATCCTTACGTAAGAAAAGACACCGTCGGCCGCAATGATCCTTGTCCTTGCGGAAGCGGCAAGAAGTATAAAAATTGCCATGGTAAATAACCAGTGGGACACTCTCTTTTTACAGAGAGTGTCTTCCCTTGTGTTTAGAATAATAGAGGAGTGATTCAACATGGATATGGCAGAAATCCGTCATGAATTAGATAATACAGCTGAGAAATTAGCGGACTTCAGGGGGTCTCTTTGACGTCGATCAAAGAAAAACCCGCATTGCTGAACTAGAAGAACAGATGACAGAGCCGGGCTTCTGGGATGACCAGAATACCGCGCAGAAGGTCATTGATGAAGTGAACGGCCTGAAAGGTCTTGTTCACACATTGGAAGAGCACGAGGAAACGCATGAGAACCTGGAAGTTTCCTATGAGCTTGTCAAAGAAGAAGAGGACGAAGAGCTTCTCGAGGACCTCGTGCAGGAAGTGCAGAAGCTGTCGAACGACTTGAACCAGTTTGAGCTGAACATCTTACTCAGTGAGCCGTACGACAAGAACAACGCGATTCTTGAACTCCACCCGGGTGCCGGTGGTACAGAGTCCCAGGACTGGGCGAGCATGCTGCTTCGTATGTACACACGCTGGGCAGAGAAGAAAGGTTTTTCTGTGCAGACGATGGATTACCTACCTGGAGATGAAGCGGGCGTGAAGAGTGTAACCCTGCTTATTAAAGGGCACAACGCCTACGGCTACCTGAAAGCGGAAAAAGGCGTGCACCGTCTCGTCCGTATTTCTCCGTTCGATTCTTCCGGCCGTCGTCACACGTCATTCGTATCGTGTGAAGTGATGCCTGAGTTCAACGATGAAATTGAGATTGATGTACGCACAGAAGATCTGAAAATCGATACGTACCGGGCCAGTGGTGCCGGTGGTCAGCACGTCAACACCACCGACTCCGCGGTTCGTATTACGCACACACCGACAAACACGGTTGTAACGTGTCAGTCGGAGCGTTCTCAGATTAAGAACCGTGACCAAGCGATGAAGATGTTGAAAGCGAAGCTGTATCAGCTTGAAATCGAGCGTCAGCAGCAGGAGCTTGACGACATCCGCGGCGAGCAGAAGGAAATCGGCTGGGGAAGCCAGATCCGCTCCTATGTTTTCCACCCGTACTCCATGGTCAAAGACCACCGTACGAATGAAGAAGTCGGAAACACACAGGGCGTCATGGACGGCGGCCTTGATAAATTTATCGATGCCTACCTGCGCTCGCAGATGGACGGTTAAACAAGAAGACTCTCACTCTGATGTGAGGGTCTTTTTTGTTCGGTGAACAGCTGTCCAATCCAGGCCGTTTCTGCTAGTATAAAAGGGCATACATAATTTGGAGGAGGCGTCACGACATGAAGGTGAAAAAAGCGATCATTCCCGCCGCCGGGCTTGGAACGAGGTTCCTTCCGGCTACAAAGGCGATGCCGAAGGAAATGCTTCCGATTGTTGATAAGCCGACCATACAGTACATTGTTGAAGAAGCGATCCAGTCGGGGATTGAAGATATTATCATCGTTACCGGGAAAGGGAAACGAGCGATTGAAGACCATTTTGACCATGCTTTTGAGCTGGAGGATAACCTTTATAAAAAAGGAAAGATCGATCTGCTTGAAGAAGTTCAGCAGTCCGCTGAAGTCGATATCCACTACATCCGCCAGAAAGAGCCGAAGGGCCTCGGCCATGCCGTCTGGTGTGCCCGGAAATTTATCGGCAATGAGCCCTTTGCCGTCCTCCTCGGGGATGATATCGTCCGCTCCGATGAGCCGTGTCTGAAGCAGCTGATTGATCAGTATGAAGAGACACAGTCGTCTGTGATCGGTGTGAAGCAGGTGCCGGAGGATGAGACAGACCGCTACGGCATTATCGCTCCGAAAGATCAGCAGGGACGCCGCTATGAAGTCGAACATTTTGTCGAAAAACCAGCAGTAGAGGACGCTCCGTCCAACCTGGCCATCATCGGCCGCTACGTGTTTACGCCGGAAATCATGGACCTCTTGGAAACACAGGAGACAGGAGCCGGTGGGGAAATCCAGCTGACCGATGCGATTGAACGCCTCAACCTCGATCAGCCGGTGTACGGCTATGAGTTCAAGGGGGACCGCTATGATGTCGGTGATCAGCTTGGATTTATCAAAACGACGCTTGCCATTGCTATGGAAAGAGACAACATGCGCGATGATGTGCTCAAACTGCTTGCGGAAGTTATGGAAAAGCAGGAATCAAGATAAGCCATACGAAGAGAGTCCAATACAGGGCTCTCTTCTTTTATGCTCCTGCATAGATCGTATCATCAGGTGAACACTAAAAAGGGCGTCAGGCCGCTCCTTTACCGTGTTAATACGTTATTCCGCTCTTATTTACACCCTCTGAATGGAATGGTATACTCCATACGGTTTTAGAAGTACGTATACATAGGGAGAGTTGAACATCATGATGATGGCTAAAAAATACCGCAGGGAGCCGGTGCCGCCGGCCCTTCGTCATACGATGGATTACGGTCTCGTCATTCTCGGGTCCTTTTTTGTAGCAATCGCTTTTAACTTGTTTTTACTTCCCAATAACGTTGCTTCCGGAGGCGTTGCGGGGATCAGTACGATCACCAAAGGCGTCTTCGGTTGGGAGCCGGGGGTCGTCCAGTGGGTGCTGAACATTCCCCTGTTTATTATGGGCTGGCTGATCCTTGGGAAAAATTTCGGCGTCAAATCGTTAGTGGGGACGGTCGTTCTTCCGTTTTTCGTTCTTTTAACGAGCTCTATGGATGCGGCAACCCCTGATCCGCTTCTCGGGGCTATTTTTGGAGGGATGGGTGTCGGCCTCGGTCTCGGCATCGTATTCCGTGGACGGGCGTCTACGGGGGGCATCGATCTTGCCGCCCAGGTCATCCATAAGTTCACGCATCTTCCGCTCGGCATCTGCGTGGCGATGCTGGACGGCCTGATCGTGATCACGTCCGCGTTCGTATTTTCCTTGGAGGAAGGGTTGTATGCCTTGATCGGTCTTTTCGTTACAAGCCGGACTATCGATTTTGTCCAGGTCGGCTTGAATACATCAAAAAATGTGATGATTATTACAGAAGAAGTGGACGAGGTTCGTGATGAAATCTTCCGCCAGATTGACCGCGGCGTAACCGTTTTGAGCGGTGCAGGTGGGTATACCGAACGCGAGCGGCGCGTCGTGATGTGTGTCGTTCAGCAGAATGAATTCATCAAATTGACACAAACGGTCAAGACCGTCGATCCCGGGGCATTTGTCGTCGCGATGAATGCGACGGAGGTGCTCGGAGAGGGTTTCAAAACGACCTGACTCGGTTATACTTACACTATATTTCTATAAAATACCAGGGGGGATGACATGTGAAAAAACTTTGGCTGGCTATGATGCTGGGACTTATACTTATTCTCGCTGCCTGCGGAGGCGGAGAAGAATCATCCGATGAAGATACGAACGAAGAAACGACAGAAGAACAATCCGACAGCAGCTCGGAGGATACGGTCGATGCAGCAGCGGCAGAGGAAGTTTACCAAAATAACTGTGCGACTTGCCATGGCGGGGACCTTGAAGGTGCGATGGGGCCGGCGTTAACTGAAGTCGGTGGTAAATATTCCGCAGATGAAATCGTAAATATCATTAAAAACGGGAAAGGCCAGATGCCTGCCCAGGGCGTTTCTGATGAAGACGCCCAGCTTGTTGCCGGGTGGCTG
This sequence comes from Halobacillus sp. Cin3, assembly GCF_947311855.1. Lineage (NCBI taxonomy): Bacteria > Bacillati > Bacillota > Bacilli > Caryophanales > Bacillaceae > Halobacillus > Halobacillus sp. Cin3. The sequence continues at coordinate 229,138 of NZ_CAMZMV010000002.1, read as the reverse complement.
GCAGCCAAGCAATAATCCGAGGAACGCCCGGTGTATTCAGCCGGGCGTTTTGTTTTGATAAAGAAATGTAATAATTTCATAGCTAAAATGAAGGGTGTTTAATGTTATAATGATGGTGTTTGTAAAAAGATCTGGCTAATAATAATAAAGATTAAGGTGATACATGTATGATACAGATGCAAGGGGTTTATAAAACCTATCGGAACGGAGTGACCGCACTGAACGGTCTTGATGTGCAGATTGATCAAGGTGAATTCGTTTATGTTGTCGGGCCGAGCGGAGCAGGAAAGTCGACGTTTACCAAATTGATTTACCGTGAGGAAAAACCGACCAACGGAACGGTTTTCATCAACGATATCAACACGTCCACGATGAAGCAGCGCCGTATTCCGATGCTGCGCCGTCAGATTGGTGTCGTTTATCAGGACTTCCGTCTGCTTCCAACCTTGACCGTATATGAGAATGTGGCGTTTGCGCTCGAGGTCATCGAAGAAGATACGGCCAACATCCGCCGCCGTGTTATGGACGTTCTTGACCAGGTGCATTTGAAAAATAAAGCCCGTTTTCTTCCGGATGAGCTTTCAGGCGGGGAGCAGCAGCGTGTTTCCATCGCACGGGCGATGGTGAACCATCCGAAAATTCTGATCGCTGACGAGCCGACCGGTAACCTTGACCCGGATACGTCATGGGAGATCATGCACATTCTTGAGGAAATCAATACAGGCGGTACGACCGTCCTGATGGCAACGCACAGCAGAGAGATTGTCAACACGATTCGTAAGCGTGTTATTGCCATTGAAGACGGCATGATTGTCCGCGATCAGGCGCAGGGCGACTACGGCTACGAAATGTAACGAAAAGAGACTGTCTCACGAGCGGGGCAGTCTTTTGTTTTTCTATTTTGATAGACCGATAGATTTCCCACCATGAAATAGACATGCAGAAAGATTGGCGTGCATACGTTAATATCAGGCTGTATGACATTTACGTTGCAGGAGCTTTTTTGCTAGTATAGAAGCAATAAGGAAATCCAATATAGAAGGGTGAATGCGATGAATATAAAACCGCGGTACGTAGTGCTTTTTCTAGCGCTTGCGGTACTTTTAGGGGCTGCCGGCTCTTATGTTGGCCTAGAGTATTTCGGGAGCGGCTCCAAGGAACAATCGCAGTCGGAGCAGTACGCCAATACCGAAGCGGAGAACTTTGGTAGTTTATCAGAGGAACAGCAGAAAGAAGTCATAGAAAACATGGGTGGCGACGTTGACCTGAAGAAGGTCGAACAGGCGTATTCTGTCATTGAGGAGAACTACTTGGAGGATGTGGACAAGCAGACGCTCGTGGAGGGTGCCATTCAAGGCATGCTGGATACATTGGAAGATCCGTACAGCGTCTATATGGACCAGGAAACGATGGAGCAGTTCAACCAGACCATCGAATCCAGCTTCCAGGGTATCGGAGCTGAAGTGAGCATGGTGAACGATAAGGTAACCATCGTTGCTCCCATCAAGGGCTCACCGGCTGAAGAGGCCGGCTTGAAGCCGAACGATCAAATTTTAACTGTTGATGGGGAAAGTGTCGAAGGCCTGGACTTGTACGAAGCTGTCCTGAAAATCCGTGGTGAAAAAGGGACGGAAGTGACACTCCAAGTGGAACGTCCCGGCGTCAGCGAACCGCTCAACATCGACATCACCCGTGATGATATTCCGCTTGAGACCGTCTATTCTGATATGAAAAAGGTCGACGGTAAAAAAGCAGGCGTGATTGAAATTACATCCTTCTCAGAGAAGACCTCTGATGAATTCCATAATGCGCTTGAGAAACTGGAAAGTGACGGCATGGAAGGACTTGTCATTGATGTCCGCGGAAACCCGGGCGGATTGTTTACCGACGTCCAGGAAATCTTGAAGGAATTCATTCCGAAGGACAAGCCGATCGTGCAGGTGGAAGACCGCAGCGGTGAGAAAACGGAGTATTATTCAGAGATTACCGAGAAAAAAGAGTATCCCGTCACGGTCTTAATGGATGAAGGCAGTGCCTCAGCTTCTGAAATTCTGGCCGCCACGATGAATGAAGCCGGCGGTTATGATCTTGTCGGAACGAAAAGTTTCGGAAAAGGAACCGTCCAACAGGCTATCCCAATGGGTGATGGCAGCACGATCAAGCTGACGCTGTTCAAGTGGCTCACGCCTGAAGGCAACTGGATTCATGAAAAAGGGATAGAGCCGACGGTTGAAGTGAAGCAGCCGCAGTACTTCTATACCAATCCAGTTGACATTGAAGAGGCACTGGCTTATAACGACAACAATGAAAAAGTGAAAAACGTGCAGGAAATGCTGAAAGGTCTTGGACATGATCCCGGCCGTACGGATGGCTACTTCAGTAAAGAGACCGAAAAAGCTGTGAAAGCATTCCAGAAGGACGCCGACCTTGAAGCCACTGGAGAAGTGGATGAAAAAACCGGCGGGAAGCTGGAAGAAGCGATCATTGAACAAGTGAGAGACGAAGCCAACGATAAACAGATGGACAAAGCGGTGGAGGTCTTGTTTGAATAAGCAGGATTCTGCCGATCCATGACGAAATATATCCGTAGTCGAAGACTGCGGATTTTTTCGTACGATCAGACCTGTTGGTGAAGTGTTGGAAAGGAGAATCGTGTTGGGCGCTTGGTTTATGGAAATTCTTCAAGGAACGGGCAGACTGTTTTTCCTGCCTTTTTTATACATTGCTCTCATCATGAGTGTGATGGTATCTGCAAATCGAATTAAAAAAGAGAGGCGCATGTTCGGAACACGGGTATTCGACCGTTTTTCTGAATGGAAAGGGACGTGGAGTGTGTCGCTTCTCACAGGACTCGTCATCAGTATCATCGGTGTAGGAGCTGGACTGACCGTCTCCTACCCGTTTCTTTTTCTCGCAGCAGCCATTTTGCTCCTTGTGAGCCTCACGGGACGGCTGTCGTGGTATTCTCCCGCCTACACGCTGGGGGTTACAGGGCTTGTCCTTTTACTGATGCCGTTTCTGCCGGAAAGCTGGAAATTCCATCCTTGGATGGAGACGTTGTTCGATACCTCCCTTCCGATGGTGGCGCTGCTGTTGAGCCTCCTGCTGGTCAGAGAGGGGTTACTGCTGCTGAAAACCTCCCCTTCCCATACGTACCCTGAGCGGACGAAAGGACGGAGGGGCCTGTGGATCGGGCAGCATAGGGGGAAACGAATGACGGTTGTTCCGTTCTTTTCTCTTATTCCGGGAGGCGTGATTGAGCCGTTCGCCTCGTGGTGGCCGGTCATTCCTGTCGGTGGTGACACGTACGGCGTCATTCTTATTCCTTTCGTTCTCGGGGCAGAGTGGCTCGTACGCGGCCAGTCCCCGGAAATGGCGTCCAAAGCGATCGGTCGTCATACGTTCTTGTTGGCTTTCTTCCTTACTATGCTGGCTGTAGGGAGCTTTTTCTTAGAAATTCTTACGATTGCCGTATTTGCGCTCGCCTTGATTGGGCGGGAATGGATTTATCTCCGCCACCGGTCAAGAGAGAATAAAACCCCGTTTTTCACATCGACGCCAAAAGGTGTCCGTATCCTGGGCGTGATTCCGGAGAGCCCGGCTGACCAGATGGGCCTTTTCCCTGGTGAGCTTATTGAACGGGTGAACAGCATCCCGGTCCGTACCGAGAATCAGTTTTATGAAGCGCTCCAAAATACTGGTGCTTTTACAAAAATTGAAGTGCGCGATGAGTGGGGCGAAAACCGTTATGTGCAGCGGGCGATGTATGAAGGAGAGCATTATGAGCTCGGTCTTGTATTTGTGGAACCGCCGACACATGAAAGTTCGGTAGGGTTCTTTTGATACTAAATAAGAAACGTTTATATGATTGATTGTATTTGAAAAAAAGAAGTGGTACGATGGAAAAAACAGAAAGGACTGATGATGCCAAATGATTAACTAATCTATATTTTATTAAAGTGTATGATTTCGAATACCACTAAAATATAGGATTAGTCTATTCATTTATAAAACTCAGTCGTGACCTCCATGTGCTGTTTTCTATTGGCATATTTGTTGGTTTATCATGATGTACGTTGACTAATCCTTCCAATTATTATTGGGAGGATTTTTTATTCCTCTCATAGTTGGTTATTTTTCATCATCTATTTTCCTAGTCTGTACGGAAGTAGATGCGTGTTTGAATATGTAAAGGAGAAAAAAGATGTCGATGATTCAAGTTCAGAACCTGACTTTTTCATATCCAAGCAGCTTTGACAATATTTTTGAAAATGTAAGCTTTCAAATAGATACTGATTGGAAACTGGGGTTTATTGGTCGGAACGGAAGAGGGAAAACAACATTCATGAACCTCCTGTTAGGAAATTACGAGTATAGCGGTCAAATCATTTCTTCTGTGGAATTCAACTATTTTCCTACTTCCGTTGCTGATAAAAGGAAAGTCACTCATGAAGTGCTGGAAGGCATATGCCCACAAGCAGAAGACTGGGAGTTTTTCCGGGAAATCTCGCTGTTGAATGTTGATGCAGAGGTTATGTACCGGCCGTTTGATACGTTATCAAATGGTGAGCAGACAAAGGTGCTGCTTGCAGCTCTTTTCCTAAATGAAGACCGGTTTTTATTAATTGACGAGCCGACCAACCACTTGGATATAGAGGGAAGAAAAATCGTTGCTCAATATTTAAATAAGAAAAAGGGTTTTATATTAATTTCCCATGATAGAAACTTTGTCGATGGATGTGTGGATCATATCTTATCGATCAACAAAGCGGATATCGAGGTTCAGACCGGAAATTACTCTTCATGGAAGCTGAACTTTGACCGTCAGCAGGAACTGGAGGACGCTGTCAATGAACGGCTTAAGAAGGATATAAGCAGGCTGAAAAAATCATCAAAGCGCTCAGCTGGCTGGTCTCATAAAAAGGAAGCTTCTAAAAATGGCACGACCAACTCTGGTTCTAAAATCGACAAAGGATATGTCGGCCATAAGGCAGCAAAAATGATGAAGCGTTCAAAAAACATAGAAGCAAGGCATCAGAAAGCTTTGGAAGAGAAGGAAACACTCCTTAAAAATGTGGAAACCAGCGAGTCATTAAAATTAGAGCCGTTGAAATTTAAGTCGAAGGAACTTCTGCATGTTGAAGAGCTAACCGTTATGTATAACGATGCCAAAGTCAATCAACCTGTTAGTTTTACTGTTAATCAGGGAGATCGAGTCGTGTTCGATGGTAAAAATGGTACAGGGAAAAGCAGTATTTTAAAGCTGATCTTAGGAGAGTCCGTCCAGCACACGGGAACGATCATATCAAATTCAGGACTGATCATCTCCTATGTGAAGCAGGATGCTTCTGATTTAAAGGGGAGTTTATCCGGTTTTATAGAAGAAAATAATATCAACGAGCCATTATTTAAGGCCATTTTACGTAAGATGGATTTTGAACGGGTGCAATTTGAAAAAGATCTATCCACTTTTTCAGAAGGTCAAAAGAAGAAACTGCTCGTAGCCAGAAGTTTGTGTGAAAGAGCTCATGTATACATCTGGGACGAGCCCTTAAATTTTATTGATATGTATTCCCGTATGCAGATTGAGGATCTTATTGAAAGGTTTCAACCTACAATGCTTTTTGTCGAGCATGATCAAGCATTTAAAAAGAGAGTTGCGACAAAGACAATCACTTTATAGCTTTACACATGATTACATTAATCAGCCCTTTATGAAAACCACTGTTGAAGTTAGGAATGAGGAAATGAAACGATCATTAAATACATTAGGTTCCATCATTCTTTTTATCGGAGTCGTGCTGTTTATCCTTAGGTTTCAATCAGGTATGGATCTTTTTTATACACCCTGGCTCTTTTCTATTACAGGGTTGGGTTTCCTGGCTTTTTATGCAATTGCAGCTAAAGAAGAAACGAGCCTTTTCTGCAGGGTAGGCTTGCACAAGTATGAGAAAATCGGCTGGGATGATGAAATAAAGTCCAGAGCTGTATATCAGTGTCAAAGGTGTGGAAGGAAGAAGACAGTGTTCAGATCTGTGTAGATCCGCTCTAGATTGCCACATAAAGGGAAGGTAATCATGAATTTAGAAGTACCAAATTGGACGATCATTCTAACGGGGTGTTATGTTTTGCTTCATCCTTTTCCTCCCTGAATGTGTGAGTTTTATCAACGGATGATGCTTTTCGTATCAGAAATGAAACCCAGCCCTCTCCCAAAGGTGAGGGCTGTTTTTTATGTCCACTGATTTACGCTCTGACATCTCCCTGACACATTCAAGACTTATAGTGTAATCAGATCAAAGGAAATGAGGGAGCGGAATGAGTGAACAGAAGACATCACTTTTAAAAATAACCGGCATCGCTTTATCATCAGGGATTTTAGGGGCCGCACTTACATTAGGAACCGTTTCTCAATTGGAAGAACTGCCGAATACATCTGAAACGGTCAGTGCGTCTCAAGAGTCGGTGGAAGGTGAGACAGAAACCTTATCCACAACGTCTGCCTTGTCTACAGCGGATGTTGCAGAGCGAGCTTCGGAAGCGATTGTCGGTGTCGTAAACTTGACTAACCAGCAGACGCCGTTTGCTTCGGCAGAGGAAGTAACGGAGGCGGGTACAGGCTCGGGCGTCATTTATAAGGTGGAGGATGATGCCGCTTATATTGTGACGAACAACCATGTGATTGAAGGGGCCTCGGAAGTGGACATCTCACTTTTTGATGGGGAAACCACCTCCGCAGAAGTCATTGGCGCCGATGCGCTTACGGATATCGCCGTTTTGAAAATAGAAGGAAGCTATAGTATTGAACCGCTGGCCTTCGGCGACTCCGATTCCGTCCGTGCAGGCGAGGGCGTCCTTGCAATCGGGAACCCGCTCGGACTGGACTTATCCCGGACGGTCACTCAGGGAATTGTCAGTGCGGTCGACCGGACGATTTCTGTAACGACGTCTGCTGGAGAGTGGGATCTTGATGTCATTCAGACCGACGCCGCCATCAGTCCGGGGAACAGCGGGGGTGCGTTAATCAATGCCTCGGGTGAGCTGATCGGAATCAACAGCTTGAAAATGGCGGATGCCGATGCGGAAGGGCTTGGTTTTGCGATTCCGAGTAATGATGTGGAAACGCTGATTACGGACATGAGTGAAGATGGTCAGGTGGACCGCTCCTACCTCGGCGTGGGTGTCGTCGGCGTCAATGAGGCGCCTGCCCAGTACCGGACGTCACTGCCTGAGGGAACCGAAGAAGGCGTCATTGTCGCCTCTGTCGATGAAACGTCGGCGGCTGCTAAAGCAGGCCTGCAGGTTGAAGATGTGCTGACTTCTATTGATGGAGTGGCAATCTCAGACAGCACGGACCTGAGAAAATATTTATATACAGAAACGAGCGCAGACGACACCGTCGTTGTGGAATTTTACCGCAATGGACATTCGCAGACGGTGAATGTGACCCTTACGGAACAAATCAATGAGTAGAATAGGAGTTTTGAAGAGATGAATAAAAAAATGCTGCTGGGAGGAGTGGTCGCGGTTTCCGCTGTCCTCCTGATTATTTTGAGCCTGAGTATGGATCCGAAGGAAAGTGTAGCTTCCGTGAACGGAGAAGACATTGAAAAGGAGGAGCTGTATGATACGCTGGTGGAACAGTACGGTCAGGAAACGCTGGATACGCTGATTACCAACAAAATCGTTGAACTGGAAACAGAAGAAAATGACATTACGGTGAGTCAGGAAGCTGTGGAGGAAGAACTGGATGTGTACTATGATCAGTACGGTGGTGAGGAAGCCTTTCAGTCCACCCTTGAAGCAAGCGGGATGACGATTGCTGACGTAGAGAAGGATATTGAAGATTACTTAGCTGTTGATCTGCTGCTTGCTGAGAGAATTTCCATCACTGATGAAGAAAAGGAAACCTACTTTGAAGAAAACAAAGAAAGCTATAATGTACCGGAGCAGGTAAGCGCACGCCATATTCTGACCGAGACGGAAGAGGAAGCAGAGGAAGTGCTGACGAAACTGGAGGATGATGAGGCGTTTGAAGATCTTGTGGCTGAATATTCCATTGATGATACGACGGTGGCATCAGGAGGCGATCTTGGAGCGTTCAGTGAAGGTGAAATGGTCGAAGCCTTTGAGGAAGCCGCTTTTTCGATGGAAGTTGGGGAAGTCAGTGATATCGTTGAGACGGAGTACGGCTATCATATCATTGAAGTGACCGATCATACCGAAGCGCAGGATGCGGTTTATGATGAAGTGGAAAAGGAAATTGGTGAGACGTTATACCAATCCAAAGTCAGTGAAGAGTACAACCTTTGGATGCAGGAGAAAATGGAGGAGTACGATATTGAAAATACTCTGGAGTAAATAAGAAAAGGCCAGCCGTTTACAGGCTGGCCTTTTCAGTTTCTTGAACATGTATTGGTCATCAAGTGTGTTTTTTATGAGGGTAACGGTCACATTACGCTTATCGGTGGATGCTTGCCGCGGGCACGGCTTCAGCTAACGTGGGCAGGAAAGCCACCTGCCCAAGTAGATCTTCGGATCGCGCTGTTTCCGCAGGCGTCACCACCGAACGCTTCCCGTGTCCTTTATCCATAACTGTTTTTGAACCTATTCATCTAATAATCCCTGGAAATCATAAACACAGGAAGGATGTCTCTACAACCTGAAAAGGCCAGCCTTTTATGGGCTGACTTTTTTCCGATGCTTGATGGAGGTGCGCGTCTCTAGATAGGAAAGCAGCTCATCGATGATTTGCTCCTTATCGTAGTCCATCGAGGCGACATGGTAGGAATTCTCCAAGACGTATTTCGATACGCTGTTTGAATAGACTTTTCTAAGGATGTAATCGGTATTCTCTGGTGGAACGACGTTGTCAACGCTGGACACAAAACAGGTGATCGGACATCGAATGCCGGTTAATTTTCTTCTGACGACCTTCATATACTTCAACAGTTCCTGGTAAGCGGTCAACGGTGTCTGGGTATAGGTGATTTCCACAGCACCAGGATCTTTGATGTCAGGCTTTCCTTCCTCTATATAAAAGGGCTCGGAAGCTTGTTCCAGATGGGAGAGCGCCGGAATATACATAGCTGGGTTGATTAACGCAATGCCGGAAATGCCGGGATATTGAGCAGCGAGGTCCAGGGTCAGCGTGCCTCCCATCGACTGACCGATGACGAACACCTCCCTGCACCTTGAATACAGTTGAAGATAAGCGGTTTCGATTTGCATATACCAATCGGAAAACGAGCAGGAAGCCAGGTCTTTATAGTGCGTTCCGTGACCTGGAAGTCGTGGCACCGATACGGTATAACCTTGATCCGCCAGCCCTTCTGCCATCTCTCTCAGACTCTGGGGCGTTCCTAAAAAGCCATGACAGAGCAGTACCCCTGTATCATTTCCTTCAAAAAACAACGATTCCGCACCATCAATAACCGGATAGGCTTCCTTCATCATGTTTCCCTCCATCTTCATTCACTGGTCGTTCGATAAAAATCTATTAGTGCTATTAAAATACAATAATTCCGATAAGTCAACTATGTTATATAAGCTGATCGATTTGATCAACGCTTACCTTCCATGTGAAATGGATTTTTCAGCGTCCATCCAGGAATGATAGAATAGCAGAGAAAGTGTAAAAGGGGGCTTGCTTTTGAAGGGAATCCTATTGGTGCTTTTATCTGTTTTATTCCTGACAGCGTGTCAAAGTGAAAGGGAATGGTCCTTCTCTGAAATTGGGAAAAAGGATCTTCCAGGGGACGCGTTGTCCTATTTTCAAACGGACATGGAAATCATATGTTCCAAGATGGAGATCAGAATATAGTATATATCTATTTGAACGGAATAAAACAGGGCGAAGGGGCGGAATATTATACATCCTTCGAGGTCCGGGCAGAAAAAGATACGCTGAACCTGTTATACAAGACAGAGGCCGGCGCTGGTGGTTCGCATAAATCCGAACGCTTCTACAGAGTGGACGGTTATAAAAGTTATGAGATCCTGAGGATTTATGAAAACGGAAAAGAAGCCGTCTTTGAGACCATATCTCTGGGCGGATAATTTTCTCTATCCCTATAGAAAAAAGGACTCTCCTCCTCTCATTCGCCTTACCCTGATACATAGGCGCCGCCAACGCCTATACTACAACCTGGTCATGTGGTGAAGTCACGAGGAGCATTTGATGAAGGGTGCGGGAACAGAACAGACCCACCCATAATCGGAACCCGCGCTTCTTTTACCTACATAAATAAAACAACATGAAAGTGAGTTGGACGATGCGGAATATTCTTGCTGCCTTAATCAGCAGTTTTGTAACAGCTTTATTGGTTTCTATTTATCTCACATCGGATTACAGCAACCTGTTAGGAAACTTATATTTTAATTTAGTCAATATCTATTTGGGGCATGCTGTGTTTGCCCTCCCCCTATCCTTGATAGCCGATCGTTTAAGCAGTCAGCTGTCGTTGGGACGCTTTTTTATTGAGTGGGGCCTGTATCTTTTAATTGGACCACTTCTAGCTGTGTTATTGGCTGTCTTTACGATGTTCTTAAGCTTGTATCTCATACCGATCAGTTTCATTTTTCCAATCACCTACACGCTCGTTAAAAAAATTCCTGCTGCTTTCCTGAAGAGGAGTCTGACAGCGGCTGTCCTCTTATCCGTTGCGGTCACCGCGGCTATGTATTACAGTATCCGTTAGTTTCAGTGTCATAAATAAGCTGTTCGGGTCTTCCTTGTAGCCGGCGAAAGGATCGCAGAAAATAAACCCGAACTTCTTATACAGCTGGACAGCCGGATGGAACGCCTTTTGAGACCCGGTTTCTAAAAAGAGCTGTGTATACCCTCGATCACTGGATTCATTTATGATGTGTTGGAGCATTCTATGGGCGACGCCTCGTCTTAAATGGGAAGAGGCTGTTCTCATCGACTTGATCTCTCCGTGCGCCGGATGGAGTTCTTTCAACGCTCCCATTCCCGCCAGCTCTCCCTTTTCCCAGGCTGTCCAAAAGGTCACGCCGGGCTGCTTTAATTTTTCTATATCCAATGCGTGGATGCTTTCGGGCGGGGAGTGCAGGGTCATATTGAAAAGGTGCTCCTTTATGAATGCTTGTACTTCCGCACCTGTTAAATCATCTTTTTTGATGTTCATCCAATGCCTCCTGTTCTATTCGTCATCCGTTTACATTTCGCGATTGAACAGGACTTGTCCTTTCCAGACGCCTATGTTGTAATGAAAATAACAGTTTTATAGCATGTTTCACTAGGGGAGCCCTGATGACCGGGCTGAGAAAAGCAGAAGCTTTGACCCTTACAACCTGATCTGGCTCATACCAGCGGAGGGAAGTGAAGCGGTCGATGATTGATCTTTTCTTACATGATGATCAAGCCCGCTCCTTCTCTCGAAGGGGCGGGCTTTTTATATGGAAGGAGAGAGTACGATGATTCAGTTAGAGGAATTGCTGCAGAGAGTGGAGGAAAAGGAAGAGGAGATGCGCCAGCTTCTAGGGGATTTGGTCGCCTTTCCGACGTTAAGCCCTCCAGCCCGAAATGCGGCGGAAGCACAACAGTACATAGAAGAGTATTTAAGCCGGATGGATTTTGAAATAGACACATGGGAACTGTATCCCGGTGATCCGATTGTCGTCGGAACGAAAAAAGGAACCGACCGGGAACATAGCAGAAGTCTCATCTTAAACGGTCATATTGATGTGGCTGCGCTGGATGAAGGGGAATCGTGGGGGCATGATCCTTTTATACTGACCTTGAAGGACGACCGCTTGTACGGTCGCGGCACGGCGGATATGAAAGGTGGAATGGCGGCTGTTCTGTTTGCACTCAAATTGCTCCATGAAGCGGGAATCGAGCCGGCCGGCGACCTTCATGTGCAGTCCGTCGTCGGTGAAGAGGTCGGAGAAGCAGGAACAAAATCCTGTGGAGAAAGAGGGTATCAGGCAGATTTAGCCATCGTAGCCGATACGAGTAACTGTGCCATTCAGGGGCAGGGAGGCGTCATTACCGGATGGATTACGATTGAAAGTCCGGAAACCTTCCACGACGCGGAACGCCGTTCGATCATTCATGCCGGTGGAAAAAGATACGGAGCAGGGGCAATTGAAAAAATGATGAAAATCATCCAGTCGCTGCAGGAATTGGAGCGGCACTGGGCGGTTACGAAATCGAGTCCGGGCTTTCCACCTGGATCGACGACAATCAATCCTGCTGTCATTGAAGGTGGAAGGCACGCGGCTTTTATCGCCGACCGCTGTGCTTTATGGATTACCGTGCACTATTATCCAGAAGAGCATTACGAAGATGTGATCGAAGAAATTGAAGCACATGTCCGTGCTGCCGCCCAGGCCGATCCATGGCTGAAAAACCATGCCCCTCAATTCAAATGGGGAGGAACGTCCATGATTGAGGACCGCGGAGAAATTTTCCCCGCCTTTTCTGTTGATCCTGCTCATCCAGGGGTACAGCAGCTCCAACAGGCCCATAAAACCATCCATGGTACGCCGGCGGAAACGTCCATGTCTCCGACTGTGACAGATGGAGGGTGGCTCTCAGAAGCTGGGATCCCGACGATTCTCTACGGCCCAGGCACGCTCGATCAGGCGCATGCAGTAAATGAGTCGCTGGACAGGAGACAGCTGTTGGATTATACGAAAACGATGATGGCTTTTTTGCACGATTGGTTTCAACAGACAGATGACAAGGAGGAAGCGTAATGTTTACAGACCGTTTATACGAAAGTGCCCGTCCGATTTGGGAAGCCTACCTCGATCACCCATTCGTCAAAGGGATTGGGGACGGCACGCTCGAACTTGAGAAATTCCAATTTTTCATGCGCCAGGATTATTTGTACTTGGTTGATTACTGCCGGGTGTTTGCTCTTGGTTCCGTTAAGGCGAAAAGCCTGGATACAATGACGATGTTCTCTGAACTGCTTCATTCCACTTTAAGTGAGGAAATGGAACTGCATCGGAACTATGCGGCGCGGATCGGCATCAGCCGGGAGGAACTGGAGGAGACAAAACCTTCTGCCACCCTCCTCGCTTATACGAGCTATATGCTGAACAAGGCAAATCAAGGATCAGAGGCTGAGGTGGCGGCCTGTGTACTGGCCTGCACATGGAGCTACAACGTGATCGGCCTTCACCTTGCCGAACAGAATCAAGGGGAAAAGCACGAGTTTTACGGCGATTGGATTGAGATGTATGCGTCCGACGAATTTTCTGAGCTTGCTTCCTCCCTGAAAAAATTAATCAACGAGCTGGCTGACGGACTTCCGGAAAGGGAAAAATCTCACCTCGAAGAGATCTTTATTCATACGAGTAAGCTGGAGTATATGTTCTGGGAGATGGCGTGGAAACAAAAAATGTGGGTCGAGGAAGAGAGCTTTTTGAACGAGTAATTAAATTTTCTCCTGATGTAGAAGAAAGGGTGTCGAGAACACACAATCGACAGCCTTTTTTGCTGTGATTTATAAAAAGGGGTTCCTGTTCGTCATCGCGTAAAAGCAGAATTTTTCTTGAACATCGGCTGTTAAAGGCTTACCTCCTTCCGTAACGCATGATCTATGAGAATCGACCTGTTATGTTTGATTTATATACTATGAGGACAATCTTTTTTAGACAGGATAGCCTCTCTTTTCTTTCCTTATTAGGTGAAGTCACGAGAGCGTTCGGTGGTGACGCCTGCGGGAACGGCACGAGCCGAAGATCCACTTGGGGAGGTGGTTTTTTTGCCCAAGTTAGCTGAGGCCGTGCCCGCGGCAAGCATCCACCGATAAGCGGCACGTGACCCTTCACTCCCACGATAAACAGATAAATCCACTGAATGATAAGCAAATGCTGAGACCGCCCTCTCCTAAATGGAGAGGGTTTTGTCATTAATGTCGAAAGTAGTCAAAATGTCACGAACGATGTAGAATAAAAGGTAGTCTATCCCTTTCAACCCATTTGAAAAAAGAGGCAAAGGAGAACATACCTATGAAGGAAATTCAACAGCAGATCCTCCACTATATTACCGGGATTCCGAACACGTTCATCCCGACGGGTAAGATTGCGGAGTCTCTCGGATACTCAGATAAAGCCATTCGAAATCATCTGCCGGCAGTTCAGGATTATTTGGACGAGCAGGGCCGGACGGGTGTTATTGAGAAAAAAGCCGGCCGCGGGGTGCGGCTTGCGATTAAAGAAGCTGACAACGCCCTGTTGATCGACCATCTCCATCATTCCTTTCCTCAAAATGAAGCGCACGAACGTTCTCTCCGGACGAAAATCGCCTTTGACCTGTTGTCCGCTCCACGCCCGGTCACCATCCAGAAGCTGCGGAAAGACTACTACCTTTCCCATACCGCTGTCAGAAATATTCTGGATGAAATCGAAACATGGCTGCACCCTTTTCATCTGGAAATGGTCCGCAAGCAGAAAATCGGCGTCTATATATCCGGAGAGGAAAAACAGATCCGTCAGGCCGTGACAGGACTTTCTGCACTGGAAGGCCCCGCTGAAGATGTAACAAAGGTTCTTTTTGATTCCTTCTTCATCCGGACGATTCAGCACGAATTGGCAGCCCTTCAGGAAAAACACCAGGTCGACTTTACAGACGCAGCCCTCGAATCCCTGCTTCTCCATACCGCTTTTATGATTAAGAGGGTTCAGCTTGGTCAGATCATTTCGCTGCCGGAAGAGGATGTTCTATCCATCCGGACCCACGAAGAATTTCCGTGGGCGGAAGAAATGTGTAACCGTCTGGAGCGTGTTTTTGCGATGACGTTCCCAAGGGAGGAAGTCCTCTATTTGACCATGCATCTGAGAAGTGCCAAAACTCATGGGGCTTCCAGGGAAGGTCTTACACCGAAGCTTCCCGAAGAAATTTCCAACATTATCGATTGGCTGGTGACAGAAGCATCGGCCCAGACCGGGTACCGTTTTGAAGAAGACGAAGTCCTGCGTGATCATTTATATGTGCATCTGAAAACGACGCTGGCCCGCCTTTCCTACGGGTTGTCCATCTCCAATCCCCTGCTGATGACCATCAAAAAAAAGTATCCATACCTTTTTGACACGCTTGTCTGGATTTTAGACCAGCACAAGGAAGAACTGCTCTACCCGATTCCGGAAGAGGAGGCCGCCTATTTGGTACTGCATTTCCAGGCGGCCTTGGAAAGAAAGGCGACCGTGAAAAAGGAAAAAGTGGAAGTGGTGATCGTCTGTCATATGGGGATGGGACTTTCACAGCTGCTGGCAGCCCGGATGGAAAAGCTGTTTCCGGATATCCATATTCACGGTAGTATTGCGGCGCACCGGCTGCGTTCGTTCACAAAGGAGCATCGTGTAGACGGAATTATCTCTACAGTGCCGGTCGAAGAACTGGGCATTCCTGCTGTCGTCGTTTCACCGTTATTTGAAGCGGAGGACCAATCACTTGTAAAGAGTCTTATCAAGCAGCTGGAGCAGGGGAGAACCTCTGATAGAAAGAGGGGGAAAGAATCCCTTCTGCTTCAGAGTATGTCTCCTTTTCTCATTCAAACGGGCCAGTCCGGGTTGTCGAAATATGAAGTGATTGAGAATCTCTCCCGCCTGCTTGTGAAAAAGGGGTATGTGAAAGATGGTTACCCTCAATCCTGTCTGCACAGGGAATACTTGTCTTCTACAGCCATTGGCGGCGGAATCGCCATCCCTCATGGACAGGTGGAAGACGTGAACAGCTCCGCCATTGCAGTGGCCGCCTTTCCTGAACCTGTGGAATGGGATGGTGAGTCTGTGCATGTCGTTCTGCTTCTTGCGATGAAATATGAAAACACACAGGAAGCCCGGCAGTTGTTCAGGGAAATCCATACGTTGACGTCGAACCCTTCTTTTGTAAAGCAGCTGGCTGAACAGAAAGATGCCGCTGCAATTATGAATGCGCTTCACAATAATCCATAAGTACCACAGCCTGTGGAAGATTTAAAAATTTTTCCTCTGTTATTGTCTGCTACAGTATAAGTAAGCGATAACAAGAGGAGGAAGCTTATGAAAATTCTAGCGATTACATCATGTCCCAACGGCATCGCCCATACGTACATGGCTGCAGAAAACCTGCAGAAGGCGGCCGATGCGATGGGCATCGATATAAAGATTGAAACCCAGGGGTCCATCGGGGTGGAAAATGAATTTACGCAGGCAGACATCGATGCAGCTGACGGGGTGATTATTGCGGCTGATAAAACAGTCAATAAAGAGCGGTTTGTCGGCAAGCCACTTGTAGCCGTCGGCGTCCAGCAGGGGATTAACGCTCCTGAAACATTGATTCGGCGGGTTGTCGACGGTCAGGCATCCGTCCATGAAGAAAGTGGTCAGCGCTCCAATGAAGATGCTGGAAACGCGGCCGGTGGGAAAGGGCAGAATGCTTTTTACCGCCACTTGATGAACGGCGTTTCCTACATGATTCCGTTTATCGTCATCGGAGGACTGTTGATTGCCATATCGCTCACCCTTGGCGGTACATCTACACCAGAAGGCATTCAAATCCCGGAAGATTCCTTCTGGAAGACGATTGAAAACATTGGTGCTGCATCGTTCAGCTTCATGGTACCGATCCTGGCTGGTTTTATCGCCATGAGTATTGCAGACCGTCCGGGTCTTGCGCCGGGTATGGTTGGCGGGTACATCGCCATGAACGGAAGCTTTTACGGCAGTGAAGCCGGAGCTGGTTTCCTTGGAGGAATCATTGCTGGTTTTCTTGCAGGTTACATTGCTCTTTGGATTAAGAAAATCAAAGTACCGAGTGTCGTCCAGCCGATTATGCCGATCATTGTCATTCCGGTGCTTGCTTCCCTAGCCGTCGGATTGATCTTCGTAACGATCGTAGGTGCACCGGTCGCCCAGATTTTTGAGTCGTTGACAACGTGGCTGCAGGATATGCAGGGAACAAGCTCCATTCTTCTGGCCTTAATTTTAGGCGGCATGATTGCTTTTGACATGGGAGGACCTGTCAATAAGGTAGCCTTCCTCTTCGGATCAGCCATGATTGCAGAAGGAAACTATGAAATTATGGGGCCGATTGCCGTCGCTATCGCCGTACCACCGATCGGTATGGGAATCGCTACCTTCTTGAATCGAAGGAAGTTTGCAGCAACGGAAGTGGAAACAGGAAAGGCATCCTTTACGATGGGGCTTTTTGGAATTACAGAAGGAGCCATCCCATTTGCTGCGCAGGATCCCTTCCGTGTCATCCCGAGTAACATGATCGGTGCCATGGTCGGAGCTGTTATCGCCATGATGAGCGGAGTAGGTGACCGTGTTGCCCATGGCGGACCGATTGTCGGTGTGCTTGGTGCTGTGGATAATGTCCTCATGTTCTTCGTGGCCATTATCGTAGGTAGTTTTGTAACAGCGATTACCGTGAACCTTTTGAAAAAAGAAGCAGCTGTAGAACCTGCGTTGGCGGGAGTTCCGACGCAGCCAGCGGCAGAAGAAACGGTGAAAGAGGAAAAACCGGCCGTGAAAGGACAACCGCAGCCGGAAGAGGAAAACGTAGACCTTCATTCGCTCACGAATAAGAACTTGATTCAAGTGAACGTAAAGGCAGAATCAAAGGAACAGACCATTGATGAGTTGATTGATCTTCTTGCAGCAGAGAATGTCTTGACGTCCCGCGCCGATGTTAAAGAGGCGATTTTAGAACGCGAAGCGGAAGGATCCACAGGCATCGGAATGAACATTGCCATTCCGCATGCCAAATCGACCGCTGTGAAAGAACCACGCGTCGCCTTCGGAGTGAAAAGGGATGGTGTCGACTGGAACAGCCTTGATGGCACAGAAGCCAAGCTGATTTTCATGATTGTTGTACCGAAGGAAAGTGAAGGAACCCAGCATCTGAAAATTCTACAGATGCTGTCCAGAAAATTAATGGATGATCAATACAGGGAACAACTTTTACAGGTCACATCAACCGATGAAGCCTATCAGTTATTAAAAGAAGTCAAATAAAAATCAGAGGGCCACAGGCCCTCTGATTTTTATTTGGGATAAGAAACGATGGCTTTCGCCGTTCCTTCCAATTTGAAGTTTTCCAGTTCGTAAGGAAGAATAAAATGATCGCCCTTTTTCAGAAGATGGGTGTCTTTTCCTGTGAACGTGACTTCTCCTTCAATGATCGTGGCAAGAAGATAATCCGCCGGTCTGCTTCCTTCATAGATGCCATCAAGATCAAGATGGAACACAGAGAAAAAGTCATTTTCCGTCAAGGTCGTAATCGAGAGGTCATGCACATTTTGATAAGAAAATGCGTTCTCCTGCTTTTCATCTGGAATGGTGGTGACCTCGACTGCTTTATTTAAATGCAGTTCACGCGTCTGATTCTGGTCATCCCGGCGGTCATAATCGTAGACGCGGTACGTGGTGTCGGAGTTCTGCTGGGTTTCCAGAATGACGATCCCTTCACCAATGGCGTGAATCGTGCCGGCGGGAACGAAAAAGAAATCGCCTGGTTTGACAGGTACTCTTCGCAGAAGTCCATCCCAGTCCCCTTTTTCAATATAGTCTTCCAAATCCGCACGCGTTTTTGCATGGTGTCCGAGAACGATTTCAGAACCGTCTTTACAATCCACAATATACCAGCATTCTGTTTTCCCATAGGCCTCATTATCTTCCAACTCGTGCGCCTGGGCGTCATTGGGGTGCACTTGGACAGATAGATCATCATTGGCATCCAGAATCTTAATCAAAAGAGGGAAGGCCTTCTCATCGTTGTCCTCATTGAACAATTCTTTCTTATGTTCCTTCCAGGCGTCCATCAGTGTCCAGCCTGTCAACGGTCCGTTCGTAATCGTGGAGGATCCGCTGGGATGGGAAGCGATTCCCCAGCATTCGCCTGTGTGATCACTTGGAATATCGTAATCAAAATTCGTATGTAGAGAACTGCCGCCCCACACTTTTTCCTTAAAGATCGGGGATAGTCGTATTATATCTGTATACATAGCCAAACTCCTTTATCCGCGTAATAGAGTAAACCGCTTACGTAAATCGACTAAATTATATCAAATTATTCAATGTAGAGACAGGATTTTAAAGAAGAGTGAAACGAAAAGGACCCTTCAACGTATAGGAAGATAAAGGGAAAATTGGAGGAGTGCATACCTTATGGAAGTGATCATGGAACCCCCATTACGGCAGTTATCCAAAGACAGTATAAAAGTGTGGATATGGAAGGAAGTCATTGAGAATATCATCGGAACAGCTGTACTGATCGTTTTGTTTATTCTGGACCGGATGTTTTCCTGGCCGGTCTGGGCCGGCTGGATTTTGTACGGCCTTGTTGGTTTAACGGTTATGGGAATGATCTGGGCTGTGTTTAAAGTGAAATTATTACAAAAGCACTGGCGTTACGGAATCAATGAAGATTTCCTGTATGTTAAATCAGGGGCTTTAAAAGAAGAATACAAAGTCATTCCGATGACGAAGGTCCAGTCTGTTTCCACAAATGAAGGTCCTCTGTTGAAAAAATACAAGCTCTCGTCTGTGGAAGTCAGTACCATTGGCCGAATGCACGTGATTCCTGCTCTTCCGAAAGCAGAGGCGCAGAAACTGCGGCAGCAGATCGCTCTATACTCCAACGTCGAGGAGGAAGACGAATGATCAAAGACGACAGAAACAGGTATCACCCGATGGCCATGCTTCATGATTACATCCACCTGATCAAGAAGACTGTTCCTTTATTCTTTCTGGCTTTTGTATTAAAAGCGGATTCAAGCGCATGGTTGTTCACCTATGGCCGGTACATCCTTCCTGCAGCCGTTATCTGTTCGGCACTATATATTCCGGTCAAATGGTATACAAAAACATATGAGATTCTGCCTTCCGCTATTGTTGTGACCTCGAAACTTTTTACAACATCAACAAAAACGATTCCCTATTCAAAAATTCAGCAGGTGAAAAGAAAAACGACATGGGTGCATCGTCTGCTTGGAATGACTTCGTTGACATTGGAGACGAGCGCGGAGGGCCGTGACGGTACTGTTAGATTTGATGTTTTAAGACCATCGGAAGCTTCGTCCATGGAACAGCGCGTCCAACAGGAGAAGCCTGATGTTGAAAGGGAAACGTTTCTGGAAAAGCAAGACCAAGAGAATGCTCAGGAGGATAATCATGAGCAGGAAGAAGTAGAACAGGCAGCCGCGGCAACCCCCGTTGATCAAAAGGAACCAAGGGTTATAGGTGATGAGAAAACAATTCATTTCAAGCCGACGAAAAAGGATCTTATCAAGGCGTCTCTTGCATCGCTCAGCTTTCTTGCGGTTATTCCGCTTGCGGGGTCCCGGCTCTCTGATGCAGAGGATCTTCATTTTGAAAAACAGGTGGATGGGTTGTTCGAGAGCCTTTTGTCATCGATCGGAATGATCGTCGGAGCCCTTGCCGTCTTAACTGTGATAGGTGTTGGGCTTGGCTTTGTTCGTACATATAAGAAATACGGAAAATATGAGCTGGCGTCGACGTCTGAACGGATTTTCATCACGAAGGGGGCCTGGGAGCAGGATTATCTTTCTGTGAGGAAAGACCATGTGCAGGCTGTCTTAATTGAACAGTCCCTCATGAAGCGGCTTCTCGGTTTTGCATCATTAAAACTGGTTATTGCCGGTGAAAATGAAGGGGAGGAGGAAGTAACATCCGTTTATCCGTTTCTTCCAGTGAAACGAGCCTACAGCCTTGTTCATGAGGTGCTTCCCGATTACCGGGTGCTTGGGAATATGGATAGGCTGCCACGCCGGGCCTTTTATCTACGCCTGTTACGTCCCAGCTGGATATGGGTGGCGGTAACCGGGGGATTGTATTTCTTCAAACCTGGCTCGTTCTTTATCGATCTGCCTTGGTGGGCGTTTTCCTCAGCTCTTTTCGTCATCATTGTCCTGTCCCGGATCCAAGGGTGCGTTCACAGCCGATTCCAAATGGATGATACGTTCATTCAATTCCAGGCAGGGGGATTCACCAAAACGCTGTATCTTTCCAAGCGAAGCAAGGTGATAGAGTTGGAAGTTTCCCGAAATTATGTGCAGCAGAAATCAGGGTTGGCTTCGGTCAAGCTGATCAATCGGGCCAATCCTGTTCGCGAGACGATTATGAACGATGTCCCGGACGAATTTGCTGAGCGGCTGAAGGTGTGGTATACCCATCAAACCCTGAAAAGAAAAGCCTCTTAAGAAAAAGCCCCCTGCTTTTAGAACAGGGGGGCTCAGGCTGTAGAAAAATCCGTGTTATCCAGTTAGAGTTCTCCGCATGTCGTGTTGAGGGGACACGTTCCGCTTATCGGTGGATGCTTGCCGCGGGCACGGCCTCAGCTGACTTGGTCAAGCAAACCATTGACCAAGTGGATCTTCGGCTTGCGCTGTTCCCGCAGGCGTCACCACCGAACGCTCCTCGTGCCGACATAGAATATAGAGGAGAGAGATTGTGCCCTATGCAGATTCGTAGATTCAAAAGAAAGGCATGGGCTGCACTATGGCCGCTTGCGTGAAAAGAAAAAGAGAAAGAACAGGCGCTGATGACGACTGACGGCCGGAATATGAAAAAGATTGTTCTCCATCCAGCAAGGGTGAGCTAAGTGAAGGAGAGTCTTTTTCGATGTTAAAGAACTCCCAAGGAGCGGTGCCCCTTCCACTCCTGCGGAAGAACGAGTGGTCCGAGATCGCCGAGTGTGGGTTTTGCGAGGAAGCTCGGGCGCTCGTCCGCGGAAAGGGAAGGGGCTTTCGCTCCTGGCGGTAAGAAAGAAAAAAGCTCGTAAAGAAACAGGGGCTTCTCTACAAGCTGAGCCCCCTGTTTTTAGAACAGGGGGCTGATCTTTATTTGCGGGTTCTTCGCGCGTATGGATAGATTGGATCTTTCAATTCAAACTCATAGGTTTCACCATCAACGATACCGACGACTTTGTCGCTGTCGTACAGATCGAGCATGAAGTGGGCCATTTCTTTTGCCGTGTGGAACTGCGGAATATTTCCTTCATAATCGAAGTTTTCGGTGTCCATGGAGCGGTCGGCGAATTCGGTTTCTGTCGCAGCCGGTGCAAGGACTTTGGCCTGCATTTTCGCTCCTTTGTCCTCAAGCTCCTGCGCCAATCCTTCTGTGAAGGCACTTACGAAGAATTTTGTTGCACAATAGGTCACAGCATCCGCTACAATCGTATAGCCTCCGCCGGACGAAACGTTGATCAGCTGCGTTCCTTCGACTTCTGCATAATCCCGAGCATACAAGGATGAAAGAATCGTAAGGGCTTCGTTGTTCAAACGCAGCATGGATTCAATTTTAGGAAGCTTCTGTTCTCCAACCGCCGCAAAATTTCCAAAGCCGGCGTTGTTAATGAAGGTCTCAATGTCAAGGTCTTTCAAGCTTTCATATAAATCATAGACGTTTTCGGAAACGGACAAGTCAACTTCACGGATGATTACGTCCAAATCAGCGTTGATATTATGGACTTCCTTTTTCAACTGTTCCAGCTGCTCCGTTCTGCGGGCGGCAATTACGAGGTTTTTTCCGCGGCCGGCAAAAACGAGGGCCGATTCATAGCCAATCCCTGAGCTTGCTCCTGTGATAACCGTATATTTCATCATTGATCCCTCCAATAGTTTTGGTACACTGTTATTGTAGACCTTAGAGTGAACTCTAAGTCAAATCATAACTGTAAAAATGGAGGAAGCCGATGTATACCATCAGTGAAACGGCCGAAAAACTCGGCATGAGTGCGCATACCCTCCGTTATTATGAAAAAGAGGGAATTATCGCACCACAACGGAATGAAGCAGGGATCAGGGAGTTCGATGAGCAGCATATTCTCTGGCTTCAGTTCGTGAAGAAAATGCGCGAAACCCAGATGCCTGTGACGCAGATTAAAGCCTATACCGAGCTGTTCCAGGAAGGAGAGCATACGGCCGGTGACAGGCTGAAGCTGTTGGAAGAGCATCAACAGTATATTAAAAACCAGATTGAAACACTGCAGGCGACAGATGAAATGCTGACGAAAAAAATCACCGCATATAAAAAAGCCATGAAAGGCATTTTGAATTAATTCTGTTGTCACCCCCGGAATCATCCGGGATTTTTTTGCATCATATGTAAAGCACCCTTGACGTTAAGTTACCTTTACAATAAAATGGAAACAATTGGAGGTGGAAGTGTGGAAAACCGACTGGCTGAATTTAGAAAGAAGCATGGATGGTCACAGGACAAACTCGCAGAAAAGCTTCACGTGTCCAGACAAACGATCATTTCCATAGAAAAAAACAGGTATTCTCCTTCCCTCCCTCTCGCTTTTGAAATCTCGCGTACGTTTGGTGTTTCTATTGAAGATATTTTTATTTACCACGAAGGAGGACGAGAATAATGGATCATTATCCAAGGACATTCATCGTTTTAGGATCACTGCTCGGAGCTATGGGACTTTCTTTACTGATCATTGGATTGCTGGCTGACGGGTCTGTACAGGGTCATTCTTTTTCGATGCTCTCTTTATCGGTGCTTGCCTTCTGCATGAGTTACTTGTATCCACAGTTTAAGCAGAAGGATGAACGAATGAAGTCCATCCGTCAGAAAGCTGTTTCTTATGCCTTTACGTCCGGGATCGGATATATGCTCATCTTTTCCCTTTTAGCTGAGATGAATGTCCTGAAGATGGACGTGTCCAGCGTTCTTTCGCTGATCATCGCCTTGAGTATGACGACCTTGTTCCTGCTGCTTGTTTTCCTGGCACGTAAATATTGAATCAAAGGAGTGGATATCATGAGGTGGTTTTTCCCTGTTATGTTTTTGCTTTCATTTGGGATCAGCTATTATATCTTGAAAAAGGAAACGACGAATGGATCTCTATCAAAAAAAGGCTTCTACCAAATCACAGTTTTCCTGCTTTTTATCTTCCTCCTGGCGTTCAGTGTTGCTGCCTGGGCAGCATGATCATTTTTCCCGGCCACCGGCACATGGGGGTTCCGCTTCTTTTGTGTAAGACAGCTTACACTTCTGAGCGCAGCGGTAGTGGATCTATCTCTCCCGTGTTACATTGGATTTGTCTTCAAGAGAAGACCGAATATCACGAAAGAGGTGTTGGTATGATCAAATGGATGTTGTCCAAGATCACGAATAAAGCCCATGCTTCGCAAAAGCTGACTCAGAGAGAGTCGGAGAAAGAAGACCAGCTCCAGGCTTCTCAAAAAGCAGAAGGCTATGTTCGTGACTGTGATCTAGGCTGGTGCTGACCCGCTTAAATCAAGAAAGTGTGAGCTGTCTTACGAATGTGAAGCAGGAATGTTGCACAGATTTGATACAACTGATATATTTTTTCTGTACCAACCGGTTGGTCTAACTATTATTTATAAAAAAGAAAGATTCGAGAGGAGAATGATCCATGGCTAAAATGAACGAAAAAATCACAGCAGTATCTAAAGGTATGAAAACAGAAGGTGTTTCCGGAGAGCATAAGGTTGTTATTGATGAACCTGCAAAAATGGGAGGAACCGACGAAGGTGCCAACCCACTTGCAACCCTTCTTGTATCTCTTGCAGGGTGTGAAAACGCGATTGCAAACTTCGTAGCTAAAGAAATGGAGTTCGATCTTCAAGGCATCGACTTCGAAATTGACGGAGAACTGGATCCCCGCGGTATGATGGGAGAAGAAGGCGTCCGCCCTTACTTCCAGAAAATCACCGTAAACGCAACTGTTCACACAAGTGAATCAGAAGAGCGTCTCGCTCAATTCCAAGAAACAATTGATTCCCGCTGCCCTGTGTATACAACACTAAAAGCGGCTGACGTTGAAATGATCCCGAACTGGGTTAAAGCATAAATAATTTTTCCAACACCCTTTAAGTGTCATCTTAAAGGGTGTTTATTTTTGTAAGGCGGGTTACAGGTGGAAACTGACCGTAGCTGTATACTGAAGGCATGGGAGAAAGGGAGTTTCTTATGAATGTGCTGTATGTCATGAATGGCTGTCCGCTCTGTGCCGAAGCTGTGAGGCACCTGAAAGAAGAGAAGTATCCATTTGAAGCCGTCAGTATCCTTGAGGATCCACAGGCCCGGAGAAAGTTGAAGGAAACGATCGGAGAAGTGTATACGCCCGTTCTCTATCATCATGGAAGGATGACGAAGGGCAAGGATATCCTGAACCTTACGTGGTAACGGATGTCGCCATGAGTAAGGATGAAAGCGGACGTGCCGCATAGGAAGTGCTGCACGGCCCGCTTTTATATCCATTATGATTTATTGAGTCGTTTATAGAGAAATCAACAGTTATGGATATGCCTAACGTTGAAAGAGCTTCCCATTTTGGGAAGCTTTTTTACGATTAGACATGGACATACCTTTTCAGGAAAGTCATTTTTATTGAATGCATCGGAAAGTCCTGTTACTGTTTAAATGCTTATTCAGAATGAAAAGGAGGGACAAGTGTATGAAGCAGTTATTCTTATATTTGTTCGGTATACTCATCTCGAGTCTTGGCATTGCGTTTTTCATTAAAGCGGATGTTGGGGTTGGCACGACAGACAGCGTCGCAGTAGGCTTGTCCTCCCATATACCAATTAGTGTAGGGGTAGGAATGATGACAGTCCATGTCACGGTAATTCTTTTAAATAGTATTCTTGGAAAGACAATCCCATCCTTATTTGTATTTATTCCAATTGTTCTGAGAGGGGTAACCCTCGACTTGTGGAATTTCCTTCTTACAGATTTCCAGCTGGAGTCGCTCGTCTTAAGATGGGGGCTCTTATTCGTTGGAATTGCCTTCATGGGAATTGGTATTGGGTCGTACCTACACACAAATCTCCCTAAAATCCCTGTTGATGAACTTATGCAAACATTGATGAAGAAAGATGGACTTTCTCTTAGAGTAAACCGAAATCTCTATGAGTTTTCCTTGCTTGTCATCGGGTTCCTACTTGGGGGACCAATCGGAATCGGAACGTTTGTTATCTCGTTCTTACTAGGTCCATCCATTCAATTCTTCTATGAACGGTGGAATGACCTGCTTTCACCTACAAATGGACGACAATACGCAAGTACTTCCTAACTGCTGAAAAGCCAATTCTAATGAGAATTGGCTTTTTCTTTAGAAACAGAACGGACTCTATTTCTCGAGGATGAGAGTGTTAAGGCAGTGGGGAGTGCAGTTCTTCATGGAAGTCCTGCCATGATTGATAGGAATTACATGAAGCCCTTACCTCCTAAATGGTTTTAACATACAGTCGAGTATGGTGATCGGTTCTGTATTTTACTCTTTGCGGAAGAGTACTATTTTCGATCATAAGCTCAACACACAAAAAAGCTTCCATGAAATGGGAAGCTTTTTTGCTGTGAATATCAATCCGAACTTTTCTATGATCTGTCATTGCTGGTGTCTGCTCTAGGCTGTCCGTAAGAAAGATCCTACGATAGAGATAGCGCCGAATACTGCGAACGTTACAGCATACCCAACCCATTCAATCATACTGCCCGCAAGGATAGACCCTATAACTTGGCCAAAGGAAAGCATAATAAAAGGTAAACCTATACCTAAAGAAGCATTACTCTCAAATACACGGATTCCCCAGACGATGAGCAAGCCACATATAAACAAGTTAGAAGTGCCAAATAACGCAGCTGCTCCTAATATCATAGGAGTGCTTTCAGATGCCCAGGTAAGCAGGAACGAAGCTCCTCCCATCATCACAGCAAATAGGGTATAACTGGATTGGAGCCCAATTCGTTCAATAACGGTCCCTCCTAAACCACTGGTTATGCCGAAGAGTCCGATCGTTACCCAAAATAGAGATAATACAAGCGAATTGAATTCACCGCTGCTTTCTATGAAGCTTCTGGAAAAAGTCCAAAAACATGCACTTGAAATACCCATGAGAATAGCCCCGATAATTATGGATTTTGCTCCTTCTACACCTTTTGCCGATAATATCCCGCGTTGAAACTTTAAGGAATCGTCAGCTTTTGGGATAATCCGATAATTCCACCATAAAACGATTAAAGCAATAAGGGCATATAGCAAGTATGTGTATCGCCAATGAAGAGGGAGCAGAATGGCACCAAGTCCTGTGGCCACTATACCTAAACTAGTACCGGAGTTTATCCACGTATTGGCTTTTCCTTGTAAGGGTGCTTTTATCCAAAGGGCAATAGCTGATCCGAACGGTGGGGATACGAGTCCTGTACTCCCTCCAGCCAAGAGAACGCCTGCCGCGAGCATCCATTCGTTTAAGGAAGCGCTGATCATAAGCATTCCACTAACAGCGAAACCACCCGCCAGCATAATCATAGGTCTAGGCCCTTTATTAGTTGTTATGACAGTAGAATAAATAATGGTGAAACAAAAGGCAAGGTAAAATAAAGAAGAAATGATACCGGAAAGTGTATCGGACATTATAAATGATTTGGAAATGTTAGGGAGTAACAATCCGAAACTGTACCTTGCTAATCCATAGGTTACCGCAATCATGGTTATGCCAGGAAAGACGAGTCTCGTGAAATTCATAAGCTACGATACTCCTTTGTTGCTAAGTTTAGATAGAACGTTCTTTCTATTTGAGTTACTAGGATTAATCCAGACAAGCTGTATGCTTTATACCATGAACTCTTCTATATAAGACAAGGAATAGCTTATAGAAAAAACGGTATCCGAAAGGATGCCGTTTACGTTAGGAAATTGGATTGAAGAGCTTTTGTCATGGTAATTGCATGCTCAGTGGCTTGTGTTGGATCTGTGATCTGGGTCATGGATGTAGCCCCTTCGATAATGAGAAGAAATTCATAAGCAAAGTTCTTATAATCTTTGATATTGTTACAAATGGCAAGTTTTTCGAAATACTGAAGAACTTTTGATTTATGCTTTATGGCAATATCTGCTATGTCCTTGTCTGTATCCTGATATACTTCAATGGCACGCAGGAACATACAACCTTGAGGGGATACTTCTTTTAAGAATGCTCCATGTAATTGGGCAATTCGTACAAATGTATCGTTAGAATAGTCCTCGGATACAGAACAAATGTATGCCCAGTACCGCTCTTCACGGTTTTTAATAGCCTCTTCTACAAGCTTATTCTTAGAGGAAAAGTGATTATATAACGTCATTGTCGCAACATTTGCTTCATTAACAATTTGTTTTAAACCTACTCCATGAAATCCATAAGTATAGAAAAGTTGTTCGGCAACATTTAATACTTGTTTGCGCTTCTCACTCAATGGTTAAGCAAACCTCCTTTAGATAGAACGTTCATTCTATTATCAACGTAGCATCTAAAATAGTAGAAGTCAAAGTAAACACAGCCTTTTTATTGTGGGTGAATTTAGTAACAATCAAACGTCTAAATACTTTGATGAGACTGCATGAACCTTTCATGCAACATTCTTGGATAGGGGAATAGTCTTTAGTGTACTTTATTCATTAACTAATGCTGACGCATAATACCTTTTATGCTGTTGTAGGAAGTGAAAGGATAAAAGTATTTTATTGGTTGATGCTTAAAGGATAAGGATTAAGAGAAGAAATAAAGGGAGCGAAAATGAACACAGAATGGAGTGGCCGATAGTAATCTACTCCTATAACCCGGAATTAAGTGTCCAAGTTCTGGGGGCGGTTGTCCAATAGGAAAGATCACTTTTCATTAACCAGCAGGATTGTAGAAACTCCATTAATGGGATGAAACGCAGTATAGGTAACAAGGGAAATCTGGGGGGATTTGAGTGAGAAAGCATTTGTATCGGAGTATTATTAGCTTACTGAATTCTAAATGGATCGGAAAATGCATTCAAAGAGCCAGTCGTTCTTCTGTCAGTAGACGGCTCATTCCAGCATTCGTGAAAGTCCTAAAGGTCCCAACTGATGAATTAAACAAAAATATAAAAGAATTTACTTCATTAGAAGATTTTTTTGTTAGAAAACTGAAATCAGGTGCACGACCTGTAAAGGGAGGGAAGAAAGAAATTGTAAGTCCTGTCGATGCTAAAGTAGAGCAATTCGGTGAAATAAAGGGTGAAGCAATTAACATAAAAGGAATCTCTTATTCAATTGGAAATCTATTAGAGAATAAAGAAATGATGGAACGCTTTCAAGAGGGTTTATTTATTGTTCTTTATCTTAGTCCGCATGATTATCATCGAATCCACTCTCCCGCAGATGCTGTCGTTACCAAGCAGTATGAACTTGGAGGAAAGTCTACCCCTGTTAATAAGTGGGGGTTGGCTTTAGGGAACTCTCCAATCTCAACTAATTACCGAATTGTTACGGAATTAAAACAAGATGATGGGATGCATATTGCTCTTATAAAGGTAGGGGCAATGTGGGTTAACACTATTCAACTATCTCATTCCTCTTCGCACCTGAAGAAAGGGGAAGAAGTCGGCTTTTTTAACTTTGGTTCTACCGTTGTTCTATTGTTCGAAAAAAGGAAGGTAAGTCTTAAAGAAAAGTTAAAGCGCGAATCCTTTATTAAAGTTGGTGAGCCTTTGGCTAATAAAAGAAACGTTAAATTCTAGACTGTTTAAGATAATATGGAGGATGTAATATAGGACGTGTTTGGAGCAGGTTCATTGAAATACACCTAAATTATCCCGAACTTGAGTCTTAAACTATCGAGGGCAAACCATTAATAACACAACAATAAAGAAAGAAGGAAAATCAGTGAAGGCAGTAAGATTTTCTGGACATGAATTAGAAGTGGATTATGATGAAACTCTAGCTTACTATAAGCATCTACCACAGATAGGTGAGAAAGATCATTGTGATTGTACTTACTGTAAGAATTATGTACTTGCAACCAACACCTTTCCCATGAGCGTTAAAGCTTTATTTCAGGATATGGGGGTGAATCGTGAAAAAGGTGCAGAAGTAAGTCACTTTTATGAGGCGGAGAATAGGAAGCACATGTATGTTGCTGACTATAGACTGTCTGGGAAATTATTAAAGAGTCCTGCTGTTAAAACAACGAATATATACTATAAAAATAATGATGACTATTTTACAATCGGCTTCGAAAATGTGGATGCATTAGAAAAGGGTGCAGGGATGGTGAGTTTTTACATTGAAGCATTTTTACCTTGGCTTTTAGATATAGAGTCTGAGTAGGTAACGTGTCTAATTTATGAATTTGACCTCTGAAATCCAGTCGGTGTTTTGATAATAGGTCTTCCACAAAAGGGAGAATGCTAATGTGAAAAGAAGAATCTCATTACATAGCACCTATAAAAAACGACAGCCATAGGGCTGTCGTCAGGCTGTAGAAAAATCCGTGTTATCCAGTTAGAGTTCTCCGCATGTCGTGTTGAGGGGACACGTTCCGCTTATCGGTGGAAGCTTGCGGCTGGCACGGCCTCAGCTGACTTGGTTAAGAAAACCATTGGACCAAGTGGATCTTCGGCTCGCGCTGTTCCTGCAGGCATCACCACCGAACGCTCCTCGTGCCGACGTTAGAATATATAGGGTGCCCTATGCAGATTGCGCTATGGCCGCTTGCGTGGAAAAGAAAAAGGGAAAGAACAGGCGTTGATGACAGCTGCCTGCCGGAATATGAAAAAGATTGTCCTCCATCCAGCAAGGGTGAGCTAAGTGAAGGAGAGTCTTTTTCGATGTTAAAGAACTCCCAAGGAGCGGTGCCACTTTCGCTCCTGGCGGTAAGAAAGAAAAAAGCTCGTAAAGAAACAGGGGTTTCTCTACAAGCTGAAAACGACAGCCATAGGGCTGTCGTTTTTCTTGTTTTAAAACTGTACTTCTTATTTTACTTATCCTCTAAATCTACTTTCAGGGCTTCTGCCATAATTTTAGGAAGATCGGTGTTGTCGATCAGGCCGTTGAAGGAATTCGACTGAGGGCCGTAGGCATAAACTGGAATGTCTACACCTGTATGTCCAGTACTGGTCCATCCGACAAGGGCTTTATCACTAACAAATTGGTTAATTGCAAGTTTTGGATCTTCAGATTCCCGGATTTTTTGAACATCTTCTTCGGACAGCTCAAAAGGTGTATGGCTCTCTACGACTTGTTCAACATTGGAACGATTTTCGTTTAATTCTTCAGCCATGAACGCACCCGTGGCAGTAACATCTTTTACAAGCTCAGGCTTGGTATCATACTCACCATTGGATCCAACGGTCATACCGCCGGTTTCATGGTCACCCGCTATAACGACAAGAGTGTTTCCATCTTCTTCAGCGAATTCAATGGCCTTTTCCACTGCTTGTTCAAAAGCTGCTGTATCCTTTAATGCCCATGTGGGATCATTATCGTGGCCTGCCCAGTCAATTTGACTGCCTTCAACCATTAAGAAGAATCCATCCTTGTCTTTCCCAAGGATGTCAATTGAACGTTCGGTCATTTCTGAGAGACTTGGCTGTTCTGTATTTTCACGCTCCATTTCGGGTTTTAAGGGGCCGTCTGCAAATAAACCAAGAAGCTTTTCCCCTTCTTCTACATCAATATCATCAGTTTCCATTAAATCGTCACGCGATTCCACGTTTGTATATCCTGCTTCCTCAGCTTGCTCTAAAAGGTTTTCATCTTGTTGTTCGCCACCCTCAGACACCGGGAGGAAGAAATCTTTACCTCCGCCAAGCATCACATCGACATCGTTACCCAGCATTTGCTTAGCAATCTCAGGCTGATTATCACGCGACTCCACATGAGAGGCAAATGCTGCTGGTGTCGCATGGGTAATCGTTGATGTGGCAACTAACCCGGTAGCTTTTCCTTTTTCTTCTGAGGCTTCTAAAATGGTCTTCACTTGGTTTCCGTCGTCATCTAACCCTACCGTACCATTATTCGTTTTAACACTAGTTGCCATTGCTGTTCCGGCAGCAGCGGAGTCAGTTACCCTGGAATCATCCGAATATGTTTTATGGAGGCCTTTTAAATGTTTGTCCCAAACTGCATCTTCACCCTTGTACCAACGGTAGCTTGTAGCGTAATCCGTGTTAAAACCATCAGGGATCATATAAATGACGTTTTCGACTTTTTCTTGGGAAGAACCTGCATGGTCAGGTTTTCCTTTCCCATCCCCTTCCTGGGCATCAGACTGTGGAACACATCCCGCTCCTACGCCCAAAATCAAACTTGCACTCATTGTAAAAACACCTAATTTTTTAAACATATGTATACTCCCTTTACTCATTTGATTCATCGAGAGTATAGCAAGTACATATTTAATTGGTTTTAACGAAAAGTTAAGATCATTAAAAAAATGTATGTGTTTTGTAAATATCAAATACCTCTTGTATAAGAGAGGAATGGTATAAAGGGTGTCGTATGCAATCGGAAATAATGGCTGCCTCCCAGGCGTTTGAGAATCCTGTA
Source organism: Halobacillus sp. Cin3 (assembly GCF_947311855.1). Lineage (NCBI taxonomy): Bacteria > Bacillati > Bacillota > Bacilli > Caryophanales > Bacillaceae > Halobacillus > Halobacillus sp. Cin3. The sequence continues at coordinate 196,839 of NZ_CAMZMV010000002.1, read as the reverse complement.
TATTAGCCAAATGGACGGAAGCTTCATGCAGGAGAAAACCGGACACTCTTAGGAAAAGCGTCCGGTTTTTGCTTAGTTTACAGATAGATCATGGATGGATGTTTTCATATGTTTGGATAATTCCTGAAACATCTCTTCATTAAATTCCTTCACAGGGGTAATTTTAAAATCCTGATCATTTTTAAAATCAACATATGTGAGTTTAAATCGGGGTTCTTTTATGCTGATTGAGGTTCCTCTCAACCCCTGCACTTTCTGTACAGTCACACCCGCTATCCCACCAATCCGTCGGTACTTTTCTTCCTGGCCGGAGAGAAAATTGCCGAGAGAATAGAAAACGAGACTTTGAGACCCATCGGAATTTTGAATCCATTCCGGCGGCTGGAGGACGTGCGGGTGATGACCAAGTATAATATCTGCTCCTTGTTCGGACGCATAAGCGGCCCATTCCTTCTGATCATCACTCGGGAATCTTTCATATTCCTTGCCGAAATGTAAACTCATGACGACGACATCAGATTTGCTGGAGGCCCGCTTGATGTCAGAGGCAATCTGGTCTTTATCCATCCTGTTCACCAGGTAAGGCTTTCCATCAGGGGTCGGAATGCCATTTGTTCCATAGGTGTAAGCCAAAAAGGAGAAGGTGATGTCATTCTTACGGATCGTTGTGATCGTGTCTCTTCCCTCCGATGACAAGTAGGAACCTACCTTTTTAATCCCAAGTAAATCCCATTGGTTAATTGCGTTTTCAATAGCCATCACACCCCTGTCCAAAGTGTGGTTGTTGCTCATAGAAACAATATCAATGCCGTTGGTTTTTAACGTATCCCCTAATTCAAAGGGGGTGTTGAAGGAAGGGTAGGTGGATACGCCAATGGCTGAACCACCCAGGATGCTTTCTGAATTTGCGAATGTAATGTCAGCATTTGAAAGATGAGGAGAAACCTCATGGAACATAGGATCAAAATCATAGCCTGAAGACGTCTTCGCATCATTGTAAACTTCTTTATGGATTAACAGATCCCCCACGGCTGCGAGGGAAACTTCTGACACTTTTGTCTTCTTTATTGGTTTGTCCAGCGTTCTCATGTTGGATGACACACGTTTTGCCATTTCTGTTTTGTTCGGTTGGGAGAAGATGATGGAACCGCTAATGAAACTAATAACCAATATGAACGCTGAAATAATAAGCAGGCTTTTATTTTTCATCAAATCCTCCTAATTTGTCGATATTTTGATCCAATTCACCTGCAACCATCAGGAATGACTAAAGAATAATGGTAACGAGCAATTGCAGGACTTCTATAAGCAGGTACATGGGGTTTTTTCAAAGGTAATAAGCCGTATCGTTTCGACATATATTTATTTTATTATAAAAGATTCGTTAATTATAGGTAAAATATCTCATTATTTTTTATGCTTCCCTAATATATATGACAAATGTAAAAATCAAGAGACTCTTTACTTCAGCAGAATGATCCTATAGGCTCTTTTGTTTGGTTGAATAAATAATTGGATAGGAATAAATAGGCGATTATCATGAACCTATTTATAAAAAGATCACACTGTAATATCAAATTTAACTTTGGATATATTGAAGGCAAGTTTTCAACTAAAATGAGCCATTCTTTCACAGAAGAATGGCTCATTTTTATATGTTTCAAGATGAAGTAAAAACTTAAGGGTGATTTGGTTGTAATTTCCACATGGATATAGATTTGATAGGATTGAATTATAATTTTTTTAACGGGATGGTAGTTCAGGTATCAAAGCTTTTGTTATGGGGGATGGTTGCCTATTGCTGAAATCACTAACGAGGCTAAAGGTGGAGGTTAATACTAAAGTATTTTGAAAAGGAGTTTAAATGAAGAAATTATTCAAGTATCCGTTCATCATCATTTACTTATTTATGTTTAGTTATCTAGGAAGTATTTTTGAAGTACCTAAGAATATCTATTACATACTCATCGGGTTTCCATTATTATTAGGAGGAGTTTTGTTCCTGCGATTTTTATTTGAAAGAAAGTCATGACTTCCTATCCATATGTGGAAAATGAATGAGGGGAGAGTTGGAAATGTGGATCATACTTGCGGTTATATCGATAGTGGCAACTTTCATCAACCTATATCTGTATCTAGCAGGAAAGGAATACAAGTTTGCCATGGCAGTGGGATTGTCTTTCACATCACTAACCCTCTGTGCTGAATACAGTCTTGTATCCCAGTGGGTTATAGCGGAAGATTGGGCAGCTTTATTAGATGTCGTGCCGGGGATGGAAAGGGCCTTGTGGTCTCTGACGATTGTCTCTATCATGCTGAATACAGCACCTGTACTACTGGAAATGAAAAGGAAGAAATAATAGCTTACCTATCTCTCCTTTAGATGGAAATAGGAAGGGATGAAAAGAAGGGTTTGACTTGTGAAAAAGAGAATAACAGAGTATAACTTTTAGGGAGTGGAGAACCATGTTGACGAAGGTAGGTCAAATCATGTTATATGTGAATGACCAGGATGAAGCCGTGGATTTCTGGACACTTAAATTGGGGTTTCGTGTAATTGCAGAAGAAGACAGTGGTGAAGGATTGAGATGTATCGAAATTGCTCCCCGGGAAAGTGCTGAAACCACCATTGTCCTTCACAACAAAGATATGGTCGCCAAAATGTCTCCTGGCCTGAACCTCGATACACCTTCCTTAATGTTCTACTCTGATCATTTTGACCAGTTACATAGTGATCTGCGAAGCAGAAAAGTAACCGTAGGAGAAATTATGAACAGGCCATCCGGCAGAGTGTTCAATTTTGCCGACAATGAAGATCATTATTTTGCTGTGATGGAGAAAAAATAGTGGCATCTGATCGATATACAAAGAGGAGCTTCCCAACGGGGAAGCTCCTCTTTGTATTTGAACATCCACACCGAAAGAAATAAAAGGGAAGTTTTCAGATTCAAGAGCTTCCATGCAGCAATTCCTCTGTTTTATCCGCATCGATGGAAAGATAGCGGACTTTTTTTATATACCCGTCTTTTTTCAATTGGCTCATCATCGCACTGGTCGTCTCTCTGGTGGCTCCGATCATGTTGGCGAGATCCTGGTGGGTGAGTTTCATTTCAATGGTCTGCCAGTTTTTCTTCCGGCGGCCGGTTTTCTGACTCAGCATGAGCAGCAGGTAAAGGAGACGCTGCTTCACATCACTGAGGGCGATTTTTTCACTCAGGCTGTAAACATCCTTCAATCGTGAGGAAAGAATGTCAATCAGCTTCAGGGCTACGTGGGGGTTCTCCTTGATGAAGCTTTCATAGTCCTCATGGCTGAGGGTACAGAGATACGTATCGGTCATAGCTTCTGCGTAGGTTTGATCATCCGTCAGACTGATGGTGGAGGTTTCACCGAAAATGTTGCCGTCTACTAGTATATCCACCGTAAACTGGCGGCCGTCTTCGTTCATGCGGTACAAGCGCACCTGCCCCTTTTTCAAAAGGAAAAGCACGTCCATAGGGTGATCAGGAGAAACAATCACCGTTCCTTTTTTTACGGGGCTCATTTCACTCATTTGGTCAATACTCATTAATTCATCCTTGGATAGTTCTTCAAACAAACTGATCTGGGAAAGCAGGGTCAGCTTATCCATTCGTGTTCACCTCATATCTTCCTTGAAGTACAGGAAATTGAATCATTGATAAGATAGGGAAATCTTTCTCTATGATAGCAGGATTGGAGAGAGCCGGGCAATGAGCGGATCAGAGCATTGTCTGTTTTCCTGCAGGCGTGTTATCATTATACAACTTGACCAACTGGTTGGTATAACTGCAGGAAGGTGAGGCAGATGAGTGAAAAAAAACAACAAATCATATGGACAGCTGCTAAGCTGATACATGCGAAAGGCTATGAATCGACAAAGCTGAGTGACATTTTGGCAGCGTGCGGTATTGGCAAAGGCCAGTTCTATCATTATTTTACTTCGAAAAGGGAGCTTGGGCTGGCCATAGTCGATCATTATGCGCAGATGTGGCAGGACGAGCTGATTGAAGGCATTCTAAAATCCGGCCGATCCCCGGAGAGGAAAATGGAAGAAATGCTTCAGTGGGCGATTCAGTTTCATGAAACGCCGGAAAAGCTTCACGGTTGTCCGTTTGGAAACCTTGCGCTCGAGATGAGTGAACATGATGAAGATTTCCGGGTGAAAATCAACCGCATTTTCTCTGACTGGATTGAAGAGCTGACACAGGTGATTGAAGCTCTTCAAGGTGAAAAGCAGGCAAGGCAGAAAGCGCGAATGGTTGTCGCTCAGATTGAAGGGGCGATTCTTCTTATGAAGAACAATCAGGACTCCGAGGTTCTCCTTGATATTATTGATGGCATCCGGCAGGAATATATCAGCAGCTAATAGAGGCTGCGAGTCTCTTTTTTATACATGGAAAATGGGAAGCGCCCCCCTCCATGGTTCTTTCACGATGGAAAAAGGCATACACTTTTCCATGAACCAGATGACAATGATTCTCAAATTCATTGACACACTATACGTAAGCCCATACACTAGATAGTAGGAAAATGATAGTTTTCTAAAAAATTCAACATCTATATATGAATGAAGAAACAAACGGAGACCTTTTTGGACGTTGAATGAGGTCTTGAGATAAAGTAGACGGTTTAAAGGTTTAGTGAGAAAAAAAGGAGAGGTCAGGTCATGGATACCTTATTGGCAAACAATCTCACACTTGGATATGGGGACTCGGTCATTATTGACTCTCTTGATGTGAAAATACCGAAAGGGAAAGTAACGGTCCTGATCGGAGGGAATGGTTGTGGCAAATCGACACTTCTCCGTTCCATGGCACGGCTGTTAAAGCCGAAATCCGGTCAGGTGGTACTGGATCAGAAGGATATTTCCAAAATGAGGACGAAGGACGTGGCCAAGAAGATGGCCATTCTTCCACAGAGTCCAACGACGCCTGAAGGATTGACCGTGTACCAGCTTGTGAAGCAGGGGCGTTATCCTTATCAGGGATTTGCTAAGCGCTGGTCGGATGATGACGAAGAAGCGGTTACGCGTGCGCTCAACGACACGAATCTTATGGAATTGAAGGATCGCTCTGTTGACTCCTTATCCGGAGGACAGCGGCAGCGTGCCTGGATTGCCATGACATTAGCTCAGGATACGGATACGCTCCTTCTTGATGAACCGACGACATACCTGGATATGACCCACCAAATTGAAATTCTGGATCTTCTTTTCGATTTGAACCAGGATAATGGCCGGACGATTGTGATGGTTCTGCACGATATTAACCTGGCATGCCGGTATGCGGATCATATCATTGCAGTTAAGGATAAGACGGTTTATACACAGGGGCGTCCCGAGGATGTCGTAACCTGTGATATGATGCAGCATGTATTTGAAATGGTCTGTGATGTGAGGGAGGACCCTCTTTTCGGCACCCCGATGTGTATTCCACACGGAAAGGGACGTTGTCTGATTAAACAGGCACAGGCGGAAGCGCAGGCCCAGCAGAAACAAACCGTATAGATTTCGAAGCAGCCGGGAACATCCGGCTGCTTTTTTTGTCGCTGTTTTTTCTTTGGAACAAGGGGATTGGTTCATTTGAATAGAAGTGTACAGAAGAGACAATAAATCTTAGATATATGGAAGATTCATGTATAGGGAACAGGGAGGAATTAGGTGAAACAGATAAAAGAAGCAGAAGGTACGGGAACTATGGAGGGGATCAGTGATCATATTCCCTATGATGATCTGCTTCCCATGTTGATGAACGGAATTTCTGATTTTATCTTTTTTGTGGACGTAGATGGGCCGCGTCGTTTCAAATACCGTTATATGAACAAGTCTGCTTTGAAGGGTTCCCTGGCCGGTGGCGCAGTTTGGAAAGGAAAATACATAGAAGAAGTAATGGATGAGAATGCAGCACCGCCACTTATTGACGCGTATGAGGAAGCCGTTCAGAAAAAGGGTCCGGTTACGTACGAAGATCAGATCATGGTGAACGGGAAGGTGTTCCGGAGTCATTCGGTTCTGACACCAACGCTGAACGAAGAGGGGGACGTGACACATATTCTGGCGGTGACGCGAAACCTCACCGAGGTGATGGAAAAGGAAGAGGCGCTTGGAAGTATGAATGCGGTATACAAATCGTTGATGACAAATACGACGGATGCCGTTATCATCCTGGGTACAGATGGAAGCGTACTGGATGTGAACAAGGCTTTTACGGAGCTTTACGGTTTTTCGAAAGAAGATATATCCGGATGCTCCTATCCGTTTGTGCCGGAAGATTTGACTGATGAAGCGTGTGAACTCGTCCAACAGGCATTGGAGGGACGTGGAACATCGGGCCGGACAACAATCCGGAAATCCCGGGATGGTTCGCTGTTGGATGTGTCTATCAGTGTTTCCCGCATCCAGAATGAAGAAGGGGAAACCATCGGGGTCAGTTCGATCATCCGGAATGTGACAGAGGAGAAGAATGAGGAGCGGAGACGGGAAAGCAGTCGATCACGCTACCGTTCCTTATTTGAACACAATCCTCAGGCCATTTTAACACTGACCTTCCGCGGTACCATAACCAATGCGAATCCGGCCAGCCTTGAAATGCTTGAAAAAGAAGGACATGAAGTGCTGCACACCTCCTTTATGGAATTGATTTCCAAAGAACAGGAAGGCGCTGTGCGAAAGGAAATTCATGGTTCATTCTTCGACACCGGCGGTCAGTTCCGGACAGTTGTGGATGTAGGAGGAGAGGAGAAAATCCTCCAAATCTCTTTAGTCCCGATTATCATTCAGGATAAGAAAGAAGGCATCTATGCTATCTTGGATGACATCACGGAAAAGGAAAAAGCCTATGAAGGGATGCGCCAGAGTCAGGAGAGCTTCCGCTTGATCGCCAATTACTCCAATGATTTGATTTCTGTCTTCTCTCCCAAAGGCGCCCTGATCTATGCCTCTCCTTCCCAACATGAGTTTTTCGGGGAAGACCCTATGAGCTGGTCCAGAGAAAACCTGATGCAGAAGGTTGATCTTGGTGACCTGCGCCGTTTGACGGACCTTTTTATCAAGAGCTGCCAAACCAAGGAAGGATTCACCATTACAGTGAAATTGACAAGCTTCAACGGTGAACCCGTCTGGTTTGAATGCCGCGCAACACCTGTCATCGATGATGACCATGAAGTCAGTCACATTGTCGTAGTGGCCCGGGATATATCGGAACAGAAGAGTTATGAAGAGAAGCTGGAGAGGTTCGCCTATTATGATTATTTAACTGGTCTTCCCAACCGCCTTCTTTTCGAGGAAAACGTATGGAAAGCCGTTGAAAAGGGGCAGCGGACAGGCCAGGCGTTTGCGATTTTATATTTGGACGGTGACGGCTTCAAAGGCATCAACGATCAATATGGACACGACATGGGTGATGAATTTCTAAGGGAGGTTGGAAAACGGCTCCGTTCCTGTATTCGAGGAGGCGACTCTGTGGCGAGAATCGGTGGGGATGAGTTTTCCGTCCTGGTTGAAGAACTGAAAGACCGCCGTCTGATTCGTGATGTATCGAATAGATTGTTAAATGAACTGCGTGAGCCTTACTATGTCAGAGGAATGGAAATCCGGACGTCTTTTTCCATCGGTGTGGCCTGCTTTCCGGAGGACGGAGAAACACATGAAGGATTGTTCCGAGCTGCTGATACAGCCTTATACGAAGGTAAAAAGAAAGGGAAAAACCAAGTGTTGTTTTTTGAAGATCAATAGGAAAAAAAGGAGTCCGTGATGGACTCCTTTATTGTGGGATATTTGTCAGGTTATCAATGATATAAGTCGGTTCGATGCCGAGTTCCGGCCACTTTTGTTCCTTCCGGTTCACCCAGGCGGTATGGAACCCGTAGGAAGTGGCTCCAGTGATGTCCCATGGATTGCTGGAGAAAAATAGAATTTCTTCTTTTTTCAGTCCGAGTTTTTCCTGAGCATAGGCATAAGCTTCCGGATGCGGTTTGTACACCTGAACATCATCGGCACTCAGCAGCTGGAAGGTATCGGACAGCTGGTTATTTTCAAGGAGCGGTTCAAGCATGGAGGTCGTTCCATTTGAAAAGATGGTGAACGTCTTGTCCGGATGCTTTTCGCTCATAGAAGCAACTTCTTCATAAGGGGAAAGGTGCTGGTATTCCTCCATCAGCTCACTCACGACCTCTTCTTTCACTTCCACACCACTTGTGGACAGGGCATCAAGAAGCGCCCATCTTGTAATATCCGTAAAAGGACGGTAATCTTGAATCAGCTGACGGACAAGGAAATAATGAATCTGGTTACTGCGCCATTTCTGACTGATGGCTTCCCCTTTTTCCGGATAGAACTGATGAATTTTTTCCATCACGCTGTGCACGTCAAAGACTGTGCCGTACGCGTCAAAAACGTAAGCTTTATACATAACTTCGACTCCTTTCCATGTTGTATGTTTCCCTCGCGGCTGAAAGGATAAACAATGGTCGAGGGAAGATAAGGGAGATGAACGCATGAACACGTTACACCATGGATACTGGACCTTTTTCGCCACCCGGAAAAAGAAATATACCGGGTGGTTCGTGTTTGGAAGTATCCTTCCAGACATCGTTTATTATGTCATGTTTTTATATTTGAGCGTAAGTAGAAGGGCCTGGGAGGTAGCGGATGATGAGAACCCGATGCGCTCGCTGTTCCATCTGGTCTACGATCTATTTGAACACCCGGTCGTCTTTATTCTGCGCCAGGCCGGCCATTCTGTTTTCGTCTGGGCGGTGGTTTTTGTTGTGCTGCTCGTTTGGAAGGGGAGGAAATTGAACGCATGGACAGCCCTTGCCTATGGCTGGCTTGGACATATCGTTCTGGACCTGCTCACCCATGTGGAAGATGCCGTGCCGATGTTTTACCCAGTGAGCAGCTACACGTTCCGTGGACCTGTTTCCTATTGGGACGATGACTACCATGCTGCGGCTTTTTCCCTTGTTAATACGACGCTCATCGTCCTCTCACTCATCTATATGTTCGTGAAAAAAGTGAAGGACAAACGTTCGTTCACAAAAAGTTCATGAGAGTTGGGTGCGCTTTCCTTTATCGAATCCACTGTTTTCATGATATGATTTACATGTAATTCTTCTGTTACATCTCATGATATAAATAGAGAAAGGGTAAGACGATGAAGAAATTTTCTATTCTTACAACGTTTGTCACGTTCCTCGCCCTTATCCTGGGAAATCTTGTCGTTGCGACAGACTCCGGGGACGCGTGTGGAACGTCATGGCCGTTTTGTAATGACCGGATCATTCCTGATTTCACGGATTATCACGTCATTATCGAATATTCCCACCGGTTGATGGTGCCGCTGCTTATTGTACTGACGGGCCTCAATGCGATAGGAGCCATTTATAAGTACCGAAAAAATAAATCTGTATTTGTTCTCGCTGTTCTCAGTCTGGCCCTGCTCGTTCTTCAGTCCATTATTGGCGGATTGAACGTGCTGCTTGGGACACCGCCTGGATTTACGACCTTTGATGTCACATTCAGCCAGCTTCTTTTAGTCGTCCTTGTGCTGCTGAGCTACAGTCTGCATGAGACGAAAATCGAGCTGGACAGGAGCCGCTGGTCTTCCATTGCGATGAGTTACCGGACGTTCCTGATCGGTTACGGGCTGTATGTCCTGCAGGTGATTTTAGGCGCCTTCTTTAAACACAGCCGTGCCAGCAATGTGATGATGGACATTCCGGCCGTGGAGTATTTGATTACAAGCGAATCAATGGCGAATGCTGTCTATTCGCTGCACTGGGTGGCGACGGTCGTCATTATCGTAGCCGCTGTTTATTTCGTCATTTACGCATCCAGGTTCAAATATCACATCTCGCTGTCGTGGTTGTATTTGATTTCGATCCTGATGAATGCGGCCGTTGGATTCATCATTGTAGTGACAGGGAATGTCGTACTGGCATCCTCGATCCATATGATCATTTCCACGATAACGATGACCATTGGCGCCTGTATCCTGGGCGGGTACTGGTTCAAACTTCAGAAAAAGTCCTTAACGGTAGAATAAAAGCACGAGCGGATGCGTCCGCTCGTGCTTTTTTATGAGGATTTATTGAAACAGCTGCTGGATTTCTTCTTCGCTCAGTGATGTAAGCATGGATTCTCCAGGCTGGATGATCTGATCGACGAGGTCGCGTTTTTTCTGTTGAAGCTGATAAATCCGCTCCTCGATCGTTCCTTCGGATATCATCCGGATCACCTGGACGACTTTTTCCTGACCGATCCGGTGGGCCCGGCCGGCTGCCTGTTCTTCAATAGCCGGGTTCCACCAAAGGTCATAAAGGATGACCGTATCGGCGCCGGTCAGATTGAGTCCGGTCCCGCCGGCTTTCAAGGAAATAAAGAAGGCGTCTTTTTCTCCGTTGTTGAAGGCTTCGACCATTTCCATCCGTTTTTCTGATTTTGTACTGCCATCTAAATAGAAGGCATCGAGACCCTTGTCAGTCAGCTCTTTGTGCATCAGGGTCAGCATGCTGGAAAACTGCGAGAAAATCAGCATCCGGTGGCCGCCGGCTTTCATTTCCTCCGCCAGGTCTTTCAATTGCTCCAGCTTTCCGGACTGGCCTTCGTAATTTTCAAGAAACAGGGCGGGGTGACAGCAGATCTGCCGCAGCCGTGTAAGTCCTGCAAGGATTTCCAGTTTTCCGCGCTGAATCCCTTTCGTAGCGATCGTCTCCTGGATATCGTTTTGGATTCGTTCTAAATAAGCCAGGTACACTTCTTTTTGTTCACGGGTCAGCTCCGAGTATTGAACCGAATCAATTTTGTCCGGGAGTTCATCAAGCACTTCGGTTTTCATCCGTCTCAGAATGAACGGCCGGGTCATTTGTGAGATCTTTGCCGGTTTCAGCTGCGTGAACTTCTTTTTACTCGTAAAGAATCCGGGCATAATGGCGCGGAACAGCGACCACAGTTCCTGCAGCGAGTTTTCGATCGGCGTTCCACTCAATGCGAATCGGTGTCTCGCACGCAAGGACCGGACGGAAGAGGCTGTTTTCGTTGATTCGTTTTTGATGGCCTGGGACTCATCAAGGACCATGACGTGAAAGTCCTTATCTTCGTATTGCTTAATATCCTGACGGAGCAGGGGATAGGAGGTGATCCAGACATCTTTACCCTCTGCCTGTTCAAAGGCGGCCTGGCGTTCTGAAGGATCACCGGTCATTACCTGCACCGTGAGGGAAGGTGCGAATTTTTCGAGCTCCTTTTTCCAGTTGTAAACAAGGGAGGCTGGAGCGACGATAACAGCTGGAGCGGTTAAAGACCCCTCCTGCTTTTCATCGAGAATGTAGGAGATCGTCTGCAGCGTCTTACCAAGCCCCATATCGTCAGCGAGGACGCCGCCGAGACCGTAATGACTGAGCATCTTCATCCACCGGAATCCTGTCAGCTGATACGACCTAAGGTCCGCCTGGAGGTTCTCGGGTGGATCAATTTCAAAGGACTGAGGAGACCGGAGCCGGGTCACCAGTTCTTCATAACGGTTGCTGCGGTCGGCAAGGTTCGTATCCAGCGTTTCATCCACCTGCAGGCTTCGTGCAGCGGCAACCTGAAAATGGTTGTCCTCCACATCTCCGGTGGTTAAGTTCAAGTCCTCCACAAGCTGTTGGAAACGCTCAAATGAATCAGAAGTCAAGGACATCAGCGCACCATCGGATAATCGGTAGTATTTTTTCCGTTCAATGACCGCCTTTAAAGCTTCCGTTACATCGTCCGTGCTGATGCCTTCGATGGCAAAGCTGATATCGAGCCAGCTGCCATCGGATTCAAGGTCAATCGATGCCTGCAGCTCATGCTGCTGATCATCAAACAGTGACCGGACCGCTCCGGATAAAAATACGTCACTGTAATTCTTTAAAGATGGCAGGTATTGATAGAGGAACGTTTCCAAGCTATCCTCGTCTTCTAAATACACCATCTCCCCATCAAATTTGAATTCGGCGGATTCAATAATCTGCATGATGTTCTGCTCCGTCTCGAAGTCGCGCTGAACAATGGTCTGTCCCGGGCGTTCCTTATCGTTAAAAGGGTCAATGACGAGGTCACCGTAATGAAATTTCACATCGATCGTTAATGTCCACTGCTGGAAATCAAGATACACTTCAGCCCGGAGGTCTTCCTGGTTGATTTTCTGCTGGGCGGACGTGTCCAGATTCACATCAGCAATCGTTTCCAGTTCCGGCAGGACATACGAAACGATTCCTTCCATATCATTATGGCTGATCGTATGGCTGCCGTTGGAGTTGTAGGGAAGGATGGAATACAGCGTCCGGATCACTTCCTCCTTTTCCTGAGCGACGGGATAGAAGCTTCCTTCCTTATAAAGCAGATGGTAATCAGATAAATAATCATAATCCTTTAAATGGTTCATATGCATGTGGAAATGTCCGCGCTCTTCCGATACATAAAACGTTAAATCAGGAAAAGACTCTTCGTAATGGAGTAGACCCGCCTGGCTGCCGCGCTCGATGACCTCCGCCTTCTGCTTTTCCAACAGGGGCAGAAGCTGGTGGACGAGGGCGGGGGAGATTTTCAAGATCTTCTGTTCAGCGGTATTCCACTGCTGTTCAAAAAACTGCTCCTGCTCATACGCCCTTTGAAGCAGCTGGAATATGGCCTGATCCTCTTCCGAAAACGTATGTTCAGCAGGATCGTACGTAAACGATTTGGTCAGACGGTAGGGCTGCTGCTTTCGGATGTACTCCAATAGTTCGCGGATATTTTTGATGACGTAGGGGTATTTCTCTCCAAGCTTCAATTCAATCCCGAGGCTGCGTGCGCCGAGAATGGATTGGATGTGCAGGGAATATTGAATGCGCAGCGGCTTTTTCGTGTCCATCCCTGTCCGGCTTTCCTGTTTTTGACGGAAGGCTTCGAATAGACTGACCGCAAACATCCGGTCCTGGCTTGTCGTCCGGGGCGAACGGCTCCGGCCCTTGTCAGCCAGTTTCGGAGCAAGCTCCTCCAGGGCTCTTTCGCGGATGGCAATCAGTACCGCGGCGATATGCTTGCACGTATAATAGGTGGAGTAGGCGGCACACTCACACGTGGCTTCCACATCATCATCCTCAAAAAAGAAGACGCGCACCTCATAATCATGAGTGCCCGCAACAACAGCACGCCAGGAATGGATGGCGCTGTTATGGGAAAGGCCGTACACTTTGCCGGATTCAAAATATTGTTTTCCTCGTGAATAAAAGGCTTCACCGGTAATTTTCTTTATATCTTTCGGTTGTAATAAGTAGCTCTGCATACTTGGCATCCTTACTCTCAGTTTTAGTTTCATTATAACAGGTTTAAGCGGTCCAGGAGAACGCCCCAGCCTTTGGAATCCTGTTCTGGTGATTGATTTTAATGGTTGGTTATGCTAACTTTCAATGTATCATATAAAAAATACGAGGAAGGCGCTTATAAGTCTGAGCGCTTTTTTTATGGAGTGAATCAGATCATGTAGGACGTATATCCTTTCCACCCCATTCATATAGAAATTTTTAATACGACGGAGGATATCACGATGAATGATATACAAAATGAAATGAAAAAACGCCGCACGTTTGCTATTATCTCCCACCCGGACGCCGGTAAAACGACGATGACGGAGAAAATGCTTTTACTGGGTAACTTGATCCGTTCTGCGGGTACAGTCAAAGGGAAAAAAACCGGAAAATTCGCCACATCCGACTGGATGGAAATTGAGAAACAGCGTGGAATTTCCGTAACTTCCAGTGTGATGAACTTCCCTTATAAAGACTATCAAGTCAATATTCTCGACACACCTGGTCACGAAGACTTCAGTGAGGATACGTACCGGACGTTGACAGCCGTAGACAGTGTGGTCATGGTTATTGACGGAACAAAAGGAATCGAAGCCCAGACCTTGAAACTATTTAAGGTGTGTAAGATGCGCGGGATTCCCATCTTCACTTTCATTAACAAAATGGACCGGGAAGGCCGCGAGCCGTTTGAATTGATGGAAGAAATCGAAGAGACACTGAACATCGAAACCTATCCAATGACATGGCCGGCAGGGATGGGCAAGCGTTTCCTTGGTGTGTTTGACCGCCAGAACGAGCAGTTCGTCCAGTACACAGGGAATGAGGAAGAAGAATATATTCCTTATGCTGAACTTGACCAGCATCCGGAGCTGACCGAAAACGCAACGTATAAGGAAGCGGAAGAAGAAATGATGCTTGTGGATGAAGCCGGGGAAGATTTCGATATGGATAAAGTCATGCGCGGAGAACAGACCCCTGTCTTCTTCGGAAGTGCCCTGGCCCCGTTCGGTGTGGAAACATTCTTCAACAGCTTCATTGATATGGCACCGGAGCCTGCGCCAAGGAAGTCGACAGAAGGCGTCGTCTCACCGGATCACGAGGAGTTCTCCGGATTCATCTTTAAGATCCAGGCGAATATGAACCCGCAGCACCGCGACCGTGTAGCCTTCGTCCGAATCTGCTCCGGCAAATTCGAGCGGGGGATGAACGTGACGCTTTCAAGAACTGGGAAATCCTTTAAGCTCGCCCAGTCCCAGCAGTTTGTTGCTTCTTCAAGAGGAACGGTCGAGGAAGGCTATGCCGGAGATATCATCGGTATCTATGATCCGAACGTGTACCGGATCGGTGACACGATCGTTACAGGGAAATCCAAGTTCCAGTATGATGAACTGCCACAGTTCCCGCCTGAAATCTTTAAAAAGGTGACCGCAAAAAACGTCATGAAGTCCAAACAGTTCCGTAAAGGGCTCGAGCAGCTCGTGCAGGAAGGCGCGATCCAGCTGTTTAAACGCTACCGCTTTGAGGATTACATCATCGGAGCGGTCGGTGAACTTCAATACGAAGTGTTCGAATACCGTATGAAAAACGAATACAATGTAGATATTGAATTGACACAGCTTGGGGAAAGGATCCCACGCTGGTTGAATGAGGATCAGGTGGATGAATCATTGTTCGATGAACGGAACATGCTTGCCGAAGATCGGGAAGGCAATCCGCTTGTCCTGTTCAAAAATGACTTCTCCCTCCGTTGGTTCAAGGATAAGAATCCGGATATTGAACTGACCGATTTATTTGAAGTGAACCAGTATAACCAGACATTCTAACAAAATGAAAATAAAGCACTCTGCGTTGAGCAGAGTGCTTTTTATATGGCTGAAGGTGGGTATAATGAATGGTTAGAAACATCTTTTGGATAACCAGGACCGAATGTTTGTTCGATGGATGTTAGAATGATAAACTGATGTGGTAAACTAAAGTGTAACTAGTAAGGAACGGAGGTTTTCGTCGTGGATGAGAAGTTTGAGTTAGTTTCGAAATTTTCCCCACAGGGAGATCAGCCGAAAGCCATTGAAAAAATGGTCGAGGGGATCCAGAACGGGAAAAAGCACCAGACACTTCTGGGCGCAACAGGTACCGGAAAAACGTTTACGATGTCCAATGTCATTGCACAGGTGAACAAACCGACCTTAATTATTGCCCATAACAAAACACTGGCTGGACAGCTGTACAGTGAATTCAAGGAATTCTTTCCCAACAATGCTGTCGAGTACTTTGTCAGCTATTATGATTACTATCAGCCGGAAGCGTATGTTCCCTCTTCCGATACCTTCATAGAAAAAGACGCCAGCATCAATGATGAGATTGATAAGCTTCGACACTCGGCTACCTCATCGTTGTTCGAGCGCAATGATGTCATCATCGTTGCCAGTGTCTCCTGCATTTACGGCCTCGGTTCTCCAGAAGAATACCGGAGCCAGGTGCTTTCCGTCCGTTCCGGTATGGAAAAGGACAGAGATCAGCTTCTCCGCGAGCTTGTAGATATTCAATATGCCCGTAACGACATCGATTTCCAGCGCGGAACGTTCCGTGTCCGCGGAGATTCTGTAGAAATCATCCCCGCCTCCAGAGAAGAGCATGCCATTCGTGTGGAGTTTTTCGGAGATGAAATCGACCGGATTCGTGAGGTGGATGTGCTGACAGGTGAAGTGACAGGGGAACGAGAGCATGTCGCCATCTTCCCGGCTTCCCACTTCGTCACACGTGAAGAAAAATTAAAAAAAGCCATTGCCAACATTGAAGCAGAAATGGAAGCGCGTGTAAAAGAACTGCGTGACCAGGAAAAGCTGCTGGAAGCCCAGCGTCTCGAGCAGCGGACGAACTATGATCTGGAAATGATGAGAGAGATGGGATTCTGTTCCGGTATCGAGAACTACTCCCGTCACTTGACGTTCCGCGAAGAAGGCGCGACACCTTATACGCTGCTTGACTTCTTTCCCGACGATTTCTTAATTATGGTTGATGAGTCGCACGTGACCCTTCCCCAGGTAAGAGGGATGTACAACGGGGACCGTGCCCGTAAGCAGGTGCTTGTTGATCACGGGTTCAGACTTCCATCGGCTCTTGATAACCGGCCGCTCATGTTCCCTGAATTTGAGGAGCATATCAACCGGATCGCTTATGTATCGGCAACACCTGGACCTTATGAGATTGAACATACTCCCGAAATGATCGAACAGATCATCCGGCCGACAGGACTGCTTGATCCTGAAATTGAAGTACGCCCGATCCACGGTCAGATTGATGATCTTGTCGGGGAGATTAATAAGCGGAAAGATGAGGGCGAGCGCGTGCTTGTCACGACCCTGACGAAGAAAATGTCTGAGGATCTGACGGCCTACTTGAAGGACCTCGGGATTAAGGTGGCATATCTGCACTCGGAGATTAAAACACTGGAACGTATTGAAATCATCCGTGATCTGCGGGTCGGTAAATACGATGTCATTGTAGGAATCAACCTGCTGCGTGAAGGTCTGGACATTCCTGAAGTGTCACTCGTTACCATTTTGGACGCGGATAAAGAAGGCTTCCTGCGTTCCGACCGCTCTCTGATTCAGACGATCGGCCGTGCTGCACGTAACGAAAAAGGCAGAGTCATCATGTACGCGGATAAGATGACGAAATCCATGCAGTATGCTATCGATGAAACCTACCGCCGTCGTGAAAAACAGATGGCTTACAATGAAGAGCACGGCATTACACCACAGACCATTAAGAAAGAGGTCCGTGATGTGATTAAGGCAACTGCCGTCGCTGAAGAAGATATCAGCTATGAGACAGGCAAGAAGCCTTCAGAAATGACGAAGAAGGAACGTCAGGAAATGATCGACAATATGGAAACAGAAATGAAGCAGGCTGCGCGTGACCTCGACTTTGAACGGGCCGCTGAGCTGCGCGACATTCTGCTGGAATTAAAAGCGGAGGGATGATGGAGTATGCCCAGTAAACATATCAGCGTTCGGGGAGCCCGTGCCCACAATTTAAAAAATATAGATATTGATATCCCGAAGAATAAACTCGTCGTCATGACGGGTTTATCCGGGTCCGGAAAATCATCACTGGCTTTTGATACGATTTATGCGGAAGGACAGCGTCGTTATGTAGAGTCCTTAAGTGCCTATGCCCGTCAGTTTCTCGGACAGATGGACAAGCCGGATGTAGACTCGATTGAAGGTCTGTCGCCGGCCATTTCCATCGATCAGAAAACGACAAGCCGCAACCCGCGTTCCACGGTCGGAACGGTAACGGAGATCTACGACTATCTCCGTCTGTTATTTGCCAGGATCGGACGCCCGACCTGTCCGAACCACGGCATTGAAATCAGTTCCCAGACCGTCCAGCAGATGGTGGATCGTTTGATGGAATATCCGGAGCGCACGAAAATGCAGATTCTTGCCCCGGTCGTTTCCGGTCGTAAGGGTGAGCATGTGAAAGTGTTTGAGCAGCTCCAGAAGGAAGGGTATATCCGCCTTCGAGTCGATGGGGAAATGCGGGAAATTTCCGAGGAAATAAAACTCGAAAAAAACAAAAAGCATTCCATTGAAGTGGTCATCGACCGGATTGTCATTAAAGACAGTGTCGAAGGACGTCTGTCAGATTCGTTGGAAACAGCGTTGAATCTTGGGAATGGGAATACGATTGTCGATGTCATCGGAGAAGAAGAACTTACATTCAGCGAGCATCATGCCTGCCCGATCTGTGGATTCTCCGTCAGTGAATTGGAGCCGAGGATGTTCTCCTTCAACAGTCCGTATGGTGCCTGCAGCCGCTGTGATGGACTCGGCACTCAGCTGGAAGTCGACATTGATCTTGTCATTCCGGACTGGGGACGTTCCCTGAATGAACATGCGATTGCTGCATGGGAACCTCAGAGCTCCCAATATTACCCGCAGCTTCTGAAAAGCGTAGCGGATCATTACGGTATTGATATGGATAAACCGTTCCGTGATCTTCCTGAAGAGCATAAAGAACGTATTCTTTACGGAAGTGGAGATGAAAAAGTCTACTTCCGCTATGAAAATGACTTCGGCAAAGTACGTGAGAACGAAATTTTCTTCGAGGGTGTCATTCCGAACATTTCCCGCCGGTACAGGGAAACGAGTTCTGATTACATTCGTGAACAGATGGAGAAATACATGGCTCAGAAGCCGTGTCCGAAATGTAAAGGCAACCGTTTGAATGAAGAGGCTCTGTCCGTCTTGATTAACGGCAGCCATATTGGTACAACCACTGATTTTTCCGTAACAGAGGCCAAAGAGTTCTTTGAATCTGTTGAACTGACCGAAAAAGAAGAAACGATCGCCCGGATGATTTTGAAGGAAATCTGTGAACGACTCAGCTTCCTTGCCAATGTCGGCCTGGACTATTTAACGCTGTCCCGTTCTGCCGGTACGCTGTCCGGTGGTGAAGCACAGCGGATCAGACTGGCGACCCAGATCGGTTCCGCCCTCACCGGCGTTCTTTATGTGCTGGATGAGCCTTCCATCGGTCTGCATCAGCGGGATAATGACCGTCTGATCAATACGTTGAAGCGGATGCGTGACCTGGACAATACTTTGATTGTCGTGGAACACGATGAAGATACCATGCTTGCTGCGGACTACTTGATTGATATCGGGCCGGGCGCAGGCGCCCACGGCGGAAATATCGTTACTCAGGGGACACCAAAGCAGGTCATGAAAAACCGCAAGTCCCTGACAGGCCAGTATTTATCCGGCCGGCAGTTCATTCCCCTGCCTTCTGAACGACGGAAATCCGACGGCCGCTCCTTGAAAGTGAAAGGAGCGGAGGAAAACAACCTGAAAAAAGTGAATGCCGATATTCCGCTCGGTGTTTTCACGGCTGTGACAGGAGTTTCCGGGTCGGGGAAAAGTACGCTCATCAACGAAATCCTCTACAAGACACTGTCTATGAAGCTTCATAACGGAAAGCAGAAACCGGGACAGCACAAATCTGTCGAAGGCATAGAGCACCTGGACAAGGTCATTGATATCGACCAGTCGCCGATTGGAAGGACACCAAGATCCAACCCGGCGACCTATACAGGTGTCTTTGATGATATCCGTGATGTGTTTGCACAGACGAATGAAGCGAAAATCCGCGGATATAAAAAAGGCCGCTTCAGTTTCAACGTCAAGGGTGGACGGTGTGAAGCCTGCCGCGGAGACGGAATCATCAAAATTGAAATGCACTTCCTCCCGGATGTTTATGTTCCCTGCGAAGTCTGTGACGGTAAACGGTACAACAGAGAAACGCTGGAAGTGAAATATAAAAACAAGAGCATCGCAGATGTTCTGGCGATGACGATTGAAGAAGCGCTGGAGTTCTTCTCCAACATTCCGAAAATTAAGCGCAAACTGCAGACGGTTGCTGATGTCGGTCTGGAATATATTAAACTCGGCCAGCCGGCTACAACGTTGTCCGGCGGGGAAGCCCAGCGTGTGAAGCTTGCGAGTGAACTGCACCGCCGATCCAACGGAAAATCCTTCTACATTTTGGATGAGCCGACGACCGGCCTTCATGTGGATGATATTTCACGTCTCCTGAAAGTTCTCCAGCGTCTCGTTGATAATGGGGACTCGGTGCTTGTCATTGAACACAACCTTGATGTCATCAAAGAAGCAGATCACATTATTGACCTAGGACCGGAAGGCGGCGGAAATGGCGGACGGATCATTGCGAGTGGAACGCCTGAACACGTCGCAGAGCAGGAGGTTTCCTATACAGGGCGGTATTTGAAGCCTGTTCTGGAGAGAGACCGCGAGCGTATGGAAAAGCAGATGGATAGTCGTGAACAAGTGGCCGGCAAGTAGATGTTTTGACGCCCGCCGCCAAATTGAGTATCGTTAAACAAGAATGGTTGGACGGGAGGAATACGAGTGGAATCAATACAACCGAACAAAGTTCAGGATAAAATCAACCAGTTAGCCAATAAAACGGTATACGTGCATTTGGAAACAACCAATGGTGCTTATGCCAGTCACTTCGATGAGAATGCCTATAACGTGGGAGCTTTCATCCGTAATGCGGAAGTTTCTTATCAACACGGAAAAATCGTCAGCACGGGCGGCAGCTACCGCGTAGGTCTTAAACTTGATCTCGGATGGGTGTACGCCGAAGGGCTGAGCGATTATGAAATCGATGAAAAAGGCCGTCTGCTGATGGCGGGTCATGACCGCGAAGGACGCTTGATGGTCGCTTTGGAAATCAGTGAGACCCCATTCTCACACGGAGCGGATCCTGATGAGTAAAGGGCATGTGGTCGTCATTTTCCCACATCCGGATGACGAGTCCTTTGGTGCTTCCGGCACCATCTCTAAATTCAGGGATGAAGGGGTTCCGGTCACATACCTTTGTGGAACATTGGGAGAAATGGGACGGAATATGGGAAGTCCGGTTTTTGCTAACAGAGAGACGTTGTCCACATTCCGCAGACAGGAATTAAAGGAAGCAGCCAGACAACTTGATATTGAAGTGGAGTTTCTCGGCTACCGGGATAAGACGCTTGAATTTGAACCGCGTGATCAGGTAGCGTCTCATTTGAAGAAAAGACTGGAAGAGCTGGAGGCGACAGTGGTCATCACGCATTATCCGGGGTACGCGGTCCATCCGGATCATGATGCTCTCGGAGCCGCAGCGGTCGAGGCCGTCAAACTGATGGAAGAGACCTCGCGCCCGGATGTATGGATGCATGCCATCTCAAACGGCCATGCGGATGTATTAGGGGAACCGGATATCGTCTATGATATCCGCCCTTATTGGGAAAGGAAGCTTGCAGCGATTCAGGCCCACCTTTCCCAGGCGGACGGAATGATGAGTTTGATTGAAAATCATGATCAGGCCGCTGAACAGCTGGAACGATTGAAAACAGAACGATTTTACCGCTGGCACTTTTAACATAGCAGCCATGGATCAGACTTTACGTCGGATCCATGGTTTTTTGTTTTTGAATCTTTTTTTATGGGAACAACGTACATAGATAGGTAAAGGAGAGTGAATGTATGCCGGTAAATGAAGAACGTATGAAAATTTTGGAGATGATTGAAAAGGGAACGATCAATGCAGAAGAAGGTGCGAAGCTTTTAAGTGCTCTGGAACGTGAAGGAGAGGATCAGCCGGAGAAGAAAAAGTACGGCATTGTGAACTTTCTTGATGACGCGGTCGATAAAATTAAGAACGCCGACTTTGATCTTGCTTTTGGAGAATCGGTGGAGATTAAGGAAGATTCCCTGCTTGATGCTGGCGACTTGAAGGAAGTGGATCTAATGATTGCCAACGGTTCCCTCCATGTCTACTCCTGGGAGGAGGATCAGGTGAAGGCCTCCTCCAGAATCAAAGTGTATCAGGCGGCCTCAGAAGAAGAAGCGAAGGAACGTGTATACGGAGATGTTCAATTCGACATCAAATATGGCCTGCTTCGTTTGGCCAGTCCTTCCAAGAAAATCAAAATGCATACAGATCTTTACTTACCGAAACGCTCCTATGAATTTATTAAAGCTCAGCTCCAGAACGGCCCCCTGCACGCGGAAGGCCTGGAAGGAGAGCATTTCCATTTGAAAACCTCCAACGGTTCTGTCAAAGGAGCCCGCCTGAAAGGCAGAAGCTGCAAAATTCATACGGCCAACGGGTTGATCAAGCTCGAAGAAGGTGTGTTTGATCAGTTGGAAGCAGATACGATCAACGGGCCGGTGACCCTTGAAGGGACATTCGGGAAAATTGATGGATCCTCTGTGAGCGGAGGGATTACCGTCGACCACAAAGGAAGTACAGCGCATACCGCCTTTTTAAAAACGACAGCAGGGGCCATCCAGGTTTCTCTTCCCGTGGAGCGTAAAGTCGACGGGATTCTGAAAACGAAATTCGGTTCCCTTCAGTGCAGCCTTGATAATTATAAAATCCTGAAAGACAAGAAAGACGTTATGAATAAGACGCTGGAATTCGAAGCGTATGAACAATTTGAAGATGTTTATCATATAGAAGCAGAGACGAAGACTGGTTCAGTGAAGGTTCAGCCACCTGTCCAGCTTTAAAACAGTGGGAAAATTGAGGTGAGTGTTATGAAAAACTGGCTGCTGCATATTTTAGTGAATGCTGTTGCCATTATTGCTGTCGGAGCCCTGCTCGAAAGTGTCCAGATTGATGGTGTGGGCGGTGCTTTGCTTGCCGCATTCATCCTTTCGATCCTTAATGCGGTCGTCCGTCCATTTCTCGTCATTTTGACTCTTCCGATTACGATTGTTTCGCTCGGATTGTTCCTGTTTGTGATCAACGCCATCACACTGGCTCTGACCGACTTGTTCCTCGGAAGTACATTCGATATTGATGGATTTGGCATGACGATCCTTGCCGCGGTCATCATTTCTTTCTTGAACCTGGTACTGAACAGCCTGTTGAAGGATATGAAGAAATCCTGATTCAGCCGTACGGAGAAATCCGTACGGTTTTTTTATGCGCAGAACCTATTTTATGTCTATACTGATAGGGACCCCTGGTTGAGACAGACCTATCCAAGATTTCAGCAAAACATGCTACAATAGGGGACAGTGATTGATGAATGGAGGTTGTTGGAAAGATGAGCAAGGTCCGCACAGAAGATTTACTGGAACAGTTTCAGCTTGAATTAGTAACCGGAAAAGATGGAGTTCACCGTGAAATACATATGAGTGATATTTCCCGCCCCGGTGTAGAAATGACCGGGTATTTCAAATTTTACCCGAAAGACAGACTGCAGCTTCTCGGTAAGACGGAGCTGTCTTATTTCAATGAACTGACGAAGGAACAGCGTCAGGAGCGGGCGGAAAAGCTCTGCACGGATGTTACCCCGGGGATCGTTATAACGAGGGGAATGGATATTCCGGAAGAGTTGTTTGAAGCCGCTAAGGAAGCTGGCGTCCCATTGATGATCTCCCCATACAAGACAACGAGAGTCATCAGCCGGCTGACCAATTTTCTGGAGTCCAAGTTTGCTCCGTTTACAGCTATACACGGGGTCCTTGTAGATATTTACGGCATCGGTGTACTGATCACCGGTCAGAGTGGCGTTGGTAAAAGTGAAACAGCGCTTGAACTGGTGAAGCGTGGTCACCGTCTCGTTGCCGATGACAGCGTGGAAATCCGGCAGGAAGATTACGATACGCTGATCGGAAACAGTCCGCCGCTGATTGAGCACCTTCTGGAAATCCGCGGTCTTGGAATTATCAACGTGATGACGCTGTTTGGCGCTGGAGCTGTCCGAAGCTTCAAACGTATCACACTCGTTATCAACCTTGAACTTTGGGATAAGAACAAACAATATGACCGTCTGGGCCTTGAGGAAGAAACAATGAAAATTATGGACGTTCAAGTTCCGAAAGCGACGATCCCCGTGCGTCCAGGACGTAACCTTGCCGTTATCATTGAAGTGGCAGCAATGAACTTCCGCCTGAAGCGGATGGGCGTCAATGCCGCAGAGGAATTTTCCGAGCGGTTAACCAAAGTGATCGATCAGGATCAAACGGGGAAATAAGGAGGAAACAAGATGCAGACATGTGAAGCACAGCCTCTTGATCCCGTCTTTCTTCAGCTGGGTCCACTTTCTGTTTACTGGTATGGCCTGATTATTGCTACAGGAGCCTTTTTAGGACTATGGATTGCGACAAGAGAAACAGAAAGACTGGGATTGAAAAAGGACTATATGGTGGACATCGTGGTGTTCGCGATTCCTGCAGCCATTTTATGTGCCCGCCTTTATTATGTGATTTTTGAATGGGAGCGGTATGCCGGCGGCCCGTTGTGGAAGGTTTTTGCTGTCTGGGAAGGCGGGATCGCCATCCACGGAGCGTTGATCGGTTCGGTACTGACCGCCTATATTTATACAAAAGTAAAAGGTATCTCCTTCTGGATGATGGCAGATATCGCTGCACCGAGTATTATTCTTGGTCAGGCAATCGGGCGCTGGGGGAATTTCATGAACCAGGAAGCCCATGGTGGACCTGTCTCACAGGCTTTTTACGAGAATTTCATGCAGTATCTGCCTGCCTTCATCAACCAGCAGATGTGCATTGACGGAACGGTGTATCACCCGACGTTTCTTTATGAATCCGTCTGGAATATCATCGGATTCGCTCTTCTGCTCGTTCTTCGCCACCGATTCAACCCGCGTCGTGGGGAAGTTTTCTTAAGCTATGTCATATGGTATTCTGTCGGCCGTTTCTTCGTGGAAGGCCTTCGTACGGACAGTCTCTACTTGTTCGGAGATATCCGTATGGCTCAATTTATTTCCATTGTACTGGTCATCGGTAGTGCCGTACTCATTTACTACCGCAGAAAGAGCGGAATGGCAGATAAATATTATAACGGAAAGAAAGTAAAATAAGGGAGCCGATAGCATGAAAGGAACGTTGCTGCGTGGTGGAAATAAGGGCCTGGATTTAACATGGACACTGGGGAAAGTCATTTTTCCCGTAACACTGATTGTGACGATTCTCCAGTATACACCTGTCCTGCCATGGGTGATGGACAAACTGGAACCTCTGATGGGGTGGCTGGGTCTTCCAGGTCAGGCGGCTGTCCCTTTAGTGGTTGGGAATTTTTTGAACCTGTATGCCGGCATCGCTGCGATTCTCTCCTTTGATTTTACGGTGAAAGAAGTATTTATTTTAGCTGTCATGCTGTCGTTCTCCCATAACCTGCTGATTGAATCGACCGTTGCTAAAAAGGTCGGGGTCAGCTGGTGGATCGTTATTGGTGTCCGCCTTTCCCTTGCTTTCTTTTCTGCATTTATCATCCATTTGTTCTGGGACGGGGGAGGGGCACAGGCGAAATACGGCCTCGCCCCCTCTAATCCTGTGGAACCGGAGGGATGGACCGAAATCGTCATCCAGGGGGTGCAGACGGCCGGCATGGGGATCATCCAGCTTGCCTTCATTGTCATCCCATTGATGGTCGTCATGCAGTTTATGAGAGAAAAAGGATGGCTCGACAAATTTTCGGAATGGGTCGCTCCCTGCACCAGGTTTTTAGGTATGGAGCGTAATACGTCCATGACACTGGCCGCCGGATTGACGATCGGCCTTGCCTACGGGGCCGGGTTAATGATTCAGGCCGTGGAAGAAGACGGTGTATCAAAAAAGGATATGTATCTGGCCGTCATCTTCCTTGTCGCCTGTCATGCTGTCGTTGAAGATACGCTCGTATTCATTCCACTCGGCATTCCTGTCTGGCCGCTTCTCATCATCCGGTTAACGACAGCTGTGCTGTTAACAGCGGCCGTAGGGTTTGTTTGGAACAAATTACAACATAATAGAAAGGATACATCACATGAGCATACGTACCATTCTCTTTGATTTAGACGGCACACTGATTGATACGAATGAACTGATTATTGCATCCTTCACTCACACCATCGCCCAATATGGGGACAGAGACTATACGCGTGAAGAGATCTTGGATTTTATCGGGCCCCCTCTTGTGGAAAGCCTGGCTAAGATCAATCCGGACAAGGTGGAGGAGATGGTGGAAACCTACCGAGAACATAATGTGGAGAACCATGACCGCTATGTGACTGCCTACGAAGGTGTTGTTGAAACAATGCATGCCTTGAAGGACGAAGGTTTCCGGCTTGGCATAGTGACCACAAAGATGAAAAACACGGTACACTTGGGACTTGAGCTCACGAATTTGGACGGCTTGTTTGAAACGGTAGTCACTCTTGATGATGTGACCAATGCCAAACCTCATCCGGAACCAATTATGCGTGCGCTTCAGGAACTGGATACACCGGCATCAGAAGCACTTATGGTCGGTGATAATACTCATGATATTGATGCAGGGAAAAATGCCGGAACGAAAACAGCCGGGGTTGTATGGACGGTCAAAGGCAGAAATGTACTGGACGATTTAAGCCCGGATTACATGCTGGATAACATGCGTGACCTGCTGCAGATTACCGGGAGATAATGGATGAGAAAGACAGACCGCTATCCCGTCGAGGGCGCGAATTCCTTGTGGCATATCTATAAAACCGTGCCTTTTTTAAAAGTCGTGAAAAATTTCACCATTATTCAAGTGGCACGCTATACCCCTTTTCTCGGAATGAAAAATTGGCTGTACCGCACGTTTTTAGACATGAAGGTGGGGGATCGGACAGCCTTTGCCTTGATGGTGATGGTTGATATTATGTTTCCTGAAAAAATCAAAGTTGGGTATAATACGGTAATTGGGTACAATACAACCATCCTTGCTCATGAATACTTGATCGATGAATACCGGCTGGGTGAGGTGACCATCGGAGATGAGGTCCTGATCGGAGCCAATACGACAATCCTCCCGGGAATCACTATTGGGGACAGGGCGGTCGTATCGGCGGGCACGTTGGTGAATAAAGATGTTCCACCCGGCAGTTTTGTCGGGGGAAACCCGATGAAGGTCATTTATACGAAAGAGCAGATGGCTCAGCGGGAGGCGGAGGAATGAGTTTTACACAAACGGTTTTACCAGCAGTAAAGAAAATCAAGGATTTTGAAACACTGCTGGAATCGGATACGGAGTATATCATCCTTCTTGAAAGCCGTCTCGGACTGCTTCGAAAGCTCGTCCGTCTTGGGCAGAAGTCGGGAAAGAAAGTCCTCGTCCATGTGGATTTGATCCAAGGCTTGAAAGCGGATGATTACGGTATGGAATACCTCGGTCAGGAAGTGAAACCCGACGGGGTGATTTCAACAAGAGGGCATGTCATTCATCAGGCGAAAAAATATAATATCCTATCTGTGCAGCGGTTGTTTCTTATTGACAGCCAGGCCATTGAGCACAATGTAAAGCTCATCCAGAGAACGGAGCCTGATTACGTCGAAGTTTTGCCCGGTGTCCTGCCGGGAATGATAAAAGAGATTAAAGAGCGGATCGGGGTACCTGTCATCGCTGGAGGACTCGTCCGTACGGAGGAAGACGTAGAGCAGGCACTGGCCTCCGGGGCTTCTGCCGTTTCTACTTCTCGTACCGACTTATGGAAGTTTTCCAAATAGATGATACAGACGCCCATTTTAAAAAGAAGCCTGAAAACGCACAGAGATTAGAAGAGACGCTAATAGTTGTGCGTTTTTGGCAGGGATCCGCTGAAGATCGGAAAGGAGCGGGCACATGACGGAATTTATGGGTGAATTGATTGGTACGATGATTTTAATCATTTTTGGAGGCGGTGTCATAGCCGGAGCGAACTTGAAAGCTACAAAAGCGGAGGGAAACTGGGTGCTTATTACGATTGCCTGGGGCCTCGCTGTAGCCATGGGCGTGTACGCGGTTGGAAGCGTTACAGGCGCCCATATCAATCCGGCAGTTACACTTGGGTTTGCCGTTGTCGGAGATTTCCCGTGGGCGAAAGTCCCGCTATACATCACCGCACAAATGATGGGGGCATTTATCGGAGCAGCCATCGTGTTTTTCCATTACCTGCCTCATTTCAAAGACACGGAAGATCAGCTGGCTATCAAATCCATCTTTTGTACGGATCCGGCCATACGCAGTCCTATTTCCAATCTTGTAAGTGAAATTATCGGTACCTTTGTACTCGTGATGGGGTTATTATTTATAGGGGCCAATGAATTCACAGACGGCTTGAATCCATTGATCGTCGGCTTGTTGATTGTGGCCATCGGGATGTCCCTTGGTTCTACAACCGGTTATGCGATCAACCCTGCGAGGGACCTCGGGCCAAGACTGGCGCATGCGGTTCTTCCTATTCCCGGCAAGGGAGGATCTGATTGGGGTTACTCCTGGATTCCTGTGGCTGGTCCGGCTATCGGTGGAATGTATGGCGGATTATTTTATCAAGCCATTTTCCAGGCGGAGTTTACCATATGGTTTTGGATAGGATCCGCGGTTATCGCCGCTGCCCTTCTCAGTTCCATGAACATAGAATTAAAAAAAGTGAAACAAGCATAGAGGGAGAGATTTACTATGGGAGACTATATTTTATCAATTGATCAGGGTACAACGAGCTCGCGGGCGATCCTGTTCAACCGCAATGGAGAAATTGTTGAAACCGCACAGAAGGAATTTCAACAATACTTTCCAAAAAGAGGATGGGTGGAGCATGATGCCAATGAAATCTGGACATCTGTGCTGGCCTGTATTTCGGATGTGCTCCGCCTTGCGGATGTAGACCCTGGCGACATTGCTGGAATCGGTATCACAAACCAGCGGGAAACGACCGTCGTGTGGGATAAAAACACAGGGAAGCCGATCTACAAAGCAGTCGTCTGGCAGTCCAGACAGACGCAGGGGATTTGTAACGAATTGAAGGAGAAGGGACTGGAAGATACCTTCCGTGAAAAGACGGGTCTTCTCCTTGATCCTTACTTCGCAGGAACGAAAGTGAAATGGATTTTGGACAATGTGGACGGAGCAAGAGAAAAAGCCGAAAACGGGGACCTGCTGTTCGGAACGATTGATACGTGGCTCGTATATAAGCTGTCCGGGCAGAAGGCCCATGTTACGGACTATTCCAATGCTTCCCGTACGCTTATGTACAACATTTATGATTTGGAATGGGACAAGGAGCTCCTGGAACTGCTGAACGTTCCAGAAAGCATGCTTCCTGAAGTGAAAGAGTCCTCTGATGTCTATGCTCATACCATCGATTATCACTTCTACGGAAAAGAGGTACCGATCGCAGGGATTGCCGGGGACCAGCATGCGGCTCTGTTCGGACAGGCCTGCTTTGAAAAAGGAATGGCTAAAAATACTTACGGCACCGGTGGCTTCATGTTAATGAATACCGGGGAAGAGCCGGTCAAATCCAACCACGGTCTGCTTACAACACTGGCCTGGGGGCTGGATGGTAAAGTCGAATATGCTCTGGAAGGCAGTATCTTCGTTTCTGGTTCAGCCATCCAGTGGCTCCGTGACGGCCTGCAGATGATCGAATCTTCTCCTCAGAGTGAAGAAGTTGCAGGAGAAGTGAATTCTGCTGACGGGGTGTATGTCGTGCCGGCCTTTGTTGGTCTTGGAACACCATATTGGGACAGTGAAGCGCGCGGAGCGGTATTCGGTCTGACACGGGGAACAACCAAAGCCCACTTTGTAAGAGCCACGCTTGACTCACTGGCCTATCAAACGAAAGATGTGGTCAATGCTATGGTGGAAGACTCCGGTCTTGAATTGAAAACGCTCCGGGTGGACGGCGGCGCTGTAAAAAATAATATGCTGATGCAGTTCCAGAGTGACCTGCTTGATGTGAACGTGGAACGTCCGGAAATCAATGAAACGACAGCGCTTGGGGCTGCCTACCTTGCCGGTCTTGCGGTTGGTTTCTGGGAAGACCGCCGGGAAATCGAAAATCAATGGAAGGTGGAGCGTGAATTCCAGCCAAGTATGGAGGAAAAGAAAACGCAGACACTATACAAAGGATGGCAGAAAGCTGTGGAAGCTACCCGGGTCTTCAAGCCTGAAGAATAAATCTTTGACACGTGTCCGCTCTCTGATATAATAAAGGTACAAGTTAATGGACACGGTCGGAGACGCGGAGAGACCACGAAGCTTTATGCACAGCATAAGGAGTTTCGTGGTCTCTTTTTTTATGCCACAGTGTCTAAAGAACATTCCCACACATAACTTTCGACATTTTCGGGAATACCCGTACCAGACCATTAAATGAAGACAACGGAAGAAGGAGAGATCGATATGCAATCATTTTCAAGCTTGGAAAGACAACGTCAATTTGAACGCTTGACTCAGGAAGAGTGGGACGTACTCGTCATCGGGGGAGGAATTACCGGCTCTGGAATTGCACTGGATGCGGCCAGCCGCGGTATGAAAACAGCGGTCGTTGAAATGCAGGACTATGCAGCCGGAACATCCAGCCGCTCCACGAAACTCGTACACGGCGGCCTGCGTTACTTGAAACAGTTTGAAGTTAAAATGGTGGCAGAAGTAGGAAAAGAGCGGGAGATCGTATATGAAAACGGCCCGCACGTAACCACTCCTGAATGGATGCTGCTTCCATTCCACCAGGGCGGAAACTTCGGCCCGTTCTCTACCAACATCGGCCTGCGCGTCTACGATTATCTGGCTGGTGTTAAGAAATCCGAGCGCCGCTCCATGATGAGTGCGGAAGAAGCGCTTAAGCGTGAACCTCTTATCAAGCAGGACGGCTTAAAAGGTGCTGGGTATTACGTTGAGTACAAAACAGATGATGCCCGTCTGACTCTGGAAGTTATGAAAAAAGCAGTTGAATATGGCGCCAACTCTTCCAACTACTCCAAAGTCGTGGACTTTATCTATAGTGATGAAGGCAGAATCGTTGGAGCAGTAGTGGAAGATACGATCACAGGAGAACAGTATAACGTGAAAGCGAAGAAAATCATCAATGCGGGCGGCCCTTGGGTTGATGAGCTACGTGAAATCGACGGCTCCAAGAAAGGGAAAACCCTGCAGTTGACTAAAGGTGTTCACCTTGTATTCGATCAGTCTGTCTTCCCGCTGAAGCAGGCGATCTACTTCGACAGTCCGGACGGTCGTATGATTTTTGCTATTCCTAGAAACGGGAAAACGTATATCGGTACAACCGATACGGTTTACGATCAGGACATTTCACATCCAACGATGACGGAAGAGGACCGCGATTACATTATTAAAGCGATGAACTATATGTTCCCAACCGTTAAAGCGACAAAAGAAGATGTGGAATCCAGCTGGGCCGGCCTTCGTCCTCTTATTCATGAGGAAGGCAAAGACCCATCTGAAATCTCCCGTAAAGATGAAATTTTCGTTTCTGACTCCGGTCTGATTTCCATGGCTGGCGGGAAGCTGACCGGCTACCGTAAGATGGCTGTGACAGCTGTCGATCTTGTCCGCGATCAATTGATGGAAGAAACCGGCGTGCGCTACTCTGATTCCGAGACGAAGCGTATGGCTATTTCCGGAGGAGAAGTTGGCGGATCTAAAGGATTCAAGCAGTTCAAAGAAGAACGCTTGAAGATCGCTGAATCCATCGGTATTGATAAAGAGGAAGCAGATAAATTGATCCAGCTTTATGGTGCCAACGTGGATAAAGTGTTCAATAACTTCCAAAACCGTAAAGAGGAAGCAGAGAAGGAAGGCATTGATCCAACTGTCTTTGCCCAGCTTGCTTATGCGCTTGAAGAAGAAATGACCTTCAAGCCGGTGGACTTCTTCGTCCGCCGTACCGCAGCCCTGTTCTTCAACATTCAATGGGTCCGCGATCATAAGGACAGTGTCATTGACTACATGGCTGAATCCTTAAACTATACAGATGAGCAGAAGAAAGAATATACCGAGCAGCTTGATCAGCTTCTAAAAGAAGCCGTTACGCCTGTTGAATATGTATAAGTAATCAAACCCGTCCTCTCCGGAGGACGGGTTTTTAAGGTTCTCGTGGAAACCGGTGCTGTTAATTTATCAGCGGATAAATACACGGCCTGCGAATGGCCTTTGTTTCACAAGGTAACAAACAGCGGATCTTATGATATATACCCGATCAAAAAATCTGTCGGGAAAGTTCATTCAGGCTCTTTTTTTTCGATAGGATTTAAAAATCTTCATGTCTTGTCGGAGAGATGGAGAGGAGGCTGCATACCCCTTCTTCTTCCTGCTTACATGTGGAGGTCGTGCCTTTCTGTACGTTTTTTTAAGAGCTGGGCTCGGACGTCCGCCTTCCGATAGCCAACAGTTTGCTTTCTGTCCTATGGGGAGAACGGATATTTGAAACTTTTTCCTTGTTTGCTGCGTAGAACATAGAAAGGGGGAAAAGGTATGACGGACATTCGGTCGTTGATATTGAAAGATGCAGGAAGACAGTTGATCACGGGTGGGGTGTTGCTGGTTTTTGGTATGTTCTTTCTTATTTCCATCTTATTTTATCAGGAGGGTTCCTTTATCCTTTCTCTATTCTACTTCCCCTTGTTTTTTGTAACGGGAGCAGGATTGTTTGTGACGGGCCTTCAGGATTTCAACAAATTACGGCATACGACCATCCAGACCGCGGACTCCTGTCCTGAATACACCTATCCCCTTTTTCCGAAGCGCATGTATCTTGGCCAGCAGAATATTAGAAATGATCAAGCTGGTCTTTATGATATGAGAGGGGAACGATATGCACAGGCGGAGGAAGAACAGCACTGGAAGTATAAACCGGCCGCTGTCATTTCAAGCTGGCTTTCTATTCCTTCCATTAAATCAGGTTCTTTTGTTTATAAAGATGATCAGGATGCGTCTCAGTACCGCCTTGAGAAAAAGGGCGGCTTCAAATGGCGTGGTTATATTCAGAATGAAGCAGGCAGGTATACGGCTTATACGAAAGAGTGGAAAGGGACGGATGGAAAGCGTGTCATCGGTTTTATTGAAGGACACAACCTCCGATGGCAGCTTGAAGGAGATCGTTACCTCGGCTGGTACCAGGTGACAGATGAAAACGACAGGGTCTGGGCGGAGATTAAGCAGGGAGCTATTCCGACCGAAGCGGCCGACCGTTTCGGGAACATGCCGGGTTTTATCATAGAATGGTCTGTACGGGAGCAGGTGCCTTCCTCACTTGTCGCTTTTCTATTTTTATTTCAATACGGGAATTATTAAACACCAGCGTTGGCTGGTGTTTTTAATTTCCAAAATTTTATAGTTGAAGATGACGTTAACGTAAATGGTATAGTGTAATTGTTGGAAAATTCACTCAATGAGAGGCGCTGCAGATGAGAGACGAACTGTCGATTAAGGATGTAGCTGAAACGTTTGATGTAACGAAGCGGACGATCCGGTATTACGAAGAAATCGGCTTAATCAGGCCGGAACGGAATCTCCAGGGACGAAGGATGTTCTCCCCTGGCGACCTCACAAGAATCCGACTCATATTCCGTGGCAAAAAGTATGGCTTTCATCTGGAAGAAATCAAGGAAATGATCGAACTTTTTGATCAAGACCCTTCCGGAGTCAGCCAGCTGGAAAGGACCATGTCTTACGGCAGGGAAAAGATGCAGGAAGTGGACATCAGAATCCGTGAACTATTGGAATTAAAGAAGGAAATGGAAACTTGGATGGAAAGGTTTGAGCAGGAATTGAGGGAGCGGAGAGGAGAAACGCTGTGAATGTATCAGAAATGCTGGCTTATCAGGCAAGAAAGTATCCGGATAAAGATGGATTGATTTCACCCGATCGACGATTGAGCTATAAGGAATGGAATGAACAGGTGAATCAAATGGCCCGTGCCTTCATGAGACTTGGTGTCGAACGTGGGGATAAAATCGTCATTCACATGCCGAACACAATCGAGTTTATAGTGAGCTACTTTGCGGCTCACCGGGCGGGAGCGGTGGTCGTTCCCATTCATGCCCGATTGATAGAGAAGGAAGTTTCCTATATTTATGATCACAGTGATGCGGTCGTCCTGCTTACACATGAACAGACGTGGCCACAAGTCAAAGGGCTTGCAGAGGACAACACGGGCACCTTTATTAAAACCGGGGCTTCCCAAGGTAACTGGCTCTCCTACTCTGCTCTTCTGGCTCAGGAAGAGGCGCTGGAAGTCGTGAATGATGCCTCTGAAGAGGAGGAGGCTTCCATTTTGTATACGTCTGGAACGACGGGGACGCCAAAAGGAGTTGTGTTTACGCACAAAAATATACTAAGCGTTTCCATTATGATGGCGATTGAGATGGAGATGAAAGTTTCGAGCCGGATTCTTCATATGATGCCACTCAGCCATTCCGCTCCGCTTCACTTGTTTTTAACCGCAGGTACCTATGTCGGAGCTGCCCATGTTACAGCGTCATCATTTACGCCTGATCTTTTGCTGGAACTCGCATCCAGAGAGAAAACGACGCATTTCTTCGGTGCACCTGTCGCCTATTTAATGACAGCCAGACATCCGGATGTTGCAGATACAGACATGAGCTGGATGAAACACTGGGTTTATGGAGGAGCACCACTTTCCCGTACGGAGGTGGATTTCATACAAAAACAGTTGGACACAGAGAGCCTGTACTGTGTATATGGATTAA
Organism: Halobacillus sp. Cin3; assembly: GCF_947311855.1. Taxonomy (NCBI): domain Bacteria; kingdom Bacillati; phylum Bacillota; class Bacilli; order Caryophanales; family Bacillaceae; genus Halobacillus; species Halobacillus sp. Cin3. Next base: position 162,466 of record NZ_CAMZMV010000002.1, on the reverse strand, counting down.
CAGAAGCCGGTCCCAACGGTACTCTTCTGCTTCCGTCAGAGCATGAGAGAAAAGCAGGAAGTATCGGTCAGCGTGCGGCTCTCAACTGTGAAATGAAAATCACCCGTGACGATGGGCAGGAAACCGGAGCGGGTGAGGTGGGCGAAATCTGTCTGCGGGGAGATGGAGTCATGAAAGCCTACTACAAAGACCCGGACCTCACCAGAGAAGTCATTCAGGACGGATGGTTGAAAACCGGTGATCTCGCTGTGCGGGATGAGGAGGGGTATGTGTGGGTGGTCGATCGTATGAAAGATATGATTATCTCGGGAGGTGTCAATATCTACCCGCGGGAAATTGAAACCATCCTCCTGCAGCATCCTCTTATTGAGGATGCAGCGGTGACGGGCGTCCCCCATCCCGACTGGGGTGAAACGGTGAAGGCCTTTATCGTTTCGCACAGCAGAATCGATCAATTGGAAGAGGAGTGCCGGTCCTTTCTGGAAAACCACTTGGCAGGGTATAAAATCCCGAGGTTGTATGAAGAAGTTCAGGAGCTGCCTCGTAATGCCACAGGCAAGCTGTTAAAGCACAGGCTTCGAGAAGAAAATCAACAGGTTCAGGGGGAGCGGTCATGAACTTTTTTCTAAATGACGAGAATCTTCAGCATGTACTGAAGCAATCCTGGAATGAACCTTTTCAGAAATGGGCCTTCCCCAAGCTGGAAAATTACGGTGCGATGTGTGCTCACGACATTGATGAGCGCGCGGCGTACACCGACAGAGATGGCCGGCCTGTTTTGATTAAGTATGACAAAATGGGGCGGGATATTTCCTATGTGCGTCTCAATGAAGGGTACTTGAAGACCGTTCGGGATACCTACAGCACTGGTATTGTGGGTTTTGTTCATAAACAGATTCCGGAACTAGGGGTGCCGGGGGATTACACGTATTCCTTTGCTCTCGGTTACCTGCTCTCCCAGGCAGAGCCCGGCTTTTACTGTCCGGTCACCCTTACAATGGCTACTGCGTATTTAATCGATCATTACGCTGATGACCAATTGAAAGCTAAATATCTGCCTCACGTTCTATCCACAGGAGAGGTGGACCTTTTTGAAGGAGCGACTTTCTTAACCGAGCGCCAGGGAGGATCGGATGTTGGGGCAAATGAGGTCAAGGCCGTGAAGGAGGGGGACGTCTACCACCTTTATGGGGAAAAATATTTTGCCAGTAACGCCGGTGCCTGTGGTGTCGCTATGGTTCTGGCCAGGGTGGAAGGTGCGCCGAAGGGGACGAAAGGATTGAGTCTGTTCCTCGTGCCCTGGCGTGGCGGGGATGGACAGCTGAACGGAATTCAAATCCGCCGTTTGAAAGACAAGCTCGGAGTCCGGGCTGTTCCATCAGCCGAGGTGGAATTTGCAGGAGCTGAGGGTTACTTAGTAGGAGAGGCGGACAGAGGGTTTTATTACATGATGGAAGCCTTGAACCTTTCCCGGATATGCAATGCCGTGGCTTCAATTGGAATTATGCGCCGCTCAGTCACCGAATCCCTTGCCTATGCGAAAGAACGGGAGGCGTTTGGGGGCAGGCTGATTGACTACCCGATGATTCAGGATACCCTTTCCACTATGACAGTGAAGCAGGAAGTGGAAACGCGGGCGGTGTTTCACATGATTCGTGCCTTTGACCGCATGGTTCATGCTTCAGAACACCGTCCGGAAGAAGAGGTGCTGAACCGGCTTCGTATTGCTGTATTAAAAAAGGAATCGGCAGAACAGGCGGTTCACTTTGCCCAGGAAGCCATTGAACTTCATGGAGGAAATGGGTATATCGAGGATTTTGTCACTCCCCGACTGCTTCGTGATGCCCAGGTGCTTACAGTCTGGGAGGGGACGGCGAACATCCTTGGGCTTGAGGTTTTGCGGCTGTTCCATAAGTATCAGGCCCACCAGTTGTTTTACGATGAGCTTAAAGCACGAATGGATGTCTTGGAAAAGGATGAGAATGTGCGTGCGGTCGACGAATACTTGGAAAATTTTCTTGAAGAATCCAGACGGATGATGCAGATGAAGGAACGGGAGCAGACCTTTTACAGCAAACGCCTCGCCAAAAAGATGGCTCTGCTCTATGAAGGGGTCACCGCACTGGAGATGAAAAGAGAAGGCGGACGGACAGAAAAGGCCGCCAGCTTGTATCTCCACCTTCATTTTCACCGCGAATCAAACTTGGAAGATCCATTGGTCCTTCAGTATGCAGATGATCTGTTATACCGGACGGCCGTCAAACCTTAAACAGACAGCCCCCTTTCTTTCAGGGGGCTGTTTTTCGTTGGGCGGCTGAACCGGCTTTTTTCAAAAGATTCTGTTATGATAGGGAAGAATGCATACGGATGGTAATTCTTGTTTGACGCGTCATCTTTATCATGTTAGCATATTAGCAAGCTAAAGGATTTGATGAAAGGATGGGTTCCATTGGTGAAACGTCTGATGTTTGAAAAACCTTTGGGAATGCGGGACACGCTTCCCTTTTTTTATAAACAAAAATCGAAAGCAAGAAGAAATTTATCGGAAACGATCCTATCTTACGGCTATTCGTTTATGGATACGCCGATTATGGAATATCACGATACCGTCGGTCAGGTGAGTGCCACACTTGATCAGCAGCTGTTCAAGCTGCTTGACCAGCAGGGGCATACACTTGTCCTCCGTCCGGATTTGACGGCTCCCATTGCGCGCGTGGCGGCTTCTCAGCTGAAAAACAGTGAGTTCCCTCTCCGTCTGGCCTATGACGGTCCGGTCTTCCGTGCACAGCAGGCAGAAGGAGGAAAGCCTGCCCAGTTTGAACAAGTGGGAACAGAACTCATTGGCGATCATTCTTCTTATGGAGACGCGGAAGTGATTGCTCTTCTTGTTGAATCCTTAAAGCAGACGGGGCTGGACGACTTTGTTATTACGGTCGGACACATCGGGTACGTGAAAGCCTTTTTCAACGATCTGCTTGGAGATGATCAGGAAACGATCGATGAGCTGCTGAACTACCTTTACCGAAAAAATTATGTCGGCTATAAAGAAGCCGTCAAATCCCTGGATGCTCCGGCGGATAAAAAACAATCCCTTCTCCAGCTGCTCACGTTGAAAGGCGGAGAAGAAATCTTTGAATACAGCCGCTCGCTTGCCCGCAATCAGTCCTGCATGCAGGCAGTGAATGAATTAAAACAGCTCCACAGGCTTCTGGAGCAGTACGGGGTGCAGCAGTACATTCAGTTTGATTTGAATCTGATCAGTCATATGGATTATTACACAGGAGTCCTGTTTGAAGGCTACGCTCCTCACTTGGGAGCCATGCTCTGCAATGGAGGGCGCTACGATACACTCCTTCCTTCTTTCCAGCTCAATGCATCGGCAACAGGGTTCGCCATTCATCTGGAGCGTTTAGTGGAAGCCTTGAATGACCAGGAGGACGAAGACGAGCGCATGGCTGTTATTGTAGACGATGAAACACACAGCCTGGGCATTGAAGAAGCGAAGAAATACCGACAGGAAGGGTACGCGGTCCTGCTGCAGCACGTGGATCAGATCCCTGATATCCAAGCCTTCCAGCAGGAGCTTTCCCAAACGGTTGATTTAACGAAAAAAGGAGGGAAATCAGAATGAGTAAGCCTTTGACAATTGCTATGCCGAAAGGGCGGATCTATAAAGAAGCGGCGGCTCTTATGGAAAAGGCCGGCTATGAACTTGGAGCCGATCTCGATGATTCCCGTAAATTAATCCTCGAGTTTCCGGACCAGAACATCCGGGTCATGATGGCTAAACCGATGGATGTTGTCACGTATGTAGAATACGGAGCAGCTGATATCGGCATTGCCGGTAAGGACGTCCTTTTGGAACAGGATCGTGATGTCTATGAAGTGCTGGACTTGAAAATCAGCCCATGCTACGTAGCGGTTGCCGGGCTTCCGGATCAGCCGCTGAGCCGGATCGCACCTAAAATTGCAACCAAATATCCGAAGGTCGCCTCCGATTATTTCCGTGAACAAGGAGAGCAGATCGAAATCATTCCCTTGAATGGATCGATTGAGCTTGCGCCATTGATCGGACTTGCGGATCGTATTGTCGATATAGTATCCACCGGACGGACACTGAAGGAAAACGGTCTTGTCGAATATGAAAAGATTGCCGATATTACTTCGCGTCTGATCGTGAACCCTGTCAGCTACCGGCTGAAAAGTACAGAGATTGAACAGATGGTTACCAATTTAAGTGAAGTGATGGAGGGGATCCGGACATGAGAATCATCAATAGAACGGACCTGCCTTCGTTAAAGCGCAGTGTTGATCAGGGAACACAAGAGCAGCGCGCATCAGTCCAGAATATCATTGCCCGGGTGAAACAAGAGGGAGATCAGGCTGTGCGTGACTTTACGGAGCAGTTCGACGGTGTCACCCTTGAGAAAATGAAAGTGACAAAAGAAGAGTTTGAACAGGCCTATGAATCCGTCGATGGGGAGTTTGTCAGCATCCTGGAAGAAGCAGCGGCTAACATCCGCGCTTTTCATGAGAAACAAAAAACCTCCTCATGGTTCGATACGAATCCAGACGGGACGTTGCTCGGACAGAAGATTACGCCGATTGATGCGGCCGGCGTTTACGTGCCGGGGGGAACAGCGGCTTATCCATCTTCTGTATTCATGAACGTCATTCCGGCTCAAGCAGCCGGCGTTGAAAAGATCGTCATGGTAACCCCGCCCGGAGAAGACGGACAAGTGCCTGCCGGTGTGCTGCTTGCAGCCCACATCCTCGGCGTGGAACATGTGTATAAAGTGGGGGGAGCCCAGGCGGTTGCCGCTCTTGCCTATGGTACGGAAACGATTCCGGCTGTCGATAAAATCACAGGACCGGGGAATGTTTTTGTAGCCCTTGCCAAGCGGGAGGTGTTCGGGGATGTCGATATCGATATGATCGCAGGACCAAGTGAAATCGCTGTGCTTGCTGATGAGACAGCGAAAGCAGAAGAAATTGCTGCTGATCTGTTGTCCCAGGCGGAACACGACGCCCGCTCATCAAGTGTCCTTGTAACGACAAGCTCTCAGCTCGCTGAGGATGTCAAAGAAGCGGTGCTGCAGCAGGTTGAGAAACTTCCACGCAAGGAAATCGCCGGAAAAAGCGTGGAAGACTACGGGATGATCGTTTTGTGCAGGGATCATGAAGAAGCGATTGCGGCCGTCAATGAAATGGCGCCGGAGCACCTTGAAGTGATGACCGCATCGCCTTTTGATGATCTCGCGAAGATTAAGCATGCAGGGGCGATTTTCCTCGGTCCCTACAGCAGTGAGCCGGTCGGGGATTATTTCGCAGGACCGAACCATGTCCTCCCCACCAACGGGACGGCCCGTTTTTCCAGCCCGCTGAATGTCGATGACTTTGTGAAAAAATCGAGTATCATATCCTACAGTGAACAGGCCTTGAAGACGAATGCAGACAAAATTGCCCGCTTCGCCAGACTGGAAGGCCTTGAAGGCCACGCCCGGGCCGTTGAAATCAGAAAGGAGCGCTGGACATGACAGAACGACGCAACGCCAGCATCGAACGAAAAACAAGAGAAACAGATATCAGCCTCGATTTCACGATCGACGGTAAGGGGAAGGCAGATCTGGACGTACAGGTTCCATTCCTTTCCCATATGCTGGAGCTGTTCGCTAAGCACGGCCTCTTTGATCTGACGGTCAGAGGCTATGGAGATGTGGAGGTGGACGACCACCATTTAACCGAGGATATCGGCATCTGCCTCGGCCAGACGCTGCGGCAGGCGGTAGGCGATAAATTCGGAATGAAACGTTATGGATCGATGACTCTCCCGATGGATGAAACGCTCGTCACGGTAGCCGTTGACTTAAGTGACCGCCCTCATCTGGAATGGCGTGCAGAGCTTCCGAAAGATCGAGTAGGGACCTTTGATACCGAAAATGTCCATGAATTTTTCTGGAAGCTTGCGGTAGAAGCAAGAATGAATCTGCATATCGTCCTCCACCACGGACACAACACCCACCACATTATTGAAGCCATGTTCAAAGCCTTGGCACGCGCGTTGGATGAAGCTACACAGATTGATCCACGGGTAAAGGGAGTTCCGAGTACGAAGGGGAGTTTGTAAACATGATCGGTGTGATTGATTACGGCATGGGAAACCTCTTCAGTGTTTCAAAAGCACTGGAGCGTTTGAATATCGAATACAAAATCGGGGACCGCCCTGATCAGCTTCACGGATGTGACGGCTATATCCTGCCTGGAGTGGGAGCTTTCCCGGATGCGATGAAAGCCTTGGCAGAGCACCAGTTTATCGGTTTTATCCACAAGAAAGTGGAGGAAGGAGTGCCGTTGTACGGCATCTGTCTTGGCATGCAGCTGCTTTTTGAAAGCAGTGAAGAAGGCGGCTGGACAGATGGACTGGGCATTTTCCCAGGGACCATCCGCCGCTTTTCCGGGATCGATGAAAACGGCCGGGCCTACAAAGTACCTCACATGGGATGGAACCAGATGAACATCCGGCGTCCGGAAAAAGAGCTATTGACCGATGTGGAGAACGAGTACGTCTACTTCGTTCACTCCTATGCGGCCGTCACAGAGGACGAGGATATTTTATATGCCACGGCGGATTATCACAGCGACGTACCGGCCATTGTAGGACGGGATCACGTCGTGGCCAGTCAGTTCCACCCGGAAAAAAGCGGTCGTGCAGGTATGCAGCTGTTGGAAAACTTCTGCCGGATGATGTGCAGACAATAAGGAGGGGCACGAGATGAGTTTTACGATTTATCCTGCTATCGATATGCGCGGCGGAAAATGTGTGCGGTTGGAGCAGGGAGACTTTGATAAAGAGACCATTTATGGGGAAAACCCCTTTGAGATTGCCGGACAGTTCGCAGAAGCCGGAGCATCATGGATCCATATGGTGGATCTGGATGGAGCGAAAGAAGGATCCAGGCAAAATGCTGAATTTGTGCTTCAGGCAGCCAGAAGACTGAACAGCCGTATTCAGATTGGCGGCGGTATTCGTTCTGAAGCGGATGTGAAATATTATCTGGACCAGGGTGTCGACCGCGTCATTATTGGTTCCCTCGCTGTCAGTGATATTGAAACAACGAAAGAGCTGCTGGCCAAATACGGCAGCCGCATCGCCATCGGGCTTGATGCAAGGGATGGGTATGTCTCCACAGCCGGATGGCTGGAGCAGTCGGAAATCAAGGCGGTCGATCTGGCGAAAGAGCTTGTGGAAGCTGGTGCCCGGACATTCATCTACACAGATATAGCTAAAGACGGGATGCTGGCAGGACCGAATACAAAGGAAATCGTCCGTCTGGCTGAGGAAGCCGGGGGGGATGTCATCGCTTCCGGAGGCATCAAGGACCTTGGTGATCTTCAGGAATTAAAACAGTACCGTGATCGGAATGTGGCGGGATCGATCGTAGGAAAGGCACTGTATACGAACCAGTTCACATTAGAAGATGCCCTCGATTTGGAGGTGGAGTAATGCTTTCCAAACGGATTATTCCATGTCTTGATGTAAAAGAAGGACGGGTCGTCAAAGGGATTCAGTTTGTCGATATCAGAGACGCCGGGGATCCAGTTGAACTTGCCAAAGTCTATGATGAGCAGGGAGCCGATGAGCTCGTTTTCCTTGATATATCTGCCAGTCACGAAGGGAAGAAAACGATGATTGATGTCGTCCGCTCGGTCGCCTCAGAGCTTGCGATTCCTTTTACTGTCGGTGGTGGTATCCGTACACTTGAGGATATTAAAGAGACATTGAGAAATGGAGCCGATAAAGTGTCCTTGAATTCATCTGCCGTCCAGCGCCCTGAATTAATTACCGAAGGCGCCGATTATTTTGGCAGCCAGTGCATCGTCGTCGCGATTGATGCCAGATATGACGAACCATCTGATAACTGGGTCGTTTATACGCACGGAGGCCGGACGCCGACCGAGTGGTCTCTCACCGATTGGGCTCAGGAAGCGGTGAAACGTGGGGCGGGTGAAATTCTGCTCACTTCCATGAACAAGGATGGAGAGAAGACTGGTTTTGACCTGCCGATGCTGGAAGCTGTTCAAAGCGTCGTAAGCGTACCGGTCATTGCTTCCGGTGGTGCCGGTTCCAGTGAGCATTTTTATGATGTGTTTACAAAGGTGGATGCGGATGCGGCCCTTGCCGCTTCCATTTTCCACTATAAAGAAACATCTGTAGGAAACGTGAAACGTTACTTAAAAGATAAAGGGGTGCCGATCCGATGAACATCAATGAAGTGAAATTTGACGAGCAGGGCCTGGTACCGGCGATTGTCCAGGATGAGCGCTCAAAAGAAGTATTGACCCTCGCTTATATGAATAAGGAATCTCTTGAAAAAACACTGAAGATTGGAGAAACGGTCTTTTACAGCCGTTCCAGAAAAGAACTGTGGCACAAAGGGGAGACGTCCGGAAATACTCAGCAGGTGAAACAGATCAAGTACGACTGTGATCAGGACGCTCTGCTCGTGCAGGTGATTCCGGCCGGACCGGCCTGTCACACGGGAAGCTACAGCTGTTTTTCTGAAACACTGTCCGGTGAACAGACAGAAGCAAAAGAAAACCGCTATGGCATTCTTGATGAGCTCCAGTCGGTCCTGGCGGAGCGGAAGTCTCTTCTACCAGAAGACTCTTACACGTCCAAGCTTTTCCAGGAAGGTGTCGACCGGATTGCCAAGAAAATTGGAGAAGAAGCCGGAGAAGTGATTATTGCGGCTAAAAACGATGACCCGGCTGAGATGGCACTGGAATCTGCCGATCTTCTTTTCCACCTGCTTATGATTTTGACAGATCGAGGTGTACCGCTTGATGATGTCCTGCGTGTGTTGGAGGAAAGACATTCCTAAGAGAGATTCCTTTTTTCTCCTATTTCTCGCTTCCTATTTATGTTATACTGCATAATTAGTGAGATTTGATACGTATTAGGGGGACAGTCATGACAACATCAGTAAAAGGGACAGCGGCACGACAGAATACGAATGTTATCCCATTTCTGCCTTCAGGTAAGTTTTATTTTACCCATGGGATCCAGGCTTTTCAAAAGCGTCGTTTCAATGCCGCTGTCAAGTGGCTGAAGAAAGCTATCGAAGCCTCTCCCGAAGAACCTCTATACCCATGCCAGCTTTCAGTGGTCTACACGGAAGTTGGCTCTTATCATGCAGCCAACCAGGTGTTGACGGAAGTGCTCGCCAATTTCGGTAAGGAATACGTCGACTGCTATTACTTGATGGCGAACAATTACGCTCATCTTGGTCTGCTCAGTGATGCGAAAAAATACGTGGACACGTACCTCGAACAACCAGGTGATGGGGAATTTGAGGAAGCAGCTGAACAGTTAAAGGAAATGCTGGATTCGCTTGAGGAAGAGGAAGAAGAGGATGAGGACGAGTGGGCTTTCGAAGATGAAGATGAGCTTTTGATTTATCAGGAAACTGCCTTTTATCATTTGGAACAGGAAGAGTGGGAGCAGGCACTTCAGCTTCTTGAAGAAATGATGGACATGTTCCCTGAGTTTACGATGGCGAAGCATAAGTATGCCTTCGCTCTTTATATGAACGGCAGCGAGGAAGAAGCGGTGAATCTCGAGCGCTCGATTATAGCTGAGGACCCTTCTGACATTCACAGCCACGTAAATCTTGCTGTATTCCATTTGAAAAATGGGCAGCAGGAAGAAGCGATGCATCATATCCATCAGCTGCGCAACGTCTTTCCCATGCACGAACAGCAGAAGCTGGCTGTAGCCGAAACACTGGCACGTGCAGGGTTTTATCAGGAATCCATCGAACGGTTCCGGGCACTGAAGGATAAACAGGTTGTGAGAAGACGGGTGTACTACAAATGGTACAGCATCGCACTTTATCATACAGGGCAGCCGGCAAAGGCTCTTCAAATGTGGGAAAAGGGCTGCAAGCAGTTCCCTCCAATGGCTGAAGAAGGCGGTCCCTGGTCGGATCAGGTTTAACAACCACGGGCAGAGGAAACAGCAGGGTCTTTCTCTCTGACCGGAAACGCTGAAGCAGATCTTTGCTGAAGAGGAGAAACTTTTCTTCGAAGGTCTGTTTTCGTATGTATGTGCTGCCATGAAAAGGTGCGGCCTGTTCCTGTCCTGCTGCGGTTTAAGCGCCTCCCGCTCCTCTTATAAGCACATTAATGGACGGTTTTCGTATGATTTACTATGATATGTACAGGAAACAACAAGTGATTTGGAATCATAAGGAGTTGAAGATAGATGAGTGAAGAACGTATTTATGATGTAATTATCGCTGGCGCCGGCCCTGCTGGTATGACAGCAGCCGTTTATACGTCTCGTGCGAATCTGGATACGCTCATGATCGAGCGTGGAATTCCAGGCGGACAGATGGCCAATACAGAAGATGTAGAAAACTACCCGGGCTATGAAAGCATTCTTGGACCGGACCTTTCTAATAAAATGTTCGACCATGCGAAGAAGTTTGGGGCAGAATATGCCTATGGCGATATTAAAGAAGTAATCGACGGGAAAGAATATAAAACAGTGAGAGCAGGCAATAAAGAGTACAAAGCCCGTGCTGTCATCGTAACGACAGGTGCCCAGTACAAAGAACTCGGCGTCCCTGGTGAAAAAGAGCTTGGAGGACGCGGTGTATCCTACTGCGCCGTATGTGATGGGGCTTTCTTCCGGGATAAAGAGCTTGTCGTTGTCGGCGGCGGAGACTCTGCCGTAGAAGAAGGTGTGTACTTGACCCGCTTTGCGAGCAAGGTAACAATTGTGCACCGCCGTGACGAACTGCGCGCTCAGAAAATCCTTCAAGATCGTGCCTTTGATAATGATAAAATTGATTTCATCTGGGATACAGTTGTCAAGACCATCAATGATAAAGATGGAAAGGTCGGCAGTGTCACTCTTCATAACAGAAAAACAGATGAAGAATATGATTTCGATACCAATGGAGCATTCATCTATATTGGTATGATCCCGTTGAGCCAGCCGTTCACAAGCCTTGGCATTACCAATGAGCAGGGCTACATTGAAACGGACGAAAATATGGAAACGAAAGTGCCGGGCGTCTTCGCAGCCGGAGATATCCGTGAAAAAGAACTGCGTCAAATTGTTACAGCAACAGGTGACGGCAGTATTGCAGCCCAGTCTGCACAGCACTATATTGAGAATCTTCTAGAGGAATTAAAAGTCGTCAATTAAAGATATAATATTTTAACGCTGATGTAACATCTGTGAAATATTCTTTTGTTACGCTGAAGATAATTAATTGACCCCCTTTTAATAGAGTTCGCTCTATAAGACACAGGTGCTTCTCATCTGTGTCTTTTTTTTATGATCAAGTCTTGAACGATGTCTTTCTTTCAAAGAGGTCCTTTCGGAAAATCAGCTCATGATATTGTTGCCGTGTGTGTATTCATTGTATAATGGGGGGAGATGCCCTCCAGACAGAAAATGAGGTGACGTACGAACGATGCAGCGTGTAGCCAATTGTGTTTTACGTTCAAATGACAAAATATTGATGCTTAAAAAACCGCGCAGAGGCTGGTATGTAGCTCCTGGAGGAAAAATGGAACCTGGAGAAAACATTAAGGATTCAGCTGTGCGTGAGTTTAAAGAGGAAACAGGACTTGATATTGAAAACCCTGAACTGAGGGGATCTTTTACTTTTATCATGAGGGAAGAGGAAAAGACGGCTCAGGAATGGATGATGTTCACCTTTTATACGACGAGTTATACTGGTGAACTGCTTGAGGAAAGTGAAGAAGGTGAACTGGAATGGGTCCCTGTCGATGAAGTGCTGAACAAGCCCATGGCTGAGGGTGACCGTGAGATATTCAGACATATTCTAAGCAGTGATCACCAACTTTATGGAACATTTGTATATACGACGGATTTCCAACTGATCGATCAGGATCTGGATCCGTCATGACCTGACGAATGGGGAGCGATGGAGATGCATGTAGATGCAAATGAAACTCAGCTGGTAATTATTACTGGAATGTCAGGGGCAGGGAAAACCGTGGCTGTTCAAAGCTTTGAAGATCTCGGTTTTTTTTGTGTGGACAACCTGCCGCCTGCCCTTCTGCCTAAATTCCTGGAATTGATGAAGGACTCCAGCAACAACATACAGAATGTGGCTCTTGTCATGGATTTGAGAGGGCGGGAATTTTTCGATGCGCTTTTTGATTCACTGGACAAGCTGGGGAAAGAAAACTGGCTGCAGGAGCATATTCTTTTCCTTGATGCAGAGGACCAATCCCTCGTTTCAAGGTATAAAGAAACACGCCGCTCCCACCCGCTTGCCAAAGAAGGACTTCCTCTTGAGGGGATCCGTAAAGAACGAAAAATGCTTGATGAGCTTAGAGGCCGTTCCCAGACGATCATTGATACTACTTCATTGAAGCCGAAGGAACTGCGGGAGCGTATTATTGAAAGCTACAGACAGAAGGAACAGCAGGTATTTTCGGTTCAGATGGTGTCCTTCGGCTTCAAATACGGGGTGCCGATTGATGCGGATTTAATGTTTGACGTGCGTTTTCTACCCAACCCCCATTACGTGGAGCAGATGCGTCCGCTGACAGGTCTGAATTCCGAGGTGTCCTCCTATGTGTTCAAGTGGAGCGATACACAGAAGTTCCTGGAAAAGCTGAAGGATCTGCTTCAGTTCATGCTTCCCCAATATAAACGGGAAGGCAAAAGTCAGCTTGTTATCGCCATCGGCTGTACCGGAGGCCAGCACCGCTCTGTAGCTTTGGCGGAGCATCTATCCGAATATTTCTCAAGCGATTTCGTGACCCACGTAACCCACAGGGATATCGAAAAAAGGAAGGGTTTGTAATAGATGGATTCAAAGACGAAGCCGCGTGTCGTCGTCATCGGGGGCGGCACCGGAATGCCCGTCCTCCTGCGGGGACTGAAAAAATTACCAGTTGATCTTTCAGCCATCGTAACGGTTGCTGATGACGGGGGGAGTTCAGGGAGACTCCGAACGGAAATGGCCATCCCTGCTCCGGGAGATATCCGGAATGTGGTAGCCGCTCTGTCAGATGCAGAGCCTATGCTGCTTGACTTGTTTCAACATCGTTTTTCCAACGGTAACGGCCTTTCCGGCCATTCTATGGGAAATCTCCTTCTGGCAGCCATGGCGTCCATGACAGGGGATTTTTATAAAGGGATTAAGGAAATCTCCCGGGTGTTGAATGTCCGCGGAAATATATATCCCATTGCCAACCACAGCATGAACCTTCACGCGGAAATGGAGGACGGAACGATCGTAACCGGGGAATCAAGCATACCGAAACAAGGAAAACGAATAAAACGGGTGTTTGTCAGTCCAACACCGGTCCAGCCGCTTCCGGAAGCTGTGGAAGCCATTCATTCGGCAGATTTAATTGTTATAGCTCCGGGCAGTCTATATACGAGCATCCTGCCGAACATTATCATTCCTGAAATTGGTCATGCGCTGAAAGAAACGAAGGCAAAAGTAACGTATATCTGCAACGTTATGACCCAGGAAGGCGAAACGTCCGGCTATTCTGCAGGTGATCATATCCAGGCACTGGTTGATCACATCGGCCGTGACGTGGTACAGTCAGTAATTGTGCACAACAGACCCATCGACCAGCAGGTCCGTAAAAAGTATGCCGAAGAAAATGCTGAACCGGTGATTTATGATATTGACCGGATCAAATCGATGGGTGTCCAAGTGATTGAAGAAGATATTATTGATCATGATAAAGTGATGCTGCGCCATGATACAGCTAAATTGGCGCGTCTTTTACATTCCATGCTTTAAGAAAGTCATTGTTGTTAGGAAAGGGGGGATCGGAATGTCCTTTGCATCTGAAATAAAAAAAGAGCTGACAAACGTAGAAGCAGATATGGGTTCGATGGAAGCGGAACTGGCTGCGCTCGTCCGGATGAATGGAACGTTCTCCTTATCGAACCGCCAGTACATTCTGGATGTGCAGACGGAAAACGCGGCTATTGCCCGCAGGATTTATACACTGATCAAGAAGATTTACCCATACCCTGTTGAACTTCTCGTTCGTAAAAAAATGCGTTTGAAGAAGAATAATGTATATATTGTAAGACTTGCGGAAAAGGCGGATGTTGTATTGGAGGACCTTGAAATATTAAAAGGGCCGTTATCCATTAACCCAAATATCCCAAAGAAGTATTTGAAAGATACGAGTTGTAAACGGGCGTATTTGAGAGGGGCCTTTCTTGCCGGAGGTTCTGTCAATAATCCGGAAACTTCGTCTTATCACCTGGAAATTTATTCTGCGGATGAGGAACACAACGAGGCGTTGTGTAAGCTGATGAACAGCTTTGACCTGCATGCCCGGACGCTGAGCAGGAAAAAAGGGTATATCACTTACTTGAAAGAAGCCGATAAGATTACAGAGCTGATCAGCAATATCGGAGCCCATCAGGCGTTATTCAAGTTCGAAGATGTCCGGATTGTCAGAGATATGAGAAATTCCGTAAACCGTCTGGTGAACTGCGAGACGGCCAACCTGAATAAAACCATTGGTGCGGCCTTCCGCCAGGTGGAGAATATAAAATTTATCAAGCGTACAGTAGGACTGGAGGCTCTTCCGGATAAGCTTCAAGAGATTGCTTCTCTTCGTCTTCAATATCAGGAAGTTTCGCTGAAGGAACTGGGGGAGTATGTTTCCGGCGGAACAATCAGTAAATCCGGCATTAACCACAGACTGAGAAAAATTGATGAATTCGCTGACCGGGTTAGAAAAGGTGAAGTCACAGAAAAGTCCAGAAACTGATTCATCTTCGAATTCATTCGTGCTATAATAAAAGACAATTATAACGCTTTCGTAAGGAGAGCGTTCTTTTTTCACCCATTTGATAACGCTTACAAAAGTGGCGTGAACAAGAAAGGAGAATGACCAGTGTTGGAAAAAACGATTAAAATTGAATTGGAAACCGGCCTTCAGGCAAGACCTGCTGCCTTGTTTGTTCAGGAAGCTAATAAATTTTCCGCGGACATCTTCATTGAGAAAGAGGAAAAACGTGTGAATGCAAAAAGTATCATGGGGTTAATGAGTCTTGCGGTAGGCACCGACGAAGAAGTGAAAATTATCGCAGATGGCTCTGATGAAGAACAGGCCATTCAAATGTTAACGGCATTTGTGCAACCTGCGTAAGCTTCATTATGTGAATCAATGAACGTGTCGAATAAGAGAACGTTCTCATATAAAACATAAAAAAATCCGCTGGAGTTCCAGCGGATTTTTAAGAGATGTCATTAAACGTTCTTTTCCATCACTTTGTCGATTAGTCCGTACTCAACAGCTTCGTGTGCAGACATGAAGTTGTCGCGGTCTGTATCGCGTTCGATGACCTCGTACGGCTGACCTGTACGTTCGGCAAGAATCTGGTTCAGTTTCTCGCGCATTTTGATGATACGCTTTGCGTGAATTTCAATGTCAGATGCCTGACCCTGTGTACCGCCTAGTGGCTGGTGGATCATGACTTCACTGTTTGGAAGAGCATAACGCTTCCCAGGCTCACCAGCGTTCAGAAGGAAGGCACCCATAGATGCTGCCATACCTGTGCAGATGGTAGATACATTCGGCTTGATGAACTGCATCGTATCGTAGATCGCCATTCCTGCAGTAATGGAACCACCTGGTGAGTTAATGTATAGGGAAATATCTTTTTCAGGGTCATCTGCTGCAAGGAACAACAGCTGTGCTACAACAGAGTTCGAGATGTTGTCATCAATCGGGCTGCCAAGCATAATGATACGGTCTTTAAGTAAGCGGGAGTAGATGTCATAAGCACGCTCTCCCCGGTTTGTTTGTTCAATAACTGTAGGGACTAAATTCATTGTAAGTTCCTCCTTATCATCACTTGATTATCTTTGAGATACATTCATCATACCTTTAAGGTCAATAAAGGTCAAACAAAAACAATCGACGATATCCGCAGCCGTTAAATCAGACGGAAGAGACGGATTCCTTCTACCATCATACCCTTAATTGTCTGTAATAAACGTAGGATATAAAAATCCGTGGAACATCCGGGGATCTTCCTATATAATTGTTTTAAGACCTCGCTTCTCTGTCACTGTACAGGAAGAATTCTGCGGAGTTGCAGGGACGCCCGACGGACGGTGGATCGTTTTATAACGAGTAGTCGTACCAAATGAAATTATTTTTAAAAAACGGGTTGCGTAATCAAGGGTCATTCATTATAATAGTATTTGCATGTCGCTTCTGCGCCTGTAGCTCAGTCGGATAGAGCGGTAGATTCCGGTTCTACGTCAGTCGGGGGTTCGAATCCTCTCAGGCGCGCTGTCTAAAATAGACCTTCCTTTAGGAAGGTCTATTTTTTTATATTTCCAATGTTATTATGGTATAATGACAGTAGGATAAAGCTGACAGTTACATGCATGTTATTTAAACATTTTATGAACAGTAATCTTACGAAAGTTATACGAACGTTTATTTGGGTAAGTTATTTCAATGTAGTTTCTAAATGAGGCGTCGTATGTTATGATTATTTTATGTACTGTAGGACTTTTCGCTTTATTTAGAAGAGGGGTATCTATGACAAACCTAATCCGTTACAAAATCTTGTCGACCGAACAAGTGTCTGAAGACCGGCGGATTCACGTGTTTGATATGCAGAAGCAGCAGAAGTTGTCGTTTAATTACGAGTTACTGAAAAGAACTCCGGAAAACTATGTAAGCGAAGGGTTGGCGGAATTTTTACATCGCAGAAAACTCAAAATCGATAATGGCTTTTATGATAAAAAAGGGCACGCATCTTGAATGTGTGTCCTTTTTATTGTGAAATAGGAACAAGTCCTGTGCAAAAGGGATAGGATAAGGGGAGGGAATGGAATGCAGAGAGTCGTTCTGTATAGGAAGAACGGATGCGCGTTATGTGATGAAGTGAGGGCCCTGTTGTCTTTGTTTTCTGTGGAAGTGGCGGAAATAGATATCGAAACAGACCCGGAGCTTCATGAGAAGTATTTTCTCGAGATACCAGTCGTGAGGATCAATGAAGAGGAACTGGACTACCGGTCCATTGATTACTTTGAACTGCAAAAGCGTTTACAATAAAAAACCATAGGTTTTCTGCTTGCACCCGTACCCCCTCACTGTTAATATAAAAAATGTAATAAGATATTTTTTTGCTCCTAGCGGGACATAATATGACTACCTGGGACGTAATTCATCCCAGTCGGCAGTTTTTCAAAGAAGGGGCTTTTCCATGAGAACGTTCATCGATCTACAAAAAAAATTATTCCCTGATGTCCTGGACGTTATTCAGAGGCGCTATCAGCTGCTTCATTACATCCAGATCATGCAGCCCGTCGGAAGAAGAGCATTGGCTGAAAACGTCAATCTTGCCGAACGGACGGTACGCAGCGAGGTGGACTTCTTAAATCAGCAGGGAGCTGTTGAAATTACATCAAGAGGCATGCATCTCAGCTATGAGGGGCAGAACATCCTTGAGCAGCTGGCTGAATTTATAAAGGAAGTTACCGGCATTAAGGTTTTGGAGCAACAGTTAAAGGATAAATTAAATCTGGACTACGTTGTTGTTGTTCCTGGTGATAGTGATGAGCTCAATTGGGTAAAACAAGAGATGGGAAAAGCTTGTGTCCAGTATTTGAAAGACCATATGAGTCCTGAACAGGCCATTGCCATTACAGGTGGAACAACGATGGCATCCGTTGCCCAGATGATGACCTCATTCAAGGGCGCTGATCAATGCCTTTACGTACCTGCCAGAGGCGGCCTGGGTGAAAGAGTGGAAAATCAGGCCAATACGATTTGTGCGGAAATGGCAAAAAAGGCAAAAGGTGACTACCGTTTGTTGTATGTACCCGATCCGCTGAGCGAGGAATCCTATAAAACGATAAAAGAAGAGCCTTCCATCAAAGAAGTTCTCGACATTATCCGTCACGCCGACATCGTTATCCATGGTGTTGGAGATGCATTGACCATGGCACAACGGAGAAAGACATCTCCGGAGCAGCTGGATCTGATCCAGCAGTATGAAGCCGTAGGGGAAGCATTTGGATACTACTTCAATCGGATGGGTGAAATCGTTCATAAGGTTCGCACCGTTGGTCTGCAGCTTGAGGATCTGAACAGATCCCGGCATGTTATTGCCGTTGCCGGAGGCCGGTCAAAGGCCCAGGCGATCGCTTCTTATTTCCAGCCCGGACAGAGCAATGTCCTCATCACAGATGAAGGGGCTGCACAAGAGTTAATAAGGGATTTTTCCCTTTAAATAAAATGATTTTTATCATCCAAGGAGGAATTTTGCATGACAGTAAGAATTGGTATTAATGGTTTTGGACGTATTGGACGTAACGTATTCCGTGCTGCACTTAACAACAACGATGTAGAGGTAGTAGCGGTTAACGATCTAACAGATGCGAATATGCTTGCACACCTTCTTCAGTATGACACTGTACACGGTGCTCTTTCTGAAAAAGTAACAACAAACGGGGACAACCTGATTGTTGGCGGCAAAGAAATCAAAGTACTTTCTGAAAAAGATCCAGCACAACTTGGCTGGGGCGATCTTGGTGTAGACGTTGTTATCGAATCTACAGGACGCTTCACTCAGCGCGAAGATGCGAAGAAACACATCGACGCCGGTGCTAAGAAGGTCATCATCTCTGCTCCAGCGAAGCAGGAAGACCTTACAATCGTTATGGGTGTTAACGAAGATCAGTATGATAAGGATTCCCATCACGTTATTTCCAACGCTTCCTGCACAACGAACTGCTTGTCTCCAGCAGCGAAAATCCTTGATGAGAAGTTCGGTCTTAAGCGTGGTATGATGACAACGATCCACTCTTACACAAACGACCAGCAAATCCTTGACCTTCCACACAAAGACTACCGTCGTGCGCGTGCTGCAGGTCAAAACATTATCCCAACAACTACTGGTGCTGCACAAGCTGTTGCAAAAGTACTTCCACACCTTGATGGTAAACTAAGCGGAATGGCTATGCGTGTACCAACAATGAACGTATCTATCGTTGACTTCGTTGCGGAGCTTGAAAAAGACGTAACAGCTGAAGAAGTAAACGAAGCACTTCGTGAAGCTGCTGAAGGCGACCTTAAAGGAATCCTTGCATACAGCGACGAGCCACTTGTATCTTCTGACTACAATGGCAACACGAACTCTTCCATCATTGATGGTCTTTCTACAGCAACTCTTGAGAACAACATGGTTAAAGTTGTCACTTGGTACGACAACGAAACTGGTTACTCCAACCGTTGCGTAGACTTGGCTGTATACCTTAAAAACCAAGGCTTGTAATATCTGAGTCTTTTTAGAAAATACTAGGAAAAGAAGGAAAGGAGGAGGTCTCATGTCCTCCTCCTTTATCCTTGTTTTTCTGTTTTCTGCTTGTCTGCGTTTCTGTTCCTTCAAGGTGTGGAAACGTACATAAGGGCAGATGTTTAACGACTAAAACCAAGGAGGTTGTCATTCTATGAATAAACAAACGATTCGCGACGTTGAAGTAAATGGAAAAACGGTCTTCTGCCGCGTAGACTTCAACGTACCAATGAGCGATGGAGAGGTAACAGATGACACAAGAATTAAAGCCGCTCTTCCGACAATCCAGCACCTGACTGGAAACGGAGCGAAAGTCATTCTTGCCAGTCACCTGGGACGACCTAAAGGAGAAGCGGTACAGGAGCTTCGTCTTGATCCTGTAGCTGACCGTCTAAGTGATCTTCTTGGACAGACGGTTATAAAAACAGATGAAGTATTCGGTGATGAAGTTAATCAGGCCATTTCAGAATTGAACAATGGTGATGTGCTTCTTATTGAAAACGTACGCTTCCATCCTGGTGAAGAAAAGAACGATGCTGAACTTGCGAAGGCTTTCGCAGACATGGCTGATCTTTTCGTTAACGATGCCTTCGGTGCTGCCCACCGCGCCCACGCGTCTACAGCGGGTGTAGCTGAACATATCCCGGCCGTTGCCGGTTTCCTTATGGAAAAGGAAATCAATGTACTCGGTAAAGCTTTATCCAACCCTGAACGTCCTTTCACAGCCATTGTTGGTGGAGCGAAAGTGAAAGACAAAATCGGCGTTATTGATAACCTGATTGATAAAGTGGACAATCTGATCATCGGCGGTGGACTGGCTTATACATTCGTAAAAGCCCTCGGCCACGAAATCGGTAAATCACTTCTTGAAGAAGACAAGATGGATCTAGCCAGAGAGTACATGAAGAAGGCAGAAGAAAAAGGCGTGAACTTCTACATGCCGGAAGATGTTATCGTCGCTGATGACTTCTCTGACTCTGCCAATAAAAAAGAAGTAGCGATTGACAGCATCCCGGCAGACTGGGAAGCGCTTGATATCGGTCCGAAAACGAGAGAAAAATACGCTAATGTAATTAAGGAATCCAATCTGATCATCTGGAACGGACCTATGGGCGTATTTGAAATTGAATCCTTTGCCAATGGTACAAAAGCCGTTGCTGAAGCTCTTTCCCAGACAGAAGGCTACAGCGTGATCGGCGGTGGAGATTCAGCAGCAGCTGTTGAGAAATTCGGCTATGCATCTGATATGAACCACGTATCCACCGGCGGCGGTGCTTCCCTTGAATTTATGGAAGGTAAAGAACTTCCCGGGGTTGCTCTACTAAACGATAAGTAAAAAGGAGAGGTGAAGCAGACATGCGTAAACAAGTAATCGCAGGTAACTGGAAAATGAACAAAACGCACCGTGAAGCGGAAGATTTCATTCAGACAGCTAAAAACGAAGTGCCATCTGCCGAACAGGTGGAATCCATCGTTGTAGCTCCATTCCCTTTTCTACAAAAGCTTGTAGAGGAAACAGAAGGAACGAGTCTGAAAATCGGTGCACAGAACATGCACTTTGAAGAGAACGGTGCTTTCACAGGTGAAGTCAGCCCTGTTATGTTGAAAGAACTTGGCGTTTCCCACGTCGTCCTGGGACACTCTGAACGTCGTGAAATCTTCAAGGAAACGGATGAAGAGGTAAACAAAAAAGTCCACGCGGCTTTCAAACACGGCCTCACTCCAATCATCTGTGTCGGAGAATCCCTTGAACAGCGTGAAGCCAATGAGACTATGGATGTTGTAGAAAGTCAAGTGAAAAAAGCACTTGAAGGACTTACAAACGAGCAGTGTGCAGAAACGATCATTGCCTATGAGCCGATCTGGGCTATTGGTACAGGCCGCACAGCAACTTCTGAGCAGGCCAATGAAGTATGTACACACATCCGTAAAGTTGTCAGTGACTACGTCAATGCAGATGCTGCTGATGCGGTCCGCATCCAGTATGGCGGAAGCGTAAAACCTGCAAACGTGGATGAGCTGCTTTCCCAGTCTGACATTGACGGAGCTCTTGTAGGAGGCGCAAGCCTTGAAGCAGATTCTTTCCTAAAACTTGTGGAGGCAGGTAAGCATGAGTAATCAGAACTTAGCTGCGTTAATCATTCTTGACGGCTATGCCATCCGTGATGAAGAATTCGGAAATGCCGTGAAGCAGGCCAACACGCCAAATTTTGACCGTTACTGGAACCAGTTCCCTCATTCTCAGCTCACGGCGAGTGGAGAAGCTGTTGGACTTCCGGCAGGCCAAATGGGGAACTCTGAAGTAGGTCACTTGAACATTGGTGCCGGCCGTGTGGTTTATCAAAGCTTAACCCGTATTAATCTTGCGATCCGTGAAGGCGACTTCTTTAATAATGAAGTTCTCAAGGATGCTGTTAAAAAAGCAAAAGAAAAAGGAAAGGCCCTCCACATCTTCGGTCTGTTGTCTGATGGTGGAATTCACAGCCATATTGAACATATGAAAGGCACGCTGAAACTGGCTAAACAGGAAGGAATGGACCAAGTATTCCTGCACGCTTTCCTTGATGGACGTGACGTCGGCCAGCAATCTGCCAAAACATATGTGAAGCAGGCACAGGAA
The DNA here is from genome assembly GCF_947311855.1 of Halobacillus sp. Cin3. Classification (NCBI taxonomy): domain Bacteria; kingdom Bacillati; phylum Bacillota; class Bacilli; order Caryophanales; family Bacillaceae; genus Halobacillus; species Halobacillus sp. Cin3. The sequence goes on along the minus strand of NZ_CAMZMV010000002.1, from coordinate 140,492 downwards.
GCTATGGAGGAAATCGGCATCGGCCGTATGGCTACGATTTCCGGCCGTTACTACGCTATGGACCGCGACAATCGCTGGGAACGCGTACAGAAGGCGTATGATGCGATCGCTTACGGAGAAGGTCCAACGTATCAGGATCCGATTCAGGCGATTGATGACTCCTACAAACAGGAAGTCTATGATGAATTCGTAGAACCTGTCGTTCTTACGGATGATGATGGACAGCCGATTGGAAAAGTGGATGATGAGGACAGTATCATCTTCTTCAACTTCCGTCCTGACCGTGCGATCCAGCTGTCCCGCACATTTGCGAATGACGATTTTGATGGCTATGATCGTGGAGGGAACGCTCCGAAAAACCTTCATTTCGTCAGCATGACCCAGTACAGTGATCAGGTGAAAAGCCATATTGCCTTTCCGCCGAACGATTTGAAAAATACGATCGGTGAAGTACTGGCGGATAACGATATGAAACAGCTGCGTATTGCAGAAACGGAAAAATATCCGCATGTCACCTTCTTTATGAGCGGCGGCCGCGAAGCTGAATTCGACGGGGAAGAGCGCATCCTTATCGATTCACCTAAAGTGGCAACGTACGATTTACAACCGGAAATGAGTGCTTATGAAGTGACAGACGCTCTGCTTGCCGAGCTTGATGCGGATAAGCACAATGCGATTATCCTGAACTTTGCCAATCCGGATATGGTCGGTCACTCAGGCATGCTTGAGCCGACAATCAAAGCGATTGAAGCTGTAGACGAATGTCTCGGAAAAATCGTTGATAAGATCCACGAAAAAGGCGGACACGCCATTATTACAGCGGACCACGGGAACTCTGACGAAGTGACGACTTTGGATGGAGATGCCATGACCGCACACACGACAAACCCTGTGCCTGTCATTGTGACAAAAGAGGGCGTCGATCTCCGCGAAGGCGGAATTCTTGGTGATCTTTCACCAACCCTGCTGGAACTGCTGCATGTAGAGCAGCCGCAGGAAATGACTGGACAATCATTAATTAAAAAATAAGGGAGAGATATGTAATGCCATTTATTACTGACGTATACGCACGTGAAGTCCTTGACTCTCGTGGTAACCCAACAGTAGAAGTTGAAGTTTATACTGAATCCGGAGCTTTCGGTACAGCTCTAGTCCCAAGTGGTGCCTCTACAGGTGAATATGAAGCTGTAGAACTTCGTGATGGTGACAAAAACCGTTACCTAGGAAAAGGTGTTCAAAACGCCGTTGATAACGTGAACGAAAAAATTGCTCCGAAACTTATTGGTATGGATGCAACCCAGCAGGTGATCATCGACCAGATGATGAGAGAGCTTGATGGTACAGAAAACAAAGGAAACCTTGGTGCCAACGCGATCCTTGGTGTCTCCATGGCTGTTGCCCATGCAGCATCCGAAGTGGTTGGACAGCCTCTTTACAAATATCTTGGAGGATTCACAGCGAATACTCTTCCAACACCAATGATGAACATCCTTAACGGTGGAGAGCACGCGGACAACAACGTGGACATCCAGGAGTTCATGGTTATGCCTGTAGGAGCTCCTACTTTCAAGGAAGCTCTACGCATGGGTGCGGAAATTTTCCACTCCCTTAAGAAAGTACTAAGCAGCAAAGGCTACAACACTGGTGTCGGTGATGAAGGTGGATTTGCTCCTGACTTAGGTTCTAACGAAGAAGCTCTTTCTACAATCATTGAAGCGATTGAAGCAGCTGGCTACAAGCCGGACGCTGAAGTGAAGCTTGCGATGGACGTTGCCTCTTCTGAAATTTATGAAGATGGTAAGTACAACCTGAAAGGTGAAGGCGTTGTACGTACTTCTGAAGAAATGGTTGACTGGTACGAAGAGCTTGTGAACAAGTATCCAATCGTTTCTATCGAAGATGGTCTTGATGAGAACGACTGGGAAGGTACGAAACTTCTTACAGACCGTATCGGCGACCGCGTACAGCTTGTAGGTGACGACTTGTTCGTAACCAACACGGAAAAGCTTTCCCGTGCGATTGAAGAGGGTGTAGGAAACTCCATCCTTATCAAAGTGAACCAGATCGGTACACTTACTGAAACATTCGAAGCCATTGAAATGGCGAAGCGCGCAGGCTATACTGCCGTCATCTCCCACCGTTCTGGTGAAACAGAAGATGCTACGATCGCTGATATCGCTGTTGCGACAAACGCCGGTCAAATTAAAACAGGTGCTCCGTCCCGTACGGACCGCGTAGCGAAATACAACCAGCTTCTTCGTATCGAAGATCAGCTGCTTGGTACGGCCGTTTACGCTGGTGAGAAAGCTTTCTACAACCTGAATAAGTAATTCTGCTCAAAAGCCTCTCTGATGGATTCAGAGAGGCTTTTTTATGTGATAAACTAGATACATACGTTAATGGAGTAGGAGAACGATCACGAATGAAGAAGTTCATTGCAATGGGAATGATCATCACTCTGTTGTACAGCGCATACACGGCTTATTCGGTATGGACCTTCGGGGAAGGCAGCCAGCCGCCTGAGGCGGATGCCGCCATCGTGCTGGGAGCTGCTCAGTGGAATGGCAAGCCGAGCCCGGTTTTTGAGGGGCGCTTGAAGCAGGGAATTGAGCTGTATGAAAAAGGGCATGTGGACTACCTGATCTTTACAGGCGGGAAGAGTGAGCAGGCCGCTTCCTCTGAAGCAGAAGTAGGACGGGAGTATGCTTTGGAAAAAGGGGTCCCTGAGGAAGATATCCTTTATGAAGACAGCTCTTTGATGACAGAAGACAATATCATCAACGCAAAGGAAGTAACAGAGGAAAAAAATTTAGAAACGTTTTTAATTGTCAGTGACCAGTTTCATTTAAAGCGGGCCGTCGCTATGGCAGAGAGTTATGGGATGTCTGCCAAAGGTGTACCGACCCAGTATTCAGCTTATCAATCGCTGGATACGAAGCTGCCCTTCTTCCTCCGGGAGTGGGGGTTCTGGATGGGGCACCAGCTGACCAATCTGCTGATTGTTTGAGGTGAAGAAGATGGAATTAGGCGAAGCGGTGAAAAAACGCCGTTCGATTCACGAATATGAACCGAAACTTGTGGAGGAAGATGTGCTGAAAAATATCTTCCGTACAGCAGCATGGGCGCCGACCCATCGGATGAAAGAGCCATGGAATGTTCATCTTTACCAGGAACAGGGGAAAGAGCGCTATGCAGAGGCTGTGCTCGACAGCTATGAGCGTCAAGGATTCTTTCAAGGCTATGATGAAGAAAAATCCCGGCAGCTGAAAAAAGGGATTGGTGATTTTCTACTGCAGATTCCACACCACGCTCTCATTTACATGCCAAAGGACGAAGATGAGCGCAAGTTTGAAGAAGACTATGCAGCCGTATGTGCGTATGTTCAAAATGTCCAGCTGCTCGCCTGGGAAGCTGGTGTAGGCGTACTCTGGACGACCAGTCCTTATCTTCACGATCCAGAGTTTGCAAAGGGAGTAGGTTTAGACCCATCTTTCTATAAACTGGTTTCTGTGCTTCAGATCGGCTATCCAAAGCGGATCCCAAAAGCGAAACAACGCACGGATATTGGAGATAAAATGAAGGTTATTCGAACATAAAAAAGCTGACACCCTAGCGGGTGTCAGCTTTTTTTGCTGGTTGTACAGCGTCTTTATCCTCAGGCAGAGGGTCGACGGTATGGTTATATTCATAACCTTTATGAACAGCCATTCCGAATAATGCAGCAATGCCCAGGACAATACCAATACTGACAATCATAATGACTGCGAAAGTCAATAGCTTCACCACTTTCGTCCTTGTAATGGCAGGGGTCATTCACAACAGGCCGGATTCATTGTCCCTCGCCCTTTGAGGAAAATTATTTCATCTGCGTTTTTTCTTTGATGAAGGCAACGACTTCTTCGGCTGTCCCCATAGAAAGAATTTCATCTTTATAAGCAGCGAGTTCCTTCTTGGACAGATCCTTGATCTGTGTACGGGCAGGAAGGATGGACGTGGCACTCATGCTGAACTCATCCAGGCCTAGTCCAAGCAGGATCGGGATGGCGATCTCATCGCCGGCCATCTCTCCGCACATGCCGGCCCATTTGCCTTCTGCGTGTGCAGCTTCAATGACATTGTTGATCAGATTCAGAATCGCCGGGTTGTATGGCTGATACAAGTAGGATACGCGCTCGTTCATACGGTCGGCAGCCATTGTATATTGAATCAGGTCATTGGTTCCGATACTGAAGAAATCCACTTCTTTAGCGAACTGGCGGGCAATGACAGCTGTCGCTGGAATTTCCACCATCATACCGATTTCAATGCCATCAGCAATGTCGTACCCTTCGCTTGTCAGGTTGGCACGCTCTTCTTCAAGGATCGCTTTAGCCTGACGGAACTCATCAAGAGTAGCGATCATTGGGAACATGATCTTCAAGTTTCCGTGGACGCTTGCACGCAGCAGTGCACGCAGCTGAACGCGGAAGATATCATCACGCTCCAGGCACAGGCGGATCGCACGGTACCCGAGGAACGGGTTCATTTCTTCAGGAAGGTCGAGGTAGGAAAGCTCCTTGTCTCCACCGATATCAAGCGTACGGACGACAACAGGCTGTTCACCCATTTGTTTCAGTACTGAGGAGTAGGCTTCAAACTGCTCTTCTTCGGTTGGGAGCTGGCTCTTGCCCATGTATAGGAATTCTGTACGGTAAAGGCCGACACCTTCGCCGCCATTGTTCAGAACACCTTCAACATCTTCCGGAGTACCAATGTTCGCTACAAGCTCCACATGCTCTCCTTCAGAGGTAAGGGTAGGCTCGTCTTTCAGCTTCGCCCACTCCTGTTTCTGCTTCTCGAAGTCTTCCTGCTTCTGCTGGTAAGTGGAAATCTGTTCTTCAGATGGATCAACGATTACGTCCCCGTTAATGCCGTCTACAATAATCATGATATCCTTTCCAGCTTTGGAAGTGATTTCTTTTGTACCGACAACGGCCGGGATTTCAAGAGAGCGGGCCATAATGGCTGAGTGGGAAGTACGTCCGCCAATATCTGTTGTGAATCCCTTGACGAACTGCTTGTTCAACTGAGCAGTATCGGAAGGTGTCAGATCATCCGCTACAATGACAACTTCTTCATTGATAAGTGCAGGGTCCGGGAAAGTAACGCCGAGCAGGTGAGCCATTACGCGTTTTGTGACATCATTGATGTCTGCAGCGCGTTCGCGCATATACTCATTGTCCATGTTCTTGAACATATCGATGAACATATTCGCTGTTTCGGAAAGAGCTGCCTCTGCGTTAACGTTATCATTTTTGATTTTGTCTTCGATCGGCTGGATCAATTCTGGATCACTAAGAACGAGCAGGTGGGCAGAGAAAATTTCTGCATGCTCATCACCAAGTGATTTTTTTGTATGGGCCTTGATTTTTTCAAGTTCTGTTTTTGAGATCTCAAGTGCTTCTTGAAGACGGGAGATCTCTTGTTCCGGATTTTCTACTTTCTTTTTATCGAAAGAAAGGTCCGGAGCTTCCAGACGGTAGACTTTTGCGATGGCAATACCGCTGGAAGCTGCAATACCTTGAAGCTGTGTCATGCTGTTATTCCCCCAAGCTTTCATTCTTCATTGTTGTTTCCAAGTGATCGATCGCTTCCTGTTCGTCACTGCCTTCTGCCGTGATTTTCACTTCGGCATTAGCTGGAATCCCAAGGCTCATGATGCCCATGATGGACTTCAGGTTAACGGATTTTTCTTTGTAGTGAAGATTAATATCAGACTCGTACTTCCCGGCGTTCTGGACTAGAACGGTCGCAGGACGAGCGTGTACACCATCAGCAGATGTGATTGTAAAAGTTTTTTCTACCATAGTAGATATCCTCCTTATAAAAATTGGTTGTTATTGAATTACCCTAACTTTCTTATTTTAAGCCTTTCGGAGGTCTTTTTTCAAGAATCCTACGACAATTGCAGAAAGAATTGACCCGGCAATAATAGCCAGTAGATAAAGAAGGATCTGTCCGACTCCACCTTCAACAAGTGGAGCTACGATAATACCGCCGTGCGGGGCGCGGAGACCGATACCGAACAACATTGTCAGCATACCTGCAAGCGCACTTCCGGCAACCATGGATGGAATGACACGAGCTGGATCGGCGGCTGCGAATGGAATCGCACCTTCCGTAATGAAGAAAGCACCGAGTGGGTAAGCAGCCTTACCTGTTTCGCGTTCTTCTTTCGTGAATTTATTTTTGAAGAATGTTGTGGCAAGTCCCATAGCAAGTGGTGGAACCATTCCACCAGCCATGGCAGCTGCAATAAACGTATAGTTCCCAGCATCCAGCGCTGCAATGCCGAATGTGTAGGCCGCTTTGTTGACAGGGCCTCCCATATCGACCGCCATCATGCCGCCCACAATCAATCCGAGCAGAGCGAGGTTGGAACCGCTCATGGAATCCAGAAGATCAAACAACCACGTGTAAACGCTTGTTAAAGCCGGGTTGATCAAGAGCATAATCATACCTGTACCGAAGATGGCGAACACAGGATAAAGCAGGACTGTTTTCAAGCCGTCCATAACAGCAGGCAGGCCTTCGAGCATTTTCTTCACGCCAAGTGTTAAATAACCAGCAAGGAAACCAGCAATAAGTCCACCTAAGAAACCGGAGCCATTCCCTGCACCTTCGACGGTCTGTGTAATGGCAATCAAACCACCGACCATACCAGGAGCAAAACCAGGTCTGTCCGCAATACTGGATGCGATAAAGCCGGCCAGTACAGGGACGAGCAGGAAGAAGGCATTGGCGCCGCCGATAATGCTGAGCATTTCAGCGAAGCGGTTGTATTCAGCACTGTTCGGATCGGCTGAGTTGATTCCCCAGAAGAAGGAAATCGCAATCAGGATTCCGCCTCCGACAACGAATGGAAGCATGTTGGATACACCATTCATTAAATGCTTGTAAAAGCCTGTCCGCTGACCTTTTTCACTGGAAGATTCCTTGGAGCCGCCTCCACTTCCTTGAAAGACAGGAGCATCCTGATTCAAGGCTTTGTTGATCAGTTCCTTCGGCTCGTGAATCGCTTTGGCTACAGGCACTTCAATGACATGTTTCCCTTGGAAATCTTCCATATCCACCTTTGTGTCAGCAGCTACGATAATAGCTGCTGCGTCAGCGATGTCTTCTTTCGTCAAACGGTTCTTTACACCGCTGGATCCGTTCGTCTGTACTTTAATCGGTACGCCCATTTCCTTCGCTGTGGCTTTCAGCTTGTCAGCAGCCATGTAGGTGTGGGCAATTCCGGTCGGACAGGCGGTGACAGCCAGGATTTTTCCAGAAGGCTGATCATTGGCCTCCTCTTCAGGCTCTTCGTCCTCGGCTTCTTTCGCATTAATTGCTGCAATGATTTCCTCTTTCGTTTGAGCGACTTCCAGCTGCTCACGGAATTTATTATCCATCAAGAAAGAGGATAGACGGGAGAGTGTTTCCAAGTGCGTGTTGTTTGCCCCCTCGGAAGCAGCAATCATAAAGAATAAATGTGTCGGCTGGCCATCAAGGGACTCATAATCAAGGCCTTCCTGTGAGCGTCCGAATGCAATGGCGGGATTTTGCACGGCGTTTGTTTTTGCGTGCGGGATGGCAATGCCGTCTCCAATCCCTGTTGTGCTCTGGCCTTCTCTATCTTCGATCGCTTTCTTAAAGCCACCGCGGTCGTTTAAACGGCCGGCCTCATCCAGCTTATCGACTAATTCATCGATCGCTTCCGGCTTTGAAGAAGCGGACATGTTCAGGACAATCGTCTCTTCTGTTAACAAGTCTGTAATTCTCATTTCGAATCACTCCTTTATTGAATTGGTGATACGTTGATTTGCTCAAGCAGCTGAAGAACATCCTCCTGCTGACAAAGGTCATCCTGAAACGCTGTAGCACTCCCTGATGCGACTCCGAATCGGAAGGCCTCTGCTATGGACTTTCCTTCTGAATAGGCAGCGAGGAATCCCGCAACGACGGAATCACCGGCTCCTACTGAGTTTTTGACGGTCCCTTCAGGAACATTGGCATACCATTGTTCTTCCCGCCCCACATATACAGCTCCCTGGCCGCCCATGGAAACGATCACGTTTTCGACTCCTTGTTCTACCAGTTTCTTCCCATATAAAGCTGCATCCTCAGGGGTATTGATTTCTGCATTAAATAAATCCCCCAGTTCATGATGGTTCGGCTTCATGAGGAACAAGGTCTGTCCCAGAATCTGTTTCAACGCTTCTCCTGATGTATCGAGAACCACCTTTGTATGATTTCTTTCGCAGATCGTAGTAATCTTTTCATAATAATCTCCCGGAAGAGAAGAAGGAACGCTGCCCGCGAGGACTAAGATGTCCTCACTGGTCAAATGCTGAATCTGATCCAGCAGTGCCTGCTGCATGTCTTCAGCCAAGGCAGGTCCCGGACCGTTGATTTCTGTTTCGTCTCCAGATTTCAGTTTTACGTTCACCCTTGTTTTTTGACCGGTGTTCATAAACTGGTGCTGGACACCTTCTTCGTCAAGGAAATCGCTGATAAAGTCACCGCTGAAACCACCGATGAAACCGAGAGCCCTGGATTGGACACCCAGCCGATTGACGACCCTGGAGACATTGATGCCTTTTCCTCCAGGATAGAAAAATGTCTGCCCGGCGCGGTTTAATCCACCAGCCTCAAATGAATCCACATGCATGATGTAATCGATGGATGGATTCAGCGTGCAGGTATAAATCATGTTGTCACAACCTTTATATTCGTTTTTTCGGCATAGTCCATGTATGTCGTGCCGTTATCATTTGTAATAATATCTGCCTCATGTATGTCTGCGAACTGGGTGAACGACGTTTCGCCGAACTTGGTATGATCGGCTAATATGAAACGTTCGCGCGAGAGCTGCAGTGTCCGCTGTTTAATCGCTGCTTCCTCTGGATCCGGAGTCGTAAAGCCGTCCTCCAGCGTAATCCCGTTGACCCCCATAAAGCAGTTGTCAAATCGGTACTGCTTGAGATTTTGTAAAGCTCCTGCTCCTACAACAGCCCCGGTGCGGGATTTCACCAGCCCACCGAGTACATACGTTCGAATGCCATGGTCCGTAAGAGCCAGCAGGTGATCCAGGCCGTTGGTTACCACGATAATATCCTTCTGTTTTAGAAAAGGAATCATTTCGTAAGTTGTCGAACCAGCGTCAACAAAAATCGAATCACCATCTTTAACGAAAGAAGCGGCATAGGAAGCGATGGCCCGCTTTTCCTCTTGGAGTTTCGTCTGCTTGTCCTTCATGGCTGGTTCATCGGCAGCAGACTGCTTGATCGATGCTCCGCCGTGGACACGCCGCAGGTGACCTTGTCTTTCCAATTCATCAAGGTCGCGGCGGATGGTTGACTCTGACGCCTGAGTAACATCGACGAGCTGTTTAATGGATGCGGTCTGATTGTTTTTGACTGTTTCTAATATCCGCTCGTGTCTTTCAGGTGTAAGCATTGGAGTCATCTCCTTGGTCTTTATACTTGTATTATAAAGAAAGCCCTTTCAAAAAACAAGCATATTCTTTCAAAAACAATCAAAAAACATCAACACCAATCATAAGCTTTCTATTAAAGGAAACGGGATGTTCTTGCCGGCTTTCGGCTTTTATGCTACATTTAAAATAGTTATTTGTACGTCTTTAGGAGGTGTTCGAACATCATGGAAACACTTGTTATCACTTTGCTGACCATAGATACAATCGCACTTATCGTTTTAGTACTACTGCAATCCGGAAAGAGTGCAGGGTTGTCCGGAGCTATTTCCGGTGGAGCTGAGCAGTTGTTCGGAAAGCAGAAAGCCCGCGGAATCGATGCTGTTCTGCATAGATCGACCGTTGTAACCGGAGTCCTGTTCTTCGTTTTGGCTTTCCTTACAGGCTATATCGTTTAATGGATGACAGCTGAACGTTAAAAACCACGCGTTTATACAATGCGTGGTTTTTCTTTTTTTATCAGGGAAGATATATGGATGCAGCTGATTTTTTCTACATAATTCCCTGGAAGGTCTGCGTGGGTTCTCTGCTGATCGTTGGTTCAATCCCGTTCCGAAATGCAGAGGTTTGTTGTGGGAACCAGATGGGAAATCTGATCATAGGTTTAATCCTTCCGGGAGACGGATACGCAGAATGTGCCAGGGCGGTGTAATTTTGGTAAAATAGAATACATTGCTGAAAAGAATGAAATTTATCAATATAGGACATAGATGAAGTAAGGAGAGAATGAACATGAAGATCAAACAACCTCAGCCATTTACGTTTGAGGGAGGAGACCGTGCGGTATTATTATTACATGGATTCACCGGCCACTCTGCCGATGTGCGCATGCTGGGCCGGTTTTTACAGAAGCACGGGTACACCACCCATGCCCCTATTTATGCCGGTCATGGCAGAGAGTTTGAAGCTCTGCTTGATGCAAGACCTGAGGACTGGTGGAACGATGTACAGGAAGCGTTGAACCACTTGAGGGAACTCGGATATAAGGAAATCGCTGTGGCAGGATTGTCTCTTGGCGGGGTCCTGGGACTGAAAACCGCCTATTCCGCTCCAGTCAAAGGTCTGGTCACGATGTGTTCCCCTGTTTTCTTCGATAACGAAAAACAGCTGACGAAAACGTTCGAATTCAAAGCACGTCAGTATAAGCAGCTGGAAGGAAAAGATGAAGAGACCATTGAAAAGGAAATCCAGGAACTGCTTGATGAATCGAAGGAAATGTTCACGGAACTTGGCGGATTAATTAATGAAGTACACGACAACATTGATCAAATTTATACGCCGACCTTCGTGGTACAGGGAACACAGGATGATATGATCAATACAAGCAGTGCCGATTATATATACGAAGAGGTAGAAACAGACGATAAACAAATCAAATGGTACGAAAATTCCGGACATGTCATTACGATGGACAAGGAAAAAGAAGAACTGCATGAAGATATCCTGCAGTTCCTGAATTCTCTTGACTGGTCCTGACGCGTCTGGTCCTTCACTCAAAAGGAGGTAAGGCAATTGACGACTGAATTAAAACAACAGATTTTAAACTTATTTAAAGAAACCGCTTCGAAGCCTCTATCTGTGCAGGAATTGCAGGATACGATGGAACTTGGAAGCTCTGAGGAATTTAAAGTATTGATGAAATCCTTAAATGAATTGGAAGAAGAAGGAGAGCTTGTCCAAACGAGGAAGAACCGTTTTGGACTTCCGGAAAAAATGAACCTGATTCGCGGCCGCATTCAAATGCATGCGAAGGGGTTCGCTTTTCTGATTCCTGATGATGAAGACAGCGACGACGTTTATATTCACCATTCCGACCTTCATTCAGCGATGAACAATGATAAAGTCTTCGTCCGTATTGAAAAACGGAAGGAAGACGGATCGCGCCCTGAAGGTGCCGTCATCCGTATATTGGAAAGGGCTACGACAAGAGTCGTGGGTACGTATGAGTCCAGCCGCAACTTTGGCTTTGTCATCGCGGATGATAAGCGGATTCCCAATGATATCTTCATTCCTAAATCCCAGAACAACGGAGCTGTAGACGGTCACAAGGTTATTGTGAATATTACCAAGTTTCCTGAGGATCGGATGAGCGCCGAAGGAGAGATTGTAGAAATCCTCGGGCACAAAAATGATCCGGGAATTGACATTCTTTCAATCATTCATAAACACGGGATAAAAATTGATTTTCCAAACGAAGTTCTGGAGCAGGCAGCAGAAACGCCTGACCAGATCAGCGAGGACGAAATCAAGAACCGCAGAGATCTGCGGGACGAGACGATTGTAACGATTGACGGGGCCGATGCGAAGGACCTCGATGACGCCGTTGCGGTGAAGCAGCTGGATAACGGGAATTATCATCTTGGTGTCCACATTGCGGATGTAACCTATTACGTCGGTGAAGGCTCTGCGATTGATCAGGAAGCCAGACAGCGTGCTACAAGTGTGTACCTCGTTGACCGGGTTATTCCGATGATTCCTCACAGGCTGTCCAACGGCATCTGCTCACTCAACCCTCAGGTGGACCGTCTCACTCTTTCCTGTGAAATGGAAATCAGTCCAAAAGGGGAAGTTGTTTCCCATGAGATTTTCCAAAGCGTAATCAAAACAAACGAGCGTATGACTTATAAAGATGTCAACGAAATCTTAACGAACGAAGATCCTGCCTTAATGGAAAAGTATAAAGATCTTGTTCCGATGTTCCAAAACATGGAAAACCTTGCTTCGATTCTCCGTGGTAAACGGATGGACCGCGGCGCGATTGATTTTGACTTCAAAGAAGCGGGTGTTGTCGTAGATGAGGAAGGAAAAGCCGTTGATGTGCGCCTGCGTGAGCGTTCAGTAGCAGAACGTCTCATTGAGGAATTCATGCTTGCAGCGAACGAAACGGTTGCTGAACACTTCCACTGGATGGAAGTCCCATTCATCCACCGTATCCACCAGGAGCCGGCTGAGGATAAGCTGCAGACGTTCTTCGACTTTGTAGCCAATATGGGCTACGTCGTAAAAGGAACGGCGGACAGTGTCCACCCTCAAGCGCTGCAGAAGGTGCTGGAAGAAGTGAAAGGTACGCAGGAGGATATGATTATATCCAAACTGATGCTCCGCTCCATGCAGCAGGCGAAATATGATCCGCAGGGACTTGGGCACTTCGGACTTGCTACAGATTATTATACGCACTTCACTTCCCCGATCCGCCGTTACCCTGACTTGATCGTCCACCGGTTAATCCGGACGTATCTGGTAGAGAAAAAGGTGGATTACAAAACGCGGAAGCATTGGAAAGACCAGATGCCTGAAATCGCCCGCCACTCTTCGGAAATGGAGCGTGCGGCCGTTGATGCCGAGCGTGAAACCGATGACCTGAAAAAAGCCGAATACATGCAGGATAAAGTCGGTGAGGAGTATGAAGGTGTCATCAGTTCTGTCACCAGCTTCGGCATGTTCGTCGAGCTGCCGAACACGGTGGAAGGTCTTGTCCACGTCAGTACATTGACTGATGACTATTACCACTTCCATGAGAAGCAGTATGCGATGATCGGGGAACGGACTGGAAATGTGTTCCGGATCGGTGATGAAGTCACCATCCGTGTTACCAACGTCAATATTGAGGAAAGAGTCGTTGACTTTGAAATTGACGGGATGAAGCCGCGTAAAGAGCGGAAGCGTCCGGAACGTCCGAAGAAGATTGAATCCAAAGGTCCCGACCGGAAAAAAGAGAAAAAGAAAAACAAACAGAAAGGGAACAAACCTTTCTATAGAAACAAAGGCGTTCCTAAAAAAGGACGTAAGAAAAAGAAATAGATAACAAAAGACGCGCCGGAGGGCGCGTCTTTTCAGAATGTAAAAAAGTCCGTGTTATTCAGTTGGAATCGGCCGGATGTTGTGGTGAGGGGGCACGTTCCGCTTATCGGTGAATGCTGATCCCGCAGGCGTCACCACCGAACGCTCTTCACGCCGACGTAGGCATTTATAGAGTGAAATAGACGTGTCATATGCAAAAGAAAATGTTGAGCGCAGATTCAAAAGAACGGCATGAGCTGAGCTATTGTTGCTTGAGTGGAAAAGAATAAGGGAAGGAACAGGCGCTGATGACGGCTTCCTGCCAAAATATGAAAAAGATTGTCCTCCTTCCAGCGAGGGTGAGCTGGGTGAAGGAGAGTCTTTTGCGAACTAGAAGAACGCCCAAGGGGCTTTCGCTCCTGGCGGTAAAAAAGAAAAAGCTTGTAAAGAAACAGAGGTTTCTCTACAAGCTGTAAAGACGCGCCGGAGGGCGTGTCTTTTGTTTAGGCACTTAATGTGTGCTGAACAATGGCAACATCTTTTTCGTTTAAGTGGCGGGCAGACTCTTCAAGGTCCAGATCCACATAGGTGGACCATAGAGAGAGTTCCTCCTGCGGAACAATGTGGTTGTTCAAAATGTGGCCTTCATTTTCAGAACGGATGTGATAGGAAATGAACAATTTCCCTTCCATCAATTCGCGGTCGTGGGAGACAGAAACAATCATCCAGTTATCTTTTACGGATGATTCCCAATCAGATGCCAGTGCATCTTCAGCAGTAAGTTGATACACAGATGGTTCGTTATGATCAAAAAAGACAATGACGCCTTCTTTATCCTTCGTAATATATCCAGGGTTCTTCCAGGAATGACGTTTCAAAGCATGACCTTCATCTAACATTTGCGCGGCTTTCATAAAGTCCATTGCAATAAGTCCTTTCTCGTGGAAATTTTCACCTTATGGATTTTATAGACTGCAAACGCTTCCTGTCAACCGTTAGAATGAAGTTTTCACCCATTGTCCATATAAGATCCAAGGATCCTGCACATCATAGGGAGTCAGGTCAGGGATGTTTTTAAATCCCAGGGGTGAAAAGTCGATCCAGCATCCAGCATTGCCGGGGTTCTGCCCCCAATGCTCAAGGACCGTTTCGAAAAAGCCGGGTTGTTCATAATGATCATCCCAGAAATATTTAACGTGGGAGTAGTCGTATTTCTTTGTGTCATTTTTGATGATGATGAACCGCTGGTGGTCGGGACTGATATAGAAAGAAGAGTCGCCGAGGTATTGATCAGTGAAAAAGGCTTCATCATATGGGAAGGGATAATAACATTCATAAGGGAAGGTGCCGAGAGCGTTGCTTTTTACCGCCTGAAGGAGCTTCCGCTTCTCTTCCAGAGTGTGAACCGCCCTCCACACTCTCCCTTTGGTGTGTCCAGTCAAAAAATCCGGCCGCTTTAAGGTAAGGTAATGGCTTACAGGACCTTGATCAAGCCCGAGCTTTCCAAGGACCCTCCTTGCCGGAAGGTTTCCGATGTGTGTATTCGCACCCAGCCAGCGAATGCCGGAGGAAGTGTTTAATTCGTTAATGATGGCGGAGAGAAGGTAGGTGGCGTGGCCTTTAGCCAGGAACCGCTGATCACTGCGGAGCCTCCCCAGCATGGCAAACTGCTTTCTTCCAAATAAGCTGTAACCGGCCACAGACAGCATCTGTTTGTCATGGAATAAGCCGAACAGTCTATGGTCTTCAGAGGTGACAAGGCGCTCAAAAATCCGGACGACGTAATCGTCCTCAATGCCTGTTTCCATCGCCTGAAGGCTGTATATATCATCCACGGTCAGCGTTTTGACCTGGAGTACCTGATTCATCGGTTCTGCTCCTTTCTTCTTCTATTTCCAACTTTATATTCTCACAATTTCAATGAGGAAGTCTATGGAGAGGCACCCGCTTTCACCAATAGGTTATCCGTTGGAATCAAAGAAGTCGGCGTGGTACAATAAAGGGACGTAACAGAGGAGGAAGTCACTATGCCTAGAGGAAATGGAAAGACGTTGGCTCAGAATAAAAAAGCCCGCCATGACTACACGATAGAAGAAACATTTGAAGCAGGTGTGGTTCTGCAGGGGACAGAAATCAAATCGATCCGTAACGGACGGTTGAACTTAAAGGACAGCTTCGCCCGTATTCATAAAGGAGAAGTATATCTGCATAACATGCACATTTCTCCATATGAACAGGGGAATATTTTCAACCATGATCCAACACGGGCGCGTAAGCTTCTGCTGCACCGCAAGGAAATCAACCAGTTGATTGGACAGACCCAGCAGAAAGGCTATTCCCTTGTTCCGTTGAAGGTTTATATTAAAAACGGCGTCGCTAAAGTTTTAATCGGCCTCGGTAAAGGGAAGAAGAAATATGACAAGCGTGAAGATTTGAAGCAGAAACAACAGAAGCGGGAAATCGACCGCGCAATCAAGGAAAGCTTGAAGTAAGCACCCCCCTTGAAAAAATATTTTAATATGCTATAATAATTATTGTCGTTAATTCGACAAGCAAGACGACAGCTTGGCTGTTCTCTTTAATCCTAACGGGGACGTTACGGATTCGACGGGGATAGGTCGAGCCCGGGTCGCGAGTCGAGTGACGCCTCGTAAACCGTCATTTGCCTAAATATAACTGGCGAATCTAACGAAAACCTAGCTGTAGCTGCGTAAGTAGTCTATAGCTGATCCTTCCCGGCATCGCCCATGTGCTGGATGAAGGGTCTCAAACTGAAGTGGGCTACGCGTTTTTCCACCGCCTGAGGAAAAACGAAGAGACTAAACAGGCTAGCTGCTTGGAAGCCTGTTGATAGGCTGAAGAGACAGTGAACTATAAATATATCAACTACGCTCGTAGAAGCCCGGGTGCCGATATCTCCGGACGTGGGTTCGACTCCCACCGTCTCCACCAATACATATATTGGTGGTTTTTTTATGAGAAAAAAAGAAAGCGTCTTCAGTGAGATTCATGACTTTTAACAAATATGCTTGTGAGTCATTCGCTATAACGGCTCTCTAAACGTTTGGGTGGCCGGTGTGTTTTTTTGCAGGTGCGTGTCTCTGAAGGAGAAATCTTGTTTGTGAAGAGGATACTTTAGGGAAGAGAGTCTCCATTTCAAGTTCTGAAGGGTGCTTATGCCTGTGTTGAAGATGTGGGTGTATAATTATACGCAGTTTATAAATGATGCGATGACCGATCAGTCAAAATGTCCTCCAACTGAAACTGGATGGCTATCTGTTGACTACTTGGTCACTTGTGTGTATGATAGAGTCATAATCATATAACGTCCTTCTAAGGGGAGTAGCTTTTACGGTAACGTCGTCATTACAGAGACTTGTCTCTCGGCTTTATCGGCAGCAGATGCTGTTAGCAAGACCTTACCACTATGGTACAGGTCCCCTTTTGTCTGAAACGATCTGTACCTTGTACAGGTCGTTTTTTATTTCTTTAAAAGGAGAGGAACAGAGTGAACTTACAATCCATGAAAGTTTCCATGCCGACGTATATGTCTAAGGAATTTGAGAAAATGGAAAAAATTACAGAACCAAAAACGAAGAAAATGCGGAGGTATTCGCTTGTTTCTCTATTTATGCTCCCGATGGCTGTGTTTAATATCATCAGCCTTGTCTTCTTCACTGAAACGATGGCGGTCGTCCCGGTTCTTCTGTTTAGTGCCGCGGGGGCTGTGGCTTTAGCTCTTCAAAAAGAAGTGAAGGTTCTATTGAAAGAAGTGCAGGAAATGATGGTCAGTTATATGAAAGAGCGGATGGATAAGGCAGCAGGGATGAATCCGATCAGACTCAACCGATTCAAAACAGAACTGGAAAAAAATCCGAACCAATCCGTTAAAGTGTTTGCAGAATTTCTCGAAGCAGAAAGAGAGTGGTCGGGCGAATGAATAAAGAAGAGGTCGTAGAAATGACAAAGCTGCACATAGGAGAGTGGAAGGACCTTTTGATCTTGTATAAATTTGGTCTGGATGAAATCAACACAAAGTTGAAAATTCTTAACGAAGAGTTTAAATACATGTATAACCATAACCCTATTGAGCATTTAAAGTCGAGAGTGAAGGACCCTGCCGGCATTACAGAAAAGCTGAAAAGAAAAGGCTGTGATCCTACTAAGGAAAATGCCCGGGAATATGTTCAGGATATCGCGGGGATCCGGATCATCTGCTCCTTTGTTTCTGATATCTATAAGATCTATGACATGCTTGATCAGCAGGATGATATCCATGTGATTGAGGTGAAAGACTACATCGAAAACCCAAAACCGAACGGCTATAAAAGCCTCCACCTTATTTTGGAAGTCCCTGTGTTTTTATCCAATCGAACGGAGATGGTCAAAGTTGAAGTTCAAATCAGAACGGTAGCGATGGATTTCTGGGCAGGTATCGAGCATAAGCTGTACTACAAATATGAAAAAAGCGTCCCCGATCATCTCGCTGGAGAGCTGTTGAAGGCTGCGGAAACCGTCCATGCGCTGGATGACAAGATGAGCGGATTGAAAAAAGAAGTGGATCTGCTGGAAGCGTCACACGTTTAACCAATGAAAAAGGTGGGGTGGGCAAAGATGGAGAAGCGCACGGTCAATAAGAAGCGGGACGCGTTTATCAGCCGTCTTAGAAGTCAGGGCGTGAACATACAAGTGACGTCAAAAAAGAAAAAAGAGGTGAAGCCGCTGCTGGACCTGGATGTACCGAAATGGAAAAATGCCTTTCATTGATAAGAAAAAGCCGCCTTGAACGGCGGCTTGCTTCTCTACATATAATGGGCGCGGATTTGTGTGGAAAGATCTATATATTCATCATATCTTTCCAGGTTAAAGACCATTCCTTTTATAACGGCTGGTCTCGGTGCATCGGATTTCAACTCCTGAAGAAGAATGTCTGCTGTATCTTTCAAATCCACATCATCCCTCTGGTCATAAATTTCTTGAAGCTGGAAGACGATGTCTTCGAACTGGTTGAACTGGTAATTTTCAGGGATGACCCGTTTAATGACTTCATCTGTTATGACAGGGCAGTCATGGCCGCTTTCAAAACCTTCCATAATGGCGTCCATTTTGTTGGCTATTGACTCCGCAACCTTCAAAAGACTGAACTCCATTTTATCCATGATCATAAGGTCCATGTAAGTTTTGAATAGGCTTTGGACGGTCAGGCTCGCTTCCCAGGCGTAGGGTTCCGCCCCGGGCCCGTAAATGGCAAGGATATGATTGCGGTAGAACAACACGGAATGATAGCGCATCCGTCTGATTAAATTCTCAATCATATCGTTGAACGGGATCACCTGCTCGCGCACCTGCATGATGATGAATTCACGGTGGTCCGCCACTTCCTCCATGGACACCTTCAATTGATGGATGAATTTTTCCTTTGGCGGCATAGGGGTGGAAGATACTTCATTGATTCTCTTCTGCATCCGCCTCCAGTAATGTTCGAACAATTCGTAAAGAAGGTCATCCTTTGTATCAAAGTGAAGATAAAACGCTCCCTTGGAAATATTGGCTGCCTTTGCGATTTCTTGAACGGATGTAGAGCTGAATCCTTTTTTAGCGAATAATTTTATAGAAGTCTCGATGATGTTAAGTTTTTTCTGATCCATATAGATAGCACCTTTCAAATAGTGTAACACTTGACTGGTGACTGACCGGTCATGTATATTGTAGAGCGTGATGACCGATTAGTCAATTAGAGGGGGAGAATATAAAGTGAAGAAGATCATTGATTTTTCAATGAACAATAAGTTTGCTGTCTGGTTAATGACTATTATTATAACAGCAGCAGGGCTCTATTCGGGCTTGAATATGAAATTGGAAACCATTCCTGATATTGAACCGCCGATCATTACCGTAACAACGGTATACCCTGGTGCTACTCCAGCCGAAGTAGCCGGAGAGGTTTCGGAACCGTTGGAACAGCAGGTTCAAAATTTAAGTGGAGTAAAAACGGTAAGTTCGAGTTCTTTCCAAAACGCTTCAAATATCCAGCTGGAGTATGGATACAGCAAGGATTTAGATGAAGCTGAGGATGAACTGCAGGAAGCTGTGGATTCGGTTACGCTTCCGGATGATGTGCAGGAACCGGATGTGTCCCGGATTAACTTCAATGCTTTTCCAGTCTTAAGTATGAGTGTGATCAGCGAAGGACAGAGCCTTGAAGAACTGACTGCTGAGGTTGAAGATTCGATTAAACCACAGCTGGAAGGTCTGGAAGGTGTGGCAGACGTACAAATATCCGGGCAGCAGGTCCAGGAAGTGCAGATGTCCTTTAATGAGGAAGCGCTGGCTGAAAGAGGCATGGATCAGCAGACTGTAAAGAATATCATACAAGGATCAAACGTGACGTTCCCGCTCGGGCTTTACACCTTTGATGATACACAGAAGTCTGTCATGATTGACGGCAATGTGTCTTCCCTTGAAGATTTGAAACAGCTTGAAATTCCTGCGATTCCATCCCAGAGTGATTCGTCCTCTGCTCAAAGTCAGCAGGCGGCAGGAGCAGCACAGGGGCAGCAGGGTGATGCCGCTGCAGCTCAGCAAGGGGCAGCCGATGCTCAGGCTCAGCAGGCCGAGGGGATCCCAACTGTTCAGCTTCAGGACATTGCAGACCTCGAGATTGTTGGACAGACGGAATCGATTTCAAGAACCAATGGGGAGGAATCCATCTCCATTCAAATTGTAAAATCACAGGAAGCAAACACTGTGGACGTGGTGAATCTTGTGAAGGAAACGACCGAAGATCTTGAAAGTGATTTAGATGGTCTTGAGTTTATCTACTCCTTTGACCAGGGAGAACCGATTGAAGAATCTGTAAGTACAATGCTGAACAAAGCGTTGTTCGGTGGATTGTTTGCCATTCTTGTCATTCTGTTGTTCCTCCGTAACTTTAGAACAACACTGATTTCTGTTGTGTCCATTCCATTATCACTGTTGATTGCGATTCTTATATTGAATCAGATGGACATTACCTTGAACATTATGACACTCGGTGCCATGACTGTGGCTATCGGCCGGGTTGTGGATGATTCCATTGTTGTTGTAGAGAACATATACAGGCGGATGGCGCTGAAAGACGAAGAACTTGAAGGGAAGGCCTTAGTTCGAGCGGCTACGAAAGAAATGTTTATGCCGATTCTTTCTTCAACCATTGTAACGATTGCGGTATTCCTACCGCTTGGATTGGTTGAAGGTGTCGTCGGTCAGGTATTCCTGCCATTCGCCTTGACGGTCGTATTTGCACTCCTTGCTTCTCTAGTGGTTGCTGTTACGATCGTGCCGATGATGTCTCATTCCCTTCTTACGAAAGAAAGAGCTCAAAAGGGACACCAGGAAGGCCCTGGTAAAATTGCGAAATGGTACCGCTCTGTATTAAACCGTGTGTTAAACCATAAGATTATTACTTCTCTAGTAGCTGTAGCTATTCTCGTTGGAAGTATTGCTCTTATCCCTCTTGTGGGGGTCAGCTTCCTTCCTTCAGAAGAACAGAAGATGGTCATGCCGACGTACAGCCCGGCACCGGGTCAGACGATTGAAGATGTTGAAGAGATTGCTTCCGAAGCCCATGAGTACTTTGACGGCCGGGACAATGTGCAGACGATTCAATATTCTGTCGGTGGAGAAAATCCGATGAATCCAGGGGCCTCCAATCAGGCAGCCTTCTTCGTTGAATATGACAGCGAAACAGAAAACTTTGAATCAGAAAAAGAACAGGTGCTCGAAGACTTGAAAGCGATGACGGATGAAGGGGAATGGGCAAGTCAGGACTTCTCCTCCACAGGATCCAGCAATGAAATTGAAGTTCAAGTCTTTGGTGATAATACGGATGAAATCAAGCCATATGTAGAAGAAGTACAAACACTGCTTGAAGATCAGGATGAATTGAAAGACGCTTCCTCCTCTCTTTCTGAATCGTATGAGGAATATACACTGGTTGCCGACCAGGAAAAAATGAGCCAGCTCGGTTTGACAGCGGGTCAATTGGGAATGGAGCTCAGTTCCAATGGTGAACGTACAGAAATCACCACTATTCAGGAAGATGGAGAAGAACTTCAGGTGTACCTGGAAGTAGAGCAGGACAATTACAGTAATATTGATGATTTAACCGATAAGGAAATCCAGTCACCACTAGGTACATCTGTGCCGATCAGTGAAGTCGTAGAAGTTGAAGAAGGCACGACTGAAGATACGATCAGCCGCCGGAACGGCCAGGTGTATGCAAGTGTCAGTGCCAAGACGACGACGGATGATATCGGATCTGTATCTGCAAGTGTTCAGGAAGAGCTGGATCAGATTGATCACCCGGCTTCCATTGACCTGTCCATCGGTGGTGTAACGGAGGATATTAACGAGTCCTTCAGTCAGCTTGGATTAGCGATGCTGGCAGCCATCGCTATTGTGTATGTTGTGCTGGTCATCTTCTTTGAAGGTGCGCTTGCGCCATTTGCGATTCTGTTCTCTCTTCCATTTACGATTATCGGAGCAGTAGTCGGCTTACTGATTGGCGGAGAAACGTTAAGTATCTCGGCTATGATCGGGGCTCTTATGCTCATTGGTATCGTCGTAACGAACGGAATTGTATTGATTGACCGAGTCATTCAAAGAGAAAAAGATGGCTTCTCTACACGTGAAGCGCTGCTTGATGCAGGAATGACACGTATTCGCCCAATATTGATGACAGCTCTGGCAACAATCGGAGCACTGCTTCCATTAGCCCTCGGCTTTGAAGGCGGCTCGATCATCAGTAAAGGACTCGGAATTACCGTGATCGGCGGTCTTGCAAGCTCCACATTGTTAACACTGCTGATTGTACCGGTTGTGTACGAAATGCTCAGTAAGATTGGTAAAAAGAAAAAAGCATCATAATCAGGTAAGACTCCACGGTTTCCGTGGAGTCTTTTTTTAGGTGGAGCCGTTACCTGCGTTCTACCGGGAGGGTCATGCAGCGGATGCCGCCTCCGCCATTTTCCAGCTCATCCACATCGACGCGGATAATGTTTTTCTTCTTTAATTTCTCATGGTGAAGGACTTTTTTATGGGCTTTCGTGCTCACCAGGAGTGTTTCAGGGTTTACATTCAGGAAGTTAATATCGGCAACGGTGTGATGGATCTCATCTGTCCAGAAAATATCGTATCCATGACGGGTAATGAAATCATCCATCATCATATACGTGCTCTCTTTGGCTGTGAAAACTTGAACTGGAAAATACTTCATATAGCTTTTCGCAATAAGCAGATCAGGTGCTGCCACATTGCAGTTCATATCCATATGCATCGTATCCCCACGTCTTGGAAGATCAATCACACCGACTTCAGAAAACCCTTCCTGCCATAGGAGCGGCAGCAGCTTCAGGACACTTTCAAAGCTCGTCCGAAGTCCTGTGTTGATAAAAACCGCCTCTTTACTTAGAACGAGAACATCACCAAACTCAAGGGCATTGGTCTCATTATTAGCTTGAAGTGAGAAACGGTCTTCAGGGAACCAGTTTTCAAAAAGTTTGTGGGCATACAGGTATTCCGGTCTTCTCATGGATATGCCGGCTTCACCGGGAACGACGAGCGTACCAAAAGCACAGGCGAGATCCCTCACAAAAACCCGATTGATCAAACGGGCATGAAAGGCTTGATCAGGCTCAGGGAGATGGCCGGAATAATCAATGACCTCCACGCCTTCCCTGGTCATGGCTTCTGTCATCTCTTGAAAAGCCGCGGTCGTTTTATCAGGGTTCACGGGCTTTTCCCATTGCACATCATCGGCTGCTGCCTGGGTGGGAATCCTGGTCTTAGAAGGTGAACACATAATCACTTTTTTTAATTCGTCATATTCATTACAACAAAAAGGGTGTATGAGCATCCGGGTCACGTTCCTTCCTCGTTCATTCCTTCTTACGTTTTCCGAAATGACGAAAGACATTCCAGGAACGATTTACATAAAACCTCCGCTTCACATCAAACTAGATAAAAAGGAGGGAAGCGGCTGTGAAGAAGGAAAGTACCCAGGGAACACTAACATGGTGGCAGATGTCGTTTATAGGAATTGGATGCATTATTGGAACAGGTTTTTTTCTAGGTTCCAGCATAGCCATATCAAAAGCAGGCCCACCTGTTATTATTGTCTACCTTGCTGCTGGGATCGGGACGTATATCGTTTTCCGCTGCCTTGCTGCCCTGACGGCGGCACACCCTGAAAAAGGATCGTTTCGTACGTACGCCAAACAGGCCTTCGGATCATGGGCAGGGTTCAGCAACGGGTGGGTGTACTGGTCGTGTGAAATGTTGATTATGGGCAGTCAGCTCACAGCTCTGGCCATCTTTGCCCAATTTTGGTTTCCGAAGCTTCCATTGTGGGTGTTTGCTCTTGTGTTCGCCCTTTTAGGTCTCCTTGTCATCTGGCTTGGTGTGCGCAAAGTGGAGCAGATGGAAAACATGTTCGGAATCATTAAAATATCCGCTATTCTCATGTTTATTATCATTGCCGCTTTAGCTTTGACGGGGGTGATTGACCGTTCGGGTGGTACGGCCGATGCGGCCGGTGTATTCCATAACTTTTTTGAAAAAGGCTGGACCGGTTTGTGGGTGGCCCTGCTTTATGCGTTTTACGCTTTTGGGGGGATTGAAGTGATGGGATTGATGGCAGGGGAGTTGAAAGATCCAAAGGATGCCCCTAAATCAGGCACGTTGATGCTCATCGTATTAACCGTGGTGTATATGGCGGCTTTTTATTTCGTGGTTACATTGACGTCGATTGAAAAAATAACGACCG
Source organism: Halobacillus sp. Cin3 (assembly GCF_947311855.1). Classification (NCBI taxonomy): domain Bacteria; kingdom Bacillati; phylum Bacillota; class Bacilli; order Caryophanales; family Bacillaceae; genus Halobacillus; species Halobacillus sp. Cin3. The sequence goes on along the minus strand of NZ_CAMZMV010000002.1, from coordinate 116,391 downwards.
ATGAAAGTCCGTTTCTAACCGCTCTTACCGGCTATTCGCTCCCCTTGGTGCCGCATATTTTCAACGCTGTCCTAATCATTGCCGGCTTTTCCACGATGGCGGCTTCTCTGTATGCGGTCACAACAATGATCATGGCTTTAAGTGAAGAAGGGGATGCACCTGCCCTCTTTATCCAGAAGGAAGAAGGAAAGGTATCGAAACCAGCTTTTATCCTAACCATTTTAGTCGTCGTCCTGTCCATTATTCTGGCTGTTCTTTTACCGGACAGACTGTTCGAATATGTGACGACGGCAGCAGGTTTGATGCTTTTATATAACTGGGCGTTTATCCTGCTTTCCTACCGTAAACTCATGGGAAAAGGGTTCAGGGATGGCTTGTGCGTGTGGACGGGACTGTTGTTTTTAGGTCTGGCCGTCAGTGGAACACTGATGGATTCTATGACAAGGATCGGTTTTTTTGTAAGTCTTGCTTTTTTAGCCGTCATTGCCCTTGCGACATGGATCAAATTGAAGGAAGCCCCTGAATCAGGGGCGTAGGCTCCTGGTTTTGGCCAGGAATGGACATTGGGGTAAAGAAGTATCATCATCACGTAGAAAATACTGCTCCCATTCATGATTATCTTCCTGACCGTACCATTTTAAGGCTGGATGGGCGGGGAGATCATCATAGTCAAGCAGGCGTTTCCGGATGACATTTTTAAGGCGCCGTCCGTAGGTCGTCGAATCATTGATATTTTCAAACACCCATCTTGGCTGAAAGGCAAGCAGCAAGGAAGGAAAACACCGGCTGTTTCTTTTTGTATGGGCGGGGGTGGCGCAAAAGGCGAAATAAGGCTCTCCATGAAAACAGAATTCCCAGGAAGGATCTTCGGGATCCTGCGAGATATCCTCAGGCCATTCTTTCTCGTCAAGAGCGTGGGTTTGATTGAGCAGGGACCAGAACACATTCTCGTAGTCCTTGATTTCAAGCTGATCTTTCAACAGCGCCCTTGTATCACAGAAGACGACAAGGGATGTGTAGCTGCCTGTCTGCCGGGAAACTTCACCGTAGCTTTTCAGGAGTTCCCCCAGTTGCTCAGAAGCGGAGGAACTACGTGGGTCTTCAAGAAAACCAAAACGCAGCATCCCGTTCGTGTACCCTTGGATGCCCGGGACGCAGGGGTAGGCATGGTCCCTGCTTGTCATTATGTCACCAAACGCTGTAAAGGAACGCTCCTGCCAGGTTTCCAGTGCAGTCTTCGGGTTTTCTATCTCTTCTTTTGTGTAAAGCATCAAAATCTCCCTCCTGTAGTTACATCCATATCCTATGGAGGAGGGAGAGAATGGGTGACTGTCTATCCCATCAACATCTGTACAGCCTGAACACCGAAGTATAGACCGAATCCTATTAAAATGATCCCTGAAAGGATTGAGATGGAAGAAAGAAGGCGGGTGGTCAGCCATTTCCGTGCTCCCGAAGCGGCTGCGGCCATCGTAATATCCCAGATCATGATACCGATAAAGATACCTCCACTATAAATAAGGAGCTGGGTCTCCTCGTACGTGGAGGATATTTCTGCGAGGATGGAGCCGTAAATGCCAACCCAGAATAAAATGTTCAAGGGATTGGATAAAGCCATGAAAAAGCCTGTCCGGAATGATCTCCCCCGGGAGCCTTTTGAAGGGGCAGAGCGTTGGGCAGCCGTATTCTTCGCTCCTGCGATACTTTCTACACCTGTATAAATAAGAACAAAAGCACCGAACGACCACAAAAAGGTTTTGATGAGCGGAATCTGTACGTAATCAGCGAGACCAAAATAAATGAGCAGCATAAACAATCCGTCTGCAGCCATGGCTCCGACGCCGACGAGCCAGGCATGAAAGAAGCCATAACGGATGCCTTTATCCAATTGAGCCGCATTGATAGGACCGACGGGGGCGGATAACGACAGGCCCAGCAGAATGTAACTAAAAAACATAAATGCCTCCTTGTATGTAGAACTTGTCTCTATACTACATAAATATGAACATTGTGGAAGGACCTTGACTGAAAATCGAGGATGGACAAAAAAACAGGCCGCCGGAATCGGCTGCCTGTTTTTTTGTTAATGGGGCATGTTTCCGTTAGGCACGGTGGTGTAGCTTTGCAGCATCAGGTTCATATCCTGCTGCTGAAGCTGAGGTACCTGGTAATAGCCGTGTTTGTTTTGATAAAGGAAAATCTCATAGCTCATCTCAATAAAATTCGGTACGCTGTCTGCGATGACGCGCCGGAGAACCGGGTTGGTCATTTCCAGGGCGGTCATAGCCAGAAGCGTTGCAAGTCCCTTCGTCTGTCCAAGCATATAGGCAGACAGACCTTTGTCAGCCAGTTCGCTGACAGACTGGTTCGGTTTTTTCGGCTGACCAGGCTTCACTCCGTAAACCACTTCATTGCTCTGCTGCATTTTATACTGCTGCGTCGCCTGTGCAGGGTCCTGGCCACTACTGAAACTCTGGACAATTGTATTATACATCTGGGTGACAAAAGCGTGCTGGCGCTGTTGAATGGATTGGAGTTCCGGGTCTTGAATATGCTGGCTGTACATTTGGTATTGATCCAGTAGGTTGATTAAGCCTGCAATGACCTCATGGGCATCAAAAAGTTCATGACCGCCGTGATTCGGGTTCATGTGAGTTGGTGGCATCTGCGCCCCCTGCTGCTGATTCATATTTTGTTGTTTCATCCTTATTCCTCCTCGTAACTTCGTACATCTTAAGGTTGCCCGTATCTTCCCTCCTCATGTATTTCAAAAGATGGAATGAAACAAGGATGTTTTACCTGACTGCCTTCATTACTATTTTATTACGGGGAGTGTGAGGTCGTGGATTTTGAAGGAAATCGTGATACAATAAAGACAGCATATAAACAAGGGAGACCGACAGAATGAAGCCACTCATGAGAAGGATATTTGTCGTACTTATTTCTGTATTAACACTCGGTCTGTACGTTCCGCCGGCCCATGTGGATACAGAAGCCGCTGAAAAGAAGGAGATCACGGACGCCGGTCACCTGAATGAACCTTCCGTGGCGGAGGATGACCAGCAGATTCTGCCGGATGTTCTTACAGAAGACGAAGAAGATCCTTTCCGTTCAATAACGGAGGAGGCCTTTGCCCGGACAGAGGCCAAAATGGGACCGAGGATTATGGATAAAGTGGACGATGAGTTGTCGGAAGTGATTTTTCCTGAAATGGAAAACGTCATGGTCGACCTCTTATCCAACATGGACGAAGCGCACGTTCCCTATATGAAAATCACTGAAGATCCTGCACCTGGATATGGGGAGAGAATGTTCAATTTATATAATGGACACACGGGTGAAGAAATTGCCCGTTTCCACGTACGGAGAGATAAACGCCCCGGAGAAGGGTACTGGTTTAATTTTCATTACCACTTAAAAGAAGATGGGTATGTGAAACACCATGAAATTGGTGAAATCTACTGGGAGAAGAATACTCCTCCGAAGTGGATGTCCTGAACAGAAGACAGTCGTATATGACTGTCTTTTTTTGTTGTCCGGTTTTACATAGTTACTAAGTGGTAAGTATGTTACTAAAAAGTACCTTCTTGTCACGGGAGGTTTCTCTTATTAATATGGACAATAAAGACTTGGATAAAAAAGGAGAGGGAAATCATGAAAGCATTGCTTTTACATGAAGAGCGTGATTGGCAGGAAATGCAGGTAGAGGAAATCGAAAAACCAACTGCCGGAAACGGGGAAATTGTCGTTGAAGTTCATGCGGCGGGACTGAACCCCGTGGATTACAAAACGGCAGGGAATGGGAATCCCAGCTGGGAGTATCCCCATATCCTCGGTCTTGATACAGCAGGGATTGTAACAGACAAGGGTTCGGACGTTTCCTCATTTGAAATCGGCGATCGTGTCGTGTATCACGGGGACTTAACCAAAAAGGGCGGATTTGCAGAGTATGCGGTCATTCAGGCTCATACTGCATCAAAAATCCCTGACGAAGTAAGCTTTACCGAAGCGGCTGCTCTTCCTACGGCGGGATATACAGCTTATCAAGCCATTCACCGTAAGCTTCCGCTGGATCAGATACAGACCATCCTTATTCATGCCGGTGCCGGCGGGGTAGGCGGATTTGGTATCCAGCTGGCTAAAGCAGCCGGGAAAACGGTCTTAACGACAGCTTCCTCTTCCAACCACGATTATGTATTATCCCTGGGAGCGGATTATGCCATCGACTATAGGAATGAAGATGTGTATGAGAGAGTCATGGAGGTTACCGATGGCCGGGGGGTTGATGCTGTTGTCGATGCGGTGAGCAGCGAAAATGCAACAGCCTCACTCGATTATACTGCGTTTATGGGACATCTGGTGTACATTGCAGGAGCTCCTGATTTTAAGAAGGTTAAACCATTCACAACGGTCGTCTCTTATCATGAAATTGCTCTGGCAGCCGCCCATAAGGCAGACTTCCAGTCCCAGAAAGATCTTGCCGTTATCGGAGATGACTTGCTGAAACTGGTGAAAGAGGGGAAAGTCTCTCCACTTGTGGAGGAAACCATTTCGCTTGAAGAAGTGCCGGAGGCCCTTGTCCGGCTTTCAGAACGGCATGTGAAAGGCAAGATTGTAGCTGTATTGAAATAAAAGAAAGCCTGCGCGGATACCGCGCAGGCTTTTATATTGAAAAATGAACTCGTAACGATGACGTACCGCCTATTATGATCAGAAGAAGTTACCCTTCCTTTAGTTTTTTTAATTTATATGTATACCCTAAATAAGGCATACCCGAAAATATCAGAATGATTATGGCGGCAAACCCTGTATAAATGAACATTTCAGTTAATAAAAACGGCATGGAGTTTATTTGACTTAAAAAGGAAAGGAACATGGTAGCAATGAGTGCCGGGAGTGCGATCCTCCCGCATTTCTTTTTTTCTCCCGCGTATTTATTGAAAGTGGATTCGTAATCTGAGTAAATGGGTTCCGTTCCCGCAGGTGCTGAAAATATATGGATATGGCTGCCTGCGCTGCAGACAGGTGTCCAACCTGCAGCTTCAAAGTAAGCGAAATATTCTTCATCCGGATTGTGGCAGTAGTCGACAGCAAAAATAAGGTTCTGCTTCCTGCTTTTTTTCAACCAGAAACCAAAAGGGGCAAACGCATCCAACATCCAGCCCTGTGCTGCGTAGGATTTCAGCTTTTCCATATCTTTTTCCTCTCCTAAAGCAAGCCCTTGTGACATGATATATTTTTTCTTCATCCTGTTTGATCCCCTTTCGTATTCAGTACCTGTCTGGCGTGTTCAATCATCTGCTGCCTTCGTTTGATATCTTTTTCCAGGAGTTTTAATCCTTGATCAGTGGCGATGTATGTCTTCTTCTTTCCGGTGCCGCTTCCATACAGTTCAATACAACCAGCCTCTACCAGTTTCTTAATCGTTGTATACATAGAAGCGGGGCCTATCGTAAACGCACCGTCTGTTAATTTTTCTATATTCTGCATGATTAAATACCCGTGCCTGGCTTCTACGAGTGACAATAAAATGTAGAATGATGTATCCGTTAATTCTCCTGTTTCCAGTGCATCATTTCTTCCCATTTCCACCCTCCTTGTATCATTTAATGATATATCATTAAATATACTATATCGTTTATTGATATATACGTCAATGAGTCCTCCTTAATATTTTGGAGGACTGACAAAGTGAAACCCATAAAAAAGCAAGCAGCCTCCTATGAGGCTGCTTGCCAGGGGACGAGCTGTACCATCTCAAGGTCTGGAGGCTCGTAATGTGAACTTATATTCGTCACTTTTAAAGTGGTTTTCACTGTATTCGAAAACCGTACCATCCATAAAAAGACTATAGGATTGTATTTTTAGGATCGGCATCGATTCTTCCACTGTCAACGCTTCGGCGACATCAGGGGTGGGAAGCACAGGGATCACTTCCTGAAAGCTGTCTTTTATTTTCATTCCAACTTCTTTTTCGATGTAATCGTATTTTGATCCAATCATGATGCCGTAAGAAAGGTTGGGAAAAAGAGATACAGGTAAGTATGTATCCTCCAAAACATAAGGAATGCCATCTACCAGTCTCTGCCTCCTTACATAAAATACTTTTTCCGCTTCCTCTAAATTAAGATACCTGCGTACATGAGGTTCTGGTTCAATTAACTGAAAGTGAATGACTTTATTGACAGGCTCTTTCCCAAGACTCCGCATTTCTTCCGTGAAACTAATCAATTCGAAGATGTTATGTTCAATTTTCTGTTCCTTGACATACGTTCCACTCCCTTGAACTTTTTCAAGGAGTCCTTCTTCTACCAGCCTTTTTACTGCCTGGCGGACCGTTACTCTAGAAGCGTCATAACGCTCGGATAAGTGAAGTTCTGTTGGAATGGCCTCTCCGGCTTCCCATTGACCACTTTCTATTTCTTCTTTAATCTGCTGGGCAATCCTTCGATACAAAGGTGCGGCCATACGTATTCCTCCTGTTCCTTCAATGGTTCTATTATAACGAAAATGAAATGAATTTACGATACAATTGTTGACGCTTTCAATAATATGTATTATATTCATATTAAGTTAACTTTAATACAAATATAATACCTTTAATGGAGGTCGAGTCATATGAAAAAACAGAACCTTGTTGTTGTAGGTGGAGGAAGCACGTATACAATCGGAATGATCATGAGTCTTATTGCTGAAAAAGAACAATTTCCATTGAAAACGATTACTTTTTATGACACGAATGCAGAGCGGCAGGAAAAGATCGCTAAAGCCTCTGAAATTATCCTGCGCGATAAATATCCAGAGCTGGAGAGCTTTCACTATACAACGGACAAAACAGAAGCCCTGAAAAATGCTGATTTTGTTTTTGTCCAGATCCGTACTGGCGGATTGGCTATGCGTGAGAAAGATGAACAGATTCCTCTTCAGTATGGAGCTGTTGGTCAGGAAACATGTGGGCCGGGGGGGATGGCTTATGGACTGCGTTCCATCAGAGACATGATTGAACTCGTGCAGGACATCCGCCACTATTCTCCTGATGCGTGGATTTTAAACTATACGAACCCGGCTGCTATTGTAGCGGAAGCGCTGCGCCGGGAATTCCCGGATGACAAAAAACTCCTGAACATCTGCGACATGCCTGCAGCGATTATGGTTAGTTACGCTGGGATTCTTGGGAAAGATGTCTTTGACTTAGTACCGGAATACTTCGGACTTAACCATTTCGGCTGGTTTACAAGAATTTCTGATAAAGACGGAAATGATCATACAGACACCATTAAGCGTGCCATCACTGAAGATGGTTTCATCCCTGAGGATGCGGAGATTGCAAACGACCCGTCCTGGATTAAAACGTTTAAACAGGTGGAGCAGATGGTCACTGATTTTCCAGAGTTTCTCCCCAACACGTACTTGCAGTATTACCTTTACCCAACCCAGATGGTCGAGAAGGAAGATCCGGCAAACACCCGTGCCCGCCAAGTAATCAATGGTCGTGAAAAACGAGTGCATACACTGGCTGATCAAATCATCGCTGATGGTACAACGGACAATGTGGAATTAGAAGTCGACATTCACGGACGTTATATGATTCGAGTGGCTGCATCCATGGCTTACAATAATGGAGACATCTTTATTGTCATGGTCGAAAACAACGGAACGATCGCCAATCTTCCAGATGATGCGATGGTAGAAGTCCCGGCTATGATTACGAATCGTGGACCGAAGCCATTTGCTGTGGGACATATTTCTACTTTCTACAAAGGGCTCATTGAAGGACAGCTCGGTTATGAGAAGCTCGTCGTAGACGCTTACTATGAGAACAGTTATGAAAAAGCGTTACAAGCTCTGACTTTAAACCGCACCGTAGTCGATGCCCCTCGTGCCCGCCAAATTCTCGATGATATGATCGAATCCAATCAGAGTTACTGGCCGGAGCTTCATCGAAGCAAGCAGCTTGTTACATCCAAATAATAGAGGCGTCCCCGGCCCATTCCGGGGCTGCTTCAGCCATTATAGGAAAGCGTTTCCTTAAAAGGAGGATATGAAGTGAAGAAATACTTTGGCAGCCTGCAGAAGTTTGGAAAGTCCTTGATGGTCCCTGTAGCTCTTCTACCCGCCGCTGGTATATTACTCGGTTTAGGAGCTGCACTTACCGGACCGCTTGCCGATACGCTTACATTTTTACAAAATGATGTGGTACAGCTGATCGGAAGTGGCATGTCGGATATTGGAATAAGTATTTTTAATAACCTTGCTGTTATATTCGCTATTGGAGTAGCCATTGGTTTAACCGGTGGGTCAGGTATTGCAGCTTTGGCAGCTTTATTGGGATACATCATTATGAACAAGACAATTTCCTTTGCGCTTAACATCACACCGGAGATGGTAACGGAGAGCGGTGAATATGGGATGGCCCTTGGAATCCCAACATTGGAAACCGGGGTTCTCGGAGGGATCATCGTAGGTTTACTGGCCGTTTGGATTTATAATAAATTTCATGAATTTGACCCGCCTGAAGTGCTTGGTTTTTTTGCTGGGGACCGTTCAGTAGGGATAGCCATGGTCTTTTCATCCATCTTCCTGGCATTAGCGATGATGATTATATGGCCTCCTATACAAGGGGGAATCAATGCAGTGGCAAACGTCATTGCCAACGGATCCACTAATCCGCTTTATATCGGGCTTTACGGTTTCTTAGAGCGTGCCCTCATTCCAACTGGTCTACACCATATTTGGTATGCGCCTTTCCTTTGGACATCCTTAGGTGGGACAGCAGAAGTAGCAGGAACGGCAGTCTCTGGTGATCAATACATCTTTCTTGCTCAAATTGCAGAAGGGGTGGAAGTAACAGCGGGACGCTTTATGGCAGGGAAATTTCCGGTTATCATGTTTGGACTTTTAGGTGCCGCGCTCGCTATGTACCGCCGGGCAGACAGGAAAAATCAGCCGGTCGTTAAAGGGATGCTGATTGCCGCAGCAGGCACAGCCTTCTTAACCGGAATCACAGAGCCTATTGAATTTACTTTCTTATTTGTAGCGCCCGTGTTATTTGTTTTCCACGCACTGTTAGCAGGGGTTTCTTTTGCGGCAATGTATATGCTTGATGTCCATCTGGGCTGGGCTGGAGGGTCAGGCTTCATTGATTTCATTCTGGTGAATGCCATTCCGGGAACGGGGAATTGGTGGATGAACCTGGCAGCTGGAGCTATATTCTTTGTCATCTATTACTTTACTTTTTCATTCGCCATCAAAAAATGGGATCTGGCCACACCTGGTCGGGGTGGTCAGGAGAATAAGCTTTACACTCGTAAAGACTTCAATGAGCAGAAGCAGGACAAGAAAAAAGGTGGGAAATCCACACAGACGAGAGAAACGGCAGCAGCTATTATGGAAGCCTTAGGCGGTGAAGATAATTTAAAGCATGTAGATGCGTGTTTTACTCGATTAAGGGTGGAAGTGTCAAAAGTTGATCAGATTGATGAAGGTCGATTGAAGGAGCTTGGAGCCGCAGGAGTAGTGAAGGTTGATCAGAATATTCAAGCTATTTTCGGTGGACGTTCAGACTTGTACAAAAATGAAATCAACCGGATCATTAAGGAATCCAATGCTTCTTAACGTATGAAGACACACAGTTTCCCGAGAAGAAAACCGTAAAAGAAAAACGAAAAAGGCTGCGCCGTTGAAGGCGCAGCCTTTTTGTTATTCTTTATCTTCACCGATGATGCGGACCTCACGCTCAAGGTCAACACCGAATTTCTCTTTAACAGTTTTCTGCACATGCTCGATCAGCGAGATGTAGTCAGTAGTCGAGGCATTATCCTTATTCACGATAAATCCGGCGTGTTTCGTGGAAACTTCCGCTCCGCCGATGTTCGTTCCCTGAAGGTTGCTGTCTTGAATCAGTTTCCCTGCGAAATAACCAGGCGGTCGTTTGAATACACTGCCGCAGGATGGATATTCAAGCGGCTGTTTGGATTCTCTTTTAAACGTCAGGTCATCCATAATTTCTTTAATCTCTTCACGGGTGCCAGGGGTCAGGCGGAAACACGCCTCCACAACAATGTCTCCCCGATCAGGGATATTACTGGTACGGTAATCAAGGTCGAGCTCGGAAGCCATGCGTTTTACGAGTCTGCCTTCCTTGTCGACCACATAAGCATGATCAAGAACATCTTTGATTTCTCCGCCATAGGCACCAGCGTTCATATACAACGCGCCCCCGACCGTCCCGGGGATACCACAGGCGAATTCCAGTCCGGCTAACTGCTTTTCAAGTGCAAAACGGGAAGCATCAATGATTCGCGCTCCACTTTGAGCTGTCACCATTTCCTCGTCTGCATCAATGGAGTTCAAGTGTTTTAAATTGATGACAATCCCGCGGATCCCTCCATCCTTAATGATAAGGTTGGATCCATTGCCCAATAGTGTGAAGGGGATTTCATCCTCGTTGGACAGCTTAACGACATTTTGAATTTCCTCGTAAGACGTCGGCGTGATAAAAAAGTCCGCTCTGCCGCCCAGTTTCGTGTAGAGGTGGTCCTTCAATGGTTCATCGACTTTGACGTTTTCCTCTTTGACAAGGTTTAACAGTTTATTATAAATCATTTGTTTTTTTTCCATAAACATCCGTCCTATTTTTTTGGTTTCCTCTAAGCAGTTACGTACATTCCAAGTAGGTTCAGACCGGCTTGTTTGTAACAGTTTATGACACGGACGCCGGTAGAGTGCGTTTTCCATTTTCACAGTCACGTTTATTATTTTATCACAAATTCAGGGGAACATTGAGTAGGAATTTCCTCATGGAGACCTTGGATACAGGATAAAGGCCCGGCATTTGTAAAACCTAAGTCTATAGGAGGTGTAGGAAATGGCACTTGATGTCCGTTGTGAGGTTAAAAACTGTGTTTATAACAAAAATGGCTCGGCCTGTGGTGCTGATGAGATTTTCGTTGTCAGCCATAAGGGAACCAAAGCCACCAACAGTGAAGAAACCGATTGTAAAACATTTAAACCGGCAAATGTGTAACTTCCTATAGAAGAAGGCCTGTGTAGCTGCAGGCCTTTTTTTCTTATTTTTCCCTCCTGGAAAGCGCTTCAATTATGCGGAAGGTTCACTATATTCAGAAAAGTCATTGCCAAGAGGGGCTCTTGTTAGTATCATCATGATAAGTTGTTTCCTAACGACAGAATAGATAAAAAGCAATGAGAGGTGTAAGGGATGTACAAGACTAAAAAAGATTTGAGAATCAGAAGTAAAGTCATCAGTGAGGGTGTCAACCGGGTTCCGAACCGTTCGATGTTGAGAGCAGTCGGGTTTAAGGATGAGGATTTTAAAAAGCCGATGATCGGCATCGCCAGCACATGGAGTGAAGTAACCCCATGTAACGTACATATTGATAAACTGGCTGAACAGGCCAAGGGTGGAGCTTCAGACAATGGCGGAGCCCCTATGATTTTTAATACCATTACAGTTGCTGACGGAATTGCAATGGGGCATGAAGGAATGTTTTATTCCCTTCCAAGCCGTGAAGTCATTGCGGATTCCATCGAAACCGTTACAAATGCGGAGCGTCTGGATGGAATTGTAGCGATCGGAGGCTGTGATAAAACAACACCTGGATGCCTGATTTCACTCGGCCGGCTGAACGTTCCATCGGTCTATGTCTATGGAGGTACCATCCAGCCGGGTAAGCTTGACGGGGAAGATATTGATATTGTCTCCTCTTTTGAAGCGGTTGGTCAGTATCATGAAGGCAGTATCGATGAAGAACAGCTGCACAGAGTGGAATGCCATGCCTGTCCAGGCGCCGGTGCGTGCGGAGGAATGTACACAGCCAATACGATGGCTTCCGCGGTAGAGGCTCTTGGAATGAGCATCCCTGGATCTTCCTCCACGCCTGCCGTTCATGACTATAAGGAAAACGAATGCCGTCAGGCAGGAGAGCTTGTTGTTGAGCTGCTTGAGAAAGAAATCTATCCTCGTGATATCATGACAAAAGAAGCGTTCGAAAATGCGATTACGGTTGTCATGGCCCTTGGAGGTTCGACCAACGCGTTTCTCCACCTTCTGGCTATGGCTCATTCGGCAGGTGTCGATCTTGATCTGGATGACTTTGAGCGCATCCGTCAGGAAGTTCCTCACATTGCCGATATGAAGCCGAGCGGGAAATATGTGATGCAGGACCTGTATGAAAGCGGCGGTGTGCCCGCGGTTATGAAGCTCCTATTGGAAGAAGGACTGCTTCATGGAGACTGCTTGACGGTAACCGGGAAAACAGTAGCGGAAAACCTGGCAGAAGTTCCATCACTGAAAGAAGGCCAGAAAGTTATTGTTCCGTTTGATAAGCCGATCAAGCCGAAAGGTCCTTTAGTCGTTTTGAAAGGGAATCTGGCCCCGGAGGGCGCTGTAGCCAAAATGTCAGGTCAGAAAATCAGCCGGTTTGAAGGTCCTGCTAAAGTGTATAACAGTGAAGAAGAAGCAACCAATGCCATCGTCGGGGATGACGTTCAGGAAGGCGATGTCGTTGTCATCCGTAATGTAGGTCCAAAAGGAGGACCTGGAATGCCGGAGATGCTTTCCATAACGGCTATGATTGTAGGGAAAGGCCTGGGAGGAAAAGTGGCCTTGATTACCGACGGCCGTTTCTCAGGGGGGTCCCACGGGTTCGTCATCGGCCACGTTGCCCCGGAAGCCTTTGTCGGGGGACCGATCGGCCTTCTGGAAACTGGAGATACCATCACTATAGACAGTGATACCCAGCAGATTAATTTTGAAGTCAGTGATGAAGAATACGAACGACGTAAGCAGGCATGGGTAAAACCTGAACCGAAGCATAAAACAGGGGTCCTGGCTAAATACGCCCGCCTTGTATCTTCTTCTGCCAAAGGGGCCGTTACTGACCTCGATTTAGACGAATAACATCTCATCCCACTCTCTCAGAGAGTGGGATTCTTTGATCCATCAGGATGAGGGACTCGGCAGGTATATGGATCAGGGCATCGAAATACATAGAGGTAAGGGGAGTGGAAGATGAAAATAGCATGGATAAGACACGGAAGTACGTCATGGAATAAAGAAAAACGGGCTCAGGGCGGCTCGGATATCCCGTTGGATGACGAAGGGAATGAACAGGCAGCCCTGCTTTCCGCACGGCTTGGGAAAGAGAGCTGGGATGTGTTGTACAGCAGTCCATTGAAGAGAGCTGTGCAGACAGCCCAGGCCGCTGCAGACGAGCTGAATGTCACGATTCATCTGGATGAACGTCTGCAGGAAGTCGGCGGCGGACAAATCGAAGGGACGACAGAATCGGAAAGGATTGAAAAATGGGGGGAGGGGTGGCGTGATCTTGATCTGGGAAGAGAACCGGAAGAAGACGTGCTCAAGCGCTGCCGATCTTTCATAGATGATCTGAGGGCAGAGCATCAGGGGAAGCAGATATTGGTTGTGAGTCATGGCGGCATCATCAGCCAAATGCTGCACGTACTGGATCCGTCCCATGTAAATGAAGAAACTATGAAAAACACGTCCATATCAGAAGTGGTGCTTCGTGACAACCAATGGTCGTGTGAACGTTTCAACTGTACAAGGCACTTGGATATGTAACGAAAAGGGTATTTGTAGACACTCATGGTAAAAAGGGATTGAAACGGCTGACGAGAACGATCTCGTCAGCCGTTTTTTTATTCTTTCGTATAGTTCAAATCCCAAGTAATTCCATAGGAGTCTTTCACTTTGGCGAACGTGGCGCCCCAGAACGTATCCTGCAGTTCCATGATGACCGTCCCTTTGTCTTTCAGTCGGTTGTAAATCGTTTCAATTTCTTCAGGACTGTCCATTTCCAAAGCCATCGATATGTTGCTTCCAACTTCAACCTGCTGATCGAGAAAAGAATCAGAGACCATGAAAAAGAGCGGGCCTTTTTTAAAACGGGCATGCATGAGACGATCATCCATTTCAGGCGGCGTATCAAAATCTGCCTCTCCAAACGTCTGCCGGTCTGTAATCTCACCTTCGAATATTTCTTTGTAATGATTCAATGCTTCTTCTGCCTGACCATTAAAAGTAAAATAGGGGGTAGCTTGATGTTTCATTGTGAACACTCCTTTTCTATTTGAGTCTAAAAACAGTATAGCGGTTCTTTCTTAATAAAACAAGAACATTCGTTCTTGTTTTCTGTAATAGTACAGCTCGTTCGATTAGAAATGGACACCGCTTACAAAGGAAGTATAGCATGACTGCGGATCCCCAAGCAGAAAGTAAACAAATACTTTACAACGCTTTACATTCCTGCATCGAGGTATTTTGCATAGGCTTACGCACAAATATAAAAAATTTTCAAAAAACGGTTGCAATTTCCTGTTGGTCGAAGTAAACTGTACCATAACAGATAAACAAAACAATTTCTGTTATAACAAAGGAGGAAAAATAATGAATCATCCGAAAACTGTTTCTGTCCCATGTCCGCAATGTGGTTCTGAAGTTGAAAACCATCATTACACGTATATGTTGGAATGCGATCACTGTCTGTCTAAAAGGGAAGAATAATTTTTGTCATTTCTGTTATATATCAGATATATAATATAATTTTTATTATGCAACAGAAAGATATTTGAAAGGGGATGGAGAAATGAACGAACGTGTTGAAAAACTGAAAAAAAGCTGGAAAGAGGATGAGCGGTGGAATGGCATTGAAAGACCTTACGAAGCTGAAGAGGTCATTCGATTAAGAGGTTCGATTGACATCACACATACGCTGGCAGATAATGGTGCCCGTAAACTTTGGAGTCTTCTTCATCAGGAAGAGTATGTGCATGCGCTGGGAGCTTTAACAGGGAATCAGGCGATGCAGCAGGTGAAAGCCGGATTAAAGGCTATATACTTAAGTGGATGGCAGGTCGCTGCCGATGCAAACCTTTCGGGGCAGATGTATCCGGATCAGAGCCTGTATCCTGCCAACAGCGTGCCCCAGGTCGTTAAGCGGATCAACCAGGCCCTCCAGAGAGCAGATCAGATTCACTATATGGAAGGCCGCGAGGAGATCGATTGGTTTGCACCAATCGTTGCGGATGCGGAAGCTGGTTTTGGGGGACAACTGAATGTATTTGAATTAATGAAAGGAATGATTGAGGCCGGAGCGGCCGGGGTGCATTTTGAGGATCAGCTTTCCTCAGAGAAAAAATGCGGTCATCTTGGTGGAAAGGTGCTGCTCCCGACGCAGACGGCTGTCCGTAATTTGATTTCCGCCAGGTTTGCAGCTGACGTGATGGGAGTGCCTGCCTTGATCATAGCCAGAACGGATGCCAACGCTGCTGATCTCATTACCAGTGATATTGATGATCATGATGCCCCTTTCTTAACAGGGGAGAGGACATCTGAAGGCTTTTATAAAACAACCGCCGGGCTGGATCAGGCCATTGCCAGAGGGCTTGCGTATGCTCCTTATGCAGATCTGGTCTGGTGTGAAACTTCCGAGCCGGATCTGGAAGAAGCGCGGCGTTTTGCTGAAGCCATTCATGAAAAATTCCCTGGCAAACTGCTCGCCTACAATTGTTCTCCTTCGTTTAACTGGAAGAAGAAGCTGAACGATGAAACCATCGCCTCATTCCAGAGGGAGCTCGCGTCTATGGGGTATAAATTCCAATTTGTCACTCTAGCCGGCTTCCATGCCTTGAACCACAGTATGTTTGAGCTGGCCCGCCAATACAAAACTCATGGAATGGCCGCCTATTCACAATTGCAGCAGGCAGAGTTTGCAAGCGAAACACATGGATACTCAGCTACGCGCCATCAGAGGGAAGTCGGGACAGGGTATTTTGATGAAGTGGCTCAAGTCATTACTGGAGGGACATCCTCCACAACCGCTTTGAAGGGATCGACCGAGACAGAACAGTTTTCCCAGACGATCCGTTCGTAGTTAAACGCCCGCCAATTTAATTGGCGGGTTTTTGTGTGGGACGACGTACAAAATCCGCCTAATGTAATAGGGTATGTTATCAAGCCTTTTCAGCGCTCTAAGAAACGGGAGTGATGACATGCCGGTAATTACAGGAAAAGAATACATCAAACGAATAAATGCCCTGCAGTCCGAAGTGTGGCTGCGCGGAAAACGGGTGGAAGGAAACATTTCAGAGCATGAAGCCTTTGAAGGGGTCATTAAAAGCCAGGCCGCTCTTTATGATTTACAAGGCTCCCCATCCTTGGAAGAACAGATGGTGTATGCGTCAGAAACGACAGGAAACAAAATCGGTCTTTCCTACCTCATTCCAAAAACACGGGCGGATTTAGAGAAACGAAGAACGATGATCCAGCATTGGGCCCGTTTCTCCGGAGGTGTGATGGGGAGAAGTCCTGATTACATGAATACGGTGCTCGCTTCCTTCGCCGCGTCCGTAGACGTGCTGGATAATGAGCCCGGATGTTTTCCTGACCGGCTGTTGTCTTTTTATGAATATGCGCGTGAGAATGATCTGTCCTTTACCCACACCTTTGTCAATCCCCAGACCAACCGCTCCAGTCTCGCCTTTCTGGAAAAAGATGTGACAAACGCAGCTATTGTCGATCATACAGATGAAGGAATCATCATTGACGGGGCAAAGCTTCTGGCTACACAAGGAGGTATCACAGATGAGCTCCTCGTGTTTTCAGCACCCGGTGCACAGGACAGCTCACAGGCCTATGGTTTTTCCATTCCTAGTAATACGGCTGGTGTGTCTTTTGTCTGTCGGGAATCCTTTGCACAAAATGGTTCGCGTTTTGACTATCCGCTGGCCTCTCAATTTGAAGAAATGGACACCATTGTCTTGTTTGACCATGTTGTTGTACCGTGGGAACGTGTCTTCCTCCATGAAAATCTCCGCGCTGCGACCAACCTTTATGTCCATGGCAAGTTTGTTCCTTTTACCCTTCATCAAATTACTTCCAGGCAGATTGTGAAGACAGAGTTCATTCTCGGTCTTGCTCAATCCATCGTAGAGATGATCAATATCAGTGATTATCAGCATGTGCAGAGTAAAGTGGTGGAGATTATGAAAGGTCTGGAGACGATGAAGGCCCTGATGCTGAAGGCCGAGTTGGAAGGTGAAGTAGATGAAACGGGGGTTTTTGTTCCAAATAAAGTCCCTCTTTATATAGCGGTCAATCAATTTCAAGAGCTCTATCCGCGTTTTACAGAAATCATTCAGCTTCTGGGCGCAAGTGGGATGATGACAATCCCTGCTGAAGCAGATTTTCAAGGAGAACGGGGGGTGGATCTTGATCATTATCTCCGGGGAGCCGAAAAAGCAGGGAAGGAACGTGTCGCCTTGTTCCGACTGGCCTGGGATATGACAATGAGCAGCTTTGGGGCTCGGCAGACATTGTATGAACGGTTCTTTTTCGGAGATCCTGTCCGCCTTTCCCAGACCATTTACCGGTTGTACGATGATACGGAAATGGTAAGCTGGATCGAGCAGTGTATAAAAAAAGCTGATTAACAGTCAGCTTTTTTGACTGTAGAAAAAGCCTGAGTTAACCAGTTAGAGTTATCCATTTGTCGTGTGAAGGGTCACTTTCCGCTTATCGGTGGAAGAATGCCGCGGGCATGCCCTCAGCTGACTTGGTCAGGGAGTCCGCCTGCCCAAGTGGATCTTCGGCCCGTGCTGTTCCCGCAGGCATCACCACCGAGCGCTCCTCGTGTACGCAGGTTCGAAGATTCAAAAGAACGACATGGGCTGCGCTATGGCCGCTTGCGTGGAAAAGAAAAAGGGAAAGAACAGGCGCTCATGATGGCTGCCTGCCGGAATATGAAAAAGGTTGTCCTCCATCCAGCAAGGATGAGCTGGGTGCAGGAGAGTCTTTGTCGATGTTAAAGAAATCCCAAGGGGCTTTCGCTCCTGGCGGTAAGAAAGAAAAAAGCTTGTAAAGAAACAGGGGTTTCTCTACAAGCTGAGCTGACTAACAGTCAGCTTTTATCTTTTGGCATTGCTTTTTTTGGCTTTCTGTTCGAGCTGGGAATCCGGCTGCTGATCAGCGGCATCCTCGGTTAACCCCTGCGGATTGACAGAAGTTTTTCCTCTTCCTTTAAATGCATGACCTTTTTTACTCATACTCTCCACCTCCTCCTCTGTAGGTTGTGACAGGTGGAGGGATTTCATCCTGAAAGGTTCTGGATGGAATGTTCCGTTATCGATACGAGCATTCTAAAGGAGAAGGAGGGATGATGAATGAAAGGAAAACGCAAACAAACACCTTCTTATGCAGAGGAGTTTTCTGCTGACGGATTAGCGGTAACGAGAGAGCAGGTGTCGGATACACTTACAGAGGGTACGTACGATGCGAAAATTGCTCAGCAGAACGATGAAGGCCATATGATCACAGACGATGGCATTGAAATCAGGAAGCCGGGAAAAAAGAAAAAGTAGAGACTTTATAAAACAGCAGAAAAAGGGAAGCGTTCCATACGCTTCCCTTTTTTATGCTTTCATAAATCCTGGGTGCAGCTGTTTGAATCGGTCCAGAGCAACTTTGCTCTCATGGAAGGAAAATTCATCTTTACTGACCAGGCTTTGATCTATTTTAAATTCGTAATAATTGATGGCCAGGTCCAGGTCCATTTCGGTAAAGAGCAGACCTTGGTCGTAACACTCATCCATATAAGGGATAGGCAGGGAAAAAGGAGCGTCTTCATTTTTTTGAACTTCAACGAACCATCCCATCTGATCGACGTAAACAGGGAGGCCGGTGACGTGCAGGGTGTCTCCATGTGCAAAGCTCTTCACGTCAGCTGTGCCATCTTCTGAGGTTCCAGGACGATATTCAAAAGGTTCGACAACATATAAAAATTGTTCCATGATCATGCTCCTTTCAAATGAGTAAACTCAGTATAGTTGATAATGATTATCACAGTCAAATAACAAGAGTTATTTTTACGTTAATTTTTATAAAATTTGATATAATTATAAAAACAAAGGTTTTCGCAAAGGAGAATCTTTCTATGAATGTCCAAACCCTTGTGAAGGAAGTTGTGTTCCATGACTCCCAGATTATCAACATCCCTCCATCCTTCGAACTGATCGGAAAGGGAAGGAGTGCTTCTGTTTTCCGCATAAGAGAAACAGGAATCGCTGTGAAAGTGTTTTATCCCGGTTATGAGAAGCTCGCCGAAGTGGAGGCCGGAGTGTATGAGAAGCTGGATAATCATGAATTTTTCCCAGCCTTTTATGGAAAAGGCGACGATTTCATCGTTATGGAATATGTGGAAGGGATCACATTTTATGATTGTCTTGTGAAAGGTATTCCGATTACGGAAGACATGATCAACCGGGTGGATGCAGCTCTTGCTTTCGCCTGTCAAATCGGATTGAATCCTTCAGATACTCATTTGAAGAATATTATGCTGACACCTGATGGGCAGGTCAAAGTTATAGATGTCGTAAGGTTCACACAGGATTTTGAATGTCCACAGTGGCAGGATTTGAAAAAAGCCTACCGTACGCTGTACCGGCGGAAGTTTGCTCCGAAAAAGTATCCGGTTTTCTTCATTGAATTCATTATCCGGCTGTACCGGAGAAAACTGCTGCCGATTTAAATGGAGGAAAGGGTTTTGTCCACCCAGGTTCTGGGAAACGCTCTATAAATACCAGGAAAGGTGGAATGAATCGTGACAGAATATCGATTGAGTGATGTGGAAGTAGGAAAAAACTACAAGGCGAAAGAACTGGACAGTTTTGTTTCAACAACAGACGTCGTCGTTCTATCGAATAACGAATCCCAGCTTTTCACAGAACCTGAGCGGGAATACAAAGTGGTCGATGCCTTTGAAGGCTTCTTTGAACATTCATCCAATGATGGGGAGAAGTATTTCCGTAATAAGAAAACATACATTGTAGAAAAAGTATAAACGAAAAGACTGTCGATTGACCGACAGTCTTTTTTTGCGGACGAATGGCAGCAGCCATCCAATGTGAGCTGCACGTGGCAGAATTTCTTTAATAGCGGAGCTTCATCAATATGGAAGTGATGTCATCATCTTTTTTTAATGTTTCATGGTGTTTTTTAGTAATTTCCAAAAGGGCGACATCGTGATAGAAGAATTCAGTGAAAAATTTCACGAGAGGTTTGGAGAGCGTATGCACCCCCTGGAATTGATCCCTTTCCATTCCAGCAAACAAAACTTCCCTTCCATCGATGATCAGGAGTTTATGCCGTTCTAGTCCTTGGTGTCTCTCGTCCGGGACGAGGGTGTGGGGATCCAGTTCTCCGACAGGAATTTCCCCGACAGATAACAATTCCACATGAATGCCTTCTGCCTGCTTTCTTTCAAGGAGGTCCACAAACGGAGTCAGTTCATCGTTCCAGCCTGTCAGCAGTATTTCATTGGCAGCCTTCTCAATCAAATTTTCCATAAGGACGTGAATGCTGTGGTTATTCTTCAAGGTCCAGACGCGTTCATCAGCGTCAGGAATCTCTGATTTGTGATTTCGCAGCTGTTCAATGTGATCTTCAAATTCAGCCGTCAGTTTTTTGATCGTCATTTCAATAGGAAGGGCTGTGTACAGCTTCTTTTTTTCATGAAAAGATGTTAGAATCAATCCTTTTTCTTCCAGACGCTGCAGGACTTCATACACTTTGGATTTAGGAACATGGGAATATTTAACGACCGTTGCGGCATCCAGCGCTTGATCACTGGAGGACAGGACTTCATAGACTTGACTTTCATACTGGGTAAAACCGAAATTCTGTAACATGGGCTTCCTCTTTTCTTCTTGTTGTCCTCAGGATACACGATGTTCCCTTCACGCGTAAATATTCCCTCTTGTTTTTCTATGTCTATGTAGTTACCATTGTAGTGGTAACCAAAAGAAGAGAGGGTTCATGTGATGAATAAAAAAGTATACCTGCTGGCGCTCGTCGCTTTTGTCGTCGGAACTGTTGAGTTGATTATTGGTGGGATTCTGGACCTGGTCGCGGAAGATCTCAATGTGTCCCTTGGAAAAGCGGGGCTTCTCATTTCTGTTTTTTCTTTAGTCTTTGCCGTGGCGTCCCCCGTCCTCTTAACGGTGACGGCCCGTGTAGAACGTAAAAAATTGATGATGACCACCTTGGTCATATTCTTTATCGGTAACCTGCTTGCCTACTGGAGTCCTACTTATTCCATCATCATGGCAGCAAGAGTCCTGACTGCAGCAACAGGGTCACTTCTAGTAGTGCTGGCTGTAACAATGGCGTCTTCAGTCGTTGACAAGAAGTACAGAGGTCGAGCGATCGGTACCATTTTCATGGGCATCTCCGGGTCGCTCGTGCTCGGTGTTCCCATCGGTCTGACGATAGGAAACGCGTTCGGATGGCGCGCTCCATTTCTACTCATCAGCATCCTGACACTCGTATCTATGGCAGCAGTCATGATTCTACTTGAGAAAGTGGCCCCTAAACCTGTCTTATCCGTGAGAAGACAGCTTCAGACGTTGAAAAATAAGAAAATATGGAGTGCTCAGATGACTTCCTTTTTATTTTTAACCGGTCACTTGACCCTCTATGCTTATTTAACGCCTTATTTGAAAACGGTCATGGGAATGAATGGCACATGGGTCAGTGTGATTTATTTCGTATTTGGAACGGCAGCGGTGATCGGAGGGGGAATCGGAGGTGTGCTCTCTGATAAATTCGGCTCGGAAAAGAGTATCATCGGAATTATCCTTGTGTTTGCAGCGGCTATTTTTACGATTCCCTTCACGACATCTGTACTACCGGTTTTCCTTGTCGTCCTTGTCGTTTGGAGTGCGCTCAGCTGGGCCGTAACCCCTGCGCAGCAGAATTACTTGATTTCATCAGCACCAGAATCAGCAGACATACAGCAGAGTTTAAATAATTCAGCCCTTCATTTCGGAATCGCTTTTGGATCATTGATTGGCGGTTTCGTCATTGAACAGGGGGCGGTTTCTCTTAACCCGACAGTAGGTGGATTCTTTATTCTTGCAGCACTGGTGACGGCTGGCTTCTCTATCACCCGTAAAACCGAATCGAAGAAAGAAAAAGCTGCCTGACAAAAAACAGGACATCTGAATTCAGATGTCCTGTTTTTCTATTCGCCGCTTGTTACTGCTGTCCTTTTTTCATGGTTTGAGCGATTTGAACCGTCCGGGCGGCCTGATGCTTGGCGGCAGCTTCTACATCCTCGACCATGTTCCCTTCCTGATCGACAGAAACACTCGTTCCATATGGGTTCCCGCCGGCACCGAAAATCACCGGATCCGTGTAGCCGGGAGCCGCAATGATTGCTCCCCAGTGCATCATGGATGTGTAGAGGGAAAGAAGAGTCGCTTCCTGACCGCCATGAGGGTTCTGGGCAGAAGTCATGCCGCTGACCACTTTATTAATCGTTCTGCCGTTTGCCCAGAGCCCTCCCTGCATATCGATGAACTGCTTCATTTGAGAAGGAAGGTTTCCGAAGCGCGTCGGCATACTGAAGATGATGACATCGGCCCATTCAATATCTTCAGATGTGGCGGCAGGAATATCCTTGATTTTTTCTACGGTCGCTTTCCATCCTTCATTCGCTTCAATCACGGATTGAGGAGCGAGTTCATCCACCTTCAGCAATTTAACCTCAGCCCCGGCTTCTTCTGCTCCTTTCGCCGCCCATTGAGCCATTGTATAGTTTGTTCCACCCATTGTATAAAAAATTACAGCTGCTTTTACGTTCGACATATGCTCCATCTCCTTTGGTTGATTATTGAATAACTTTTTCATAAATCCCATTTTGTTCACCTTCCTGCTGAATCACTTGTCTTTTTATCTATATTCTCGAATTCGAGATATATCGGTAAAAAAATGTGTGGTCATTTATCTTGAATTCGAGATTAATTATATATCCAGTCTTCCGGGTTGTCAACACAAAAAGAAATGAATTTGGAAAAAGGGAAAAATTTTGGCTGGCATCCTTAAGAATAGGTGCCTTGGAGCGGCACATAATAAGATTGTTCCACATGTGAGGAGGCGATTGAGATGGGCAGAGATGAACATCACAAAGGAAAAGGGAAGCAGAAACGAAAGCTTCCGCAGACTCCTAAAAGTCAAAAACATGCGAACATCGATGTTGAGTTTTCTGAAGAACTGGCTGACAGGGAAGATAAGATTGCTCAAGAACGAGCGAAAGCGGCCGACCGCAGAGCTCACAAACGTATGTAAAAAAAAACAGCCTTCAGGTTTCATCCTGAAGGCTGTTTTTGTATATATTATTTATACAGAATAAATTGTTTGAACTTAATTATGTTTATGGTATAATTCAAAATTGTGAGTGAAATTCATAAGGAATGAATGTACTAAAGGAGGCGTTCGTATGAAACAGTGGAAAAAATGGCTGCCCGTTTTTCTGATGGCCGGTTTGATCGTATTGACGGCCTGTGGAGAATCCACAGAGGAAAGCGGCACAGAAGCAGACAGTGATGATGATAAAGGTACCATACATATTGGAATGAATAACTGGGCTGAGAATGTGGCTGTATCAAACATGTGGAAGCTTATTCTTGAAGATAAAGGATATACGGTGGAACTGGAACAGGTTGAAAAAGGCTTTTTATATGAAGCACTAGCAAGTGGTGACCTCGACATTGGAACAGAAATCTGGCTTCCGAATACAGACCAGCCTTTTTATGAAAAATATGAAGATGAGATCGATTGGCGCGAGACATGGTATGAGGGAACGGAACTTGGTTTGGCTGTCCCGGCTTATATGGAAGATATCAATACTATAGAGGATCTGAAAAGCACAGATCAGTTTTCCGACAATCAGATTGTAGGGATTTCTGCCGGAGCAAGCATTATGAATTTGACGGAGGAAGCCATTAAAGAATACGACTTGGACTATTCCCTGCTTTCTTCTGGAGAGCCGACAATGATTACAGAACTGAAAAATGCCATGGCTGATGAAGAGCCGATTGTAGCGACACTTTGGAAGCCGCACTGGGTCTTTGCAGAAATGGATGTGAAGATTCTGGAAGATACGAAAAATGTTTATGGGGATTCTGAAAATATTTCCTATGCAGCAAGACTTGGGTTGAAAGAGGACCATCCAGAAGTGGTGAAATGGTGGGACAGCTTCAAACTTGATGACAATCAGCTTGGAAGTCTCATGGCTTCCATAAATGAAGCGGATTCTGAGGAAGAAGGTGCCCGTCAATGGTTGGATGAGCATCAGGATCTCGTAAATGAATGGACAGAAGAATAAATAGGAATAGAACTGCCCCCTCGGGCGGATCTCCCGGCTGCCGATTATCCAATCGGCAGCTTTTTTTATAGGAAGCATCAACATCCGACCAGGCCATATTTAAAAAAAAGACAGACGATCGGGGAGAGAAAACAGAACCCATCTCTTTGGCAGAGTCTGGTTCCTGTTAAAAAATTCAGTCAATTCTGATATAATATGACAATATATGGATGGGGGGAGCTGCGATGAAAGAAATAAAAGCTGTTCAAAAAGCACAGCGCTTTTTAGGTGAACGGATAGTGGGAAATGATCAGACGATAGAGTTATTGTTTGCGGCCCTGATTGCTGAAGGGCATGTGCTTCTTGAAAGTGTACCCGGCTCAGGAAAAACACAGTTAGCCAAGCTGTTTGCGCAACTGATGAATGGCAGGTTTTCAAGAGTGCAGTTCACTCCTGACGTCCTGCCGAGTGATGTGACGGGAGTGAGGGTGTACAACCCGAAGACAATGGAATTCGAACTGCATCCAGGACCAGCCGTTACGAATATTCTGCTGGCTGATGAAATTAACCGAGCCTCTCCAAAAACCCAGTCCAGCCTTTTGGAAGTGATGGAAGAAAGGCAGACGACCGTGGATGGACAAACCATTCCGATTGCTCCACCTTTCATTGTAATAGCTACCCAAAACCCTGTGGAGACCGGCCAGGGGACTTTTCCGCTGCCGGAAGCTCAGCTGGATCGTTTCTTGTTTAAAATAGATATGGGTTATCCGTCGGAAGAAGAGGAAAAGCGCATTCTGATGGAATACCAGCAGGGCAGGCCATCCGAGCAAGTTCCGCCCATGCTGTCCCTGGAAGAAATCCTGCACTTACGGAAAGAGGCGGGGAAAGTCCAGCTTGAAGCAGATACGTTGACCTATCTGCTTGATCTCGTCCGAATGACGAGAGAGAAGAAAGAGATTGAACGGGGAGCAAGCACGCGTGCATCCATAGCCTTGATGAAGGCATCCCAGGCCAGGGCTTTACTGAAAGGGAGGAGCTATGTCCTTCCTGATGATATCACCTTTCTTGCACCCTCCGTGCTGGAGCACCGAATCGTCTTATCCATGGAAGGAGCGCTCCGCAGGACAAAAGTGGAAATTCTGCAAGACGTGTTACGCGAAGTTCCCGTGCCTGTCGAAGCCGGTTACCACTCATGAAAGCATGGGTGAAGGAAACAGGAGATGAAACGAGATTTTATGATAGGGCGATGGCTGCGTCTGTTGTCATGATCGTAATATCCGTAGTCGTCGATCGTTTCATCCTTTTTGTGCCTGCCGCTATGCTTCTGCTTCTCGTAGGAATGGGGAAAATCTATGATCGTTATAGTGGAAAAAAACTCTTTTTTCACCATGAGAAAAAAACCATCCGCCTTTTTCCGGGAGAATCCACATCGCTGAAGCTGCAGATCGAAAACGGTTCCCGCTTCCCGATGCTGAATGGGAGACTATCCTTTCACACAGGAAACTCTGTGAAGAACATGGAACGGCAAACCATAGACAAAGAAGACTATCACTATAAACTGCCGCTCACCCTCCATGGAAAAGGGGCTGCCTATCTGAATCTACCATTGGAAGCAGTCCACAGGGGGACGACGAAGGTGAAGCATGTGTCTTTCACCTATCCTCACATCATTACCTTCATTCCCGTTCGATTGACGTATCAAAAGCCGGTTCATACAGAATTTCTCGTTTATCCAGAGCTGGTGCCGATCATGGGAGTGGATGAGTACTTTCACCGAAGGTCCGGAGCCCATCATGCGCCCGAATCCATCGTTGAAGATCCGTCCTCACCTGCCGGGGTAAGGGATTACATATCAGGGGATTCGATTAAACGTATTCACTGGAAAGCATCGGCCAAAGCCCAAACCTTGAAGACGAAAATACTGGAAAAACAGATGAACAAGGAAATGACCATCTTTATCAATCTCACCCAGCACTCGAGGCTTGGACATGCTTATCGGTCCGGCCAATTAGAACGGCTGCTTTCGGCTGCCGGTTCTTTTTGTATGAAGGCGGCCCATTTTGAAGTCCCTTACGAATTGTTCGTGAATGTGAAAAGGCCGCACCAAGCATCCATCTTCAAGCAGGAAAGTGGAGAAGGTGCCCTGCATGTAAAACATTCGCTTGAACTTTTGGCACGGGTGGATAAATCGTTTCCTGTGCAGGAGATGTCTCCGGTCATGTATAAATGGGACCAGCAGACAGAAAAACAGAATACGGTGGTTATTGTCGGGGATGTGGATGGAGAGATGAAGGATATTTTACACGAATGGCAGTGGAAGGGACGGAACATCCTGATTTTGGAAACGGAAAAGGATGCGGCATTTCTTTATGCATGGAAGAGGAGGAGATAATGTGATGCGTCATTTCCGGATGTCTATTGTTTTCGTGTACCAGTTCATGGCTGAATCGGTTGTCTTTTATCTCGTACTTTCCCTCTTCCCTGTGACTGCTTCCCTGCTGTCTTTTATAAGCTATTTCCTTTATATGATCTCGGTTCTTGTGTTGTTTGTCATGATTCGTCCGGAATCCGGCCGCCCGCTTCGATCGCTTTTGTTTACAGGCGGTCTGATAGGGACTGGGTATTTGTCGGGGCTGTCCCTCTTCCTTTTGCTGCTCTGCGGAGCCTTCTTTTTATGGCGACTCTTTCTGCACAATAAAGAAGAGGATTTGGAGAATGAACGTCTCATCTTGATAAGTGCAGCGATGCTTACATTTATCCAATTACTATTGTATAACCGCCCCTTTGCAGCAGGGATTCTGGTCCTTACGTTCGTCATGGTCTGGGTGGGACAGTTTACAGCCGGCTTATTGTGGACAGAAGTGGCTGATAAGAAGGAAAGCGGGCGTGATCTCCTTTTATACAGCGGTTTAATGACTGGAGCTTTTGCAGTCATTTTAGGAGGATATCCTTTGTTCAGTCGAATCTTAACCTTGTTGTTCAAGGGCGTGCTGTATCTGCTTACCGGGGTTTTCACTGGATTCCTCTATCTGCTCGCTTTCTTTGGCTTCGACCTTGAGGACGCTGGTACATTTCAAACAGATCCTTTGGAGCAGCTGAAATGGGGCGAAACGGAGATCCACCAGATGACCAATACAGAAGGTGGAGAAAATGGGAGCCGGTCAGACCAGGTGGCACAGGCCGTGGAATGGTGGGGATATGGTCTAGCTGTCGCATTCCTCCTTCTTGTTATCCTGCTTCTTTATAAAAATTGGAACAATAAAAGGGAAGAGACTCTAAAAAAGGATGCGTGGACATATTCATCATCCGGGATACAGGTGGAAAACAGGTATAAGCAGACCCGGCGAAGGTTCCGCAGATCTTCTTCCTCGGGATATGTAAGGCAACAATTCCGCCGATTCGAGAAGGAAGCAGAAAGGCTTGGCTTCCCCAGGCATACCTATGAATCTGCAGGAGCATGGTTCCAAAGGCTGGATCTCTCCTATCCTGTTCTCGAGGTTTATGAAAAAGCCCGTTACGGAGGGATAGACCTCACCGAGCAGGAGACAAGACAGTTCGCAGACCAGCTGGATGGATTGAAGAAGCAGCTTGCCTGTAGAAAAGAAGTTTAAGCACTCATCTTTCAGGAAACATAGTCAATATAGCTAGTTGAACTATTGAAAGGAGTCGCTGAATTATGGATTTAAACAAAGAATTAGAGAAATTAGAGCATATTCACTTAGAAAAGCCACAAAAAGTATTTACGATGTACTTGAATACAGATCCATCCGACCCTGATCAACAAGGCGGCGAATGGAAAATTCATTTGAAGAATGGACTGAACAACTTTGAATCCTATCTGCAGGAAGATGGGGACTCAGATGAAAAAAGAAACTACTGGGCAGTCAAAGAAAAGGTTGAAACCTTCATAGAAGAAAACGAGCAGCATTTTGCAAAAAGTGTCGTATTGTTTGCTACAGGTGATGATACGGTCTGGTTTGCTGAAAGGTTCCAGATGCCGGTTAAGACTGAATTCTACTGGGAGGAAGCTCCAGTGTTGGATCAGCTGAAGGAAATGCAGCAGAAATTCCCGAAAACGGGTGTCGTCCTGACTCAGAAAAACCAGATTAAACTGCTGGATGCTGAACTGGGAACGTTGAAGGATACACAATTGTTTGAGCTTGACCTGAATACAGAGGATTGGCGCATGCATCAAGGGCCTGACAGAGCCCAGGCGTCCATGGGTTCAGGCGGAGCGAAGAATTCGAAGCAGGATCAGTTTGAAGAGCGCTTCGAAGCCAATCGTTACCGTTGGTATAAGAGCGTAGCTCCAAAAATTGACCGCGCCGCTAAACAATACGGCTGGGAGCGCTTCTACCTCGTTGGTGACAAGGAAGAATTGAAAGACCTTCAGGACCATATGAACAAGGAAGCTGAAGACATGATTAACAAAAACCTTCTGGACCATGAAGAAATGCATGTGCTCGATGAGGTTGTCCAATAATTTCTTACAAAAGCACCGGGGAGACCGGTGCTTTTTCATGTGTCATTTTATACATACCATCCAAACTGAATATGGGCCGGCACAGGCACGTTTAATCTTTCCATTATACAGATTTTCAGAGGCTATGGTAAAATAGTATACAGCGAAAATAAATGAGATTGGGGAAATGAACATGTTTGTTGTAGACTCCACTGTAGTGGTGCCGGAACACAAAGCTGATGATCTCATTCAGATTTATCGGAATCGCTCTCGCCTCGTAGATGAAGCAGAGGGATTTTTATCTTTTCAGCTTCTCCAAAACGATCGGAAGCCGGGAGAGTTGACGGTTCACTTGGAGTGGGAATCTAAACAAGCTTATTTGAATTGGGCAAGAAGTGAGCAGTTCAAGAAAATTCATGAGCTTGAAAAACATTACCCTGACGAAGATTTGAAGGGAATTGTTCCAATAGTGAAGAAGTATGAGGTGGTGGCAACATGAATAACACGGAGCAGGCCCACCTTGTCCGGACCGTAACAGAAGAAATCTATGAAGCCTATCCTTACCTTTGGGAAAAATTCGGCCAAAACGGGAGAGACCGGACCGAAGAAGACAATCATCATCATTTGGACCATCTGGCTGCGGCTTACGAGATGAGAAGTGTAGACTTTTTTATGGACTATACGGACTGGCTCAACAATGTATTGACATCCAGAAACGTGCCGACCGGACTGATTATTGATAATTTTCAGCGGCTCGTTCGACTGCTCGATGGACAGTCTCTTGTGGATGAGGACGAGAAGCGGATGTTCATCGTCTATTTAGAACAGGCTCTCAAACGACTTCATACTCTGAACGAGAGGTGACTATTTTGGATCTGCATCATGAACAACTCGCTCAAGTTTTTTTGAGTGGAGATGAAGAGAAGGCATTGAACTACACGTATCGTCTCCTGGAGAATCATCCAAGAGCCTACGTGTTTGAAAACCTGATCACTCCGGCAATGTACCACGTGGGGAAGCTGTGGGAGAATAATGAAATATCGGTTGCGGATGAGCATCTGGCTACAGCCATATGTGATTTTGTTCTTTCAAAAATCGAGTCTGATCACGAGGTTCCTAAACGCCGGCAGCAGCAAAATTATAAGGTCCTTCTCTTCGGAGTGGAAGAGGAGCAGCATTATATCGGGCTGAAAATGGTCGCCGACACTTTTAAAGAACATGGCTGGCGGGTCCGTTATTTAGGGCCGGATCTTCCAATGGAACATTCCATGTTACAAATTAGAAAATTCCAGCCCGATGTAATAGGAATATCAGCGGCTTTGTCCTACCGTATTCCTGCCATAAAGAAATCCATCGAGGCCTTCACCCAGCTGGAGTGGAAGCCGACCATCATGATCGGCGGCCGTCTTGCTTATAAATTTGACTTGTCGGAGTTTGAATCCGACCAGGTTATGGTGATTAAAAATATCGGACATCTGACGCATTGGTTCAAAGAAGGAAGGGAAGAATCCATCAATGAAACGAGTTGACCATTCTTTTCCTCTGCCCGTTTTTACAATCAACAAAAATTTCATCCTGCAATCTTATTCCAAGGAAGCAGAAGACAGCTTTGTCATCCCGCAGAACTTCCTGGACTTATTTGATGAAGGCAGTCTTTCCAAACTGAAAAAATGGATCCATCCGGAAGTGAAAAAGGTAACACTGGAAGCCCAGCTGAAGCCTTTTGGAAAAGCAAGTAACCCCGTAACGTGTGATCTGCACGTCAAATGGAGTAATGACCTTTATGCAGAAGTTCTGCTCATATTGAAGGATGACCAGATGGAGCGTGTCACAACGATGATGAATCAACTGCGCGCCCGCCTGAATGATACGAACTTTCAACTCCTTGAGGAAAAAGAAAAACTGGAGGAAGCGTTGGAGCTGAACAACCGTCTTTCGGCTCCTTTTATTACTCTTACAGAGGAAACGGCGTTGATCCCTTTGTTTGGTGATTTATCCCTGGATAAAATGGATGTCGTCGAAGAACCGCTGCTTCAAAGGATCAATCAAGGTGGTATTGAACGGGTGCTGCTGGATTTTACTGCCGTTGGAGATATTCCGAAAGACGGAGCCCAGGCTTTGAAAAGTCTGACCGCTTCTTTATTTTTTATGGGAGCCTCCGTTGTCATTACAGGAGTACGGCCTGAACAGGTTCCAAAACTCCAGAATATCCGTTTTCCTATTGAAGTTTCTTATCTTCATTCCCTTCAACAGGCCATTTACAAATACTGTGTGCAGTAAAACGCTGCTTTCTGCTGATTTCCGGTTTATTCCCCTTTTCCAATGTGGAATAGATAAAGTAAACGAGAAAATAGAAAGGGTGTTTTGTAATGGAAATGACGCTTGAAGTGAACGGTATGACATGTGGGCACTGCCAGAAAACGGTTAAAGATACAGTTGAAAATCTTGAAGGTGTGCACGGAGCAGAGGTTCATCTCGACAGTGGTAAGGTCAATGTGGTGTACGACGAAGCCTATGTCGGTAAAAATCTAATTAAAGAATCCATCCATGCCCAAGGGTATGAGGTAGTTGGATAACGATAAAGGTCCTGGCTTTCCAGGCCTATTCAAGCTGTCGAGAAGGTTCTCGACAGCTTTTTTTATGGATTCAGAGCAGGATAGGGAGACGGGATGATGGACGTAAGCCACCTTACTCACGGACTCAACAGTAAGAAAAGCCCGGGGTCCCGGGCTTTTCTTACTGTACTGTATAGGGAAGCTGTGTTTGATAACCGGAAAATTTCTGGTAGGCCTGGTCAAGCTTTTGGTTCTCTTCCTGCTCCAGAGCATACCATCCATGTTTGAACATGAGGTTATACAGGTTTCTCTGACAGTCCTGTGTTTCCTTGAAGATGGTTGCCAGATCCTGATAAATTGCTTGGTTACTCGCCTCATTCAATGCTGTGCTGTACGACGATGTCATGTACTTCTCCGTAGCCAGAAGATCGTTAACGAAATCCCGCTCATTCATCTGCGGTGTCTGTGGTACAGTCGTTTCAGGGTTTTGAATTTTTTGTGGTTGGTTCGGATTCATAACGGACCTCCTCAATTCGGTTTATTGGCTTGTGTGTTCAGGTGCTCCAGGATTTTATTGTAGTGACGCTGGTGCATTTGGCCGGCTTCGTCCAGCGCCGCCTGGATTTCGGGGGTTTGACAATTTTGAGCGAAAAAATGAGCTTTTTTACAAGCATTTAAATTCCAGGAAAGCATGTCTGCAAGGTATAGTTGATCTTTTATGGTCACAACATCAGGGGCCTGAGCCATCGGCTGTGCGCCCTGAATGGACCCGGTTGCTGGGTTCGGCTGCATGGAACTCCCTCCTTTATGTTTTCCCTGTTAGTATGGCTGTTTGAGGATGAAGTATAAACGAAAGATGGGGTTTATTTGTCGAATATGAGATGAAAATATTCACCCTTTTTTAAGAAAAATGATAAAATAGAATCACAAACGTTTACATTTCTGAAAATTATAAATGTTCTACTCACCATCAGTCAGGGGGCTTAATGATGGAAAAGGTGATGCGCAATTTCTTTCTTTTTTTATCGAAAAACCGTTTCTTTACAAAGCTTGCGAAAAAATATGGACTCCGTTTTGGTGCCGGTAAGTTTGTCGCTGGTGTTTCTGTACCTGATGCTGTGAGAACCATCCGGATTTTGAATGACCAGGGTATGGCAGTCACGATTGACCACCTTGGCGAGTTCATTGACAGTGAGGCAGAAGCCAGAGAAGCAGCGGAGGGGTGTATCGCTGCGATTGAAGCCATAGCAGAATATCATTTGGATTCACAACTTTCCCTTAAACTGACGTCCATGGGGCTGGATATTTCCGAATCGCTTGTGATGGAGAACATGAGGAAGATCCTTGGTGCGGCAGAAAAAAATGATGTGTTTGTGACCATTGATATGGAAGATTACGAACGCTGCGGCAGAACTCTGAAGATTTTCAAGCAGTTGAGGGAGGAGTATGACCATATCGGAACCGTCCTCCAGTCGTATTTATACCGGACGGTCGAAGATATAGAATCACTGGATGAGTATTCCCCGAATCTGAGACTTGTGAAAGGAGCCTATAAGGAATCCGCCAAAGTGGCTTTCCCCGATAAGAAAGACGTGGATGACAACTTAAAGAAAATTATCCGGATCCACTTGATGAATGGCCATTATACAGCAGTAGCTACCCATGATGATGAAATGATCGAGTATACAAAGAAATTGGTGGAGGATGAAGGCATATCAAAGGATCAGTTCGAATTTCAAATGCTGTACGGAATTCGAGTGGAACGTCAGAAAGAACTGGTGGAGGAAGGTTATAAAATGCGTGTGTACGTACCTTATGGGAATGATTGGTATGGATACTTCATGCGCCGTCTCGCAGAACGGCCGGCAAACGTCGCTTTCGTGCTAAAAGGAGTATTTGGCAGATGAGGAAGGGCTGTCCCCCACCGTCTTTCCTTTTTTTAATCAAAACCGGCCGAACGCTCATACACTAACATAACGAAATGGACTTGGAAGAATTTTTAAGATTTATGGAGAAAAGGATTGCGAAATGTCTGAATATATTTTATATTAGACGTAGATACCGGTTCAGCACTATATTTTTTTGACCGTAAAATGAATGAGTATTCATTCAAAGAGATAGGGGGAGAAATGATGAATCAAAAAATTAAACGGGCTGCAGTTTTAGGCTCAGGGGTGATGGGGGCTGGCATTGCTGCCCACCTGGCCAACACAGGAATCCCTGTGCTGATGATGGACATCGCACCCCGGGAATTATCCGAACAGGAAAAAAGTAAAGAGTTGACGATCGAACATCCAGCGGTACGAAATCGTATAGCCGCTGAGAATAAGAGAGCGCTTCTAAAGCAGAAGCCGTCCCCGCTGACAAGTAAAAAAAATCTCGATTTGATCGAAACGGGCAACTTTACCGATGATATGAGCCGTCTGGGCGAGGTCGACTGGATCATCGAAGTCGTTGTCGAAAACCTGGATATCAAAAAGAAAGTGCTCGCAGAAGTAGATCAATACCGTAAGCCCGGTTCGATTGTAAGCTCCAATACATCAGGCATTTCCATTGAGGCCATGTCTGCAGACTGCAGCGATGATTTTAAGAAGCATTTTCTCGGGACGCATTTCTTCAACCCGCCGCGTTACTTGAAGCTGCTGGAGGTTATTCCGACAGCTTCGACGGACCCGGGCGTCCTTTCGTTTATGAAGACGTTTGGTGAGGATGTGCTTGGTAAAGGTGTGGTGGAAGCCAAGGATACACCGAACTTTATTGCCAATCGTATCGGTACGTACGGCCTCCTCATCACCGTTCAGAAAATGCTTGAAAAAGGGTACTCGGTCGGAGAAGTGGATTCGGTTACTGGTCCATTGATCGGCCGGCCGAAAAGCGCAACCTTCCGTACGCTTGATGTTGTAGGTCTGGATACCTTTATCCATGTCGCCAACAATGTTTATGAACAGGTGGAAGGTAAAGAGAAGAAAGCCTTTGAAGTTCCTGGATTCATGACAGCGATGCTTGAAAAAGGATGGCTCGGATCAAAAAGCGGTCAAGGATTCTTCCTGAAGAATAAAACAGCAGAAGGCAGCGAGATTCTTCAGTTGAATCCTGAAACACTTGATTATGAGCCGCGTGGAAAATTAAAAACAAAAGCAACAGAAGCAGCCAAACAAGAGAAAGGCCTGCACCGCAAGCTCAAAACCCTTGTTCAGGCAGAAGGAGATCGTGCCGGTGACTTGATCTGGTCCATCATCAAACCGGTGCTTCTGTATTCAGGAGAATTGGCAGGAGAAATAGCTGATGATATTTCTGCTATTGACGATGCCATGAAGTGGGGTTTCGGCTGGGAAGCAGGTCCATTCG
Source organism: Halobacillus sp. Cin3 (assembly GCF_947311855.1). Classification (NCBI taxonomy): domain Bacteria; kingdom Bacillati; phylum Bacillota; class Bacilli; order Caryophanales; family Bacillaceae; genus Halobacillus; species Halobacillus sp. Cin3. The sequence goes on along the minus strand of NZ_CAMZMV010000002.1, from coordinate 81,844 downwards.
AAATATGGGACGCTGTTGGTGTTGAATCCTCCGTTGAACGGATGAAGGCCGAAGGGGAAACGGTTCCTTCATGGGTGGAGCAACTGGTCGATCATAAGAATCCTTCCTTTTATAAACATGAAAATGGAAACGTTTACTACTACCACAATGGGGAGTACAAAGAGAAGGTCTTTAATAAAAAACAAATCAATTTGAAGCGTCTGAAAGAGAAAACAGATGTGATTAAGAAAAATGCGGGTGCGAGCCTCATTGACTTAGGTGATGGAGTCGCTGCTCTCGAATTCCATTCCCGAAGCAATGCGATAGGGCTGGATATTGTACAGATGATGAACTTCGCTGTGGATTACGTAGATGAGAATGACTGGCACGGCCTCGTCGTCGGTAACCAGGCGAAGAACTTCTGTGTTGGTGCCAACCTCGGCATGATGCTGATGGAAGCTCAGGATTACAATTTCTTTGAGATTGAAATGGTCGTAAAGAACTTCCAGGACAGCATGATGAAACTGAAGTATTCTGATAAGCCGGTCGTTGCAGCACCATTTGGAATGACGCTTGGCGGAGGAGCGGAAGTCTGCCTTCCGTCTGCTGCGATTCAAGCTTCTCCAGAGACGTACATGGGTCTTGTGGAAACAGGAGTCGGGCTGATCCCCGGCGGTGGTGGTAACAAGGAGCTGTATATCAAACACCTGCGGAATATCCCTGAGGGTGTGGAGGTTGACCTTCAAAAGGCGGCCGTCAGTGTCTTTGAAAAGATTGCGATGGCTAAAGTATCTACTTCTGGAGAAGAAGCTCTTGAAAACGGATTTTTAGATCAAAGAGATGCAGTAAGTACGAACGGAGATCATCTGCTGCATGATGCTAAGCAGAAGGTTCTTAGTCTGGCCGGTTCTGGATACAAAGCACCAAAGCGGACGAAGGTCCCCGTCACAGGAGAACAAGGGCTGGCTACAATGATTCTTGGGGCGAAGTCTCTCGTTTTAAGCGGATACGCAAGTGAGCATGACATGAAAATTGCTGAAAAGCTGGCCTTTGTACTGGCTGGCGGACGATTGAAACAGGGGACACTCGTTGATGAGCAGTATTTGCTTGACTTGGAGAGAGAGGCGTTCCTCAGCCTGATTGGTGAGCCGAAGTCACAGGCTCGTATGCAGCACATGCTTATGAAAGGAAAACCGCTCCGTAACTAAAAGGAGAGGACATAGAGGAGGGGACATACATTGAAAGAAGCAGTGATTGTAGCGGGAGCAAGAACACCGGTGGGCCGCGCTAAAAAAGGCGCACTCGCTCATACGAGACCGGATGATCTGGCCGCTTTAACGATAAAAGAAACTTTAAAAAGAGCCGGAGGATATGAAGGGAATATTGATGATGTCATTATCGGATGCGCCATGCCTGAAGCTGAGCAGGGGATGAACATGGCCCGCAATATTTCAGGTCTGGCAGGACTGCATCATAAAGTTCCTGCGATTACGATAAACCGATACTGTTCTTCAGGTCTTCAGAGTATCGCCTACGCCGCTGAAAAAATTATGCTCGGACACAGTGACACCGCACTTGCGGGAGGAGCCGAATCGATGAGTCTGATTCCTATGGGTGGGCACGTGATCAAGCCGAATATTGAATTGGTGGAGCAGGCTCCTGAATATTACATGTCCATGGGTCATACAGCTGAAGAGGTAGCCGGCCGCTTCGGAATCTCAAGAGAAGACCAGGATGCTTTTGCTGTTCAGAGTCATGAACGTGCGGCACGGGCGAATCAGGAAGGGAAATTCGAGGACGAAATCGTACCGGTGGAAGTGACAAACCGAGAACTTGGTGCTGATCACAAAGTGAAGGAAACGAAAGCGATGTTTGCAGTCGACGAAGGAGTCCGTCCCGGCACGAGACAGGAAATACTCGCAAAGCTGAAGCCGGCATTTTCTATAAGAGGTTCCGTGACAGCAGGAAACTCTTCACAGATGAGCGACGGCGCTGCATCCGTTCTGGTAATGGATCATGAGAAGGCGAAGTCGGAGGGCCTCCAGCCACTCGTGAAATTCCGATCTTTTGCTGTCGCAGGTGTAGAACCGGAAATTATGGGGGTCGGCCCTATTGAAGCGGTGCCTAAAGCATTGAGAATGGCAGGGTTGTCCATCCAGGATATTGGTTTATTTGAACTGAATGAAGCGTTTGCTTCACAGGCGCTGCGCGTCATCCGTGAGCTGGGTCTGGATCCTGAAAAAGTCAATGTCAATGGAGGAGCGATTGCCCTTGGCCATCCGCTGGGCTGTACGGGGACGAAATTGACGCTGAGTCTTATTCATGAAATGAAGAGAAGAAACGAGCAATTTGGTGTCGTAACGATGTGTATCGGCGGCGGTATGGGTGCTGCCGGGGTATTTGAATTAATCTAATGGGGAGGCACAACCAATGAGTGAATTAAAAGAGATGATTAAAGGTGGCGGATTTATTGTCGAGGATGTAACGGCCGATCAGGTCATTACCCCGGAGGACTTTACGGATGAACATTTGATGATTGCCAAGACGGCTGAAGATTTTGTTCTTGGTGAAGTTGTTCCAAAGATTGAGAACCTGGAAAACCATGAGTTTGAACATTCTGTCGCTCTTTTGAAGAAAGCGGGCGATCTTGGACTGCTCGGCGCCGATGTGCCTGAAGAATATGGCGGCCTCCAGCTGGATAAAATCAGTTCATCCTTAATTACAGAGAAGTTCTCCCGTGCCGGTGGGTTTTCTGTCACTCATGGTGCGCACGTTGGAATCGGGTCTCTTCCTATTGTATTCTTCGGGAACCATGATCAGAAAAATAAATACCTTCCTGTACTCGCTACAGGTGAAAAGATTGCCGCTTATGCCCTGACAGAGCCGGGATCAGGGTCTGATGCTCTTGGAGCTAAAACAACGGCTAAGCTTAATGAAGCGGGCACCCATTATATTTTGAACGGGGAAAAACAGTGGATTACCAACTCTGCTTTTGCTGATGTATTTGTTGTGTATGCCAAGATTGATGGAGACAAATTCACAGCATTTATTGTAGAAAGAGAGTATCCAGGTGTATCCACAGGTCCGGAAGAAAAGAAAATGGGAATTAAGAGTTCTTCCACCCGTACATTGATTCTTGAAGATGCTGAAGTTCCGGTGGAAAACGTCCTTGGGGACATTGGAAAAGGCCATGTCATTGCCTTTAACATACTGAATGTTGGTCGTTACAAGCTGGCCATCGGTGGTGTTGGCGGAGCGAAACGGGCGATTGAACTGTCTGTAAAATACGCCAAAGAAAGAAAACAGTTTAAAACTCCGATTGCACAGTTCCCATTGATCCAGGAGAAAATTGGTTCGGTTGCCGCAAATACGTATGCCAATGAAAGTTCCGTTTACCGGACCGTCGGGCTGTTTGAACAGAGCATGGGCAAACTAACTGATGAAGAGCTGAAAGACGGGGCTGCTGTTGCGAAGGTTATCGCTGAATATGCGATTGAATGCTCCTTGAATAAAGTGTTCGGTACCGAACTGCTCGACTTTGCTTCCGATGAAGCCGTACAAATCCACGGGGGTTACGGTTTCATGGCGGAATACGAAGTGGAAAGAATGTACCGCGATTCCCGGATCAACCGTATTTTTGAAGGAACGAATGAAATCAACCGGATGATTGTCCCGGGTACACTGCTTAAAAAAGCGATGAAAGGGGAACTTCCTCTCCTCCAAAAAGCCCAGACGCTCCAGGAGGAAATCATGATGATGATGCCGGAAGAACCTGGATTGGAGCCATTGGAGCAGGAGAAGTATCTAGTTAAAAATGCTAAGAAAATCGGACTTCTTGCTGCCGGTCTTGCCGCACAGAAGTACGGAGAAAAGCTGGATAAAGAACAGGAAGTGCTCGTCAATATCGCTGATATGGTCGGTGAAATCTATAACATGGAATCAGCCCTCCTTCGAACGGAGAAAGCCATCAATCGTTCTGGTGAAGAGAAGAATAAGCAGAAGCTCCTCTACACGCAGGTGTATGTACAGGAAGCCTTTAACAGAATCGAGGCCCATGCGAAAGAAACGTTGATTGCGTCTGAAACCGGCGACTCTCTGCGTATGATGCTTGGTGCCCTTCGTAAACTGACACGTCATACACCGACGAATGTCATTCCGAAGAAGCGGGAAATTGCCCAGGGGTTAATTGAGTCAGAAAAGTATTACGTATAAATCATTGAAGCCCGCACTTTCAAGTGCGGGCTTTTGGCATGTAGAGAGGAAGGAATCCGGCAGTTTTTTTCTCACGGGGACATCCGAGTTTCCAGGTGAAAGGGTGCTCTTGGAGGCTTTTGAATGAAAAAGAAGAAAGGATGTAAAAGAATGAAAAAGGAATTGGAGGGAAAAGTAATTTTCAATGAAAAGATTGTCTCCATTGTGATAAAATAAGACGTAACAAGTTGGAAGGAGGAGGAGCATATGCCTGTTACCTTCTACTGGTACCCAAACTGTGGTACTTGTAAAAAAGCGAAAAAATGGCTGGATGATGAAGGGGTTCCTTACGAATCTGTACATATTGTTGAACATCCCCCTTCACAGGAAGAGTTGAAGGACCTCACGGCCAGGAGTGAACGACCGGTTAAGAAATTTTTCAACACCAGTGGGAAGAAGTATAGGGAGTTAAACCTGAAGGAAAAGCTGAAAGATGCAGATGAAGAAGAAATGCTGCGCCTGCTCGCTTCGGACGGGATGCTCATCAAACGGCCCATCGTCACGGATGGAACGAAGGTCACTGTTGGTTTCAAAGCCGATGAATTTGAAAACGTCTGGGGCCGGTGAGCAGAACATTGGAAATAAAAGCAGAAGGCTTTTATGTTTATAACTGTCATTAAACTAAAACAAGAACTGTGGAGGTAATCGAATATGAGCTTACCAAAAGATCTACGTTATTCTCAGGAACACGAATGGGTGAAAGAAGAAGGAGAAAAAGTCAGAGTCGGAATCACGGACTTTGCTCAATCTGAACTTGGGGACATCGTGTTTGTAGAGCTTCCTGAAGTGGGAGAAGAACTAAAAACAGACGAGCCTTTCGGAAGTGTGGAATCTGTAAAAACTGTTTCCGAACTGTATGCACCAATCAGCGGTAAAGTTGTGGAAGTGAATGAAGATTTGGAAGACAGCCCTGAATTTGTGAATGAGTCTCCTTATGACAAAGCCTGGATGGTTGTCGTTGAACCAAGCGATTCTTCAGAAGTTGAGCAGCTGATGTCTTCTGAAGAATATGAAGCGATGATTGATGAAGATTAATCAAAACAAGTAAGCCCGTTGTACAGGCAGGACCGATGATTCCTTGTCTGACATGATCGTGCTTGATCTTAATCATGTTCAGACCATGCCCTATGGCATGGTCTGTTTCTATATAGTAGGTGATGAAGATGGATGGAGAACGGATTTTGATTGTTGAAGGGATTACAGATAAGAAGAAATTGAACAAAGTGCTGGATGAGAAAATCGAAATCATCTGTACTCATGGAACGCTCGGTATTGAGCGGATGGAAGAAATGATCTTTGAACATAACCTGGATGAACGATCGGTCTATATCCTTGTGGATGAAGATGATTCCGGTTTTAAACTACGGAAGATGCTGACAGAGGAACTTCCGCACGCTGAACATATTTATATTGATAAAGCCTTTCGGGAAGTAGCGGCAACGCCTGAGCCTGAACTTGCACGTGCATTGTTGAGCCGTCATTTCAGCGTGAAGTCTATGTATTTAATTTAGGAGGAAGCTTTGCAGAATTTAGAACAAAAAGAGGCAGCACAAGCGCTGTCCTCAGATGAAAAAACAATGACATTTATTCACAGTCCTTTTTGTGGGACGTGCCACCTTGCCCGCAAAATGCTGGTAACGTTGGAAGAGATGTATAAAAAACCACTATTCTCAGAAATGAATGCCTCTCTGCATCCTGCATTGATGGAACAATATCGAGTGGAAAGTGTTCCATGCCTCTTGATCACCCATAAAGGAGAAGTTCTTGAAAAGGTCTATGCTTTTCAATCCGTCCCACACATGTATGAAAAGATTATTCCCTATCTATAACCCGCCTTTATTCCCCGGGAAATGACAAGATGAAAAAATGAGATAAAACCCGTTCTGCAATAAAAGAACGGGTTTTATTCATCGGCTGTATGACCAGTTATAAGTGGGTGGGAGGCCTTCCGTTGTTTTGATGATTAAACAATTTCCCCCAGGGACTGGACAATATCCAGAAAGGAAGCTTTATCACCGAACGATTGGTGGACCCTGCCTTCCTGATCTATGATAATTGTGGAAGGGACGCCCTGGCAGCCAAACGTATCGTATAAGCTTCGCCCATCATCAATCAATGTAGGCTGGTTAAGAAATTTCTCAGCATATTCCTTTCCGGCATCAGGGCTGCGTTCACGGCCCGGGACGTTGATCGTAACAAGCTCCACTTTTTCTTTGTCCATCGTTTCAAAGAGCTGCTCTTTTTTAGGTAAGTCTCTCCCGCAGTCAGGACACCAGGATGCCCAGAAAGTCAGGACGATCACTTTTCCGAAATGGTCGCTCAGACGATAGGTGGAGGGCTGATTTATATAAGAAAGTTCAAATTGAGGAGCACGTTCCTTCATGACTTCATCTCCTTGCTGTAAAAATATACCGGCGCAATAATCTTTGACGTCCGTATAGACTCCATGCTAACATAACATATAATTTCACAGCGACATCATAACTTATCCAGAGTGGTGGAGGGACTGGCCCTTTGAAACCCGGCAACCGGCGTAAAAGCACGGTGCTAAATCCTGCAGAGCACAAAGCTTTGATAGATGAGATTCCATGCAGTCTCTTCTATTTTAGAAGAGATTTTTTTGCATATACAGATGTTTTTCTTTTCTGAAAAGTGGCTCATTTATGTTGACACGCTGGTGGCAGAGTGCTAAAATCCACTTTGTGGTTATGAATTGAATTAAAGCACTAATAATTTAATAGATTAAAATCTCTTATCCAGAGTGGCGGAGGGACTGGCCCGACGATGCCCGGCAACCAGCAGGAGTAACCGACCTGTCAAGGTGCCAAATCCTGCAGAGTGTAACAGCTCTGACAGATGAGAGAACAGAAGATACAATGCTATTGAAACGCCATTCTGTTCTCGAACAGAATGGCGTTTTTTGAATGGGAGGGAACACATCATGATTACAATCAAGGATCTTTCTAAAGTTTTTCAAACGAAGGATCGGGAAGTAAAGGCTGTTGATGGTTTAAGCCTTACGATAAATAAAGGGGAAATCTACGGTGTTATTGGTTACAGTGGAGCAGGTAAAAGTACGTTTATCCGGCTGTTGAACCGACTGGAAGATCCAACAGAGGGGAGCATCCACGTAGGCGATCAGGATTTGACGGGCCTCAGTAAGAATAAACTACGCATTGCCCGGCAGGATATCGGAATGATTTTTCAGCACTTCAATCTGCTTTGGTCCAGAACGGTTTATGATAACATCGCTTTTCCTCTGGAAATTGCCGGTGTACCAAAGGAAGAACGGAGCAGAAGGGTGAACGAACTGATCGACTTGGTCGGTTTATCAGGCAGAGGAAACTCTTATCCATCCCAACTGAGTGGTGGTCAGAAACAGCGTGTAGGTATTGCCAGGGCGCTGGCCAACAACCCAAAAGTCCTCCTTTGTGACGAAGCCACATCTGCTCTGGATCCGGAAACGACGGACTCCATCTTGGATCTTCTAGTAGACATCAATGAAAAACTCGGACTGACCATCGTTTTGATTACGCACGAAATGCATGTCATCCGTAAGATCTGTCATCAGGTGGCAGTCATGGAGCAGGGGAGAATTGTTGAAAAGGGAGATGTTCTGGACGTATTCCTTCATCCTGAACAGCCAGTGACGAAGAAATTTGTTGATCAGGTGATGGGTGACCAGGAAAAAGAGCACTCTCTGAAATTGATCAAAGATAAGTATCAGTCAGGCAAAATCGTCCGGCTGCATTTTGTAGGAGAAAGTACCAACCAGGCGCTGATCAGTGAGGTCTCCAGGAAATTCGTCCTGGATGTCAATATTCTTCACGGCAAGATCACGCAGACGCAAAAAGGAGCTTACGGAACGATGTTTGTTCAGTTTGAAGGAGACAATGAGGAAGTGGCCCGGGCGATCGAATATATACGCTCTACTTCTGTTGAAGTGGAGGTGAACCCGGATGCTTAATGATTTTTTTCCAAACGTACGCATGGAGGATATGATTACGGCGACGAATGAAACGTTATACATGACGCTCATTTCCGTGGCCGGGACGTTTATTCTGGGAATCCTTCTGGGGCTGCTGCTTTATCTGTCAGGGCCCGGGGGTCTGTGGCAGAACAAAGTGGTCAATACGATTACGGCTTCTGTCGTAAACATATTCCGTGCCATTCCTTTCATTATTTTGATTCTACTGTTATTCCCATTCACTGATTTCCTGGTCGGGACGATACGTGGACCTAACGCGGCGCTTCCTGCGTTGATTATCGGAGGGGCTCCGTTTTACGCCAGACTCGTTGAGATTGCATTGAAGGAAGTGGAAAAAGGTGTGGTAGAAGCGGCTAAGGCGATGGGGGCTAAATCATCCACTATTATCTTTAAAGTTCTTCTGCCGGAATCGATGCCTGCGCTTATCTCAGGCATTACGGTTACCGCCATTGCGTTGATCGGGTACACCGCTGTAGCAGGTGCGATTGGTTCCGGCGGTCTTGGAGACTTTGCGTATTTCTACGGTTTTCAGCGTAGTAATTTTGATGTGGTCTTCATCTGTACCGTGCTTATCATTATCATTGTGTTTATTTTCCAATTCATCGGTGATTATGCTTCCCGTAAATTGGACAAAAGATAAAAATAAAAAGGGAGAGATTATTCATGAAAAAAATCTGGACATCAGCGATTGCGCTTTTATTCGTTCTCGTTCTTGCCGCCTGCGGTTCTTCTGAAGAAGATTCCTCCAGCGGAGAAGGAAGCAGTGAAGAAGGAAGTAAAGAAATTACAGTAGGAGCGACAAGTGTTCCTCACGCCGAAGTCCTTGAGGAAGCGAAGCCGCTTCTTGAAGAGGAAGGCATCACGTTGAACATCGAGGAGTACCAGGATTACATCCTTCCAAACCAGGATCTTGCTGAAGGACGTATAGATGCAAACTATTTCCAGACGATTCCTTACATGGAACTTCAGGAAAAGGATAATGATGATTATGACTTTGCCAATCTTGGCGGCATTCACATTGAGCCGATCGGTGTGTACTCCCAAAAGTATGAAAACCTTGAGGATATCGAAGATGGTACAGAGTTTGTTATGAGTCGTTCTGTATCCACTCACGGCCGTGTACTGACACTTCTTGAGAAAGAAGGGTTGATCAAACTGGACGAGAGTGTAGAAAAAGTGGATGCCACCGTCAATGATATCGTTGAAAACCCTAAAAATCTTCAGTTTGATACCGGTGTGGACGCTGCCAACCTTCCTGAAGTGTATAAAAAAGAGGAAGAAGTCCTTGTAGCGATCAATACCAACTACGCGATTGAAGCTGATCTTGTACCAAAAGAAGATGCGATCATCCTTGAAGGCACAAACTCTCCTTATGTGAACGTCATCGCTGCTCAAAGCAAAGATGAGGGCAGTGAGGCACTGAACACGCTTGTGGAGGTTCTTCGTTCTGAAGACATCCAAACCTTCATTGAAGAGGAATATGATGGAGCGGTTATCCCGGTCTCCGGAGATTCTGAATAACGGATAAAATAAGTGACTGCGGTTTATACTAACCGCAGTCACTTATTTTTTATGGGAGGTTTTAACATGCAGGATCAGAATATGACGTGGACGCAGACCTATCTACATGATTATAAAGAAGGAATGGGTGTCTTTGCGGAACACATGCCTGAAGTCGCCCGCCAGTTCAGTCAGTTTTCACAGGAGTGTTTCAAGGCCGGGGAACTTTCTCAAAAAGACAAACAGCTGATGGCTCTCGGAATCAGTATTGTTGCCCAGGATGAATACTGTATGATCTACCACACAAAAGGCTGCGTCGATCAAGGGGCTTCCGAAAAGGAGATCTTGGAAGCCTGTGGAGTAGCGGCAGCTTTCGGAGGAGGGGCAGCTCTCAGTCAGGCTGTCACTCTCGTCCAGGACGCCTACAGTGATTTAACGAATAACATTAACTAATTGAATTATTAGAAAATTAAAGAAAAACAAATGTATTAAATGAAAATGCAATTATTAAACGCTTACATCGGCCCGCGGGTCCACACATGAATGAAAATGCGGTTTCAGAAGATTTTATACAGGGTAGAGGTTTGTGGTAACCTAAATTGTGTAAATAATCTGAAAGGGTTGATTCGTTATTAATGACCATCTGCAGTTGAATTACACCGCTGAAATGGAAAAGGCTATGCATCAGGCTCACAATACGAGTTATGCGGAGTACAGCCGGAGACTGGACACCCGGTTGGAAGTAGAACAAAAGCGTCAGCGTGAATTCGAACAAACTCAGAAAATGCATGCCCAGGTGGACCGTCAATTGCATAGATAATGTTTAGGAACGAATCGATCAGGTGGCTTTAGTCACCTGATTTTTTCATGTTATACTATTGGAGGAAAGTGAGATTGAACATGTATCAATGTCCAGTTTTCCCTCTCCTTTTACCAGTGGGAAAAAGTTGATTACAAATAAAAAATGATTTAAGATTATAATGAGAATAAATTGAGAATGAATGTTTGTTTTCAGTCTGACTGGACATTCGATAATAATAGATACTGGAGGTATACATTATGGCAGGATCAACATTAGAAATTAAAGATCTTCACGTAGAGATTGAAGGTCAGGAAATCCTTAAAGGTGTAAACTTAACAATCAACGGCGGTGAATTCCACGCAGTTATGGGACCAAACGGAACAGGTAAGTCCACATTGTCCTCTGCAATTATGGGCCACCCGAAGTATGAAGTAACCAAAGGTGAAATCATCCTTGATGGTGAAAACGTACTGGAAATGGAAGTAGACGAGCGTGCGAAAGCCGGCTTGTTCCTGGCCATGCAGTACCCGAGTGAAATCAGCGGTGTAACCAACTCCGACTTCCTGCGTTCTTCCATTAACGCTCACCGTGAAGAAGGTGATGAAATTTCTCTTATGAAATTCATCAAAGAGATGGACAACACAATGGATACGCTTGAAATGGACAAGAACATGGCTCAGCGTTACTTGAACGAAGGTTTCTCCGGTGGTGAGAAAAAACGTAACGAAATTCTGCAGCTTATGATGATCCAGCCGGCGATTGCCATCCTGGATGAGATTGATTCCGGTCTGGATATCGATGCTCTTAAAGTCGTTTCCAAAGGGATCAACGAAATGCGCAACGACTCCTTCGGCTGCCTGATCATCACTCACTACCAGCGTCTATTGAACTACATCACTCCTGATAAAGTACACGTGATGATGCAGGGTCGTATTGTGAAGTCCGGTGGTCCGGAACTTTCCCAGCGCCTTGAAGAAGAAGGATACGACTGGATCAAGCAGGAGCTTGGCATAGAAGACGAAACGGTCAACGCGTAATAAGATAGGAGGGTAACCATGACAGTAGAAGTCACACTACCATACGACAAAGAGTATGTTACAAACTTTTCCCAGGGTCTTCAGGAACCTGAATGGATGAAGAATCTTCGTCTAAGTGCTCTGGAGAAATCAGAATCTCTTCCACTACCAAAACCAGATAAAACCAATATTTCTAAATGGAACTTCACAGAAATCGATCATCATGTCACGAGTGATAAGATTGAAAATCTGGATGAGCTTCCAGTTGAAATCAAAGACTTTTTAGATCAGGAAAAAGAACAGCAGAACCTTGTGATCCAGCGTAACCATACCGTTGCCTATGCAGCGATTGAACAGCAGCTGAAGGACAAGGGTGTCATCTTCACTGACATGCTGACAGCCATCCGTGAGCACAGTGATCTTGTTGAAAAGTATTTCATGAATGATGCGGTTCACGTGGACGAGCACCGTCTGACAGCGCTGCATGCGGCCCTTGTGAACGGCGGAGTTTTCCTTTATGTTCCGAAAAACGTTCAGATCGAAGAACCGATTCAGGCCATTTTCTGGCAGGAGGATCCTAAAGCCTCTCTCATTAACCACATTCTTGTTGTGGCAGAGGAAAACAGTTCAGTTACGTATGTGGAGAACTATATTTCCCACAATAAAGAAGAGAAGACCTCTTCCAACATTGTTGCAGAGGTGATCGCTAAAGACGGAGCAAAAGTTTCCTTTGGTGCTGTGGATAACTTTGAAGCCGGAACGACTGTTTATGCAAACCGACGTGGCGTAGCCTACCGTGATGCTGTCATTGAATGGGCTCTTGGACAGATGAATGAAGGGGATACTGTCTCTGAAAACATCACCCACCTGATCGGTGACAACTCCCACTCCAATGCGAAAACTGTAGCCATCGGCCGCGGAACGCAGAAGCAGAACTTTACAGCGAATATCACCCATTTCGGAAAAGGATCGGATGGATATATCCTTCAGCACGGAGTTATGAAGGACAAAGCCTCTGCAATCTTTAACGGAATTGGAAAAATCGAACACGGCGCCAGTAAATCCAATGCAGAGCAGGAGTCCCGTGTACTGATGCTAAGCAAGGATGCACGTGGTGACGCGAACCCGATTCTTCTTATTGATGAAGATGACGTTACCGCCGGTCACGCTGCTTCTGTCGGTCGTGTCGATCCGATCCAGCTTTATTATCTAATGAGCCGTGGAATCTCTCGCTTTGAAGCGGAGCGTTTGATTATTCACGGATTCCTGGCACCTGTTGTAAATCAATTGCCTGTAGAGGCGGTAAAACGCCAGCTTAGACAGGTAATTGAAAGGAAAGTCTATTAATGGATGTAAAAGCTGTACGCGAACAGTTCCCAATCCTTCAACAGGAAGTGAATGGGCATCCGCTCGTGTACCTGGATTCCTCCGCGACTTCCCAAAAACCTCTTCAGGTGATTGAGAAGCTTGATGAATACTACCGCGGATACAATTCCAACGTTCACAGAGGTGTTCATACACTGGGAACGAAAGCAACAGACGAATATGAAGGTGCCCGCGAAAAAGTACGCCGCTTCATAAATGCTTCCAGTACACAGGAAGTCATTTTCACACGTGGTACAACGACAGCGATCAATACGGTAGCATCAAGCTACGGACGCGCGAACCTTTCTGAAGGTGACGAAGTCGTCATTACTCAGATGGAGCACCACAGCAACATCATCCCATGGCAGCAGGTCGTCAAAGAGACAGGCGCTGTCCTCAAGTACATTCCGATGCAGCCGGATGGTACGGTTCGTCTGGAAGATGCAGAAGCAACGATTACCGATAAAACGAAAATTGTAGCGATGATGCATGTATCCAACGTACTTGGTACGATCAACCCGGTGAGGGAAGTGGCTGAAATCGCCCACCGTAAAGGTGCAGTCATGCTCGTGGACGGAGCTCAGAGTGTCCCTCATATGAGCATCGACGTCCAGGACCTGGATGCTGACTTTTACGCCTTCAGTGGACACAAAATGTGCGGTCCGACCGGCATTGGTGTTCTCTACGGTAAGAAAGCCTTGTTGAATGATATGGAGCCGGTTGAATTCGGTGGTGAGATGATCGATTTTGTTAACCTGTATGATTCCACGTGGAAAGAGCTTCCGTGGAAATTTGAAGGGGGTACACCGATCATTGCAGGCGCTGTTGGTCTTGGCGCTGCCATCGACTTCCTGACAGACATCGGTCTGGATAACATACGCAGACATGAAGAAAAGCTGGCTGCCTATGCGGTTCAGGAAATGAACAAGATGGACGATATGAAGATTTTCGGTCCTGAACATCGTGCCGGTCTTGTAACGTTCAATCTCGGCGATGTCCACCCTCACGATCTCGCAACCGTGCTTGACGCTGAAGGGGTGGCTGTACGTGCGGGACATCACTGTGCCCAGCCGCTGATGCGCTGGCTGAACGTCTCGGCTACGGCCAGAGCAAGCTTTTATCTCTACAACACAGAAGAAGATATAGACCGACTTGTCGCTGGATTACAAACAACAAAGGAGTATTTTGGCGATGTCTTTTAATAACCTAGATACCCTTTATCGTCAAGTCATTATGGATCATTATAAAAACCCGCGTAACCGTGGCTCCATTGAAGGAAATCCAATGGTTGTAGATATGAACAATCCGACCTGCGGGGACCGGATACAGGTTTACCTGCAAGTGGAGGACGGATTGGTCCAGGAAGCGAAGTTTGACGGAGAAGGCTGTTCCATCAGCCTTTCCTCCGCATCCATGATGACGCAGGCGATTAAAGGCAGACCCGTTGATGAAGCATTAAAAATGTCCGAGCTGTTTTCTGACCTTATGCAGGGGAAAGACATTGATGAAGACGGCCTTGACCTTGGTGACATTGAAGCCCTTCAGGGAGTAGCCAAGTTCCCGGCACGCATCAAATGTGCGACCCTGGCATGGAAAGCCATGGAAAAAGGTGTCGGAGAAGAGAAGCAGGACTAAAGCTTTTGCCAATACCAAAAGGAGGTATGTACCATGGCCAAAAAAGCGCCAGAAGTGGGAGAGTACCAATATGGTTTCCACGAAAAAGACGTATCCATTTTCCGTACACAGAAAGGTTTGACGAAGGAAGTCGTTGAACAAATTTCTAATTATAAAGAAGAGCCGAAGTGGATGCTTGATTTCCGCCTGAAGTCTCTTGAGCAGTTCTATAAAATGCCGATGCCACAGTGGGGCGGCGACCTCCAGGAACTGAATTTTGATGATATTACGTATTACGTAAAACCATCTGAGCGTTCCGAGCGTTCGTGGGATGAAGTTCCGGAAGAAATCAAGAATACGTTCGACCGTCTTGGAATTCCGGAAGCGGAGCAGAAATACCTTGCCGGTGTATCTGCCCAGTATGAATCCGAAGTGGTTTATCACAACATGGAGAAAGACCTGGAAGATATGGGTGTAATCTTTAAGGATACCGATTCAGCTCTTAAAGAAAACGAGGACCTTTTCAAAGAATATTTCGGAAAAGTCATTCCTCCATCCGACAACAAATTCTCAGCGTTGAACTCTGCGGTTTGGTCCGGTGGATCCTTCATCTATGTTCCGAAAAATACGAAGGTGGAAACGCCGCTTCAGGCCTACTTCCGTATTAACTCTGAAAATATGGGACAGTTCGAGCGTACGCTGATCATTGCTGACGAAGGTTCTTCCGTCCACTATGTAGAAGGCTGTACAGCTCCTACGTATTCGTCCAGCTCGCTGCACAGTGCGGTCGTTGAAATTTTCGTTAAGGATAATGCGTACTGCCGTTATACAACGATCCAGAACTGGGCCAACAACGTCTACAACCTTGTTACGAAGCGTGCGGTTGCTGAGTCCAATGCAACGATGGAATGGGTCGACGGTAACCTCGGTTCCAAGTTGACGATGAAATATCCAGCTGTCCTTCTTAAAGGAGAAGGGGCTCGCGGTATGACGTTGTCCATCGCCCTTGCTGGTAAAGGCCAGCACCAGGATGCCGGTGCGAAAATGCACCACCTGGCGCCGAACACGTCTTCGACCATCGTTTCCAAATCCATCTCCAAGCATGGTGGTAAAGTAACCTACCGCGGAATCGTCCAGTTCGGCCGGAAAGCCGAAGGCGCACGTTCCAACGTTGAGTGCGATACGCTCATTATGGATAACGAATCTACGTCAGATACGATTCCATACAACGAAATCATGAACGAGAACATCTCTCTCGAGCACGAAGCGAAAGTTTCCAAAGTGTCTGAAGAGCAGTTGTTCTACTTGATGAGCCGTGGTATTTCTGAAGAGGAAGCAACAGAAATGATCGTGATGGGCTTCATCGAGCCATTCACGAAAGAACTTCCAATGGAATATGCCGTTGAAATGAACCGCCTGATCAAATTTGAAATGGAAGGTTCCATCGGTTAATTGAATACAGAAACCGCACAGATTCTGATCTGTGCGGTTTTTTTGTGGGCAGACACAGAAAGGAGAGGCAGAAGCGGGCAGGATGTTTTATGAATAGAAAACATGATACTATAATATTATCTATAATGAGTTGAGGAAGGTCCCTTATGTTTCTTTTAATGTTTTTGATTGGTGTTGTGACGGCTTTAGTGGGGAGCATCGCCGGCCTCGGCGGCGGTGTTATTTTAGTTCCTGTGCTCCTCTTTTTGGCCGATCATCTTCCATCCTTTGACTGGGTGAGTCCCCAGTCCATCGTTGGAGTTTCACTGGTCGTTATGATTTTCACCGGTATGTCGTCGACGATCTCGTATATCCGGCATAACCGGGTGGATAAAAAAATCGGCTTTATCTTTTTATATGGAAGTATTCCTGGAGGCATCTTCGGTTCCTGGCTGAATCAATTTTTTAAGACAGACGGGTTCTCTTTGTTTTTTGGAATTGTGATGATACTTGTCTCTCTATTGTTTTTTATTCCGAGAAGACCACCAGGCACACCGTTGTTCACAAGCGGGATAAAAAGAGAGAGAACCATAAATGGACAAACGTATACCTATCAAATGCCTCTATGGCTGGGGCTTTCCTTGTCATTTGCTGTTGGCATGCTCTCCGGTCTGCTCGGCATCGGCGGCGGTTCTTTGATGGTGCCTGCGATGATTCTGCTGCTGAATATTCCTCCGCATATCGCGACGGCTACATCGATGTTTATGATTTTCTTTGCCAGCATCACGAGTTCAGCCACCCATATTGCAATGGGGCATGTGGACTGGGCCGTCACGCTCTGGTTTATTCCGGGAGCCTATGCAGGAGGGATGCTTGGAGCTAAAATCAACCGTCACCTGAACGGGAAAGCAGTGGAATGGTTCTTAAGGATTCTGCTGATTATGATAGGGATACGCTTAATCTGGCAAGGGTTAGGGTGAGGAGACTGATGATGAAGGAAAAACTGCACATATACTATACAAGTGATCTTCATAGTCACTTTGAGAATTGGCCCCAGATCGTCGGCTATTTTCGAGAGAAGAAAAAAATCCATGATCAAAAAGGGGAAGACTACTGGTTGTTGGATAACGGCGATCACGTCGACCGTTTTCATCCTATAACCGAAGGATTGATGGGCAAGGGAAACGTTGACCTATTGAATCAGGCTGGTTATTCCGTAGCGACCCTAGGAAATAACGAAGGGATTACACTTGCCAAAGAGGACCTTCATAAACTCTATGACGAAGCGGACTTTCAAGTGGTCTGTGCCAATCTGGAGTGCTTGGAATCTCCTGCACCGGAATGGCTCAAACCGTATCATATCCTCCACTCCAGCCGAGGCACGAAGGTAGCCGTCATTGGTTTGACTGCTCCTTTCCAAGCCTTTTATCAGAAACTTGGATGGGATGTCCATTCACCATATGACTGGCTGGATAAGCTGCTGCCTGAAGTGAAGGAGAAAGCAGACATCGTCATTTTATTATCCCACCTAGGGATCAATGAAGATGAAGAAATCGCACGACGGTACAATGGAATTGATCTCATTATCGGAGGCCACACGCATCACCTTTTTCAAAACGGCGAGCATGTAGAAGGTACGCTGCTGACAGCCGCTGGGAAGCACGGTACCCATCTTGGGGAGGTGCTGTTGGAATGGGACCACAAGGCCGGTGAAATCACGAGGAAGGAAGCTTATGCGGTTCCTACAGAGCAGATGAGAAAAGACGATCAGGTGACCGAATACTTAAGGCAGATCCGTGGGGAGGCTGTCCGCCGTCTGGAAACCCCTGTAGCCTATTTGGAAGAGCCGATGCATATTGCCTGGTTCCAGGACAGTCCGCTTATGTCCAGACTTACAGAGCAGCTCCGCACATGGACTTCATCTGATATAGCCATGTTGAATGCAGGCGTTCTTCTGGACCATCTGCCGGCAGGGGATATTACGTATGAGGACGTTCACCGGATCTGTCCGCATCCGATGAATCCATGCAAGGTGGAGTTAAGAGGAGATGAACTTCTTGAAGTCATCCGTGCTGCTCATACGAAGAAGTTGACAGAAATCCGCCTGAAAGGATTCGGATTCAGAGGAGAAGTCATAGGCAGAATGGTTTTTGCCGGCATTGATATTGAACGACGGCAGGACGAGGACGGAGAAGAGCGTGTGGTTCAAGTGCTGTACAACGGCAGGCCTGTGGAATACGATCAGACGTACACCTTTGCTACAGCGGATACATTTACGTTCGGTCGTTTCTTCCCTGAAATTGCTTATGCAGAAACGAAGCAATATTTTATGCCGGAACTCTTACGTGATTTACTGAAAAAAGAACTGAAACAATAAAGCGTTCACCCCCTTGCCATGAATAAAAGCTGCAAGGGGGTGAATTGATATCAGTTACCTATGCAGCAGGCATATAAAGAAACTCTCTATTTTCTGAAGCAGGGACTATCTTTTGTGATTAGAGAAAGGGCGCTCCTCATATATATAGAAGGGGAGGGTGCCTGTATGCCTAAAAACCGAGTGACCAAACGATCGACCATCGGCAGGCGGATTGTCATCAGCCTGTTGTTTTTCGCCCTTTTCACGGTGCTGAGTCTCTGGTATATCAACAGAGGGGTTACGCCAGCGCTGGTCGAGATTGCTGAAACGAAAGCCCAGCAGCTGGCAAGAGATGCCATTAATGAAGCTGTAAGCAAACAGATTGCAGAGGATCTGCAATTTAATGATTTGGTGAAAATGGAAAAGGATGATCAGGGAAATGTCGTTTATATGGGTTGGAATTCTGTGCTTGTCAACAGAGCTCTGCGGGATACCACCATCAGGGTTCAAAATTTCCTGAAGCGGATGGAACTAGGGGAACTACCGATGGAGGATACGACACTGGAACCCGATCTCGATCCAGACCGTACTCCGGAAGAGCAGGGGGAGCAGCCGGCAACACTCATTGAACTTCCGATTGGGATGGCTACCAACAACAGTCTGCTTGCCAACCTTGGACCCAAGGTACCTGTACAGCTGCGTGTCATCGGAGATGTTCAGTCTGAAGTAGATATTGAAATGACGGAATACGGGATCAATGCCGCCTTGTTTGAATTGACCATCCACTTTGAGGTGAATGTCAGAATCGTCATCCCCTTTTCCACAGAAACGACGGTCGTCACCAACAATATTCCAATCGACCAGGCTACCATTCTCGGGGAAGTGCCGGAATATTTCGGAGGCATGTCCGGAGACGACGGTGGGAATCCTTCGTTCTCCCTTCCGATGGAACCCTTGCAATAATGGCCGGTCACTGGTACAATACCAAAGAACTGAATATGCGTGACCTTATCAGATCGGTGAGGTAGAGGCGCAGGCATCATGAGTAGCTGATGGGAGTTTGACAAGCCGGGATCATTAGTGAAAGGGAGGGCCTGCCGAAGTGTGGCTTAACACGTCAAGTTTTGACACGCTGGTGTATACCTGAAGAAGGCATACACTGTCATGCATGCTTTTGGGTGCATGGGGCGCTACTGATCGAAATGGAGGATAATCAAGTTGTCTGCAGACAGTGATGGATTATTTTCTGTCATTGTTTTTTTATTTTATTCCTCATTTTATACCCACCAGTAGCCTTCCATTCCCGTAACATCAAGATATACGGAGGGGAAACACATGGAAGGAACCATCTTTTCTTTAGTTCCAGCAATACTTATGCTTATCCTTGTCTTAGTCACAAGGCGCGTCATCTTGTCCCTTGGGATAGGGATTATCGTCGGAGCATTCATGCTCACACAAATGGATATTGGAGCAGGCCTGGGCTTGATCTGGTCTATATTTGCCGGTATTTTCGTCAGCGAAGGGGCATTAAACACAGGGAATCTATATCTCTTGTCCTTTTTATTTCTGCTCGGAGTCGCCACAGCCTTTATGACGGCCTCCGGAGGCAGCCGTGCTTTCGGTAAATGGGCCGTTGAAAGGATCCGGACGAGAAAAGGGGCCAAGCTTGTTCCGTCCATTCTAGGTATCATCATTTTTATTGATGACTACTTTAATGCTCTTGCAGTCGGACAGGTCGCACGTCCTGTAACAGATCGCTATAAAGTATCCAGAGCAAAACTGGCCTACTATATTGACTCCACTTCAGCGCCGATTACGGTCATATCACCGATATCCAGCTGGGGAGCTTATATTATCGGGACGATTGGCAGTATTCTTGCGGCCAATGAGATATCGAACTATCAGGCTTTTGAAGCTTTCGTTCTTATGATCCCGGCAAACTTCTATGTATTTGCTGCACTGCTTCTCGTATTTTTGACGATTTATCTTCGTCTGGATATTGGTCCGATGAAAGCGCACGAAAACAGAGCCAAGGATACAGGCGAGCTTCACAACCCGGATAGAGGGGATGTGCCCGGTGACTTGAATAATGAATTCAAGGAGCATGATAACGGGAAGATTTCTCACTTAATCTGGCCGATCGTAACTTTGATCATCGGTACAGTCGGAATGATGGTATATACAGGAATTCAAAGTTCAGAAGGAACCGCGGATATCCTTTCCATCTTTGCTAATACGAACGTAAACATTTCCTTGTTTGCCGGAGGAATCATTAGTGTGGTCACAGCCCTGGTTTTATATGTGGGGCAGCCGTCACCGAAATCCGGTTTGCTGCACGTATTTCTTCAAGGGTTAAAAGCAATGCTGCCGGCGATCTACATTCTGATTGCTGCCTGGATGATCGGCGACATTATCAGCCGCCTGCAGACAGGTGAATATCTTGCCCAGCAGTTCAGCCAGGCGGATATTAACATTTCCTATCTGCCTTTAATAATCTTCCTGTTATCCGGTTTTATGGCCTTGTCTACAGGAACGTCGTGGGGAACCTTTGGAATTATGCTTCCGATTGCAGGTGAGATCGCTGCCGTAACGGACCCATCCTTCCTTCTGCCTGCACTATCCGCCGTGCTTGCGGGTTCTGTATTCGGAGATCACTGCTCACCGATTTCTGATACGACAATTCTTTCGTCCACAGGGGCGGGAGCCAATCACATTGATCACGTATTGACGCAGCTTCCATATGCCATCATTGCGGCGGTGGCTGCTTCAGTCGGCTATGTTGTACTGGGCCTTACAGGGCAGGTTTGGGTGCCGCTGCTGCTGTCCCTTATCATTGTTCTCATCACAGCACTGATCATTCATAAACTGAATCCTGAAAAAGGATAGAAAAAATGATGAGTTGAAAAGAGGAGGAACTTCTATTTATTAGAAGTTCCTCCTCTTTATTCTCCAACACTTTACAAGCTGAAAGGCAGAGGAAGCATCCCTCTGCCTTTTTCATTCCTAAGTCCTAAGACTTCCTAATCTGGTATTTTCTGAAAATTGAAAAATTCTTTTGACAAGCCACTGCGCTGTCGTTATAATTTAAACAGAATTATCAGAAAAATAAAAATTGAGGGACATTATCCGACGTTCCTCTCAGGGAGGTCTTTCACATGGAAAATCGCGCACAATGGGGTACACGTGCCGGATTTATCCTGGCAGCCGTAGGTTCTGCCATTGGTTTGGGGAACATTTGGCGTTTTCCGGCTGTAGCTTATGAAAACGGAGGCGGAGCATTTTTTATTCCTTATTTGTTCGCTCTTCTAACCGCAGGTATTCCACTATTGATCATGGAGTTCACCATCGGTCATAAGTACCGTGGATCTGCACCGTTGTCCTTTTTCCGGATGAGCAGAAAAACAGAGTGGATCGGCTGGTGGGGTGTGCTGGTTGCGTTTGTTATATCCACTTATTATGCGGTCATTATCGGATGGGCAATTTCCTACAGTGTATTTTCTTTCAATCTATCATGGGGTGATGATACCGAAGGCTTTTTATTTAGTGACTATCTGCAATTATCTGTTAATCCCGGCGAGACCGGAAGCCTTGTCCCAGGTGTCCTGATTCCTCTGCTCATTGTATGGGTAATTACACTTGGGGTCCTGTTCAAGGGAGTCAAAAAGGGAATTGAGACAGCGAACAAAATCTTCATTCCTACGCTTGTCGTCCTTTTCATGATTATCGTGATACGTGCCCTTACACTTCCTGGAGCTGCGCAGGGTCTTCAGGCCTTTTTCGAACCGAATTTCTCAGCGATCATGGATAGTTCGGTATGGGTGGCTGCCTATGGGCAGATTTTCTTCAGTCTTTCCATTGCCTTTGCTATTATGATTACTTATTCCAGTTATCTTCCGAAAAAATCGGATATTACTAATAACGCGTTTATTGCTGGTTTCAGTAATTCAGGCTTTGAATTACTTGCTGGTATCGGAGTATTCGCCGCCCTTGGCTTCATGGCCTCCCAGAGTGGAGTTCCTGTAAACGAAGTCGTAAGCGGCGGAGTGGGACTGGCCTTTGTCGTTTTCCCGCAGATCATTAATGAATTTCCTGCTTTGAATGGGTTGTTCGGATTTTTATTCTTCCTCTCCCTTGTACTTGCAGGGCTGTCTTCACTGATTTCCATCTCTGAAACGTATGTCGCAGGGATCAGCGAGAAGTTTGGTATTTCCAGAACGAAAGCTGTAGCCTTTGGAGGCGGAACAGCAGCCGTTATCTCACTGTTGTTTGCTACGCAGGGTGGGTTGTTCTTCCTGGATGCTGCCGACTACTTCATCAACCAGTTTGGTGTCGCCTTCGTCGGGCTTGTCGAAGTCGTAGTCATTGCCTGGTTCCTTCGTAAGCTCAATGATTTTCAGTCGCACGCCAATGAAATATCCGATATCCGTCTCGGAACATGGTGGAAAGTGTCCCTTGGACTTATTACACCACTCGTACTTGGATATATGATGTTCGACCTGTTTAAAACGAACCTGGCGAAAGAGTTCGACACAGACACAGGAAACTACGAAGGATATGCAGATGGGTTCATTCTTTTCGGTGGCTGGTTTGTGGCAGCGTTCGCCCTCATCGTCGGAGTGTTGATGATGTTTAAACGCTGGAACGCCAAAGCTTTCGAAGAGGGAAAAAAGGAGGTAAGCTGACATGACAGCAGGTGCAGTAATTACCATGGTTATCGGAATGGTTGTCATCTGGGGAGGTCTGGCAGCGAGCATTACGAACGCTGTGAAAAAAGCTAAATAATTAAAGGCGCCGCATCAGCGGCGCTTTTTTTTAGTTATAGAAACAGGAAGAACTCCTTCTGTTACGTGGAGGGTGGCCACGTGCCGCTTATCGGTGGATGCTTGCCGCGGGCACGGCCTCAGCTAACTTGGACAGGAAGAACGCCTGCCCAAGTGGATCTTCAGCTCGTGCTGTTCCCGCAGGCGTCACCACCGAACACTTCACGTGACCTCACCGAATAATAAGCTCTAACAATGAGGGTGGTCTGCTATGTAACATAAGTCTTTCTTTAAGATGGTTAGGCAAAAACATGTTTCCATTAAAGTAAAGTTTTACAGCATAGCAGGTATTATATCTCATGAAAGAAAATCCGAATACCTTTCGTACACTTACTTTACCGGTCATCTTCATCTATTGGAATGGGAAGTGCTATATTTTACTAGTCACGGTGGAGACGAGAAGGGGAGCCTTTTTCAGTTCCGAAGGGTGCAGAGACCGTTCCACTCCTGCGGAAAAACGGACGGGTGAGGCCCCGCAGGGCGATTTTCCCGAGGAGACTCGGACGTTCGTCCGCGGAAAGGAATGGTCGGAGCACCAAGAGGTAACTAAACCCCATTTTCTACAAGCAAAAAGGCGCAGCAGCTGCCGCGCCTTTTTTTATTCTGCCATCCGTTCCCATCGTCTTAAAAATGGATAGGGATCGAAGGACCATTCATTCTTCCCATTATCCTGGTACATCCCGTAGTGCAGGTGCGGTGGAAACTTACCGGACGTTCCCGGCGGCCCGTAACCCGAGGCACCAACGGCTCCGATAACATCGCCAGGTTGAACGACATCACCCACTTTAATCTCTTTGGAAAAGTTCTGGAGATGGGCGTAATAGTGATAGATGTTGTAAATATCGCGGATGCCGATACGCCAGCCTCCATACGTATTCCATCCCTTCATTTCGACGACGCCGTACGTCGTGGATTTGACAGGAACTCCGTAGCCGGCAAAGATATCGGTCCCTTCATGAATCCTCCGTCCTCCAAATCCCCGCGCATCTCCCCATGTGCTCCGGTAACTGTAGTTGTACTGTTTAGGAAGAGGGAAATCCCGGTTCGTTAAATGCACCGTTTTGAACTTACGGAAAACTTCAGCGGAATGCATAATCGTCTGAACCGTCAAATCCCGCTTATAGTATTGAAATAATGCAATTTTGATATCATCTTCTGTGGTTCCGAACGATTTTATATACCGGCCGAGCGACCATAGTACGTCCTCATCGTTATGGATGTCTGCTTTTTCATCACCATTGCCGTCTGACCCCCATCCATTGGGAGAGACTGCAGAAGGGAAAGCGTCAGAGGAGCCTGACCAGAACACCGGATCAAATTCGATAGCTGTAACCCGGCCTTCATCAGGATCATCGTGTACCTGACGCTCATACTGGTCGACGGCCGCAAGATATTCCCATGGGATATCGGTAACGGCTGAAGTTTTTTTATAGAGCGCCATCCGCTCTTGGCTTTCCTTTTCATCCGGGGCTGCATGGATTGTGCCTGTGGAAAAGGAGAGCGCGGCAATTAAGATTCCTGTAACGAGTGCTGTACCTTTCATATTCTCACCTACAACAAATTGATACTCTTAGGATGAACAAAGGATCTTCAGGTATGAATGGTAAATTCATGAGGCTAATTTTCCATACCGGTTTCTGCTTCTGTATTCGTATTCGGCCCTACATTCGGCTGATTTGGATTGGTTTCATCCACTTTTCCTTGAGGGGACTGCTTCATTTTTTTAATGATGCTGCTGATGGTACTGTTGTATCCTTCATCATAGACGGTGGAGTTGCTCAGGCTTTGGATATCTCCAAAGGAAGCTGGATTATCGGACACATAGACATGGTAAAAACTCGGGACAAGAGAATAGGCAGTCTTCTGAACCATGTCTGCGGCTGTTTGGCGGTCGGTGTCATCCGCGCGCTTATAGGCAACCAGCACCTCGTTGTCCGTTACAGCTGTTGCTACATCATCAAACTGATCGTATCGTAAAATCATGCGGGAAATCATGTCCGCCATCTGCTCTCTGTTCACTTTAATCTGACGGTTTCTTTCCTCGTCCTGGTCCAGTTGGTTTTTCTCGAAGCGCACATAGCCGACCTGGCCGTCTTTCGGTTCGGTATTGTATCCGTCCATAGCATTTCCGCTGAGTGTATCACCGTCCATTAATTGTTGAGCTTCTTCTTCCTTCGTCTCCTGGCATCCGGCTAGAAGACAGCAGAGGAGAAGAGTGGTAGCAATTTGTTTGAGCTTCATGATAGATCCTCCTTGGCATATGGGTGTATTTTTATGGTGGGCACTTTTATTGGAAACATACCTGTTCATTTTTTCAGGACGTTTCCTTCCTGTTGGAAAAATGTGATACACTAATGGGTAGATAGAGGTGATGGATGTGATTGAAATTTCAGGTAAAACGTTTGATATCCTGGAGAATCACCAGGAGGGCTTTCAACAGGAAGAAGTGGAAGGCCGCTTCAGCGACATATTGAATAAATACGATTTTATCGTAGGGGACTGGGGATATGGTCAGCTCCGTCTGAAGGGATTTTACGATGATCAGAATTCCAAGGCGACCTTCGATACAAAAATCAGCACTTTGGAAGATTACTTATATGAATACTGCAATTTTGGCTGTGCTTATTTTGTTCTTAAGCGGATCCGACAGTAAAACCGGCGTGTTTCCAAAACACACGCCGGTTTTTTTAATGATCTTCCTGAGAGGGTTTTATATCAGCGTTTGATTCGTCGTGCAGGGGGTGGGCTCCATCCTCCTGACGGGGCAGATCCTCATGGAGGGACTTGTATTCGTAATTAAACGCACTGTAATACCTCTGTTTATTTGTCCAGGGGGAACTTTTCTCATTGGAAACAGGCTCATGCTTATTCCGTGGGGATCCATAGGCTCCTTCCGGAAGCTGTTCCGGGACCAGATAGTTCCGCTGGGCTTCTACGTTGGCAAAATCGGAATAGTCTTTCTTTTTCTTGTCGCTCATCATATTTGACCTCCTTATGCTTAGAGTGAGCGTAAGGAACGGATTTATGCTACAGGAGATATGGAAGATAGTTTCTGAGCTCTTCAGCTTCCATCGCACTCAGCTGGAATAAATGCTCCAGGTATCCGTCCCTGTTGATGTTTTCTTCATCCAGAAGCCCCTGCCTGTTTTTAGGCAGGTTGATGACGAGAGATTGGTTTTGGAAATACTCTGCTTTCATAATAGCAAGTTCGAACCGATGACTGCCTGCGGTAAACGAAACGAACCGTGTGCTTGTATCCTGGGTAACATCTTCTAATAGTGGACGTTGGGACATCCTTTACACTCCTTTTGTTCGTGCTCTTCTGCATAGTTATCAGGTAGTATATCCATTACGCTGGAATTTATCGACCTAAAATAGTTGTGGTATGATAACGGTAGCATGGACTTTATCAGTCAGGAGGGTTTTACATGTATTTTGTGGATCGGGAAAAAATTGAAAAGATCTTATCTTATATGGAAACAATACAAGCAGAAGTGAGAAAGCAGGGGTTTTCCACATTCCGGGAGAAGCTTGTACTGGAGCGTTTGACACATCTTACTGTCGAGGCTGTATTAGATGTCGGCAATATGATGATTGATGGTTTTATTATGCGCGATCCGGGCAGTTATGATGATATTATCGATATCTTACTGGATGAAAAAGTTCTTCCTGCTGAACATGAGGAAGCATTTAAACAGTTCATTCAATTAAGGAAGATGATCGTCCACGAATATACGGAGGTGGATCATGAGTCTGTCGAACGTGCATGGACGACGTATCAACAGGCACTGGAAGCTTTCCCTGAGCGGATCCGCATGTACCTCGATCACGAACTGGGTCCTGTATCCGCTTTTTCAAAAACCACTACGAAAGGGGAAGACTGATGAAACATTATCAGGGGTACCTGGTGGATTTGGATGGGACGATGTATAAAGGGGAAGCGGCCGTGGACGGGGCTTCTCACTTTATTGACCATCTCATCGGTCTTCAGGTCCCTTTTTTATTTTTGACTAATAATTCCTCCCGTACGCAGGGTCAGATTGCAGCGAAATTGAACAAGCTTGGTGTGAAAGCCCGGCCTGATCAAGTGTATACAAGCAGTTTAGCAACGGCTGACTTCATCAAGGAGAAGAAGGAGCAGGCACGAGTGTATGTAATTGGGGAGGAAGGTCTTCATAAGGCTCTTACAGACCGGGGGCACACCCTTGTGGAGGA
Source organism: Halobacillus sp. Cin3 (assembly GCF_947311855.1). Lineage (NCBI taxonomy): Bacteria > Bacillati > Bacillota > Bacilli > Caryophanales > Bacillaceae > Halobacillus > Halobacillus sp. Cin3. Next base: position 54,507 of record NZ_CAMZMV010000002.1, on the reverse strand, counting down.
GGATGCAGATTTTGTAGTCATCGGCATCGACCGGGAAATTTCCTATACCAAGCTTGCCCGCGCCTGCCTCGAAGTGAGGAAGGGAGCCGGTTTTGTGAGTACGAACAGCGACACAGCCATTCCGACAGATAAGGGGATGCTTCCTGGAAACGGAGCCCTGACAAGTGTTGTTGCTGTCAGTACGGGGGTGGATCCCACCTTTGTCGGTAAGCCGGAGCCGATCATTATGGAGCGGGCTTTGAAGGAGCTGCAGCTTCAGGCGGACCACGTATTGATGGTGGGCGACAACTATCACACCGATATCCTCGCCGGCATGAAAGCAGGGGTGGACACATTGATGGTGGAAACCGGATTGAGCTCATTTCATGAGATAGAAGCTCATACCCATCAGCCTACCTATAAAAAGCTGAACCTACACGAGTGGTTAAACGGCCATAAAGGGTAAATAAAAATCACCACCTGCTTCATGAAGCAGGTGGTGATTTTTTTATAAAACGTAAGGGCCGAAGAAGATGGTGATCAAAGCGACGTGAACGCTGATGAAGTAGGTGATCTGAACAGGGATCGACCAATCTCTTCGTTTTGCACCGGTTTTCAGAATTCCAAAGGAGATCAGGGCAAAACCAAGGATGAAAATGATTGGACTTCCGGGGAAGCTTAAATAATCAGGTGCCCTGGCGAGGAGCTTTTCTGAGAATAAGGGACTGCGCACAAGAATGGCGGCTGCCAGATAAATGGCGATACCCGTGAGCAGAATCCATGTACGGTCCTGGTCCAGCGCGTCTCTTTTAACAAACATTAGAATCACAAGGAACAAAAGCGGCCATATATACCAGAACGTCATAATGAGGAGTCCGAAAAAGCTGTAGGAAAGCATCCCCATTGTTTTTCCCAGTGCTCCTAAAAGGACACGGGAGTTCCATGTGTCAGCCTTCTCAATGATTTCAGGGTTCTGGGATGATAAGAGGAGTTTGTGACTGTCCCCGCCTTTATCAACCCAGATTACACTGTTATCTTGAATTTGAACCGGGTGGGTGGACAGATCTGGTGTGTTGCTTATCCGTGTGATTTCTCCAACCCCGGAAGCACCGAGCGGGGCTTTATAAATGTTAAACTGGCTGTTTTCACCGAATCTTGTATTGGTGGCCCCCACCGCTTTAAACAGCAGGGAGGTACCCTCTTTCTGAGGATGCAGACTCATATCCGATATTTCTCTGAGAGGCTGCGAAGAAACGGGATCAATAAAGGAAAGGCTGGTGGTCTTTAAAGGTTCTTTAAAGGAAGTGGTTCCGAAATAATAATGGTTTTCCATCTGACCAGAAGCAGATTGTTTCTGAACTGTTGATATAAGCACAGCGGCTTCCTTGTTCTGCACTGTAAACTGGATGTCCTTAATACTTTCAGAACCGGACGGTACAAAAGCGGCTTCTCCAATCTTTTTCACTTGATTGTCCACGTGTTCAAAGAAGTGCAGGTGACGGCCTTCCTCATCTGTGTACTCTTCCATAAGGTAAGTGCCTTCATCCGTCTCTGCCGTTCCCACCTTGGAATCATTGGAGGTGAGTGTCATCAGCTTGCTGCTTTCATAATTGGTTGGATCTATGGCGTAAAGGGCGTTCCCTTTTTGATAAAACGCAGCTGAGGATGTGGGAATAAAGCCGTCAATATCCGTCAGTTTTTCTTCTGTATCTCCGCGGTATAAGCTGTAGTAATCAGAATAGAGGAGTTTGTCATTTTCTATGTAAAAGCTTGTAAACTTATCCACGGGAATCGAGTACTGCTGCTCATCCGTTTCTGTGTAGTTGTCATCATAGGTATGTTGGGTAATCCCACTGTCGGTAAGGTAGGAAATCTGCACGCCATCTTTTGATTTCTGAATACGAGGCTGTTTAACCGCGGCGGTTTCCCCAACCTCCCAATCTCTGCTCCAATCCTGATCGGCAGGTTCCGTAACTTCCTGGTAATTTTCAAAAAATAAAAGCATAATACCTGCTGCAATGATGATCAGCGGCAGGATCCATACAAGTTTTAAACGCAGCGTCTTCACGTTATCCGCCCCCTTTTCTATGTATACGTAGTGGAGAGCGGTGAAGTTTCATTGGATTACAAAAAACACCAGGCAGCTGCCTGGTGTGGGTACGTTCTATTCGTCATCTTCGTCGTCGCCTACAATGCTGTGGGCCAGCCGGCTGGAAGCAGCTGCTGCAATGGCTCCTACAATATCATCGAGGAATGTATGGCATTCGCCGGAAGATTTATCATTCAGTTTCTGGAGAATTCCAGGTTTCTGCTTATCAATATAGCCGTAGTTGGTAAATCCGATCGATCCGTACACATTGACGATGGAAAAAGCAATGATTTCATCGATTCCATACAGGCTTTCGTCCACTTCGATGGTGGATTGAAGCGGCTCTGTAAGCATTTTCTTTTCGGCCAGGCGGTCCATCTCGATTCCTGTGATCACAGCGTTCTGGACTTCCCGTTTGGTGAGGACCTTGTTTACATTGAACCGGCACTCATCCATCGATAGGTCATCATGGTATTTCGACTGCAGATAATAAACAAGATCGGCGATATCGTCGATGGTGACGCCTCTTTCTGTCAGCCACTCCCGTGCGGTTTTTTCAAGACTGGATACTTTCTTCTCATTTGCCATAGCGAACTACCTCCCTGCTCTCTCTTTGGTCGCGATATTATTATACCCGCGTTTATTGTTTCACAAACGACTGGTGTTATGTTCATTATATCAAAAGTCCGGGTTCTCCGTGAAAAAACGTGCCCTTTTTCTTATGTGTTACACTGGAAGAAAAAGGAGTGGAGATGCTGTTATGGGGAAACCGTCAATTTTTATTACCCGCCGTCTGCCGGCAGAAGTTGTTGAACCTTATCAGGACCAGTTGGATATCGAGATGTGGCCGGAAGAGGATGAAGCCGTCGACAGGGAGACGCTTTTAGCTGAGGCAGGTCGCGTGGATGGACTGGTAACGATGCTGACCGACCAGGTGGACGAGGAGCTTCTGGCCGCTGGGAACTCTCTTGGGATTGTTGCCAATATGGCGGTTGGCTACGATAATGTGGATGTGAAAGCTGCAGAGAACATGGGGACGGCCATCACAAACACCCCGGATGTTTTGACGGAAACGACGGCCGACCTTACGTTCAGTCTGCTCATGGCCGCTGCCCGCCGGATTGTGGAGGCAGGAAACTATATTAAGGAAGACGCCTGGAACCACTGGTCTCCTTTACTGCTTGCCGGAACAGATGTGCATCATAAAACGATCGGAATCGTAGGTATGGGGCGGATAGGAGAAGCCGTGGCGCGGAGAGCCAAAGGTTTTCAAATGGACATTCTTTATCACAACCGCTCCAGAAAAGAGGATGTGGAAGATGAAATCGGCGCGAGGTATATCTCATTTGATGAGCTCTTGGAGAAGGCGGATTATGTGGTCAGCCTGGCTCCATTGACGAATGAAACCCGGCATATGTTCAATGCGGAGGCTTTTCGAAAGATGAAGGACACCGCAATCTTTATCAATGCATCCCGGGGGGCTTTGATGGATGAAAAAGCACTCGAAAAAGCGCTCAGAGACGAGCAGATCGCCGGTGCCGGTCTTGATGTGTTTGAGGAAGAACCGATCAGAGCGGGCCATCCGCTCGTTTCCATGCCCGGCGTTGTCTGTCTTCCCCATATCGGATCGGCAACGAAAGAGACCCGGTATAAGATGATGCGTCTCTGTCTGGATAATGTTGTCCGTTACTTCGAGGAGAAGCCGCTGCTCAGTCCGGTTTCCAGGTAAAAGAAGCCCGTACACGACAACGTGTACGGGCTTCTGATTATCTGATTTAGAAAACCTGCTCCACTTCATAAATGCCAGGGATCTCCTGAGAAAGCGCACGCTCAATACCTGCTTTCAAAGTGATGGTTGAACTTGGGCAGTTCCCGCAGGCACCCATAAGACGCAGACGTACAATACCATCCTCTACATCTACCAGCTCAACGTCTCCACCGTCACGAAGTAAAAATGGGCGAAGTTTGTTTAGTACTTCTTGAACCTGTTCATGCATGTTCAATCTTCCCCTTTCTTATAGTATCATTATAAAACGAAGTGACGAAAAAATCTATGGTATCTGCTTATGTTCCTTTGGATTGAGAACTATTATCATTTTATCTTTTTCCGCTTCTTTTGTAAAATGGAAGTACGTATAAAAAAGGGGAGAGGGCCTCATGAATCAACCGGTTATTCGTGTATATGTATACGGGGCGGAAGTGAAGTGTGCAAGCTGTGTGAACGCTCCCGGCTCAAAAGAGACCTATGAGTGGCTGGAGGCCGCTTTAACAAGGAAGTACGGGGAGAAGAGCCTGCAGTTTCACTATTTTGATATCCATACAGAAAACCAGGAAGGCGTGGATATGGAAATCGTCCAGCAGCTGTTGAATGATGACCTGTTTTACCCGCTCGTCCTGGTGGAAGACCGAATCGTGGCGGAAGGAAATCCAAGGTTGAAGACGATATACAAATCTCTGGAAGAACATGGTCTTCAACAGGTAAGTAATTCCTAACGCAGAACCACCAGCGTATGATAAAATCATAAGGCGCAGGGTTCTTCCGAAAAAGAGGTGACGTGGATGAATCCATTGATTGAATTTTGTATCAATAATTTAGCTGAAGGTTCCCAAAAAGCTAAGGATGAACTGGAAAAGGATCCGGATCTTGATGTGATGGATTACGGCTGCTTGAGAAACTGCGGTCTTTGTTCGCAAAGCAATTATGCCCTTGTTGAAGGAGAACGTGTCATTGCCGATTCACCTGAAGAATTAGTCGATAAAATTTATCAACACTTGGACGAAACCCTGTAACAAGTGGAAAGGCATGACTTTTTCAATACAATGAGAGGCACCCGGTAAAGGGTGTCTTTTTACTTGGCTGAGCAGGTGCTGCTGTTTGATAAAAAGCAGGCCGGTTTAGTATACTGAAAAGAAGAAGAGAAAGGAGAGGCTTGGTATGATCCTGAACATTACAGAAGCTGCCGGTCATCAGATCAAAGAGATGATGAAGGAAGAAGAAGGAGATGTCCGTCTCCGCTTTGGCGTGAAAGGCGGCGGCTGCAGTGGATTGTCATATGCGATGGGCTTCGAGGATGAGATTAATGAAGAACTTGATCTTCTTGAAGATTCCAGCGGTATTCCAGTTGTCATCAACCGTCAGGATGCGGCGATTGTAGAAGGTACGACCATTGATTTTAAACAAAATATGATGGGCGGAGGCTTCACGATCGATAATCCGAATGCCATCGTTTCCTGTGGCTGCGGGTCTTCCTTTAAAACGGCGACGAACGCTGGAACACCAGACCCCAACTGCTGATAGATTCCAACCTTCCGGCTCACGGAAGGTTTTTTTTATGGGAACCACCACTCTCCTATCACAACCGGATAGGGGAAGGAAGCTGAACTTTATTAAGCTCCGGCTGCATGAAAAAAAAGCCTGCAGAAAAACACAGGTTTCTCTGCAGGCTTTGTTCTTTAGGAGAACATACTCGTCGAGTGTTTCGGCTGTACACGCGCTCCTGGATCGATATAGGCTTTCGCATTGTTGACCGCTGTCGGACCTTCGCCAAAACCGGATGCAATCAGTTTGACTTTACCCGGATAGGTGCAGATATCGCCGGCGGCGTAAATGCCTTTGATGTTCGTTTCCATTTTGGAGTTGACGACAATGCTGTTTTTGTCGATTTCAAGCTCCCAGTCCTTGATTGGACCAAGGGAGGAAATGAACCCGTAGTTGACGATGACATCATCAACGTCAATCGTCTCTGTACGATCGCCTTTAACTTCCTGAAGCTCGACTTTTTCAATGCGCTTCTCTCCGATAAACTGCTCAGGAGTGAAGGGTGTCATGACGTTGACGTTGGATTCGTTCAACTGGGACACACTGTGTTCGTGAGCTCTGAATTTATCTCTTCTATGGACAAGAGTGACCTGTTTGGCAATCGGCTCCAGCATTAATGCCCAGTCGACAGCAGAATCACCGCCGCCGGCAATCATCACGTTCTTATCACGGAAGTTGTCCATGTTACTGACGTGATAATGCAGGTTGGTATCTTCAAACCGTTCGGAGTCGTCCACTTTGAGTTTCCGTGGCTGGAATGCTCCGTTACCAGCTGTGACAATCACGGTTTTCGTGTAGTGGACATCTTTGTTCGTGGTCAGTTTTAAAGACTCATCTTCCATCCGCTCTACATGGATGACTTCCTCTTCGAGCGCAATGGTCGGGTTGAAAGCCATCGCCTGCTCCTCCAGGTTGTCAATCAGCTCCTGTGCACGGACTTTAGGAAAGCCGGCCACGTCAAAAATGTATTTTTCCGGATAAAGGGCAGTCAGCTGCCCTCCAAGGTGCGGGAGGCTTTCGATGATTTTGACACTCGCTTCACGCATTCCACCGTAAAAAGCTGTGAACAGACCGACGGGGCCGCCGCCGATGACTGTAATATCGTATATTTTATCGCTCATAATAAACCTCCTGAAAAAAATTTCACTAAAATTTATTCTATCATAAAAAAAATTACAATGGGAACACTGAACATATGTAAACCTTTCCAAAGACGGCAATTGTTCAATAATTTTGATAACTTGATTTTGGGTTGAAAATCAAGGGGAAAAGGTCTAAGATGATGATAGACCATATAGTTATGATTTGTGACATTTTTCACCTGATTTCAACAGGTTTTTTTAATGTCTTTTTGTGTGAAACAGGTCACAATGATATAGGTGACGGATGGAAAAAAATACGAGATGGAAGTGATTATTCATGAAGAATCCGAACATTGTCATTATCGGTGCCGGTTACGGGGGCATCATGACAGCTGTCAAACTTCAGAAGAGTCTTGGGGCGAACGATGCCAACATAACACTTGTGAACAAGCACAGCTACCACTATCAAACAACTTGGCTGCATGAGAACGCAGCAGGTACGCTTCACCATGACCGCACACGTATCGCAATCAAAGATGTTGTGGATACAAGCAAAGTCAACTTCATTCAGGATACAGTGACTGATATTAAAGCCGCCGATAAAAAGGTAATCCTTGAAGACGGCGAACTTTCTTATGACTACCTTGTCATTGGTCTTGGATTCGAAGCGGCTACGTTCGGTATCCCTGGACTTAAAGAGCATGCGTACACAATCAACAGCATTAACAGCTCTCGTCTGATCCGCCAGCATATTGAATACAACTTTGCGAAGTACAACAACGAGCCTGAAAAACAGCAGAAGCGTTTGAACATTGTTGTCGGCGGTGCCGGGTTTACAGGGATTGAATTTGTTGGTGAACTTGCGAACCGTATCCCTGAACTATGCAAGGAATACGATGTTCCACGTGACAAAGTGCGTATTATCAACGTAGAAGCTGCCCCGACAGCTCTTCCAGGATTCGACCCTGAACTTGTCGAATATGCGATGAACTCTTTGGAAGCGCGCGGTGTCGAGTTCAAAATCGGTGCGATGATCAAAGAAGTAACCGAAAACAGATTGGTTTTCGAAAAAGACGAACAGCGTGAAGAAATCGATACGAACACCGTCGTATGGGCGGCCGGTGTACGCGGGAACTCACTGGTTGAAGAAGCCGGTTTCGAAGCGAACCGCGGACGTATCCCGGTTCGTGATGATCTTCGTCCAGAAGGATACGATGATGTATTCATCGTAGGGGACTGTGCTCTCATTATGAATGAGAAAACAGAGCGCCCTTATCCTCCGACAGCGCAGATTGCCATCCAGGAAGCGGAGCATACAGCGAAAAACCTTACCCGTCTCGTGAAAGGTGACGATCACCTTGAGCCATTCAAGCCTAATATTCAAGGTACGGTTGCTTCCCTTGGGCACAATGATGCCATCGGTGTTGTCTTTGATGATAAGAAACTCTTCGGCTGGTCAGCGACTGCCATGAAGAAAGTTATCGACAACCGTTATCTTCTAAAATTAGGCGGTCTTCCGCTCGTTCTAAAGAAAGGGAAGTTGAACTTCTTTAACTTCTAAAAGATATAGGAAACGCGAAAGCAGTTCATGCTTTCGCGTTTTTCGTACGTCCGGATATGCTTGCGCTTTCATAGGAAGCGGTTTAGAATGAATAATGGATTTGTACGTCCCTTTTAAGGGGAGTAGGGGGAAGCGACGTTGAATATTGTCCAATTTGCTGTATCCATTCTTTTGTTTTTTGTACTGTTTTTCGGGATATCCTTTCTATTAAATATGATTCTGCGCTCATCCTGGATCATGTCCATCGTGTATCCTGTCATCGTGTTGTTTATCGTGGATAACTTTCCGTGGACGGAATATTTCTCACAGCCGGGCACAGCCTTCCCGACTGTGTTTAAACAGCTCGGCCGTCTAGGTGTCGTGGACGTTGTGATCCTGACCAGCGGTTTTGTCGGCACCATTGCAGCTGGCATTGTTATTAAGAAATTAAGGAAGAGCGGGTATCAAATGTTCTGAGAAGAGAAGAAGGGGCATCGATCTAAGGATCGATGCCCCTTCTTCTGGTTCAATTATTTGAATAAAATGATCGGTCTTGGACATGCTTACATCTAGAGGTGATGACATGTTTGCAGGACGTACGAAAAGGCTGTTTCTTCCTTTCTTATTCGCAGGGGCTGTGGTGAGTACGGCTTCCTATGTAACAAATCTATCTCTATCTGATCTGGGAGAATGGGTGATCGGTGAAATAAAAGACAGGAACAACACGACGGCTGATCCAGACCCACAAGTGAAAAGCGCAGTTGTTGAGGCGGTCCAGACGCTGGAACAGTCGATTGATTTGTCCCAGTATCAAAGCCGTCAGGTTACCGCTACGGGCTATACAGCCGGGTTTGAATCAACGGGAAAAACGCCTGAGCACCCGGCCTACGGCATTACGTTCTCCGGAGTGAATGTAACGAGGGACCTGTATTCCACAATCGCTGCTGATTTGAACGTGTTTCCTTTAGGGACCATCCTTTTTATTCCCGGATATGGGTATGGAGTGGTGGCTGATATTGGAGGGGCTATTGAAGGGGAGGAGCTGGATCTTTATTTCTCCAGCGTAAAGGATGTGTATGACCAATGGGGAAAGAAAACGTTGGACGTGTATGTGATCAAAGAAGGAGAAGGTCAGCTGACGGAAGAAGAACTGGACACTCTGAATGAAAATGAAGCCCAGCAGGTATTCCGGTCTGCAATCAAACCATAAAAAAACACTTCCGTTAAGAATGGCGGAAGTGTTTTTGTCCTTTAATAGATCAGAGAATGAAGCAGGAATGTAAGCAGGATGCCGGTCAGGCCCCCGAAAAACACTTCAATGGGCTGGTGTCCGAGCAGCTCTTTCAATTCCTCTTTTTTTTGATACCCTTCTTTCTGCTGCCAGCTTTTCGCTTCACTGACGAAGCGGTTAAAATCATTCAATAAGATGTTTAACATGATGGCCTGCTCCCCTGTCTGCCGTCGGACACCTGTACTGTCGAACATGACGATGATAGAGAAAACGCAGGCGACAGCGAAAATGGATGAACCGAAGCCCTGCTCAATCCCTACGCCCGTAGCCAGGGCTGTTACAGCGGCAGAGTGGCTGCTCGGCATGCCTCCTGTACTGAAGGCAAGGGTGGCATTAAACTGTCTGGAAGCAATGAATTGTATGGGGACTTTTACCGCCTGGGCAAAAACGATTGCAGCGATGGAGGCCCAGAGGGGGAAGTTTTGCAGTAAATCTAACAGCATTGTAACATCCTTTCTCATCCGGCAGGGTATCGAGATGGTTGATCTTTATGTAAGTCGTTTGTTGCTTATAAACAAAGACATTATATCATACATTCCGATAAAACGTCCCTTCATAAGGAAGGAGGGATGCGTATCTTGTATACTGGAGAAGGAGGTGGCGTTATGTTGACAATAACACAGAAGTGGAAACCCGAAGATCCCCTTGTCGTCGGGGTGTCTGCGGATGAGAATCAAAGCATTCTGATAGAGAAGATAAAAGATGCAGCAGGATTACATACAGCGGATTATTTAAAGAGTGGTCTCATTCAGCCCCCGCCGGGCCGAGTGGAAAATGTGATTGTTCCGTATGAGAATCAAATGGTCCGGGTCTTATGTATCGGTCTTGGGTCCAGGCAGATGATGACAAAAACTGATAGGAGAAACCTGTGGGGACAGGCTTTTCAGCAGATTGAGGCTCAAGGTGTGGAGCGGTGTTCCCTTTTGCTGGAGACTCTAATTCCTGATGGTAAGCAATATAAAGAGTGGACGGCGTTGTTAGCGGAAGCGATCGGTTTATCAACCTATAAGCAGGAAAATTATAAAAAAGGATCGGATGCAGTCAAACGGCTGAAGAGCCTGTCCATTTTTTCTGCTCAGTTCGATCAAGCTACGATGGAAACAGCCGTTGCGGAAGGGATGGCTTATGCAGAAGGGGCCAATACAGCAAGGAAACTGGTTCACCTTCCCTCCAACATTCTTACTGCATCCGAACTCGCCGCACAATCCCTGAAAATGGCGGAGCGGTTTGGGTTGGATGCCCAAATCCTTGAGAAAGAAGATATGGAAAATCTGGGCATGGGAGCGCTCCTCGCTGTAAATCAGGGTTCTGTAGAGCCGCCGGAGCTGATTGTTCTGAAGTATCAAGGACTGGAGGAGTGGGAGGATGTCACTGCTCTTGTAGGAAAAGGCATAACGTATGATACGGGGGGCTATTCCATTAAACCGAAAACAGGCATGCCTGGTATGAAAGGGGATATGGGAGGCGCTGCTGCCGTTCTCGGAGCTATGGAAACCATAGGGCGCATCAAGCCTGAGAAGAATGTCATGGCTGTGATTCCGTCTACGGATAATATGATATCCGGTGGAGCATTTAAACCTGATGATGTGATTACTTCCATGAGTGGTCAAACCATTGAAGTACTGAATACAGATGCCGAGGGGCGTCTGGCACTGGGCGATGCAGTAACGTATGCCCGCTCAGAAGGGGCTGACAGGGTTATTGATGTGGCTACACTTACCGGAGGAGTAGTCACGGCCCTGGGATCGTGGATGACAGGGGCGATGACAAATGACGAGTCCTTTTATAAACAAATCGAAAAGGCAGGTCAGGAGACTGGAGAAGGGATCTGGCTTCTTCCGTATAACGATGATTATAAAGCTCAGGTAAGGAAAAGCAGCATTGCTGACTTGAATAATTCTCCAACACGCAAAGCTCATGCGATCATGGGAGGAGCGTTTGTCGGGGCTTTTGCGGAGGGGGTTCCGTGGGTGCATCTCGATATTGCCGGAACATCTGCAGCAGAATCCGGGCACGCCCTTGGCCCTGAAGGATCTACAGGAGTCATGGCGAGGACACTTGCCTATTATGTGAACCATTAAAAAACATAAGTTCCTGTCCAAGATAGCTGACGCCGTGCCGCGGCAGGCATCCACCGATATGCGCAGCGGGATTGTATAAACGAAATGCGGGGCAGCCATTCTATATCGAATATTTACGTCTGGGCTTCAGCCCAGGCTTTTTTTGTGTGGATGGATATTGTATAGGAAGCGGTTTTTCAAGGAGGGCTTCCTATCTCTATTGCTGTTTCAATAAGAAACAAGACCCGGCAGCTGATGCAGATCGTCCGAACGCCTCTGCTGCTATCCAAAGTGGATAAGCATATAGGTACGATGCTGCTGCTTTATACAGCCTCCCAAGTATACTACGGGAAGGTGGACATGGTGCAGGGGCGGGAAATCTATATGACCATCGGTGACCGTGTCCTGATCATCGACGGCAGAACCCTTGTTCATGTTTGCCCCGCGTGAAGGGTTTCTCGTCAATATCTCAACTGTGGATATAAAAAAGCACATACGCTTGTAAGCGTATGTGCTTTTGATTGTTAATCCTGGATGGCTGCTTCAAGAGCCACTTCAATCATTTCGTTAAAGGTGGTCTGACGTTCTTCGGCCGTCGTTTCTTCTCCGGTAAGGATATGATCACTGACAGTAAGAACGGACAGCGCCTGGCGGTTGTATTTCGCTGCAAGCGTATAAAGAGCGGTTGTTTCCATCTCTACAGCCAGCACGTTGTACTCAGCAAGCAGGTTGAATAGATCCATTGCATTGTCACGGTAGAAACTGTCACTTGTAAAGACGTTTCCGACTTTCAAGTCCAACCCTTTTGCTGTTCCTGCATCGTAGGCGTTCTTCAACAAATTGAAGTCCGCTGTCGGTGCATAGTCGATGCCGCCGAATACCATGCGGTTCATCTGGGAATCCGTTGTCGATGTGGAAGCAAGAATCACGTCACGTACGTTTACATCGTTCTGCAGTGCTCCGCATGAGCCGACGCGGATCAACTTCTGCACGCCGTAGCTGTCCATCAGTTCATTGACGTAGATGGAGATGGACGGTACCCCCATCCCTGTTCCCTGAACAGAAATGCGCTCTCCTTTATATGTACCTGTGTATCCGTACATGCCACGTACTTCGTTATAGCAGACGGCATCCTCCAGGAAGTTTTCAGCAATATATTTGGCGCGGAGCGGGTCTCCTGGCAGCAGGATCTTATCCGCGATATCTCCTTGTTGTGCTCCAATATGTGTTGTCATGGGTTTTTCCTCCTTCATTTCTTTCAACATTTTAAAATTACCACACCACGAAAGCGAATACAAATGTCGTTGGTTTCAACCGAAATATTGTTTTTCCAGATCATTCAGCTGGTCTGCCGCATGGCTGTTGAAATCGGTGTCCCGGCGGTTTAATTTTTCTTTCAGTTTTTCAACAGACAGCTTGAGAGATTCCTGGTATTCGGGGATTTCTGTCCCTTCATAAGGATGAACGGCTTCTTTTTGGACGTTGGCTTTTTCAAGATAACTCAGCGCTTTCCGTTGATGAAAAAAAACATTCTCTGTTTTACCTGGGTTGTGAAGGTCGCCCTGCATCGGATGTTTATCAACGGCGAGCACCTGAACGAGGTAAAACTTCCCGCGGTCCTCTTTCACTTCTCCCATATATATCCCTGTTTTATAGTGTGCTTTTACTTTAGAACCGACCTGGATCTCAGACATCTTATTCCCTCCTAAATTCATCTCTTGTTTCATTGTAACAAAAAATATGTAGATCTTATGAAAACGGATGCGGAATTCCAGATGTTTGATATACTTGGGGAAGAAGGGTGGGGTTCACCATGATGGAATTTCTGTACTTCCCAGAAGATAAGTCTGAGTATATTCCTGCTGTCCTGATGCTTCTGCTGTTCATTGTGGCTGCAGCGGTGACCATGATCTGGATTATTAAAGCCTCTCAAAAAGAAGAGCATACATTTGATCAGAATTACTCCATAAATGAACAGGAAGATCGCGAACCGAAAAAGCCGCATTAGGTGCCTGCCTAATGCGGCTTTATTATATTTTCAGCAGCATGGGGGACACTAGAAAAAGCAGATTTCATCAAATGGAGGTTTTGAACCCATGAAGCGTGCCTTTATGTGTGCCGGTACGATCGCTGTTGTTTTGACGGCGTGTTCCGGAGAGGAAAGATCGCCGTTGGAAACATCTATCTATAACAAGGATAATGACAAAATCGGAACAGCCGTATTGACCGAACAGCCTGAAGGCGTTCAGGTGAAATTGAAAGTAGAAGGGCTTGAACCGGGGATGCACGGGATAGCTGTTCATGAATTTCCAAAATGTGATGCGCCTGAGTTCAAGAGTGCCGGGAACCATTTCAATCCTATGTCCAAAGAGCATGGTCTCATGAATCCCAAAGGGGCGCATGTGGGGGATATGCCGAACGTGGAGGCTGACCAGAGCGGTATGATTGATGTTGAGGTCATGCTTTCGGAGGCGAAGCTGAAAGAAGACCAGAAGTCGCTTCTGAGGGATGAAGGGACTTCCTTGATCATCCAGAGCGGACCAGATGATGGAATGACCCAGCCGGCAGGAGATGCAGGGGAACGTGTAGCCTGTGGAGTAATTACCATGGACGCAGACAAGGATGAAACGAGTGATCCCACGGAACCGGATAAACAGCAGGAATAACATGCCCTTTGCCAACTAGACGGAAGGCCATTCTGGCGTTTACGGATACCTCTATGCAGACAGAAGGAATGATAAAATAAAAAATAAGGCTGCCGTTTTTTCCCGGCAGCCTTATTTTTTATTCTATATTAAGATTGTTCAAAGGTCTGGACAGCTTTAATGATGCGTGTGACACCTTCCTCAAGTGTAGACATCGGAGCAGCCAGGTTGAGGCGCATAAAGCCGCGGCCTTCTTCTCCGAAGGACGCACCGTCGTTTAAGCCGACACGGGCCTCTTTCTGCATGAACTTCTTCAATTCCGTCTGGGAAAGTCCCATTTGTGAACAGTCCAGCCATAACAGATACGTCCCTTCGATCGGAAGCGCACGCACAGATCCTGTTTCATTCTCCAGCCGCTGAATCACATAGTCGCGATGCTCCTTCAGCACTTCTGTCAATGCGTCAACCCAGTCGGATCCATGTGTATACGCGGCTTCCATCGCCGTAATACCGAGGGTGTTCAGCATCATCATGCCTTGATTTTTAAAGTGTTTATCCAGCTTTTTCTTATCTTCCTTGTTTGCAGTAATGACATAAGATGCCTGCAGACCGGCAAGATTAAATGTTTTTGTAGGGGAAAGGCATGTGACCGTCTGCTGGTTCGTTTCTTCAGAAAGAGAAGCCATAGGTATATGCTTGTTCGGTGGGAGAATCAAGTCGGCATGAATTTCATCCGCTGCGATTTTCACACCGTGCTTCCGGCAAATCCGGCTCATTTCCTCCAGTTCCTGCTTCGTCCATACCCTCCCGACAGGATTGTGAGGGTTGCATAGGATGAACATGGTTACCTGATTATCTTTGATTTTGTTCTCGAAATCTTCAAAGTCTATTTCATACCTGTCCTCTTTATGAAGGAGTGGGTTTTTAACGATATGTCGGCCATGGTCTTTGACAACACTGTAGAACGGAGGATAAACCGGCGTCTGAATGAGAACGTTGTCGCCGATTTCCGTCAACGATTGAATAATCATGTGCAGAGATGGAATGACACCCGGGCTGAAAGTAATCCAGTCCGCTTCTGTTTCCCATCCGTGACGATTGCGAAGCCATCCCGTAATGGATTCCTTCACATCCTGGTCGGGAATGGTATATCCGAAAATACCGTGTTCGACTCTAGATGTCAGTGCGTCTGTAACCGCTTGCGGCGTCTTGAAATCCATATCGGCCACCCACATCGGTAAAACATCTTTATTCTGATAAAAGTCTTCAATGAGATCCCATTTGACCGAGCGGGTCCCGGTTCTTGGGGTATATTGTTGAAATTCTTCCAAAGTTCTCGCCTCCATCAGCCATTTTTCCTTATCATAACCGAAACCGGGTCCTTCATGAAACTAACTTGTTCGGGAAGGGATTTTGGCCAAAAAAAAAAGCAAAGCGAACGCTCGCTTTGCTTACACAGGGGGAATACGAGAAAGTCTTACGTTATTTAATATAACCCTGTTTCATAGTTTATAAACCTCTTTTTTAATTTTTCTGCTGATTCAGGTCATAAAGCAGATTCATAGCCCGGAGTACGTCCTGTTCTGAAAAGTCACGGGCTTTCCTTAAGATCAGTTTAGAGCTTTTGACGCCGATGTCCTGGACCAGCTGTGTAAGTTCTTCGTCAAAAGGAGATTCATCTTCATCGTGGAATTCCATCAGTTCGGAGGCGGGAATATCCAGAACCGTCGAGATCTTTAAGACGGTATCAAGTTCTGGTGTGCGCTCATTAGATTCATAACTTTCCAATGTGTGGACGCCCATCCGGGCTTTGAGAGCCAGTTCCTCTTTCGTGAATTTCTTCATTTCCCGGTACTTTCGGATATTGTTTCCTACGGACATACGCTGAATCCTCCTTTATTCTTTTTTCTAGTATATCACGATGCGAACAAATGATGTCTGAACGATTCGTGAACATAGACGGGATATTGCTTATTTCGCGCCTTTGTGGTAAAATCATTTATTGCGTGAAAAGAAGCGAATATTTAATGAATCAGGAGTTGTATAGCATGTCAGAGAAGTTCCAAGAAGGTCAAGTATTAGAAGGTAAAGTCACAGGCATTCAGCCTTACGGCGCGTTTGTAGCATTGGATGAGCAGGTTCAAGGTCTTGTACACATTTCCGAGGTTACTCACGGTTATGTAAAAGATATTAATGAACACCTTTCTGAAGGAGATGAAGTTCAGGTTAAAATTCTGAACATCGATGAGAAGAGCAACAAGTATTCTCTATCCATCCGTGCGACTCAGGAAGCACCTAAACAGCAGGAGCGTCGTCCACGTAAACAGGCGGCTCCAAAACAGCAGGAAGAAGCTGCAGGCTTCAACACGCTGAAAGACAAGCTTGAAGACTGGATCAAACAGTCTGATGACCGCGAAAAATTCCGCAAATAAGGAATGAAGAAGAGACCAGGGCCTGCCCTGGTCTCTTTTTTTATTCGTGTTCAACAGCTGTGTCGGCCGGTACATCACTGTTTTGTGCTGCGGGGATGAAATAAAGGGAAATCGCAATAAGTCCGCTGATCCCTACAGCCGTATAGATGATACGCGCAAGGAATGCACGCTGCTCACCACCGCCAAACAGCCCGGCAACAAGATCATACTGGAAAAGTCCGATAAGTCCCCAGTTGATGGCGCCAATGATGATCAGCAGGAGAGCCGTCCGTTGTATCCAGCTCATATTCAGACCTCCTTTTCTTCTCTTGTATTTAGTATGGATCTCGAAGCCGATGTTCATTCCAGACAGCATTTCTTTTGAGATTCTTCAAATTATCGGGGATAATAGGAAAGCACGTTAAGAAAAGAAAGGAGCTTCCAATCCATGGATACATTTACATTTCATAACCCAACCAAACTGATCTTTGGTAAAGATCAAATTGAACAACTGCCCGGCCAGCTGCCGGAAGGGGCGAAAAAAGTCCTTGTTGTATACGGCGGAGGCAGTATTAAGAAAAACGGCGTTTATGACCAGGTCATGGACCAGCTGAAAAAAGCTGAGGTTGAAGTTCTTGAGCTTTCCGGAGTTGAACCAAACCCTAAATTGACAACGGTCGAAAAAGGGGTGGAGATTTCCAAACAGGAAAATGTTGATTTTCTTCTTGCTGTCGGTGGCGGTAGTGTCATTGATGCTACGAAAACCATCGCTGCAGGTGCTAAATATGAGGGTGCCCCTTGGGATCTCGTAACCCGTCAGGCGACACCTGAAGATGCTCTTCCATTCGGTACAGTGCTGACGCTTGCAGCGACAGGCTCTGAAATGAATGCGGGCGCTGTTATTACCAATTGGGAAACGAATGAGAAATACGGATGGGGTGCGGCTCCATTGACCAACCCGGCCTTCTCTATTCTTGATCCGGCCTACACTGCAACGGTTCCTGAAGATCAGACAGTATATGGCATTGTCGATATGATGACACACCTATTCGAACAGTATTTCCACAATCCGACACAGTCTCCTGTGCAGGATGAGATGATTGAAGGTGTCCTCCGCTCTGTCATTGAAACAGCTCCGAAGCTGCTTCAAGACCTTGAATCCCTGGAGCATCGTGAAACGATCCTTTATGCAGGTACGCTTGCATTGAACGGGATGATGCAGATGGGTTACCGCGGAGACTGGGCAAGCCATAACATCGAGCACGCGGTTTCAGCGGTTTATGACATTCCGCATGCCGGTGGACTGGCGATTCTATTCCCGAACTGGATGAAGCATAACCTTGAGGTTAATGTTTCCCGCTTTGCCCGTCTTGGTGAAAAAGTGTTTGGTGTAGAAACTGAAGGGAAATCAGAGCGTGAAGTGGCTGAAGAAGGTATCCAGGAACTTCGTAAATTCTGGACATCCCTTGGTGCACCCCAAACGCTTGCTGACTATGACATCGGCGATGATAAGTTTGACGTAATCGTTGACCGTGCGATGAAACGCGGACCATTCGGTAACTTTAACAAGCTGCACGAAGAAGACGTTCAAGAAATCCTGGAAATGTCTAAATAAGGTTTATCGAAAAAGGCGCGGGGATCCGTGCCTTTTTCTTTTACAAAACATTTTCCCGATGTATCCGTTTACAAGTGGAGCTTTGCTTGATTTGCTATGGAGGTTTCGATAAAGTGAAATTGGTCAGGTATAAAATTGACGATTTGGAGGGTATGACATGACACATATTCGTTTTGATTATGAAAAAGCGCTGCCATTCTTTGGCGAACATGAATTGGAATATATGCAGGGTGCTGTATCAACAGCCCACAAAGCGCTCCATGAAAAGACAGGAGCAGGTAACGACTTTCTAGGGTGGGTCGATCTTCCCGAGGACTATGATAAGGAAGAATTCGCCCGCATTAAAAAATCCGCAGAAAAAATTAAATCCGACTCGGACGTCCTTCTTGTCATCGGTATCGGCGGTTCATACTTAGGGGCAAGAGCAGCCTTGGAAATGCTCAACCACAGTTTCTACAACACGCTGGCGAAGGAAGACCGTGACACACCACAGGTCTTCTTCGTAGGAAACAGCATCAGCGCTCCATACATGAATGAGCTGTTTGATGTCCTTAAAAATAAAGATGTTTCCATTAACGTCATTTCTAAAAGCGGAACGACGACAGAGCCGGCGATTGCATTCCGTGTCTTCCGAAAGTTCCTGGAGGACAAATATGGGCAGGAAGAAGCGCAGAAACGTATTTATGCTACGACGGATGCCAACAAAGGTGCATTGAAGACACTTGCTGATGAGCAGGGATACGAATCCTTTGTGGTCCCTGATGATGTGGGCGGTCGTTATTCTGTCCTTACTGCTGTTGGACTGCTTCCAATTGCAGCGAGCGGCATTGATATTGATGCCATGATGGAAGGGGCGCAGAAGGCCCGCCAGGAGCTGAGTGCCGAAAAGCTTTCTGAAAACCCGGCCTATCAATATGCAGCGGTTCGTAACGTTCTTTACAACAAAGGCAAAACGATTGAAATGCTGATCAACTATGAGCCATCCCTTCAGTACTTCTCTGAATGGTGGAAGCAGTTGTTTGGCGAAAGTGAAGGAAAAGACCAGAAGGGGATCTTCCCGGCTTCTGCCAACTTCTCTACAGATCTTCACTCTCTTGGACAATATGTTCAGGAAGGGCGCAGAGACTTGTTTGAGACGGTTCTTCACGTGGAAACGCCAAGCTCTGACATGACCATTGAAGAAGATGATCAGAACCTTGACGGGTTGAACTACCTGGCTGGAAGCACTGTGGACAAGGTCAACGAAAAAGCATACCTTGGTACAATGCTGGCGCATACAGATGGGGATGTTCCGAACTTGATTGTTCACCTTCCGAAGCGTGACGCCTACACGTTTGGTTATCTTGTATACTTCTTCGAGAAAGCCTGTGCCATCAGTGGCTATCTTCTCGGGGTCAACCCGTTTGATCAGCCTGGAGTGGAAGCGTATAAGAAGAATATGTTCGCCCTTCTTGGCAAGCCTGGATTTGAAGAAGAAAAAGAAAAACTCGAAAAACGCCTGTAAAGCGCAAAAGCGTGGCTCATCCATGAATTGGATGAGCCGCGCTTTTTTTATTGGGGCATAGTAAAACATAAAGGAGGAATGACAATGATACCTTTAACCTCTTCATTGACGGGACAGGTCTTTTCTTTTCAGGATGCAGAAGCAGCTTTGAAAACGATCGGATTTAAACTGGCGGACAACTGGGATTATGAACACGGCTATTTTGATTATAAAATTGATGACCGCGTTGGCTATCAATTTATCCGCCTGCCTTTTGTAGTGACGTCCGGATCCCTTGATGCCCCATCAGATTACGCCATGATTGAGATGACGGAGCCGTTTCTGCTTTCTCATAAATACAATCCCGGTCTTGATGACAATGTCAAAGAAGGGAACATCCGGGCCATTTTTGACCAGTTCCAAGAGCCTGTGGATAAAGATGCCTCTTTTCCGGAAGAACACATCCAATCAGGTCAAGAGCTCCTTCAGGCGGCAGAAGAAGTGCTACTTCCTCAGAGGTGAGAACAATATGAGCTCATCTCCCTTTTCCAATTCGATGTTTTCGTCAAGGTGAAAGGACAGCTCTCCATTTTTTCGGATGCCGATAATCTGGCATCCTTTTTTTAAGAAAAATTCATAAGCCGTTAAGATCGGGTGACCTGCGAGTGTTTCGGTAACTTTCTCTTCGTGAAACTGACGCTCGGTCAACAGGGAAAGGAGGAGCTCGAATGGTTTGACAGGATCATTGCGGTAAAGCTCCTGGTAAAACAGGCTGCTCATAAAGTCATTGGAACGGATGATTGTACTGGCGCCGGCACGCTGCGCATTAATTTTCTGGCGGTCTGTCAGCACCTCCGCGATAATGAACAATTCCGGGTGATGCCCTTTCAAGGCAACAATCTGATGGATCACAGCCTGGTCCGACTGCTGTTCCTCCATGGATGGATCTGCCGTGATGATTGCCATCCGGGCTTCTTTAATATTGGCATGCTCCAGCGTGTCTTCATTTGTCGCACTGCCGCTGATAAAGTGGACGCTTGGCAAGCGCTGATAAAACTGGTTCATGGTCTGATCAATCATCACGATCCGTTCGTGAAGGTTCTGATCCTGCAGCATATCAATTAAGTGGCGGGTCCGCTCATTCCAGCCGATCAGGACAATGTGATTGGCTCCCTTATACGGAACACGACCTTCGGACAAACTGGTTTCATGCTCCACCGTAGAAGCTGATAACGTGGCCATATAAAAGGTGACGAGCCCTCCTCCCGAGAGAATTAATAGAATAGCCACAGCTTTCCCCGCAGGACTTAAAGGCACATAGTCCCCGTATCCCACAGTGGCACCTGTTACGAAAGCCCACCATAATCCGTCAAAAAAGGTAGGGAAATTCTCAGGTTCGATGATATGGATAATGATGCCGAATAAGGTCATCGTGAAGAATACCGTACTTAAAAGGCGGACAAATAAAGGCAGTTGAAAGTAAAGGCGGATGAGGTGCTGCATAACCCGGCCCCCTTTTTTACCTACAGTATGGCTTGAATCCAGGCAAAACAAACGTAAAAAGAACCTGCTTCATGGAGAAAGCAGGTTTTGGTGTGTCAGGATTGAAGGGTCTGTTTCATATCTTCATAGACGTACTGCCATAGATCCTGGTTATCACGGAAGGCTTTTGTAACGAAAAGCAGGACTTCCCTGCGCTTTTCTTCGTAATCCGGTGCTTCTTTATCTGGGAGGTTTGTAAGAGAGTCGGTTACGTACTGTTCCAGTTCCGGTGCCCGAGGCCCCCAGACAGCGGCTTCTTTCCCTTCTGGATCGATCAGAATGATTTTTGGAATGGAACGGGAGGTGCCATTTGTTAAATAGCGGTCCATCAGCTCCGGGTTATCATCCCGGAGGAAAAAGCGCGTATCGATCTGTCCGGCTTCTGAAATCCTGAGGAAAATAGGCAGGTTCAGCATTGCATCGCCGCACCAGTCTTCGGTCAGCACCAAAGCTCTCCACTGTTTGTTCTGTACGTTTTCAAAAAGAGGTACATCCTCCACTTGTGTAGAGAAGTGTTCATATATGTACAAAAAATCATTTTGATGGGACTGCATCTGATCCACATATTCCTGAGGCTGCATTCCTTCGTAAAACTGCTGGTTCAAGTCCATAAGAAATTCTCCTTTCTAATGCCTACCTATTCCTTTTCCCTAAAAAGAACAGAAGTATGCATCCATATGAAGTCCGTCTGTTTTTTTGTTAAGATAATTACGAAGGAGGGTGTTTACCTGTGGAAAAAGAACGTCTGGACTTTCTAATGGAATTGTTAAATACCCCGTCTCCGTCGAGTATGGAGATGGAAATACAAAAACGCTGGATCGAAGAAATGCGTCCTTACGCAGATGAGATTCAGACCGATCATGCCGGCAATGCGATTGCTGTGCTCAACCCGGAAGCGGATTTCAAAATCATGCTGGCGGGTCATTGTGATGAAATTGCTCTTGTCGTCAATCGGATCGATGAGAACGGGTATGTGTATGTCGATAAGATGGGGGGCATTAACCCTAAAGCGGCCGTAGGGATGAAAGTGAGCATTCAAGGTCACGGCGGGACACTAACCGGCGTCATTGGTGTCAATGCCCAGCACCACGGTGGACTGAAGGGAGACTTCGGACTTGAAGAACTGTTTATCGACTGCGGAGCCAAATCCAAGGAGGAAGTCGAAAAGTTCGTACAGATTGGCGATCTGGCCGTTTATAAAAGGGAGCCGGAAGTGCTGATGGACCGATACATAGCCGGCCGTGGTCTTGATAACCGGACCGGTCAGTTCGTTGTCGGGGAAGTGCTGCGCCGCTTATCTGAGAAAAAATTGAATGTCGGTGTGTATGCAGCGAGCACGGTGAATGAAGAAACGAATATGGGCGGTGCCTATTTTGCAGCAGCAGGCATAGAACCTACGATGGCCATTGCCTGTGACGTGACGTTCGCTACGGATTATCCGGGTGTAGACAAACGGAAACACGGGGACGTCCGTCTTGAGAAGGGTCCGGTACTTGCCAAAGGGGCTCCGATAAACCGCAAAATTAATCAACTGCTGGAAAAGACAGCCTCCTCTCTCGATATGGATGTTCAATATGAACTGACTCCCAGAGCGACAGGTACGGATGCTGATAAGATGCGGTTGACAGGGAAAGGTGTGCCGGTCAGTCTTGTCTCGCTGCCGCTTCGGTATATGCATTCCCCTGTAGAAACAGCGAGCATTCAGGATATGGAAGAGGAAATCACCCTTCTTGTCGAAATGATCGCCGGCATGACTGGAAAAGAAAGTCTAAATCCACTGGATGATTAAAATGACTGAGGATATGCTGTTCCTTCAATAAGTCAGAGGTTTCCCGAACGGCGTATCGGTGGATGCTTATCGTGGGCACGGCCTCAGCTGTTCCTGGAGGCGTCACCACCGAGCACTCCTCGTGAAATCACCTGAGGTGAAAGGGAATAGAGTGGGATGATAGACGCTTGATAATCTTCTTTTTGTTCAAACCATCATGTCCAGGGCTCGTATATTCCTTCAGCTGTTGAGATTCATTTTCAACAGCTGAACTTATGATTACATGAAAAACACATGCTCTCGCAAAGTCCGGTATCATCAACCATCTGTGTGTAAAATCGTTTTATACCAGCCACTCCCTCAACGTTCTATAGTATTTTGTTTATTTTCATGCATATTTGGGGACACTAGCCGATATAATCTTCTATAGTGTTAAGGAGTGATCGGCATGGACCGTGAAGCACTGCATCAGCAGATTGTAATGTTGAAAGGAAGAATCAATGCCGGCCAGGTTCACGTTCAGGGGTATGATGACTACATTATGCTTCAGTTAGGAAAAGTGAAAGACAGTGAAGACGGCCTCGTAGACGTCTCAACGGTTTCTGCAACACTGAGGCTTCTGCTGGACGCGACGGATAAAGTGGATGGTCCTGCTCATTAGGAGCGGGATTTTTTATGTATTTTTTTACATAATTACGGCTCATTTTCAAGACTGTTCAGGAACCGCCTCTGTTATACTTAAATCAAGACGATTGGATTTAAAACTTTGCAATTTCTGGAGGCGGAGAAATTTGGATTGGGATGTCGTAGAAAAAGAAACGACCCATGTCGAATTGTTTAAAGCGGTTGAGGATCATCTGGCCCTCATATTTTTTGGGAAGGACCGCAGGGTATCCTATGCGAACGATATTTTTGCACAGACGATGAACTATCGGAAGAGCCAGGATTTGATTGGCAGGCATCACAAGGAATTCTGCTTCAGTGATTTCACGCAAAGCAACGCGTATGAACAATTCTGGCGTGCGTTGTGGAATGGGAAAAGCTTTCAGGATAAGATTAAGCGCAAAGATGCTTCAGGTCATGAAGTGTGGCTGGAAGCTACTTACATGCCTGTATATAAGAACGGAAGCATTATCGGGATAATGAAGGTGGCTTCTGACATCACACCGAGGCAGAATGAATTGACCGGAACGGTGGAAGAGCTTCAGAATGTATCCTTGAACTTGAACAACCGAGCTGAGGAAGGGATGGAGGAGCATAAGGCTTTGAACAGTCAGATTGCTCTCATTAATGAGACTTCCAAAGAGAACACGAAAACACTGGCAGGTTTGAAAATACAGGCGCAGAATATCCAGGGGGTTGTGAAAACCATTAAGGAAATCGCCTCCCAGACGAATCTTTTGTCATTAAATGCTGCTATAGAAGCCGCAAGGGCAGGGGAGCACGGTCGAGGATTTGATGTGGTTGCTAAGGAAGTCCGGAAGCTCTCCAACAAAGTGGAGCATTCCATTGGGGAAGTCCGGGAAAATGTGGACAAGATTACGGAAGAAATCACCCGTATCAATCAGGGGACCGAGATGATTCAAAAGGAACTGGTGGAAGCACTGCATAACCTCGAAGGTGCATCCCGTGGCTATCAGCAGGTAGTCGAAGCAGGAGAAGCGGTTAACAAAGAAGCGCAGTCCTTGAAGGAATTGATATAAAACTGGAATGGAAAAAAAGAGAGCCTGCCATGTGGCGGGCTCTCTTTTGCATTATAGAAGACCTCCGTCATCAGGAGCTGGGAAAGTGAAAGATGGGGCGTCTGTATCTTGTTTGCAGCGGTCAGGATTCAAATCACAGACATTTCCGTGTGCGTCGCGAATGACCGGACGAGTAACCGTGATTGTTGTTTTAAGAATGATTTTCACAATAATTCCTTCTACTAGAGTGAGGCCGGCAGCTCCTACAACAGGAACGCCTTCCTGGGTGAAAATCCCCTCAATTTCCAGTGGTGTTTCCGTCAGGTTATCTTCTGGACAGGCGCCTGGAAAGTCAGTGTGGGCTTGGAATGGGATCGAAGTATTGACAACCCCTGTAGTCAAAGTACCCCCATCAGGAAGGAATGTGACGGTAACGGTCGCTGGAATCAGACCGATGTTGACAACTTTGTTTCTGATGATACGGGCGTTCATCGTAATGTTTTCCAAATTAGGGACGACTTCTATAGATACAAGGCTGCCAATGGTTACACCTGCAGCTGCAAATACACTGAGCGGCAGGGTAGCTTCAGCAACTTTCTGTACCTGCTTGGTTCCGACCAAAGCATTTTCTACGAAGCAGTCACTGTTCAATTTGGCGGGCTTAAGTTCAGGCTTTTTGAAGTTACACTTACATCCGGACGGACAATAATGTTTTTTCTCGCATTTCTCTTTCTTCTTAGGAAACTTCATCGGCAGTTTCCCCGGCACGGAAATTTTCCTGCAGTGCGCCATATTTTTTCCACCTTTATCAATGAATTTGTGTTGTACATAGGTATACTATTCCTGAAGGGATAGACGGTGTAGGCCAGTGTGATAGATTTATTGGAATAGGCTGTAAGATTCGGTTAAATACCGCTGAAAGACCTGCCTGATCATGGACGTGTCTGCAGCACACCGGATTCCTGATCGGGGAATTAGCATAAGAAGGACCGGTGTTTAATGGAAAAGAAAGAGAGCTTATCACCCGATAAGCTCTCTTTCTTTTCCATTAAAGGATTCCGTCGTCTTCCGGGCCGGGGAATGTAAAGGATGGAGCGTCAGTGTCCTGCTTGCAGCGGTCGGGGTTCAAATCACAAACGGTTCCGTGCGCGTCACGAATGACAGGTCTCGTAACCGTGATTGTGGTTTGAAGGATGATTTTCACAATGATCCCGTCTACCAGCCCTAACCCAGCTAAATCGACAATGGGAACTCCCTCCTGCGTAAAGATCCCTTCGACTTCCAGCGGTGTTTCAGTCAACGTATCTTCCGGACACGCCCCAGGGAAATCCGTATGGGCTTGGAACGGGATGGAAGTATTTAAGACACCCGTTGCCAAAGCTCCATCGCCATCAAGGAAATTGACAGTCACTGCAGCCGGAATTAAGCCAATATTGACGACTTTGTTTTTAATGATACGCGCGTTCATTGTAATATTCTCCAAGTCAGGGACAACTTCTACAGATACCAGACTGCCAAATGTAATTCCATCAGCTGGAAATAGACTGAGCGGCAGGGTGGATTCAGCAACTTTCTGTACCTGCTTGGTTCCAACCAAAGCATTTTCTACGAAGCAGTCACTGTTCAATTTGGCGGGCTTACGTTCAGGCTTTTTAAAATGACACTTACATCCGGACGTACAATCATGATGTTTCTCACACTTCCATTTTTTCTTAGGAAACTTCATTGGCAGTTTCCTGGGGACGGAAATTTTCCTGCAATTCGCCATGGTTTTCCACCTTTATCCATATTATTGTGTTGTACATTGGTATCGTATTCATCCTTAGGTAGACGGTGTAGGCCAATGTGGTAGATTTAACAGAACAACCTTTTGATGAAAACAGAGGGTGGAACCAGCCGTCAGAACTTCCTGATATCACCAAGAT
The DNA here is from genome assembly GCF_947311855.1 of Halobacillus sp. Cin3. Lineage (NCBI taxonomy): Bacteria > Bacillati > Bacillota > Bacilli > Caryophanales > Bacillaceae > Halobacillus > Halobacillus sp. Cin3. The sequence continues at coordinate 28,076 of NZ_CAMZMV010000002.1, read as the reverse complement.
TATATTGATTTCATCTTCGAGTCAGCGTGAGTAAATCAACGCCTGGCTCGTTTTCTACGTAATATCCATCGGTGTGAAGGTGTTTGAAAAATGAGCACCGCAATAGGTGTTCTCACTTGTAGACGAAGAGCTTTGGATTGAATTCTTTGACTCCATCTGTCATAGATTGTTTCCTTTATAATTACATGGCTATAAGTATCTGTAGTTATACGCGAACCCGAATTACAGCCTGTTCTTGGGTGTTTTTTTAAGCTTTCTTCTTATTGGAGAAGATATGTGATCATTGTATGTTTGAGGTCCTGAACTTTAACTTCATATGGCGTATAAGGAATACCTGCGCCAGCGTGGACAAGAAATGTGCTTTTTTATCCTTACCAATTTCTTTTACCATTACCTGTAAAAAACACTTCATCCTTGTACCATTTAGGCAAGGAAATTCTCTATTAAATATAGGAATAAAAAAAGTGAACCCAATGGATTCACTTTAGAAAATTCATCGCCTTATAGGGTTTTCGAGTGTTCTTACTTCTTCTTCGATGGAAGAATATTGTGTTTGCAACACAGATATCGCATCGTTCACCGCATTATTGTAGAAGTGGGAGGCTAGTGAATCTTTGAAGAAATCAAGGATGCTCTCTGCAGCAAAGTCTGACAGTTCTTCATCTCTTTCTTTTAGGAAGAACTGTTCGATTTCTTCAATCATCATTTGTCTCTGTTCTTTCGTAAGATTATGTTTCATATGATCACTCCTTTATAAACAACAGGAGTATTATATAACGCTGATAAAATGCATTGAAGACTTTCATTTTATTAATATCTGTGTCCAACGATTATTCGATATTTTAGAGAGTTCAAACAAAGAAGAGAGCGTTCATAAGAATTGATCGTTATTTGCAGATTCTCATAAATTTGTTAATCAATAGATCAAGTTCTTGAGATTTAGTAACACATTTAGAGTAATTCTTTTCGACAAGGTAGGCATCGTGCATTTCTTCGCGTTTGAGGTCAATTTGATGTTTTAAGTTTTCGCATATATCCATGATACAGCCTCCTTTAAGGTTGGACTGAATGATTATACCAAAACCTACAAAGGAAAACCTTGCCAAAATGTGCTCGGAAACTAACATTATAATGAAATGAGAGAGAAGACCTAGCGCTGATCTGGGATAACTTGAATGTCCATCAATCCGCACTTAGGACATTGTATCCAGAGGATGGTTACATAGGTATCTTCCAACGGCCTAACGATCAATTGGGTTATCACTGACTTTTTATAATGGCAGCTTGTACATCTTCTCAGCATGCATTGTCCTACTTGGTGCTCTGTCACAGTTTACCTCCATTGAAATGCATATGTTTTAGAGGTATAGAGTAACCTGAGAACAAGTATATAAGCAAGAAGAAAATAAGAAGTTAAAAAGTACTTACCACAGAAGGCGGGCATTGTCATGTATGGAAGGTAAGTCAACAATACTATTTGTGGGGAATTCAAAAGATTAAAATTTATGGTCTATACACAAAGAGGGAACTTCTTATAAGTTTTTGTTGGGTATTATAGCAAGATTGAATCATGTAACAATAAGTTCCATGTAATAATCTGCAATATACAAAATGGGAAGCTCAATGATACTGATCTTTTGCAGTGGAAGTATGTTTAATTTGAAAATACATAGGTTATTGTAAAAAATGTAAAATCAATATTAATAGGAGGTCGTTACTTGTGTCTCATGAACAGTATCAGTCGGTAATACAATCCCTACATGAATGTATGGAAGCTTGTAATCATTGTTATGACTCTTGCTTAAAAGAAGAAGATGTGAAAATGATGGCTGAATGTATTCGATTAGATCGAGAGTGTGCAGATATGTGTTCCTATCTTGAACAATCATTAGTAAGAAACACACCTTTTGCTGCTGAACTTGCTAATGTCTGTGCAAAAATTTGTGAGGCCTGTGGTAACGAATGTCAAAAACATAATCATGAGCATTGCCAAAAATGTGCGGAAGCGTGTTTCAAATGCGCAGATGCATGTAAGAGTATCGCTTAACCCTATTCAACGAATAATATAAGAAAGGCCGGCTTAAATCCGGCCTTTTATTTTTTGAGTTTATTTATACCCCTACTAGGTAATGGTATTGAATATAAATGCAAAATAGAATGGAGGGTTTTCTTTGAAAATGAGTTCTACCCATGACACACACGAGGATCATAGCCATAGCCATGAAGGTCATGAGCATCATAGTCACGCAGGACACGATCATGGATCAATGGTTGAAGAATTTAAGAAGAGGTTTTTTGTGTCTTTAATCGTAACTTTGCCTATTCTTATCTTGTCACCAATGATTCAGAACTTTATAGGTTTAGACATTTCTTTTCAATATGACCAGTATGTATTATTTGGTTTAGCAACGTTCGTATTTTTCTACGGTGGTTGGCCATTTCTTACGGGAGCTATTGGTGAATTAAAACAGAAAAACCCCGGGATGATGACTCTTATAGGGCTGGCTGTAGTTGTTGCTTATGTGTATAGTTCCCTTGTTGTTTTCGGATGGGCAGGTAGAAATTTCTTTTGGGAATTAGCAACATTAATAGACATTATGCTGCTGGGACACTGGATTGAAATGAAATCAGTGATGGGGGCTTCCAATGCTCTTCAAGAATTAGTCAAATTAATGCCTAATGAAGCGCATCGTTTAAAAGAAAATGGGGAAACAGAGGATGTCCCATTAAATGAGCTGCACTCAGAAGATTTAGTGGTTGTAAAACCGGGGGGAAAAATCCCTGTTGACGGTCTTATTACTGATGGGAAGTCGGCTATTGATGAATCCATGCTTACTGGAGAGTCTGTACCTGTAGAAAAAGAAACAGATGATGAAGTGATTGGGGGATCAATGAATAAAGAAGGCAGTCTTACAGTTCAAGTGAAGAAAACGGGGGACGATACGTATTTGTCTCAAGTAATTAAATTAGTTCAGGAAGCCCAAAATTCAAAATCCCGCGCTCAAGATTTCGCTAACAGGGCAGCTAAATGGCTTTTTTACTTAGCCCTTGGTGCAGGAATTACAACCTTTATTATATGGATGGCGTTAGGGTATTCTTTTGATATAGCCTTGGAACGTATGGTTACCGTTATGGTCATTACCTGCCCGCATGCTCTGGGTCTTGCTGCTCCCCTCGTGGTGGCGGTTTCTACTTCGTTATCTGCTAAGCAAGGGCTGTTAATAAGAAATAGGACGCAGTTCGAAAATGCTAGAAATATAGATGCGGTTATTTTTGATAAGACAGGTACGTTAACCAAAGGTGAATTTGGTGTCACGGATATTATTCCAAATGAACTAGAGGAAAATGTTGTGTTGTACTGGGCTGCAAGTGTTGAGCAAAATTCTGAACACCCACTAGCTAGAGGGATTTTAGAGAAAGCCAGGGAACAAAAGATATCACTTGGAAAAGTTGAAGGCTTTGAGTCTATTACGGGGAAAGGCCTAAAAGGGTTGGTTGATGAAAAAGAAGTGAAAGTTATGAGTCCTGGTTATATGGAGGACGAAGGCTATTCCTATGACAAAGATTCTTTTAATGGCTTATCAGGACAAGGGAAGACAGTGGTATTCGTTTTACTTGACGATCAATTTATAGGAATGATAGCCCTCGCTGATATGGTACGAGATTCGGCTAAAGAAGCTATAGCAGAGCTTAAGGCAAACCAAATTCATTCAGTTATGCTTACTGGCGATAACCGGAAAGTCGCAGACTGGGTAGCTGCCCAACTGGGCATTGACGAAGTTTACGCTGAGGTATTACCTGACCATAAGGCCGATAAAGTAAAGGAAGTACAGTCACAGGGAAAAAAAGTGGCGATGACCGGGGATGGAATCAACGATGCACCTGCTTTAGCAACTGCAGATGTAGGTATAGCTATAGGAAGTGGAACAGATGTCGCAGTTGAAACAGCAGACATTGTATTAGTAAAAAGCAATCCAAAGGATATTGTCTCCATTATACGTTTATCGAAAAACACGTATAAAAAGATGGTCCAGAACCTTTGGTGGGCTGCAGGATATAACATCTTTGCCATTCCTTTAGCTGCCGGCATACTGGCGCCTTTGGGCTTTTTACTTAGTCCAGCTGTAGGAGCAGTCTTAATGAGCTTAAGTACAGTTGTGGTGGCTGTTAATGCAAAATTATTAAAGACAGAGTGAAAATTAATAATATAATCAAATAGCAGTATATGTTTACTGATATTATGGTGTGACACCTAAATATGATTAATGAAAAAGGAGAGGATTATGAGTCATGAAAAAATATAATGTGAGTGCATTGCTTCTATTATTGTTACTAACGCTAGCAGCTTGTTCTATGGGAAATGAAGATAGTAGTAATAATGAGTCTGACCAAAATGAAAACAATAATGAGGAAATGTCATCTGAAGATCATAGTGGTGAAAAGAAAGAGACCCATGATAACATGAATCATTCTGGATCAAGTGAAATTCCGGAAGGCTTAGAAGAAGAGGAAAATCCAATGTTTAAGGTTGGAAGTCAGGCTCTTATTCAAGCCGACCACATGAAAGGTATGGATGGAGCAGAAGCTACTATTACAGGAGCGTTTGATACTGTAGCTTATATAGTTTCGTATGATCCAACAAATGGAGGAGAGAGAGTAGAAAACCATAAATGGGTCATTCATGAAGAAATTGCAGGAGCAACTGAAGAGGAGCTTCCAAAGGGAAAAGAAGTAACTCTTGAAGCTTCTCATATGGAAGGTATGAATGGAGCAGAAGCTGTTATAGAATCAGGTGAGAAAACAACTGTTTATATGGTTGACTATACACCGACAGATGGAGGCGAAAAAGTTACAAATCATAAATGGCTTACAGAGAGTGAATTGAAAAGTAAATAAGTCAAAGGAAAACCAGAAGCTGATTTGTAATAAAGTGACCTCTAAAGAAGATGAGGTCACTTTTTATTTACAACGCTGAATGTGCGGCAACGGCCTTTTTATGCAGAAAAATAGGTGGACCTTTGATTTCAGTGTTTGTTTACTGGTTGAATCCTGCTGGAAACCCTTTGATCGATAACTTGGCCCTTATTGCTATCGGCTTTTTAATCTATGGCCCAGTTATGTTGATTGGCTTACAGGCTTTGGACTTCGCACCTTACTAAACCAAAACGAATCGAAGGTCAAATCTTTCTAGGTTGTTGACGAAACTCGTCAACAGCCGTCCTTTTTAATCCTAAAAGAACCAAAAATGGTCAGTCGCAAAACTTTAAACTTGCGATATCATAAGGTTTTATATAAAATGAAGTTACAAAATTATATTGATTCCATCTTCGGGGCAGGGTGAAATTCCCGACCGACGGTAAGAAGGCATAGTGACCTTTAAGTCCGTGACCCGTGCAGTTCTTCTGCATGGCTGACCTGGTGAGAGTCCGGGACCGACAGTTACAGTCTGGATGGGAGAAGATGTCGAGCGGAACAGGCAGCGCATGCTAGATATGCTGCCTCTATTTAGCCGTGGACCAAGACCATCCCTAAGCCCAATGCTTCAGGGGTTTTTTTATTGGTCAGGCTCAGCCGCTCACCTTCATCTGGGATGTGAATCAATGTGTAAAGATGAAGGGGGAGATCGATGATGAACCGTTATCCGGCTCAGTCATCAAGAAAATTATTTACACTGATTACGATTGCTTTGTTTGGGACCATTTCCATGGTCCTGATGCTGCTGAACTTTCCGCTGCCGCTGCTTCCGCAGTACTTGAAAGTGGATTTCAGTGATGTACCTGCATTGCTTGCAGGCATCATGTTTACACCCGCAGCAGGCATCCTTGTTGAAGCGTTAAAAAATGGTCTTTATTTTATATATACCGGTGCAGGAGACCCTGTAGGCGTAGTTGCAAATTTTGCAGCAGGTCTCTTGTTTATCCTTCCGGTAACGATGATCTATCACAAATTCAAGAGTGTTAAATCGCTTGTATCAGGACTTGTGACGAGTTCTTTGATTATGGCGTTCGGTATGGGTGTGCTCAATTACTTCGTTATTCTACCAGCCTACAGCTGGTTCATGGGATGGGAAACGATGAGTGCCCAGGTGAAGTGGATTACGGTAGTGGCGGGGATTCTTCCTTTCAACGCTCTTAAAGGAATTATAGTAAGTGCGTTGTTCACGCTGCTCTTTGTACGTATGAAGCCTTGGATTGAACAGAAAAGTCCACGTTCCTCATCTGCGGCGTAAAGGGAAAGCCGGCGAGTTAATAACTCGCCGGTTCTTTTTATATTGAAAAGGAAAATGACATAGAGGAAAGAATGTCCTTCACTTATAGAAAAACATAGGGTTTTTTTCAAGATGCTGGCTGGGATGTCAGGGTCTTTATCTATGAGCTGGAAAGCCAGTGCGTTCTCCCATGTGTAAAACCATCGTAAAAGGAGAAAGTAAATATGCTCTTACTATTTGGAAAGAGGTGTTCATGGATGAAAAAAATCATGGGAGCTGCTTTGCTGGTGATGGTTACCTTAAGTGGCTGTGGAATGAACGGGAACGAGGATGGGCCGGAGGATATGAATTATGAGCCTGCCCGTTATGAACGTACAGATAGGAATGAAATGCCGGAGGAACAGCGTTTCCGCAACAATCGGGAGCACCAGGACATCGATGAAATGAGACGGGATTATGAAAGGGATGTACGACAGAGCGGGGAACGGGATACGCCGTTCAATATGGACGAAGAAGAGCCGGATTTAGATGAAGAACCTTCCGAACAGCGTCGGGAGATGGATTGACAAAAGAGGATGCCGTTTTAATGACGGCATCCTTTTTATCAGGCATCCTTTTCTATTTCCCGTTCTTCTTCAACGGTGTAGCGGGCGGTTGGAAGAGCTTCAAGTCTTTCGACAGGGATTGGATCTCCTGATTTTTCACTGACGCCGTAACGGCCTTCCTCGATTCGTTTCAGGGCGTCTTCCGCTTCCATGTGCTTCTCTCTTGCCTGTTCATAAAATGTGTGGCGTTTTTCCCGTTCGTGCTGATCTGTCCCAAGGTTTCCCGGGTGGTCCGCGACGCTGGAAATTTCCCCTGTCCGGTCATTCGGATAAAGCTCCTTGGCATCGTCCTCTTTGTACTTTTCCATTTCCTGTTCAGCTTCTTCTTTCATTTCTATGATCTGCTGTTTAAATTGTTGAATCTGCTTGTCTGATAACATGCTTCATGTCTCCTTCCTTTTTATAAGGATGGCTTACTTTTTTAAAGGAACGACCCCGAGGGTGCATCTGGAAATGCAGAGCAGGGTGCCGGATTCATGTACGATGCGGATTTCCCATACCATCGTTGTTTTACCAATATGGGAAGGGACAGCCGTCGCTGTCACGTACCCTTCTCTCGCGCTCTTCATATGGTTGGCGTTGATTTCAATACCGAAGACCTGCTGCTCTTTGGCATCGATGTTTAAAAATCCGCCGATACTTGCTGCGCTTTCGGCAAGGGCGACGTTCGCACCACCGTGGAGGAATCCCATCGGCTGATGAGTGCGGGCATCCACTGGCATGCGCATTTCCACACGATCCGGTTCTGCTTTCATGACTTCCATCCCCAAGGCTTCCATCAACGTATTCTTCATCATCATTTCATTCATAGTCATCCCATCCTTTATGTAATATTCCCATTGATCCAATGGTCAAACCTATAGAAAAGAAGGATGGCTCTCCATCCTTCTTTCAGACAATTGTGTAATGTGTTTACGTCGTTTCCCTTTTATATCAAAGAGGGAAGTACAGTTGTATAAGCAGCGACAATCCGAGGAGGAATCCATACAGGGTATTCGTCTGCGCTGTTGCTTTCATAGCCGGCATCATTTCCAGGGGTTCTTTTTTTCCTATAAATCCCTGAATGGCCTTTCTGGCTTTTCCTAAACTAATGAGAGTCACCAGGGACCACCATGGCAGCAGGCCGATGATCATAAGGACAGCCGTCCAAAGATAAGCGATGGCAAAGAGAGCTGTCAAAAAGCGGATGGATCCTTTATGGCCGAAGAGGATCGCTAAAGTTTTCCTGCCGTTTTCGGCGTCGTTTTCCCTGTCGCGGATATTGTTGGCTAACAGGATGCAGCCGACGAAGATGGCGACGGGAACAGAAACGATCAGCACATCAGCGGTAAGCGTCATCGTTTGGATGTAGTAGCTGATCGCTATTATGATGGTGCCCATAAAGAAGCCTGCTGTCAGTTCACCGAGCGGTGTATAGGCGATGGGAAACGGTCCACCGGTGTAAAGGTAGCCGAACAACATGGATACAAGTCCGACAGCAGCCACCCACCAGCTGGAGGAGGCGCATATATAGACACCGAGCAGTCCGGCAGCAGCGAAAAAGCTGAGAGCCAGCAGCAATACCATCTGCGGCCGGATCCCGTCACGGACAATGGTACCTCCGATGCCGACGGAGTTCTCATTATCCAGACCCCTCACATAATCGTAGTATTCGTTAAACATGTTCGTAGCCGCTTGAATGAGAATGGAAGCCAGCAGCATGGCTGCAAACAACCAGAAATCAAAGGACTGTTCGATGGCGGCCAGCATCGTCCCTACGAAAACGGGGACAAAAGCAGCCGTCAAAGTGTGGGGGCGGAGCAGTCTCCACCACACCTGAAAACCTTCACGTTCATTCAAGGAAGCTTTTATATTTTGGTTTTGTATGGAACTCATCGATGTTCTCTCCCTTGTCATTCTACAATTTTTATGATAACAATTTAAGTTTAGGGAAAGAGTCCCGGGGTGTCAATCATTCGGTGAAAATGCTCCTGGAAGGTAAGATTTCTTGAGTCAATAGAAAAAAGAGAATAAAATAGAGAGTGGTGCATGCAGTTACGCCTAACTGTGTAGTAAATATGGATTACTCAACGTCCCTTAAGGAATGGGAGGAATGAATATGCTTCATACGAAGGCCCCTCATATAGAAGAAATAGCAGGGGAAGCCCTTCAAAGAGCGCATCTTCTAGGGGAACCTCAATGTATAAGTATCGTTGAACATATAGATGATATGGATGCTTTTCAGTTTTTTCATACCGGTGAGGCGGTTGATCTTCACCGGACGTTCTGGCAGAGTGCGGATAATGACTTGACGATGGTCGGCATCGGACGGGCCAGCCAGCTTTACGCCGAACGTACTGATCGTTTTCAGGAAGTGCAGAGATTGTGGCAGAAGCTTATGGATAATGCTGTTGTCTATGACGATTATCAGAAGAAGGGAACGGGGTTGGCCGCTTTGGGGGGGTTCAGCTTTGATCCGGGAGAAGCGGATGAACGCCTGTGGGAAAGCTTCCCCGACAGTCAGATGACGATTCCGGCTTTTCTGCTTACGAAAGTGGACGGGGCTTCTTATTTAACGATGAATGTTCTCATTTTCCCCGAAGACCATTTGAAGCAGATGGTCCATCAGCTCTTGGAGCAGCGCGAAACGCTGCTTAAATCCGATACTTTTGAACCGTTATTTCCCGTAGTGACAAGCAGGGAGGAAATAGCCCCTGCCCAATGGAAAGAAACGGTGAAAAAAGCAACAGAAGATATCAGACACGGGAAAATCAGCAAAGTTGTCCTGGCCAGAGAACTTCGTCTAAAGTTTCAGGAGGCTGTTCAGGCTGCTTCTGTGATCAAGGAGCTCGCTGATTCACAGCCGAACAGCTATATTTTCGCCTTTGAGAGCCAGGGGGATTATTTTGTCGGGGCTACTCCTGAGCGGCTTGCCAAGCTTGAAAACCGCCGGCTTGTATCTACCTGTCTGGCAGGAACAATACCGCGGGGAGCTACGTCTGAAGAGGACGAAGCACTCGGGCTGGAACTGCTGAACGATTCAAAAAACCGCCAGGAACATCAATTTGTCGTAGATATGATTAAAGAGGCGGTGGAAGCCTGTTCCAGCGCTGTCTCAATCCCGGATGCTCCTGTGCTGTATCCGTTGAAGAATCTTCAGCACTTGTATACACCTGTAACGGCCGTACTGGATGAAGGGTATACGCTTCTGGACGTTGTTGAAAAACTTCACCCGACACCAGCTTTAGGCGGGATGCCACAGCAGGAAGCCGTTTCCTATATCCGTCAGTATGAACGGTTGAACAGAGGGTGGTATGCTGGTCCTGTGGGCTGGTTTGATGCGAAGAATAACGGAGAGTTTGCGGTGGCCATCCGCTCAGCGCTTATTCAACAGGATAAGGCGTCCTTATTTGCGGGCTGTGGAGTGGTGGAAGATTCCGACCCACAGGCGGAATATGAGGAAACCGCTGTTAAACTTAAGCCGATGCTGACAGTTTTAGGAGGCTTGTAATGGGACACGTGGAAGCTTTAACGAAGTATGTTACACATTTTGTCGACCAGCTCGCATTTTCAGGAGTGAGGCAGGTCGTTATTTCCCCAGGGTCCCGGTCTACGCCGCTGGCCCTGACATTTGCTGAGCATTCAGAGGTGAAACACTGGGTTCACCTTGATGAACGGTCAGCTGCTTTTTTTGCCCTGGGGATAGCCAGGCAGACCAAGGAGCCGGTAGCTCTTGTCTGTACGTCCGGGACAGCCGCCGCCAACTATTACCCGGCTGTTGTTGAAGCGTACTATAGTCGTGTTCCGCTAGTTGTTCTGACTGCGGACAGGCCGCATGAGCTCCGTGAAACCGGTGCTCCGCAGGCGATCAACCAGCTCCAGATGTACGGATATTACGTGAAATTTCATGCGGATTTGGCTCTGCCCGAGGAAAATAATTTCATATATGCAAGAAGGCAGGCGGCCAGAGCGGTAGATCAAGCTGTTTCCGGACAGCCGGGGCCTGTCCACTTGAATCTTCCGTTCAGGGAACCGCTTATTCCTGATTTTTCTCTCAAAGGGGCATGGCGTGGAGAGACCCTGCCGGTTCCGGTTCCTGCTGCAGGGAAAAAACAACTGGATTCTCAGGCCGTTAGTGACCTGTTGGAGCAGCTCGGGCGTTCGGATAAAGGGTTGATCGTCGTAGGCCCTCAAATCGATGAGGAGCTCGCGGAAGCTGTCACGGACCTGGCTGCCCGCCTTGGCGTTCCGGTTTTTGCTGATCCTTTATCCCAGCTCAGGGCCGGAGATCACGATAAACGGCATGTCATTGAGAGTTATGGAGCTCTCCTGAAGTCTCCCTGGGTAAAAGAAACCATGAAGCCGGACTACATTCTTCGTTTTGGAGCGATGCCTGTATCTAAAACGTATTTAAAATGGGTCCAGCACCATAAGGATACCGTAGACCATGTCGTTGTCGATGATGAGCCGGGGTACAGGGAGCCGGCCGGTCTTGCTGTCCAGTATATCTGGGCAGAAGCCGTGGAACTCTGCCGGCAGTTAGCCGCTGAACTTCCTGAAGGAAATGTTCAGACAACGTGGCTTGCAGAGTGGCAGCAGATGAACACGATCGCCAAAACCGAAATGATGAAAGATCCGTCCGCAGCCTTGAATGAAGGTCATGCAGTGGCTTATCTTGCCGAGGCTCTTCCTGATCAGTCCACCTTTTTTATTGGAAACAGCATGCCGATCCGGGATGTTGACAGCTTTTTCATGTCGACACCGAAGCGGGTGACCATGATGGCCAATCGGGGAGCCAACGGAATTGACGGTGTCATTAGTACAGCGCTCGGTACAGCCGCGGCCGGTCAGAAAACGACTCTGCTGCTTGGGGATATTTCCTTCTTTCACGATATGAACGGTCTATGGATGGCGAAAAGTCAGGGCCTTCCTTTGACCATCGTTGTCATTAACAATGATGGGGGAGGCATTTTCTCTTACCTGCCCCAGTCCAAGGATCCGAAGCATTTTGAAGAGCTCTTTGGTACGCCGCTTGGACTTGATTTGAAGCCGGCGGTTGAAATGTATGGCGGTCGTCACATGTGTGTGCAGACATGGGAAGAGTATCGGCAGGCGGTTGCTGAAAGCGCATCGTCTCAGCAGTTGACGGTGATTGAAGCAATGGTCAGCCGTGATGACCATGTCGACTTTCATAATACCCGGTGGAATGATGTTCATGACGCAGTGATCCGTTGGAGGGAAAACGATGAACAGTAATATAAACGGCCGCCAATACGGCGTGGAGCGGACAGGAAGAGGGGAGCCTCTCCTTCTCCTCCACGGATTTACCGGTACGTCAGGGACCTTTGACGAGGTATTGTCGTACGTAACAGGATCTTATGATATCGTTAAAGTCGACCTGCCCGGCCATGGGAACACCGGGCCGCTGGGTACGATTTCCATGGAGCGTTTCTGCAGGGATCTTCATGTACTACTGGATCGCTTGGAAATTGAACAGGTTCATCTGCTTGGCTATTCACTTGGAGGCCGGGCTGCGCTTTCCTTTGCTATGCTTTACCCACATAAAGTGAAAAGTGTCCTGCTGGAAAGTGCTTCACCTGGTCTTGCTTCGACGGAAGAACAGCTGGCCAGACAGGCCAAAGATAAAGCGCTGGCTGATATGCTTCTGCGGGAAGGTCTGCATGCTTTCGTTGATTACTGGGAGCAGATTCCGCTCTTCCGTACCCAGGAAAGGCTCCCGGAAGTGAGGAAGCAGCAGATCCGGAGTGAGCGCCTCAGCCAGCAGAAGCAGGGTCTTGCGGAATCACTATCGGGGATGGGGACAGGCCATCAACCGTCGTGGTGGGAACAGTTAACTACTTTAACCGTTCCAGTCTGGCTTATTACAGGGGTGGAGGATGAGAAGTTCCAAAACATCAACAAACAGATGTCTGAACTGCTTCCGCAAGTCCATTGGGAAGAGGTGGAAGGGGCCGGACATGCCGTACACCTTGAGAAACCGCGAATTTTTGCTAAAATTGTAGATAGCTTCATGTTAAAATAGTCAATGAAAGCGTTTTTCATGAGGGTATATAGATGAAACATAATGAAGGAGGAAATGATATGTCTTTTGATTGGATTCAAGATCGCGAGTACGAAGATATTATGTACGAGCGTTTCGAAGGAATTGCTAAAATAACGATAAATCGTCCGGAGGTCCGCAACGCGTTCCGCCCGCAGACGGTTTCCGAACTGATCGACGCATTTGCCTATGCTCGTGACGATTCCAGAATCGGTGTGATTGTTCTTGCAGGAGCCGGTGATGATGCGTTCTGTGCCGGAGGTGACCAGAAAGTACGTGGGCACGGTGGATATGTCGGCAACGACCAGATTCCACGCTTGAACGTCCTGGACCTACAACGTTTGATCCGTGTTATTCCTAAACCGGTCGTAGCTATGGTTTCCGGTTATGCTATTGGTGGGGGTCACGTCCTACATATTGTCTGTGACCTGACGATTGCTGCTGATAATGCGATCTTCGGCCAGACAGGACCGAAAGTCGGAAGCTTTGACGCCGGTTATGGCTCTGGTCTTCTTGCGCGTATCGTCGGCCATAAGAAAGCTCGGGAAATCTGGTACCTGTGCCGTCAATATAGTGCAAAAGAAGCGGAGGACATGGGCCTTGTCAACACGGTTGTTCCTTTGGAGGAGCTTGAAGCAGAAACGGTTCAATGGTGTCGTGAAATGCTGGATAAGTCCCCGACAGCCCTGCGTTTCTTGAAGGCTTCCTTCAACGCAGATACAGATGGTCTTGCAGGTCTGCAGCAAATGGGTGGAGATGCAACACTTCTTTACTACACAACAGATGAAGCAAAAGAAGGCCGCGACGCCTTTAAGGAAAAGAGAAAACCTGATTTCGATCAGTTCCCTCGTTTCCCTTAATAACTGGACATCATAAGTGAAGGGGCATTCCAAAGAAGGGAATGCCCCTTTTCCAATGAAGGAAAGGAGAGAACAATATGGGGGAAAAGATTCCTCACTGGCTGGATAAACAAGCCTTTTTAAATCCGGAAAAAACAGCACTGGAAACACCAGAAGGACACGTTTGGACATTTTCTGAGCTTCAGGAAAGAAGCCGGCAGATGGCTTATGATTTAAAACGTATGGGAGTGGAGGAAGGTGATCATATTGCTTTTCTTTCAGGAAACGATATTCATTTTCCTGTGTTCATCCATGCGGTCAGCTATATAGGAGCTGTTGTCGTTTTACTGAATACAAGGCTGACAGCGCCTGAAATCTCCTATCAGCTTCAGGATGCCGATGTCTCCCGATTGTTTTTCGCAGCCTCCTTAACAGAGAAAGCATACCAAGCTGTGGAAGGTACAGGGGTGAAGGCTGTGGAATGCATAAATGAACCTTCCGTGAGCAGAGAGGAAGGGGGATTGAAGAAAGAGATTGATTTTGATGCTCCCTATACGATGATGTACACATCCGGAACGACAGGAAATCCAAAGGCCGTGATTCACACCTACGGCAACCATTGGTATAGTGCAGCTGCTTCCGCTCTTAACCTTGGTTTGACGCCTGATGATAAGTGGCTCATCTGTCTGCCGCTTTTTCACGTCGGCGGTTTCTCTGTATTGATCAAGAGTGTGGTTTACGGAATGTCCGTGTACCTTATGGATAAATTCGATCAAGAGCAGGTCCATGAAGCTGTGATGGATAAGCATGTGACCCATGCGTCTGTCGTTACGGTGATGCTCCAGCATCTTGTCAAACGGGCGGGTTCATCCGGTTATCCGGATACGTTCCGCTGCATGCTGCTCGGGGGCGGTCCCGTTCCGAACGTGCTGTTAAAGAACTGCTCTCAAAAGGGAATCCCTGTTTTCCAGACCTATGGGATGACGGAAACCTCCTCACAAATTGCAACATTGAGCCCTGCTTCCGCTTTTGATAAGGCGGGATCGGCAGGAAAAGCATTGAGCCTTGCTCAGCTGTGGATCGACACTCCTGTCCCAGGGGAGATTGGAGAAATCATTGTCCAAGGGCCTATGGTGTCGAAAGGATATTATAACCGTCCGGCACGGCAGGAACCTTATATTCATACCGGAGATCTTGGGTATCAGGATGAGGACGGTTTTTTATACGTCGTCGACCGTGTGAAGGATATGATTATATCCGGTGGGGAAAATGTCTATCCTGCTGAAATAGAAAGCGTGCTTTCAGAAATCCCCGGTGTTAAAGAGGCTGGAGTTACGGGGCGTCCGGACGATCGATGGGGTGAAGTGCCGGCAGCTTTTCTTGTGGCGGAGAACGAGACGATCAGGAATGAGGACATCTACCGTTATATTGGTGATAGGCTGGCGAAATACAAGCAGCCGGCTGATATTTACTGGGTTCAGGAACTGCCACGAAACGCCTCCAACAAATTACTGAGAAGGAAATTGTTTTCCCTGACAGAGGGCGGTGACCAATGAATATCGAGAGAATCATCCTCAAAAAGATTGAGCTGAAGATGAAACATCCCTTTCGTACGAAAAGGGGGAGTCTAACGGCACGTCCACTTATTATCGTTGAAGCTCACGATCGCTCAGGCTTGACCGGATACGGAGAAGTGACGGCATTTCCAGAGCCTTTTTATACGTATGAAACGACAGACACGGCATGGCATATCCTCAAGGATTTTCTTATCCCTCTATTGGCGGAAAACCCGCTTTCCCACCCCGGGCAGTTTCAGGAAATCGCAGCTTCCGCGCAGGGACACCCGATGGCCAAAGCAGGATTGGAAGGCGCTGTCTGGGATCTGTATGCCAAACAGAAGGAAACAAGCCTTTCCTCTTTGATCGGAGGAACGAGAAAGATGGTACAGGCGGGAGCTGTCCTCAGCCTGAGTGACCACCTTGAAGAGGATATTGCTGAACTGCAGATGGAGGGCTTTGAAAGGTATAAGCTTAAAATCATCAAAGGGAAGGAACAGGAGATGATTGAATCGGTCCGGGCTGCTTCTCCGGATCTGCCCATCATGATCGACGGGAACGGGCAGTACGATGAAACGGATATGGAGAACTTGACCGCTTTGGATCGTTATGGCCTGCTGATGATTGAGCAGCCGTTCCGTTCCGGCGATTTTCACCTGCACCAGCAGCTTCAGAAACGAATGCAGACATCGATCTGCCTGGATGAATCGGTGACCTCTTATCAAGATGCTGTACAGGCGGTTGGATTGGGCAGCTGCCGGATCATCAATGTGAAAATCAGTCGTGTAGGAGGATTGGGGGCCGCCAAAGAAATCCATGATTTCTGTGCTGCATCGGGAGTGCCGGTGTGGTGCGGAGGTATGGTGGAATCGGGGATATCCAAAGCTCATAACCTTGCCCTCGCCTCGCTGCCTAATTTCACCATACCGGGAGACTTGTCCGGGTCGACACGTTATTTTGAAGCTGATATTGTAAAGCCTCCGTTGAAGGTGCAGAAAGGCGCCTTACCTGTGCCTCAAGGTCATGGGATCGGCGTAGAAGTCGATGAGGAAAAGCTGGCAGAGGTGACGCAGCAGTCTTCCACCCATACCCTTTCCTAAATGGATTCATAACCTTCGCCTTCATGGTTCACACTAAGGGAAAGGAGGGTGAAGATGGGACGAGATCCGTATTACATTAACATCGGTACGCGGGAGATTTCGATAAATCATGATGCCAACAATGATGATTTTATTATCTACGCCACCCCTGAAGAAGTGACGGCTCTGCGTGAAGTGTTTGATGAGATTGCTCATGCAGACGTCCGGTCCTTTTACAGGGCTCATATTCCATTTATGCCTTACCATCAGGATCAGGATAACGATGATACCGATGCCGATATGCATAAGGCTTTCCAACAGATCTATGATCTGGGTGATGAAATGACGAAGAAGCATATTGAGGAAATGGGCGTATTGAAAAGTTGAGAGAAGGGCCGCTTCCCCTTTTGAAGCGGTTCTTTCCTACATAATAGGGGGATTTTGTGTCGGTACGGACCGGAAATCCTATAAGTGGAGAGGGACTGGTTTGTATTTGCGGCTGCTTATGGTACGATTTAAACAGGAAAGTGAACGTATAACAAGGATTAAAGGCAGTTGAAGAGACATGAAAACTTTTTATGATTTTTATCAAAATCCTGTCCGGTTATCCTTCGAGGATCACCCTTTTTCTGAAGAGCCAAAACATGTGTGGATCATCTGCCGCTTTCGTGATCAGTGGCTGTTAACCCGGCACAAAGACAGAGGGCTCGAATTCCCTGGTGGGAAAGTAGAAGAAGGGGAGACGGCGGAACAGGCAGCAGTAAGAGAAGTGAAAGAAGAAACAGGAGCCGATATTGATGATCTGACTTATCTTGGGCAGTATCATGTCGATGGAAAAGGCGGAACTGTCATCAAGAATGTCTATTTTGCTACAATATCTGAGCTGGCTGATCAGGATCATTATTTTGAAACGCATGGCCCTGTTCTTTTCCGGCACCTGCCGGGAAACTTGAAAAATAACGACCGGTTCAGCTTCATGATGAAGGATGAGGTTCTTCCGGAATGTTTAAAGCGGCTGGAACACCGCTGAACAGAAAAAATCCGCCGTTGGATAACGGCGGATTTTTTGTATTTAGTTTGTGTGGTGGGTCGGGCCGGCCTGCTTGATTTTATCACTGGCGTATGTGAACTTTTTGAAGTTGGCATGAAACTTCTCGGCAAGTTCCTTGGCACTCTCATCATAAGCGGCCGGATTGTTCCACGTTTTTCTCGGAAATAAGACTTCGTCCGGTACTCCCGGGCAGTGGGTCGGGATGTGAAGCCCGAACACAGGGTCTTTATAAGTTTCGGCAGAACTCAGTTCACCTTCCAGAGCTGCATGGATCATGGAACGTGTGTAACTCAGTTTGATACGCTCGCCTTCTCCGTAGGCTCCCCCTGACCAGCCTGTATTGACAAGGAAGACGTCCGTATTGAACTGGTCTATTTTCTCTCCGAGCATCTCTGCATATGCTGATGGAGCAAGCGGAAGGAAAGGGGAACCGAAGCAGGCGGAGAAAGTAGCTTCCGGCTTGGTAATCCCTCTCTCTGTGCCAGCCAGTTTACTCGTATAGCCGCTTAGAAAATGGTACATTGCCTGTTCTTTTGTTAAACGGCTGATCGGTGGGAGGACTCCCGTGGCATCGGCTGTCAAGAAAATGATGGCATTTGGATGGCCGGCAATACTTGGCTGCACTGTATTATCAATGTGATCCAGTGGGTAGGCAGCCCGTGTATTTTCCGTCAGGCTCGTATCGTCATAATCCGGTGCGTGTGAATCCGGCTGAAGGACGACGTTTTCCAAAACGGATCCAAAATGAATGGCATCATAGATCTGCGGTTCTTTTTCTTTGGACAGGTTGATGCACTTGGCATAGCATCCTCCTTCAATGTTAAAGACACCGTAGGGGGACCAGGCGTGCTCATCGTCCCCGATCAGGCGGCGCTGAGGATCAGCGGACAGAGTCGTTTTTCCTGTGCCTGACAGACCGAAGAACAGAGCAACGTCGCCTTCTTTGCCGATGTTGGCCGAACAGTGCATCGGAAGGACGTTCTTTTCCGGAAGCAGGTAGTTCATGACGGAGAAGATGGACTTCTTGATTTCCCCTGCGTATTCTGTTCCTCCGATGAGGACAACGCGGTGTTTAAACGAAACCATTATGAACGCTTCGGAATTCGTGCCATCCACGTCAGGATCTGCTTTGAAGGTTGGAGCAGATATGACAGTGAACTCTGTGTCATGCTCCTCCAATTCGGATGCCTCCGGCCGGATGAACATTTGGCGGGCGAATAAATTGTGCCAGGCGAATTCTGTAAGTACCTGCATAGGAAGGCGGTAGCGCTCATCCGCTCCTGCAAATCCTTTAAAGACGAATAACTCCCTGCGGTCTTTCAAATAATCGAGCACTTTATGGTATAATTTCACAAACGTATCATCGTCAATAGGCTGGTTCACAGCACCCCATTCAACTTTATCTTCGGTTACGTCGTCGCGGACAATGAATTTGTCCTTTGGTGAGCGTCCCGTATAGGTACCGGTCGTAGCCTGAACAGCCCCTTTTTCCGTGAGTGTACCTTCATTGCGGTATAAGATCTTTTCCACTAAATGTGGAACAGATAATTGGTGGTGGACATGGTCCTGGGAAAGTAGAAGATTAAGTTCTGACAGTTGGTTTATTGTACTCATATGCATCGTCCCGCCTTTGCAGTTTAATAATGTGAGATTAGTATAACACATTTATTTTAATCGTCCATACTATTCAGTGGATTGTGGGAAAGTTTTCAATTCTGCCCTATTTCATGGCTGTTATTATCCTATGATGGTTTTATCAGAACGTTTATCCAGGATGAATTTGGATGGAAAGGGTTTTTCGAAACCCGATGAATCTAATTGACATTAAACACGCTTTTCGATACGATAGCTGAGAACGGAAACTCTCTTATCCAGAGTTGGTGGAGGGACAGGCCCTTTGAAACCCAGCAACCGTCCTCAGGGACATGGTGCTAACCTGAAGCAAGGAGTCAGCTCCTTGGACGATAAGAGCGAAAGGAAGCAGCCCCTTTCCTCGGTATAGGAAGGGTTTTTTCTTTTTATATGAAGGAAATGTCCATGACCAGGCCTTGCCGCCTGTTTATTATTTCTGACTGAGAACGTGCACGAAAACGTTTTCGGATCCAGGGTGACACTCATGAAATGAACTTATGTTTTTCTACACATACTGGTAAAGAGTTCCGTCTAATACTTTGTACTTACAGAAGGAGGAGTTTTTAGAATGCCAGCGAACCGCCGGTTATTCACATCAGAATCCGTGACAGAAGGTCATCCGGACAAAATCTGTGACGCTATTTCTGATGCTATTTTAGATGAAATTTTAAAAAACGACCCGAATGCAAGGGTGGCATGTGAGACAACAGTAACTACGGGACTTGTCCTGGTTTCCGGTGAAATCAGTACGAATACCTATGTTGATATTCCATCAATCGTGCGCCAGACGATTAAAGATATTGGATATACACGAGCAAAATACGGCTTTGATGCAGATACATGTGCCGTTTTGACGGCTATTGATGAGCAGTCCCCGGATATTGCGGGTGGGGTGGATGTTGCGCTTGAATCCCGTGAAGGGAAAATGAGCGATGATGAAATAGAAGCCATCGGTGCTGGTGACCAGGGATTGATGTTCGGGTTTGCCAACAATGAAACACCTGAACTGATGCCGCTGCCTATTTCTCTTGCCCACAAACTCTCCAAGCGTCTTTCTGATGTCCGCAAAGACGGAACACTCGATTATCTTCGTCCTGATGGCAAGACGCAGGTAACGATTGAATATGATGAAAATGATCATCCGGTCCGCGTGGATACGATTGTTATTTCGACTCAGCACGCTGAAGAGGTCACGCTCGAACAGATCCAGAAGGATTTGAAAGAGCAGGTGATCGGGCCGGTTGTACCGGAAGGCTATATTGATGATGAAACCAAATACTTTATCAATCCGACCGGGCGTTTTGTAATCGGCGGTCCTCAAGGGGATGCCGGTTTAACAGGACGTAAGATCATCGTAGATACGTACGGTGGATATGCGCGTCACGGTGGTGGTGCCTTCAGTGGGAAGGATGCGACCAAAGTGGACCGTTCCGCTGCATACGCAGCTCGTTATGTTGCGAAAAACATCGTAGCCGCAGGTCTTGCGGATACGGTGGAAGTCCAGCTCGCCTATGCGATCGGGGTGGCTCAGCCGGTTTCCATTTCCATCAATACCAGCGGGTCCGGCAAAGTGTCGGAAGAAAAGCTGGTGGACGCTGTGCGTGACTTGTTTGATCTCCGTCCTGCTGGAATCATTAAAATGCTCGATCTTCGTAAGCCTATTTACCGTGATACGTCTGCCTACGGCCACTTTGGCCGGACAGATGTTGAGTTTCCATGGGAACGTACGGATAAAGCGGAAGAGCTCAGTGGTCGTTTTCAATAAAAAAAAGCTGTTTCCTTGTTGGAGGAAGCAGCTTTTTCTATTTTCACGAGTGTACAAAAGGTAGAGTACGTATTGGTCTTTCAATCTACGATACGGCCATCCCTTGTTCTTCCTGAGAGATTGTATCCATTTCCCTCCGCCTGTCTTCTATTCATGCAGGCATCCAGCTGAAAAGCGTTGGATGACTACATCAATGCGATTTGTGGACACCCCTGCTGAATGACATGTTTTTTTGTCTATCAGCCCCGAAGGTTTTTATAGTACTGCCCTTTTGCGACATACGATTTCCGGATCCGGTCCATTTCTTTGTAATCCTCTTCTGTTAAGGAACGGATCACCTTGGCCGGACGCCCGAAGGCCAGTGTATCCGGAGGGATTTCTTTTCCGGGCGGAACAAGGCTTCCTGCTCCGATAAAGGCCCGCTCCCCTATGACAGCGCCATCAAGAATCATGGATCCCATACCGATCAGAGCGTCGTGTTTAACGTGTGCAGAATGCAGGGTAACCTGATGCCCGACCGTAACGCCGTCTTCCAGTATGAGAGGCTGGTCAGGGCTTTGGTGCAGCATACTCAGATCCTGGACATTTGTGTTTTTACCGATATGTACCGATGAGACATCGCCGCGGATGACCGTCTTAAACCAGATGCTTGCGTTCTCTTCTATGACAACATCCCCGGTAATGACGGCATCTTCTGCTGTAAAAGCTGATGGGTGGATGAGAGGTTGTTTCCCTTTATATTCGCAAATCATACGAAGCCCCCTTATAATATGAATAACATCAGTATATCAAATGAAAAGAGGGATCGGCTGTGGAAAAACTGGAATCGACCCGTGATCGCGCAACGATCATTCTCGTCCATGGCGCTTTTGAGCATAAGGGAAGGTATAAGGAACTTGCCGATCGTTTCCGTCAGGACGGTTTTTCAGTGATTTATGGAGACCTGCCGGGACAGGGGTTGTCCGATGGGAAGAAAGGTCATATTCGTTCGTTTGGTGATTACGTTGAAACCATTCAAAGCTGGTATGAGCAGGCGGATCCGGATAAAAAGATATTCCTTCTCGGCCACAGCATGGGTGGACTGGCTGTGATTCGTTTTATGGAGGAAAAGCAGCCCCAGCTGGATGGTGTGATTTTGTCTTCTCCAGCTGTACAGATCCGGAATAAAACGGCCCGGCCGCTGGAAGCTTTATCATATCTAATGAATGTTTTTACACCTTCGCTGCGTATGAAAGCGGGACAGAATCCCGAAAATGTAACTAGAAACCAAATCAAGGTTGAAGAATTCCGTCAGGATCCTCTTGTCATTGATAAAGTATCGGTGCGGTGGTACCGTGAGTTTCAAAAGGCGGGAAGCCGGGCGTTTCAACAAGTCAATCGTTTTCCTGATGTTCCTCTCTTAGTGATGCAGGCAGAGGAAGACCTTTTAGTGGATCCGGCACGCACGAAAGAATGGTTCAATCATGTTGATACCAGTGAAAAAAGTTATAAGCTGTGGCCGGGCCTTTATCATGAAATTTTCAATGAGCCGGAAAATGACCAGGTCTATCACTATACACAGTCTTTTTTGAGCAACATAATAAATGAACGTTAGGAGTGTCCACCCTTGAAGGAGTCCGTTCCAAGCAATGCTGTCCATCTGCTTTATGAAGTGTATCGGAATGTGTTTCCGCGAGTACATAAAGAACTAGCCTATTGGAAAGATGCTGCCTCCCGCATCCCTAATGAAGAATTAAGAGCACAGGCCGAGGCCAGTATCAAGGATAAGACCTTTCATTGCGAAGGTGGGGCGATTTATTCCGTGCTTTCCGGTGACCGCCCGGATCTTGCTGTCCGTTTTATTGTCGCTTACCAGACGATCAGTGATTATCTCGATAATTTATGTGACCGGAGCACCTCCATGGATCCTGATGATTTTGAAAGGCTCCACTTGTCGATGGCTGATGCATTAACCCCGGGAAATCCGTGCCGTGACTATTATAAATACAGGGAAGAGAAGGATGACGGCGGGTATCTTCATGAGCTTGTGAAAACCTGTCAGGATGTGCTGGGTCAGGCTGATAATTATCAGATTGTCCATGGGCGGGCACTGAAGCTTGGGCGTTTGTACTGCGACCTTCAGGTACATAAGCACGTGATCGAAGAGGAAAGGATTCCGAGACTACAGCAGTGGTTCGAACATCACCAGACCGACTGGCCGGAATTGAAATGGTATGAATTTTCCGCCTGTACCGGCTCCACCTTGGGCATTTTCTGCCTGGTTTCCTATGCGCTGGGGAACAAAATGGATGAGGATCTCGCCCGTAATGTGGAGGACAGTTATTTTCCGTTTATGCAGGGGCTTCATATTCTGCTTGACTATTATATTGATCAGGAAGAGGATGAACGGGAAGGAGATCTCAATTTCTGTTCCTATTATGACCATCAGGAACAGATGAAAGGGAGATTTGAATACTTTGTGCGCAGGACGGATGAAGAGGTTCAGAAGCTTCCGGACCGGGCCTTTCATCAAATGATCCATAAAGGCCTTGTTGGGATGTATCTGGCTGACAGGAAAGTCGGGCGGTTGTCCAATGCAAAGAGCTTTGTAAAGGATATGCTGAAAATCAGCGGCCGGAAGACGGCGTTCTTTTATTTCAATACGAAAATGTACCATAAATTAAAGCCTGGCAGGGGTTAAAACTGCCAGGCTTGTTTTATACGTTTTTCTCGATGGCGATAATAAAGGGAGGGGTCCGATCCTTGTTGATGAAGCTGTAGTTGAGAACTTCATAGTCCTTATGGTCCAGTGAGGAGACATAACGGAGGACGGCTTCCTTTTCCTCTTTTCCTCCCGGGTGTCCGTGATAGACGACGAGGACGACAAGGCCTCCTTTTTTTAAGGATTTCAAGACGTTTTGGATGGAAGTAATGGTGTCATTCGGTTTTGTGATGATGCTTTTATCACTGCCCGGCAGATATCCAAGATTGTAGATAGCCGCCTGGATCATGCCTTTATGCTCCTCCTGCAGGTGCTTCTCAATGTGCGTATGAGAGTCATGAATGACCGTGGCCCTTTCCAGTACTTCGTGCTCTTTCAAACGTGCCCTGGTATTTTCAACGGCCTGTTCCTGGATATCAAAAGCATAGACGTGACCATCGTTTCCGACGAGGTTGGATAAGAATAAGGTGTCATGACCGTTGCCGCACGTCCCGTCAATGACAGCGCCGCCTTCATGAACAGCCTTTTTCATAAGAGCGTGAGCCTGCTCCAGTATTTTATTTAAAATCATGCTGTGCCTCCAAACAATAGATTTCACCCTATTGTAGCATGAATGGCTGGGTGATAAGAGGAGCGCTTGACAAAGGACTGCCCTTTCATTAAGATACGAATATATATGATGACGTTGAAAAGGAGTAGTAAGGTTCTGATTAAGTACCAGAGAGGCAGCGGCTGGTGGAAGCTGTCCTTAATTGTCCTGAACTCGCCTTGGATGTCGCAGAAGTGAACGAAGAGTAGCTTCTGCCGGTTTCATCGCCGTTACAGATGTCGAGTTGAACACATAAGTTGTGTTAATTTGGGTGGTACCGCGGGAATCAAGCCTCTCGTCCCATTTGGGATGAGGGGCTTTTTTATATTTTTTTAAAGAGAGATAAAGGAGGAAATGAAGTGGCTTTTGATCATAAAACGATAGAGAAAAAGTGGCAGAATCATTGGTTGAACGAAAAAACGTTTAAAACAGACAGTCATTCAGACAAACAGAAATTTTACGCATTGGATATGTTCCCGTATCCGTCCGGAGCAGGTCTGCACGTCGGGCACCCGGAAGGTTACACGGCAACAGACATTCTTTCCCGTATGAAGCGGATGCAGGGATATGAAGTTCTACATCCGATCGGCTGGGATGCCTTTGGTCTTCCGGCGGAACAGTATGCACTGGATACAGGAAATGATCCGGAAGAATTCACAAAGCAGAATATTGATAACTTCCGTCGTCAAATCCAGGAGCTGGGTTTTTCCTATGACTGGGACCGTGAAGTCAATACAACAGACCCTGATTACTATAAGTGGACACAGTGGATCTTCCTGAAGCTTTATGAAAAAGGGCTCGCCTATATCGATGAAGTCGCTGTAAACTGGTGCCCTGCCCTGGGTACGGTTCTGGCCAATGAAGAAGTCATTGATGGAAAGAGTGAGCGTGGAGGTCACCCTGTTGAGCGCCGGCCGATGAAACAATGGATGCTTAAAATCACGGCTTATGCGGATCGTCTTCTGGATGATCTGGAAGAGCTGGACTGGCCGGAAAGCATTAAAGATATGCAGCGCAACTGGATCGGTAAATCCGAAGGGGCGGAAGTCACCTTTGCGCTGGACGGTACAGAGCTTACCTTTGATGTATTTACAACGCGTCCGGATACATTGTTCGGGGCCACTTACGCGGTTCTTGCACCTGAGCACCCATTAGTCGATGAAATCGTAACAAGTGAACAAAAAGAAGCAGTAGGCACTTATATTGAAAAAGCGAAAAACAAGAGCGACCTTGAGCGGACAGATTTAGCGAAGGATAAAACCGGAGTATTTACCGGAGCCTATGCCGTCAACCCGATCAATGGTGAAAAACTTCCGGTATGGGTGGCGGACTACGTGCTTATGAGCTATGGAAGCGGAGCAATCATGGCGGTCCCGGCTCATGATGAGCGGGATTATGAATTCGCCCAGGCTTTCGGTCTGCCTATCATCCCCGTTGTTGAAGGCGGGAATGTAGAGGAAACGGCTTATACAGAAGACGGACCCCACATCAATTCCGGCTTCCTTGACGGCCTCCAAAAAGAAGAAGCCATCCAAAAAGCCATACAATGGCTGGAGGATAACAGCCGGGGACAGAAGCAAACGACATACCGTCTGCGTGACTGGTTGTTCAGCCGCCAGCGTTACTGGGGAGAGCCGATTCCTGTCATCCACTGGGAAGACGGATCCATCACACCGGTAAAAGAAGCGGATCTTCCTATTGAACTGCCGAAAACAACAGAAATCAAACCATCAGGGACCGGGGAGTCACCGCTGGCTAATATTGATGACTGGGTAAACGTTGTGGACCCTGAAACAGGGATGAAGGGCCGCAGAGAAACAAACACTATGCCGCAGTGGGCAGGAAGCTGCTGGTATTACCTTCGTTATATTGATCCGACTAATTCAGAAACATTTGCAGATTATGAAGCCTTGAAGAAGTGGCTTCCTGTCGACGTATATATCGGTGGGGCTGAACATGCCGTTCTTCACCTTCTTTATGCCCGTTTCTGGCACAAGGTTCTATATGATGCAGGTGTCGTTCCAACAAAAGAACCATTCCAAAAACTGTTCAACCAGGGGATGATTCTCGGAGAGAATAACGAGAAAATGAGTAAATCCAAAGGGAACGTCGTGAACCCTGATGATATCGTCTATTCACACGGGGCCGATACCCTGCGCCTTTATGAAATGTTCATGGGCCCATTGGAAGCATCTATTGCCTGGTCGACAAACGGTCTTGACGGCGCCCGTCGTTTCCTTGATCGTGTATGGAGGTTGTTCATGCCGGATGGTGAGCTGTCAAGCTCAATTCAACCGGAACAATCCGGCCATCCCTTGGAGAAGGTCTACCATGAGACGGTGAAAAAAGTGACGGAAAACTTTGAGGAACTGCGTTTCAATACAGGCATTTCACAGATGATGGTCTTCATTAATGAAGCCTATAAGGCCGATACGATTCCAAAAGCCTATGCGGAAGGATTTGTACAGCTGCTTTCCCCTGTTGCTCCTCACGTTGCAGAAGAACTATGGGAAAAGCTTGGACATGAGGAAACCATCACTTATCAGCCTTGGCCTTCTTTCAATGAATCCAAACTTGTCGAAGATGAGGTAGAGATTGTCGTTCAGGTCATGGGTAAAGTAAGAGCGAAAATGATGGTGCCTGTGGAGGCCTCCAAAGAGGATCTTGAAAAGCAGGCGCTGGAAAATGAGGACGTTCAGGAATGGCTGAACGGAAAAACGGTTCGAAAAGTCATTGCAGTCCCTGGAAAACTTGTGAATATTGTAGCCAACTGATCGTTTTAGAAAGAGTGCCGCTGGGTAAATTGCCTGTGGCACTCTTTTTATGCAGGAAACCACCTCTTGAACAGATGTCTTGACTTTGAAATATGATGAATTAAAATGAACATGGATCAATACAATTGGAGGGGTTATCGTGAACGAAATTAAAGAAATAACACCACAGGAAGTCGAAAACAAACTGGACAATAATGAAGATATTAAAGTCATAGATGTGAGGGAAGATGACGAAGTGGCTCAAGGTATGATTCCTGGTGCCAGACACATTAAACTAAGCGACATCCCGCAGTCTGTAGATCAGCTTCCAAAAGATGAATCCTATGTGATGGTCTGCCGCTCCGGCCGCAGAAGCATGAACGCATCAGAATTTATGAAGGAAAAGGGCTTCTCCAATGTATCGAATATGGAAGGCGGCATGTTGAAATGGGACGGAGAACTCGTCTTTTAATCCTGAAAGGGTTGTGAGATCAATGGAATTCGTATATGGGTCGGCCATAATAATATTCCTGACCACCTTGTTCTACTATAATCGGAGATCATCTCTGAAGTCTTATTTCGAACAGTCTTATTCAGGGGATAACGTCTGTGTGATTGATATCAGGGATTACATCATCGCCCACCGCTCCCCCTATCCTGGAGCCGAGAACATTCCATTGAATTATTTGCCCCGGGCTTTAAAGGAACGGTTTGACTGCACAAAAGATATCTTAGTCATTTCCGACAATAAACGGGCCGCTCGGATGGCCGCACGTATCATCAGAAAGAAAAAAAGAAAGGCCGTCTATTACTTGCAGCCTGAATGAGCCTCTTCGATTATAGAAGAGGCTCATTTTTTTAATTGTCCGGATCATATCCATATAAGAAAACCATGATAGTAGCAGAATATAAAAAGTTGATAAAGATATCTATCATTCTATTGACGTAACGGTGTGAAACATGTAATATAGTAAACGTTGCTTCAGAGAAAGTAACATCAACATAAAAGTTTCAACAAAATCTAGTAAATGCTATTGACGAAATGAGAGTAGTTGTGCTAGAATTTGATTACTGTCGCACAAGGCAGTATTTGATCTTTGAAAACTGAACGAACCAACCAGTACGTCAAAACATTTCTTCTTTACTGAAGGAATTTGAAACAAAGCACATTCGGTGTGCAGATGAGCAAGTCAAACTACTTTTATGGAGAGTTTGATCCTGGCTCAGGACGAACGCTGGCGGCGTGCCTAATACATGC